>NZ_JBEOXO010000030.1:0-109827 GCF_040296605.1 Streptomyces sp. NPDC002088 | reverse complement strand
CGGCCACCGACAACAACTGACACGAACCACCGAGGCCGCACGGTGGCTCACGATTGAACCGTTCGAACTGGCCCCAAATTCAGCCGTTGCCGACACACTGGTCGTCCCCGGATGCGGGAGCCGCACGAAACCTGGCGCGTCCGCCCCCGCCGAGGAGCACGGGCTGACACATGGCCGCCGACCGTCTGCATGACGGCCGCCGAGCACCTGATGCAGCGACTGATGTTCACCACCTCGGCACTCGCAGACATTTGGCACCTCAAGAGCACCACCGAATGAATACCACGGGCACGGGGAATGCGGGTGTGTCGCTCGGGCCGGCGCCCAGGAACCCCAGGTCGCGAACCGGCGCCCCAACGGCACTGCGACCGAGCGCCACGCCCGGCGGGGCTCACCAACACCAGATATCGATTACGTGTTTGATTTCTTGGGTATCGGCATGCGCCCATGCCGGTGGCCGCCGACCCTGGATGTAGGGGGCCTGCCGAGCAGCGCCAGGCTCACCCCCCTGCCCCCACGAGTGGGCTCGGACTGAACTGGAAGGTGAACGTAGCAATGAAGACACCCCCGATCGTTTCGCCGCAAGAGTGGGAAGCTGCACGCCGGCAACTTCTCGTGGAGGAGAAGTAGTTGACCCGCGCTCGTGACGCACTGGCCGCCAAACGCCGGCGGATGCCGTGGCTGGCAGTGGAGAAGGAGTATGAGTTCGACGGACCCGAGGGCAAGGCGAGTCTGCTTGACCTCTTCGAGGGCCGTCGCCAGCTGATCGTCTACCGCGCCTTCTTCGATCCCGACGTCTTCGGCTGGCCTGACCACGCTTGCCGCGGCTGCTCCATGGTGGCTGACCATGTTGGCCACCTTGCTCATTTGAACGCCCGCGACACCACTCTCGTCTTCGTCTCGCGCGCGCCGCAGCCGGAGATCGAGCGTGTGAAAGCGCGGATGGGCTGGACGATGCCTTGGTACACGATCAACGACGATTTCGACACCGACTTCGGTGTGGACGAGTGGCACGGCACGAACGCGTTCATCCGCGATGGCGACAGAGTGTTCCGGACCTACTTCATCAACGCCCGCGGTGACGAGGCATTGGGGAGCACCTGGAGCTACCTCGACATCACTGCGCTCGGGCGGCAGGAGACATGGGAGGACTCACCCGAGGGCTATCCCCAGACCCCGCCGTACGAATGGTGGAACTGGCACGACGGATACGGCGACGCCGAGCCGGCACCGGAGTGGATGGCTCAAACCCGCCGAGGCACCCAAAGCCAGCCCGACTGAGCCCTTCATGTGGCGGTTGAGCGATGAGACGCTCGGCCCCAGACATGTGGCCAACCCGTTCAACGGCAGTCCGCCTCTCAGGTCCCGGAATCCGCGACGCCGCCGGCGTCTACGCAGGTCAACTTGACGATTGCGGATGACAGGCCAAACACCGCTGATCATGCCCGCCTTCGCTGAGGTCTCACGGGGCGCATGGTCCAGGATGTGATTGCCCGTGGAGCGGAGATCACTGCGGCGGCGGGCGCGCCGGTGCCGTCGCGGAACTGGGCCACGTAGCGGCCGACGACGTGCCGGTCTCGCGCAGGTGTCGGCGGCGGTCGGCTACTTCCTGGGCATGGCCCGTTCGCGGCGCCGGCATCGACCTCGGTCTGCAGCCCGCTTGCCCAGTGGCGTACCGCGGTCTCGGTCGGGTCGAAGCCCTTGGCGACCTGGCCGACCGAGCGGTCACCCCGCCGACACAGCTCGACGATCTCCTGGATGTCCAAGGTCAGGCAGCGGGGTTGGCCAGGGCCGTGTCGATACGAGCGACGACGTGCGGCCAGCCCTCACCCATGCCCTGGTAGGCGTGTTGACCCAGCGGAGAGTCGAGGTCGAAGCCGGCGTGTTCGAGCAGCAAGCGGGTGCCCTGGCCGTCCGGCTCCAGCCGCCAGGTGATCGTGGTGTCCAGCGATCCTTCTGCGAACCGATAGCGCAGCAGCCGCTCGGGATCGACCTCAGTCACCTCGCAGGGCTGTACGCCCCAGTTGCCCATGTCGAGGGTGAAACGGTGGCCGACGATCGGCTTGATGTCGCCGGGGACCCACCAGCGGGCGAGAAGTCCGGGGTCGGTCAGTGCGGTCCACACCGCAGCAGGCGGGTGAGTCAGGTACTGCTCGCACCGGATCACGGCATGCTCGGTCATGGGGTGTTCTCCTCGTCCAGTACGTCGGCCAGCGTTTGCAGTCGCTGCTTCCAGTAGTGCTCGAACGGGTGCAGCCATTCGCCGACCTCGGCGAGCCCCTCCGGCTCGAGGTGATAGAACCGCTGCCTGCCGCGGGGCTCCTCGCGCACCAGACCGGCGGACCGCAGCACCGCCAGGTGTTCGGAGACCGCCGGGCGCCCTACTTCGAACAGGCTGGCCAGATCACCTGTGGCCCGTGGACCTTCGCGCAGGCATTCGAGCAGCTTGCGGCGCACCGGATTGGCCAGCACGCCGAACACGTCCGTTGGCATGCCACAACAATAGGTCGGAAAATTCCGACGCGTCAACTTTTTCCGACGGACAGGAGGCGAGCACTCGGGCCGCGAGCGCATAGGTGCTCGATGCGATCACCTGGACGTCACAGACCGGCTCGCCGTGGACGTACCGCCCCGGGCCGGCGAGCCACAGCACCATGCTCTCGGCCGGTCCCGTGGCGGCCCGACCACCACGGTTTTGTGTCCACGGGCGGCGGGGTCAGTGCTGGGCGAACTGGACCCGGGTCGGCTGCACGACGTTCGGCCGCAGCTCGATCCCGTTGACTGTCAATTGTTCTCCGTAGATGTCGGTGATCCTGATCGTGTCGCCACACCCGCTGCCGTCGGCGGAGATGAAGTAGTTGCAGTCGGTACGGGGCAGCTGCCGCCAGCCGTTGGTGGTGCGGACCTCGATCCGCGCCACCGGATTGCGGTGGCCGATCGCCTGAATGCCGCACCACCAACGACTGGACCCGGTCTTGTACCGGATGGAGACGGTGCCGGAGGTGCTGGGGCTCAGCAGCTTCCACGTGATCGGGATCCGGCCGAGCGAGGGGTCGGCGAGTTCGGCGAAGGCCTGTGCGCTGAGGTCGAGTTGCCCGGGTGCGCAGGGCAATGGGCATTCGTTGACGATCCGGACTGTGACAGAAGCGCCGCCGGCCGTACGGACGACCACGTACGCCCCGCAGGCCTTGGCGGACTCGTAGTCGGTGTGGTTCATCGCCGCGACCATGAGGTCATCGGTCGGGCCGTACAGGCAGGCGCCGTCGCCGGTCCCGGCATCGTAGGAGGTGGCCATTCCCTGGTAGGTGACCTTGGGCTGAATCCGTCCCGCCAACGATGCCACCGCGGACGCCGTCCGCCCCGTGGCCGACGGCTGCGCCGCTGCGGTGCTCGCACCAGCCGCGGAGGTCGGGGCCCCCGCCGCGGTCGGGGACGTCGCCGTAGTCGGGGATCCGTCCGCGGTCGGGGACGCCGTCACGGTCGGTGCGGTCACTCCGGTGCCGGCGACGGGCGCGGCCGCGGCATGCCCGGCACGGGCCTTGCCGTCGGGGAGGAACGCCATGACCAGGCAGGCGAGAACGCCCGCGGCGATCAGCGCCAAAGGAGTGACCTTCATCAGCCCGAGGCTGCGCCTGCTACTCCGCGCGGTCCGCCTCGTTGCCCTCATGTCCATCCGTTCGGAAGATCGAGTCGATGTTGCACTCCTCGGTGGCCGCAGGAAACGAAAAGGTTGCCGCCCCACTCCCGCCTGGGCCTGTCGGAGTTCCGCGGGAGCGCGAACACGGCCCGGCGCGTTGAGCCGGGCACATCTCCTACGGCAGCAGCACCCACGTGGTCACACGGCGCCAACCCGACTGGACAAGCACCGCTTCCAGGTGAGGCCGACTTTCGCGACTTACGTCATTCGATTCGGGCCGCACCGTGCTCTGCGGAGGATCCGCCAGGACTTCCGACGTGCCTCGCGACGTTCGGCGGGGCCGCGGGCGCGGGAGAGCGCTCGGGCGCTCTTCCGTCGACGGCGCGGTCGCGACCTGCCACCAGGCATGATCCAACACCACCGTCCAGGCAACGGCGCGCCTCCTCCGAGCCTGGCAGGCCATTGATCACCGGACGGACCAGAGAGGGGCGGGGCGGCGTCTCGGCAGCGGTGCTGAACTTCGTTGTGGGTACTCGCTCCTGCGGCACGGGTGGGAGAGACGCGCGTCACACTCGTTCATGTCACACCGCGCCGAGCCGTTCCGTCATGGGTGTGTAGCCACCAACAACGGCAGAGGAGTGCGCCATGGATGCCCGTTTGAACGTCTTCGGCAGCCCGACCGCAGGCAAGTTCCTGAAGCACATCGTCTCGGCAGGCAAGGTGGTCTCGGACTCGACGCTTCCTGCCGCGACGCAGGAGCTGGTGAAGATCCGCGCGAGTCAGATCAACGGGTGCGGTTTCTGCCTCGACATGCACACCAAGGACGCCGCAGCCGCCGGTGAGAGCTCGGTGCGCCTCAACCTGGTCGCGGCGTGGCGGGAGGCCAAGGTCTTCACCGATGCCGAGCGCGCCGCGCTGGAGCTGACGGAGCAGGGCACCCGCCTTGCCGACGCGGCCGGTGGGGTCACGGACGAGGCCTGGGCGAACGCCGCCAAGCACTACGACGAGGAGCAGCTCACCGCCCTGGTGTCCCAGATCGCCCTCATCAACGCCTTCAACCGGATGAACGTCATCCTCCAGCAGCCCGCCGGCGACTACCAGCCCGGCCAGTTCGGATGACGACGAGCACCTGACCGGCGGCCCGGAGGCTGTCCCGCGCCAGCAGCAGCCCCGGGCTCCGGGCACCGCTTCCCGGACCTGCGGCTTTCGGGCCCGGGGGCTCTCCCTGGCCCACAGGCAGACGGCCTGCCGCCACGGCTGCCCCGACGCCGCCGGTGGTGGCCCCGCTGATCCGCCAGGCAGGGAGAGCCACTTGCGGAAGCCGCGCTCGCGCAGGTGCTGGCGGACGGCACGTTGAGGTTCCAGAACGCTGCTCACGCCGACGAGGAGACGAGGTCCGTGTCCGCCGCCACCCGGCGGCCAGGCACAGCAGCAACGTGCGGAGCCGCCGCTCACCGACGGGCCGCAGGGCCTCTTCCAGCAGTCCCTCGCGGCCCGATTTCCCCGGGTGGTGAGCACACCCTCGCGGCGGCCGGCCAGGGTATGGCCGTAACCAGCTCCAGGACCGCCCGCCAAGCTCCCTGTTCGTGTTGAAGAAACACAGACGCCTCTGTGGAGGCACTGCCGAATCGATCACCAATAGTGCCGATGGCCGGCAACCGCGTGCCCCGTAGAGCCCAAGATCCAGAGAACAGCGCCGACCACGGCAAGGATGATGCCGATGGTCCACAAGATTGATATGCCGGTGACGAAGCCGACGACCAGCAGGATAATGCCGAGGACAAGCATGACCGCCTCCCGCTGCGGATAGTGCTTTTCTCACCGTGTACCCGAAAACGGTGACTCATCGCCCACCATGCCGTCCGATGCAGGCGGTCCGTACGACGATGCCGGTGTTGCACTGGCCGACCGATAACTCCCGGACCGGCGCGAGGGCCTCGGCTGCACCGTCGACGTCGTCGAGCAGAAGACGCGGGGCGGCCAGATCGGCAGCCGCAGAACGAGCAGGCGGCGGCCACAGCCTGCTCACCATCCGTGACGTGGTGCGTGACGTGGTGCTGTGGGACATGTCCGACCGCTCCGGAGCGAACCCGAACTCGCCGCCCACTGCATCGTGGAGCTCGTCGCGCAGATCCCGGTCGCCTCCTCAGAGACCCGGGTCGCGCTGTCAGGCACGGATCGTCTGCAGGAATCGGTCGGCGCCCTCGGGGCCGGCCAGCCGTCCCCCTCTGTAGCGATGAACTTCCAGGAAACGGTCGGAACTTATCCAGCGGGTCGCTAGTTTCTACGGTGCTGTAGATAGCGATGGGGCATCGGCCGCCGCCGGGGCGGGCGGGCCTCTGATGACGAACGTCTGGAGTTCTCATGGCCCTGTGGGACCGCATCAAGGAGTCCGCGTCGACGATGCAGACCCAGCTCGTGGCGAAGAAGAACGACCTCAAGAGCGGCGCCTTCCGCGACGCGAGCATGGCGATGTGCGCCCTGGTCGCGGCGGCGGACGGCACCATCGATCCGGCCGAGCGGCAGCGCGTGGCCCAGCTGATCGCCACCAACGAGGTGTTGCAGAACTTCGACGCCACGGATCTTCAGCGGCGCTTCGACGACAACCTCAACAAGCTGACCGCCGACTTCGCCTTCGGCAAGGTCAGCGTGTTGCAGGAGATCGCCAAGGCGAAGAAGAAGCCCGCCGAGGCCCGGGCCGTCATCCAGATCGGCATCGTCATCGGCGGCGCCGACGGCGACTTCGACAAGACCGAGCAAGCCGTCGTACGGGAGGCGTGCTTCACCCTCGACCTGCCGCCGCACGAGTTCGACCTCTGATCGGTCTACCCGGCTCCCCGAGGCTTGGCCCGCGTGAGCCGCCCTACAGCGGCGTCGCCGCCTTGAGGATCAGGAACATCGTCACCGCGGAGTTCGCCGAGGACATCGCGGACAGGGCTGCGCCGACGGCAGCGGTCCAGGCGGCCATGCCCACGGAGGTGAACATCGGCGGCCAGGTGCGCGCGGCCGGGGCCGGCCCCAGCAGGGCCGCCACCCGGCGCGGTACCGGTCCCGGTACGGCGGCCAGGCCGGCCAGTGTGGAGGCGGGTGCCCGGCGGGAGATGAGGGCGGCTTTGGCGATCGCGCGGGCGGTGGTCCGGCGGTCACCTACCGCTGCGGCCGCCTCCTCGTCCGCCCAGCGCTCCACGGTGCAGGCGACGGCGGTGCGTAGCGGGCGCAGGAACGGGTTCGCCCGGGCCGCCAGCCCGGCGAACAGCAGGTAGCGGTGGTGGTGGCCGGTGAGGTGGGCGCGTTCGTGGGCGAACAGGACGCGCCGCTCGCGGGAGGTGAGGCCGCCCAGCATGCCGGTGGAGACCAGGATCCGGCCCGTGTCCCCACGCCCGGGGAGGGTGTGGGCGTACGGGATGTCGTCCGGGAGGACGGCAACCTGGGTGGCGGGCAGTCCGCGCAGCGCCCGTGCGGTACGGCGGCGCACCCGGCGGTGGCGCAGCAGCAGGGCCGTGCAGGCCGCGGCCGCGGCGGCGAGGACGGCGACCGCGCCCTTGCCGACCACCTCGTCGTGCGGCACGGCCGCCCGCACCTCCGGATCGGCCCAGGCGTCCGGCAGCGGGTTGCCCGGGAGTTGAGCGGTGCCGACGATCGCCAGTAGTCCCAGGCACAGACTGCTGCACAGGCCCAGGACGGCGGCGACGGCGGACAGCAGACGGGTCGCCAGGCGCGGATGCAGGCGGTGTTCGGCCAGCCGAGCGATGGGCCATGCGGTCAGCGGCAGGACGAGTGGCAGGAAGACGAACACGCCCATGGGTCAGCTCTCCTGGCCCTCTCCGCGCTCCGGCCGGTCGCTGCCTTCCGTCTCCTGGAGGAGTTTGCGCAGCAGTTCCTCGTCCTGCGGCGGCAGACCGGAGACGAAGCTCGCCAGGACGGCCTCGCGGTCGGCCTCACCGTCCAGAACACGGCGCATGCGGTGCGCGGCCAGGCCCGCTTCGTCCGAGCGGGCCGTCCAGGTGAAGGACCGGCCGGCCCGCTCCCGCGTGACCACGGCCTTGGCCTGGAGACGGGTCAGGATCGTGATGACGGTGGTGTAGGCGAGGTTGCCGCCCAGGCGCTCGCGCACCCAGCCCGCCGTGACCGGCTCCGGCGCCTCGCGCAGGGCGGACAGCACCTGGGCCTCCAGTTCGCCCTGACCGCGCCGACGGGCAGGTGTGTCCGCCCCCGGACCGCCGCTCTTGTCCTGCCTGCCCACGCTGCCGCCTCCCTGACCTGCCGTGCTCTGCGCCCTCCCAACCGGTAAGCGCTCAACCACCGCCCCATCGTAGTGATATGGGGCCGCCTCACCCTCACAATCTTCTACATTGCTGTAGATTCAACGTCGGGCCTACTCGTCGCGGCCCTGTTGTTCCGGAGCCGGCCGAGGAAGCCACCGACGCCGACGCGATCGACCTTCTGCGCCGCCGCCGGGCCTCGACAGGGATCCACCTCGGTCTCACCGTTGCTTTGGGAATCCTCTGCGCTTGGTGGATGCGCCGCCACCTCAACTGACGCCGTCGGCCTCCGGTTCCGGTATGGCTTCCCCCTTGTTGTTCATGATCCGGGGGCGGTGGCGTCACCGCCCTGGGGCCCTGCCCGCCGCTCCGGCAGCGGTGCGATGCAAAGGAACCGAGAACGCGACGACGAACAGGCCGAAGAGGGTGATGGGCAACAGACCGACGGGATGCAACAGACCTGCGGGATCGTCCTGCACCCACTGCCAGTTGCCGACCCAGTTCGCGCAGGCGTCCATCACCATCACGGTACCCGCCAGCCAGACGCCCTCCCTCCGCAGGAGTCCCACCAGCACGGCAGTCAGCGGGTCGAGGACCACCAAGCCGAAGAAGAACACCCGCAAGGGAACCTGTGGAAACGACGCATAAGCGTGAACCCCGCCACGGGCCAAGTCGCGAAGATGAGCACAGGTTCCTTCAAGGAAGCCGATCAAGTACACCGCGAGAACCCATCTCGCCCACAGCGGCTGTCCGCCCCACCGTTCCCGTAGCCAAGTCCCCACCGGGCCACCCTAGACGAACCCCAAAGGTGAGCATCCGCCCATGACGGAGCCGTCGCGTAGACCACGCTGCTGAAACGGCCCAGGCACTCCCCAGAGCGGGCATGGTGACCATGCGGGAGGGCGGAGCGAGCGCAGCAGGAGGCGGAGCGCGACGGCTCCCTCGACCACACCACGGTCGGTACGATGCCGCCCGCCAGGTGCAGGTGGCCGCCTCCGGGACCTCGGTCAGGCCGCTGACCTCAGCAAGCTCGCGCGCGTCGCGCTCGATTCGAATCCAGTCGGTGCCCACGCATGTGACAGGCCGCCCAGACCACATCGTGATCCGGACGATATTCCGCCGGGCTGGTACCGCGGGCCCGCCGCTGCGACGGTAGCCGCACTGCGCTCTCTACCGATATCGAGGTCTGTCATGTTCGGTCTGGCCTTTGTCGCCCCCTGGCTGGTGCTGGTCTCCGCGCTCTGGGCGATGCTGCCCCTTCTTTGTCCCCGGCAGCGGCGGACTGGCATCGTCGTCGCCGTCGCGCATGTCATCGCAACACTGGCGATCACGCGACCCTGGACCGAGAACTGGTACTGGGGCGACGGGGCATGGCTGATTCTCGTCTTCGGGCAGGGCGCCCTCATTGCACTGGGCCGGCTGGCCTTCGAACTCAGCCCGCTGGGCCTCCGTCGCCACCGCGCGGCGCCCCGGCCCCCGAGCGGCGACCCGATGGTGGCCCAGCCCGAGCGGTGAGGAGCCGAAGGGAACCGCTCACGGCGTTCCGGCCCCGGTGTGCCGGAGCGTGGCATGGGAGCGAAGGGGCAAGAGCGTGGAGGCATGAGGAGTTCGGAGAGTCCCACGAGGGCTTCGCGGCACGGTCCTCGCCGACGGCAACGCGCCCAAGCGCCGGCCGAAGGCTGCCGCCCATCGTGGATCGACTGGGCGCAGCCGACCGCCGGCGGCCTGTACGACCTCGGCACCTCGCTGACGCACAGCGACTGGAGGACACGTATCCGGGAGGTCGAACCGCGAAGGGTGCCGCTGCCGTCCGGCGTCGCCGACCTGATCAACCGAATGGAGGGGAGGCTGGCCTCGCTGGCCGACCAGGCATCACTGGCCCCGCCGAAAGCCGGGCCGCGCTGGAACGTCTCATCGCCCGCGTCGCCCAGGAAGCAGCCGACGCGGTCGCAACACTGCCTCGATGCCAGGCTTCATCAGCCTTCTAGTCGGCCGGCGGTTCGGTGACCTCTGCCAGTGCCGGGCGTAGCATCTGGTCGCCGACTCGGTAGCCGGGGCGGAGGATCGTGGTGCACGTGGGCCGATCGACATGGCCGGCGCGAACGCAGGACACGGCCTCGTGCAGGGCGGGGTCGAAGGGATCTCCCGGTGTACCGAAGGCTTCGAGGCCCAGGGCCGTCAGTTCGGTCTCCAGCAGGTCGGCGACATGCCGGAAGCCGCCGGTGACCACACCGTGCGCGCGGGCCTCGTCCAAGGCGTCGAGGACGGGGAGGAGCCCGGTGAGCACGTTGGCCACCGCGACCTCGCCCACGGCGCGGCGGTCGCGGCGGACCCGCTTGCGGTAGTTGTCGTACTCCGATCGCAGCCGTTGCAGGTCAGCCGTCCGCTCACGCAACCGGGTCCGCAGCACATCGGCCTCGGAGGGGGCCTCGGCGGGCTGCCGGGCAGGCTCGATGTCGCCGTGGCGCCGAGGCTCCAGGGTTCCGCCCGGTTGCCGCCAGTCGCTCCCGACGATCACCAGCGGGCGCTCGCAAGACCGGTCGGGTTCGCCGGGGCGGGGCATCACGCACCCTCCTGCCTCTTGTCGTCGTCGACGATTTCCGCGTCCACCACATCCTCGTCCTGGCCTGTGTCACCTGCCGTGGCACCGCCCGCACCGCCGGTGGCGGCGCCTCCCTGGCCCTGCGCCTGCGCGTACATCGCGGTGCCGACCTTCTGAGCCGCCACCATCACCTTCTCGGTCGCCTCGCGCAGGGCGACCGTGTCGTCGCTGCCGGCGTGCTCTGCCTTGAGGGTCTCCCTCAGCTGCGACAGGGCGGTTTCGACCTCGCTCCTGACATCCGTGGGGATCTTGTCGGCGTTGTCAGCGAGCAGCCTTTCGGTCTGGTAGGCGACCTGCTCCGCCTGGTTGCGGGCCTCGGCGGCCTCACGGCGGCGCCGGTCCTCCTCAGCGTGCTGCTCCGCCTCGCGCATCATGCGGTCGATGTCCTGCTTCGGCAGAGCCGAGCCGCCGGTGACCGTCATGCGCTGCTCCCTGCCCGTGCCGAGGTCCTTGGCCGCGACGTGCATGATGCCGTTGGCGTCGATGTCGAAGGCGACCTCGATCTGCGGGACACCACGCGGGGCCGGCGGCAGACCGGTCAGCTCGAACATCCCGAGCCGCTTGTTGTAGGCCGCCATCTCGCGCTCACCCTGGTAGACCTGGATCTGCACGGACGGCTGATTGTCCTCGGCCGTGGTGAAGATCTCCGAGCGCCTGGTCGGGATCGTCGTGTTCCGCTCGATGAGCTTGGTCATGATGCCGCCCTTGGTCTCGATACCGAGGGACAGCGGGGTCACGTCGAGCAGCAGGACGTCCTTGACCTCACCCTTGAGGACACCGGCCTGCAGGGCGGCACCCACGGCCACGACCTCGTCCGGGTTCACGCCTTTGTGCGGGTCCTTGCCGGTCAGCTCGCGCACCAGATCGGTCACCGCCGGCATCCGTGTGGATCCGCCGACCAGGATGACGTGACTGATGTCGGACAACTTGATCCCGGCATCCTTGATCGCGTTGTGGAACGGGCCCTTGCAGCGCTCCAGCAGGTCCGCCGTCAGTTGCTGGAACTGGGCCCGGGTGAGTTTCTCATCCAGGTGCAGCGGGCCCTCGGCCGACGCGGTGACATAGGGCAGATTGACCGTGGTCTCCGAGGACGACGACAGCTCGATCTTCGCCCGCTCGGCGGCCTCCCGCAGCCGCTGGACGGCCATCTTGTCCCTGCCCAGGTCGACGCCGTAGTTGTTCTTGAACTGCTTGGCCAGGTGGTCGACGATCCGCTCGTCCCAGTCGTCACCGCCCAGGTGCGTATCGCCATTGGTGGCCTTGACCTCGACCACGCCCTCACCGATCTCCAGCAGGGACACGTCGAAGGTGCCGCCACCGAGGTCGAATACCAGAACCGTCTGGTCGTTCTCCTTGTCCAAGCCGTACGCGAGCGCCGCGGCCGTCGGCTCGTTGATGATCCGCAACACCTTCAGCCCGGCGATCTCCCCGGCCTCCTTGGTCGCGGTGCGCTGCGCGTCATTGAAGTACGCCGGAACGGTGATGACCGCGTCCGTGACGTCCTCACCCAGGTACGCCTCCGCGTCCCGCTTGAGTTTCTGCAGCACGCGCGCGGAGATCTCCTGCGCCGTGTACCGCTTGCCGTCGATGCTCCCCGTGTCCGGGAAGCGCCACTGCGCCTCGCCCACGTGCCGCTTGACCGAGCGCACGGTGCGCTCCACATTGGTGACGGCCTGGCGCTTTGCCACCTCACCGACCAGCACCTCGCCGCTCTTGGCGAAGGCGACCACTGAGGGGGTGGTCCGCGACCCTTCCGTGTTGGTGACGACCGTGGGCTCGCCGCCCTCCAGCACGCAGACCACCGAGTTCGTCGTGCCGAGGTCGATTCCCACTGCCCGTGCCATGGTCCTCTCCTCCAGCTGTGCGCTGTCCCGCTCCCCAGGGAGCTCCCACCTGGCGATATGGGGCAAACCTCTCTAGGGATATGAATAGGAACCAAAGCCCTGAATTGTCAAGAAATCCGCTTTCCCGTGCGGATCGATGCCCGGAGTGGAGCACGAGGTGCGCGAAGCTCGGCTCCTCCGGTGGCACAGTGGCCGTATGTGCGGCCGTTGTGTCTCCACCCGCAGCCCGGAGGATCTGGTGCGGCTGTTCCAGGTCACCGACTGGCGCCCGTAGGAGGCGTTGGCGCCGAGCTGGAACGTCGCCCCGACCGACGACGTGTGGGCCGTCCTCGAGCGCGCCCCACGCGAGAAGGAAGCCGCTGTGTCGCCGCAGCGGGAGTTGCGGCCGCTGCGCTGGGGTCTGGTGCCGTCGTGGGCGAAGGACGTGAAGATCGGCGCTCGCGTGATCAACGCGCGGGTGGAGACCGTGCCAGACCGTCCTCCGTACGACCACGCACCACGCCGGCGGTGGTCGAACGGGAGCTCCTGCCCGAAGTCGGGGACGTGGGCGCACCGCGACGCACGCGCATCCTGGCGATGGCCCGGCACCACGCCCGGCACCGGCCCTTCTACCGCGCGATGCTCACCGGATCGTGTGCCTTCCCCATGACCCGGGCTCTGAACAGGCTGTTCGGATCGCTGATCACCATGGAGGGCCTGCGGGAGGTGTTCGGCGACCTCGACGAGGCGACCGCACAGGACCTGGCGGCACTGATCACGGGCGGAAGCGGCACGATCGTCCACGACTGGCTGATCGACGCGGACGACCCCCTCGACCCCGAAGAACTGGCGGACCGCCTGCTGCGCCTTTCGGCTGTGCTCACCCGCGGCCACACCACCTCCCTCGCCCCCACACCCGGAGGCCACCCCCGATGAACCTCAGCAGCCACCTCATCCAGCGCATGCTGCACCTGCCCCCACCCGCCACCAGGAACCTGACGGTCGAACACGACCTGCGCGTCCCGATGCGCGACGGGGCAGTCCTGCTGGCCGACCGCTGGACCCCGAGGTCCGGAGGCGACGGCCTGCCGACCGCACTCATCCGGGTCCCCTACGGCAGGGCAGGCGCGACCGCGGGCCCGATGGTCCGGCCGCTGGCCGAACGAGGCTTCCAGGTACTCATCCAGAGCACCCGCGGCACCTTCGGCTCCGACGGTCCCTGGGACCCCCTGCGCCGCGAACGCGAGGACGGCCTCGACACCATCGACTGGGTGATCAGGCAGCCCTGGTTCGGCGAGTCGATGATCCTGCACGGCCCCAGCTACCTCGGCTTCGTCCAGTGGGCGGTCGCCGACGCCGTACCACCCCAGGTCAAGGCCATGATCCCGATCGTCTCCGAATCGGCCCTCACCCTGGAATTCCTCCGCGCGGACGGCTTCTCCCTGGAGACCCCGTTCGGCTGGGCCGTCCAGGTCGCAGGACAAGAACGCCGATTCGCACTGCCACGCCAGATGCTGGCCGCGAAGAAGGTCCAACGCGCCGTGCACACACTGCCTTTGGACCAGGCCGACACCGCCGCCATCGGGCACCGTTACGACTACGTCCAGAACATCCTCGTCCACGATGCCGACGCGCCGTTCTGGCAGGGCATCGACCACCGCCACCGGGTCGGTGACATCCATGTGCCCGTGAGCAGCATCGGCGGTTGGTACGACATCTTCCTGCCCGGCCAGCTCCGCGACCACCGCGTCCTGCAGGACGCCGGGCGCGCCCCGCTCCGCCTCACCGTCGGCCCCTGGACCCACACCTCCATGGGCATCGGACACGCTGCCTTCACCGAGGCCCTCGACTTCGGCCTGACCCTGGCGCGGGGCCAGGAACCGGCCGAACGCGCCCCGGTACGCCTGTTCGTCATGGGCGAGGAGAAGTGGCGCGACTTCCCCTTCTGGCCACCGCCGGGATTCGAGCCCCAGCGGTTCCATCTCCAGCCGGGCGGCGCCCTCTCGCCGGAGACGCCCGCCGACTCACTCCCCGACGGCTACCGCTACGACCCCGCCGACCCCACCCCCTCCGTCGGCGGCGTCCGCTTGGCCTTCGGCGTCAAGTCCGGCCGCGTCGACAACGCGGCGCTCGAAGCCCGGCCCGACGTCGTCACCTACACAACTCCCCTACTGGACAAGGACGTCGAGGTCATCGGTGATGTCCGCGCCGAGATCTTCTTCCGCTCCAGCCTGCCCCACGCCGACGTCTTCGTCCGCCTCTGCGTCGACGCCGACGGCCGCTCCACCAACGTGTGCGACGGCCTGACCAGCCTCACAGGTGCCGATGAGACCTCCACGGCAGTAGTGAGGCTCTGGCCGACCGCGTACCGCTTCAAACGCGGCCACCGCATCCGCGTGCAGGTCTCCAGCGGCGCCTTCCCCCGCTTCAACCGCAACCCCGGCACCGGCGAACCCCGCGCCACCGCCACCACCCTCCGCGCCGCCGACCAGCAGGTCTTCCACGACCCGGAACACCCCTCCGCCATCATCCTGCCGACGAGGTAAGCCCACACGGGCACGTCCGGTGTGAGCTTCGCCGGTGCGGATCGGGTCGCACATCGTCAGATGCGGGAACCGTTTCGTACGGTCCGGACGCGGCAGCCCTCTGGTCACGGGCCGAAGCCCGGTCCGCCGCTTCGTCGGCAGTTGCTGATGCAGGTTCAGGCTTGTCGAGGCTGGTCCGCAGGGTGACCGGCTTCAGCAGGACCGCCGCGACGATGCCGACGGCGGCGACTGCGGCGCCGATGAGGAAGATGGTTCGAACTCCTCGGCCGTGACCGCGCGCAGGGCCGGGCCGACCGTGACCTGGGCGATGAACCGGCCGTACCAGCTGGGCGCTCCCAGAGCCTCCACATGCCCGGTGACGGGGCGGACCACGCAGGCCACCCAGTCCCGGAGCAGGCGGCCCGGCTGCTGCGTGCGGGAACACCGCCCATCGCGCAGGTGGCCGCCCTGTGCATCATCCGAAGGGGTCAGCGGGTGGGTTCGTACGTCAGTTGTTTGACCTGACGCAGAGTGAGGGTCGTTTCGACGGTCTGGACGCCCTGGAGGGCGCCGATCTTCTCGCTCAGGTAGTGGTAGAGCTCGCCGGTGCCGGAGGTGACGACGGACGCGACCAGATTGGCCTGTCCCGTGATCACCGCGGCGAAGACGACCTCGCGGTGTTCCGCGAGCGCCTGCCCGACGTCGGCGAGGGCGGAAGGCGCCACGGTGAGCCACAGCATCGCACCGACGCCGAGCCCCAGGGACGCGCTGTCGTGCTGCACATCGAAGTAGAGGGCCCCCGAGGCGCGCAGCCGTTCCACGCGTCGCTTGACGACGGACTCCGACTGACCGGTTGCGGTCTGCAGCTCGCTGAACGTGGCCCGCCCGTCGCGACGGAGCAGGGCCACCAGGGCCTCGTCGTCCTCGTCGAGGCGGATCAGGGCGTCGTCCGGCTCGACCCTCGGCGGACGCAGCGCCTCCGCCTCGTCGGGATCGAGTGCCTGGATCTTGTCCAGCCCGCCGAGCGGGCCGCCGTAGAAGATGTGCAGCAGACAGTGGGCGCTGACGGAGACGACCCGGGGGGTGCGCTGCAGTCGGTCGAAGAGGAGTTCGTCGCGGTCCTGTCGGCTGCGGGGCTTCATGGCGCACAGGACCTCGGTGCCGCCGGAGATCAAGTTGACGTAGGAGGTGTCGGAGCGGCGGGCCAGGGCGTTCGCCAGCTGGTCGGCCACGTCGGGCGTGCAGCGGAGCCGGACGATCCAGCCGGTACGGCCGAGCCTGCTCTCGTCGACCACGCCGACCACCCGCAGGCCGGCCGTGGTGCGCAGCCGCCGGAAGCGTCGCGCGATCGTCTGGTCGGACACTCCGAGCACCTCGCCGATGCGGCTGAACGGCGCACGTCCGTCGAGTTGCAGGGCCTGAAGCAGCTTCAGGTCCAGTGCGTCGAGGGGCTGGGAGTCCACGGCGGCCCTCCTGGTTCAGGGCTGGTTTGCGGTCGTCGGTCGATGGTGCGGGGGGGGCGCGTGGCGTCGCCGGGAATCGGCGCTCCCGCCGTGTGGCGGGGCCCGGGTCCATCATGCGTGGTCCCAGGCCCCGGGTGGGGCGCCGTGCCCGTCCCCACGGACGGCGCCGGTACCAGGTCGGCGTTTCGCTCGGTACGCTCGCGGCCCGGTACGTCGGGTATCACCCTGCGGTGTGGTTGCCCGCCAGGAAGGGGGCTTCGCCGTGTCCCTGGGACGCGGCAGCGGCGGGGCCCTCGGCAGCGGCGGCCGCGCGGGGGCCGGCGACCTTGGTCGGTGCCGTGTGGTGCGGGCGGCGCAGCAGGAGCGCTCCGACGACGGCGGCGAGCAGGGTGAGCACGGCGGCGACGACCAGGCAGAGGTGCAGGCCGTCGAGGAAGGCCTCGGACAGCGCGCCCAGGACGCGGGGCGTGTCCGCGCCGAGGTCGAGCCCGCCCACGGCGCCGATACCGCCGTGGTCGGCGACCGTCTTCACATGCTGGATGGTCTGACCGGTCAGGCCGGCGTCGGTGAGGTGGCCGGGCAGGGCGCCGACAGCCTTGGTGGAGAGCAGGGCACCGAGGATGGCAGGGCCGAGGGCACCGCCGACCTGACGGAAGGCGTTGTTGCCGGCCGCGGCCATGCCCGCCTGGTGGAAGGGCACCGAGCTGACCGCGGTGGCGGTCATCGGGGTGATGACGAAGGCCATGCCGAGGCCCAGCAGGGCCAGCCGCCAGGCCAGCGACCCGAAGGACGTGTGCACGCCGATGTCGGTGAGGGACAGCAGCGCGGCGGTGCTGACCAGCAGGCCGCCGGGGATGAGCACCCGTGGCGAGACCCGGTGGACCAGGCGGCCGACGGGGGCGCCCAGCACGAGGCAGACCATGGACACCATCAGCAGACGCCAGGCCGCGTCGAGCGTGGACAGCTGCTGGACCATGCCGAAGTACAGACTGAGGACGAAGAAGAACCCGATCAGGCCCAGGAAGCTGATCATGGCGATCAGCGTGGTGGCGGTGAAGGCCGGGCTGCGGAACAGGGTCAGATCCAGCATGGGGTCGGCACTGGAGCGTTCCACCAGGACGAACGCGACGGCGCTGACCGCGGCGATCGACAGCGCCACCACGACCTTGGCGTCGGTGAAGGACGTGGCGCCGCCTTCGATGATCCCGTAGACGAGGGCGGTGATCGCCAGCGCGGCGGTGATCTGGCCCGGCCAGTCCAGCCGACGCGAGCCCGGCGCGCGGGAGTCGGTCAGCAGCTTCGCGGCGCAGGCCATCGCGAGGAGCGACGCGGGCACGGGCAGGAGGTAGATCCAGCGCCAGGCGAAGTGGTCGAGGATGGTGCCGGCGATGACGGGGCCCAAAGCCAGGGCGGCGGTGAGCGCGGTGGCCCACAGGCCGATGAACTTGCCGCGCTCACGCGGATCGGGCACCGCGTGGCTGATCAGGGCGAGGGTAGTGGGCAGCAGCGCGGCCGAGCCCAGCCCGGCCAGGGCCTGGCCGGCCCAGACGACCTGGACGTTCTGCGCGCACAGCGCGACGACGGCGCCGAGGCCGCTGAGGGCGAGGCCCGCCTGGTAGACCTTCTTGCGGCCGTGGACGTCGCCGAAGACGCCGGCGGTGAGGATGAGGGCCGCCATGGGCAGGACGAAGGCATCGGAGACCCAGGACAGTTGGGAGGTCGAGGCGTCGAGAGCCCGTTGGACGGCGGGCAGGCTCGCGGAGACGGTGGTCACCGGCAGATAGGCGACGAACACACCGACGCAGGCCATGACGAGCGTGGCGGCCCGCCGTTCCTGCGGTGCGTTCGCCGTGGTCGTGGCGTTCACGGAAGACTCTCCCTTGCAGCGCCGGGGCGCTGGGCGGACGGGCGCTGGGCCCTGGGCTTGGCTGACGGCGACCACCCTCGGTCCCGCCCGTCCTCCGAATCCAGCCACGGCCCGCCGAAACCTGGATAACCGACATCCAGGCCCGGTTTTCCGGGGATCTTCGACCCGTGCTCACCTCTGGAACGGCAGGCCGCTGCTCACCCCGGGGACGGCAGGGCGACGATGTTCACGCATCAAGTCCTCCTCGCTTGACCAGCTGGCTCGCGATGACGTTGCGCTGGATCTCGTTCGTGCCCTCGCCGACGATCATCAGCGGAGCGTCCCGGAAGTAGCGCTCCACGTCGAACTCGGTCGAATATCCGTAACCCCCGTGGATCCGGACCGCGTTGAGGGCGATCTGCATGGCGGTCTCGGAGGCGAACAGCTTCGCCATCCCGGCCTCCATGTCCACCCGGCGTCCGGCGTCGGCCTCATGTGCGGCGTACAGAGTGAGCTGGCGGGCCGCGGTGAGCGAAGTCGCCATGTCGGCCAGGTAGTTACCGATGGACTGATGCTGCCAGATCGGCTTGCCGAACGACTCCCGCTCCTGGGCGTAGGCGAGCGCGTCCTCCAGGGCCGCCCGGCCGACGCCGAGGGCTCGGGCGGCGACCTGGAGGCGACCGGTCTCCAGGCCCTTCATCATCTGCGCGAAACCCTTGCCCTCCACACCGCCCAGTACGGCGTCGGCGGACGTCCGGTGGTCCTCGAACGACAACTCACAGCTCTCCACGCCCTTGTAACCCAGCTTGGGCAGGTCACGCGAGACCGTCAGTCCGGGACCGTGCTCGACGAGCAGGATGGAGATGCCCTTGTGGGCGGGGGTGGCGTCCGGATCGGTCTTGCACAGCAGGGCGATCAGGCCGGACCGGCGGGAGTTGGTGATCCAGGTCTTCGACCCGTTGACCACATAGCCGTCGGCGTCCCTGCGGGCGACCGTGCGCATGGCCTGGAGGTCGGAGCCGCCGCCCGGCTCGGTCAGCGCCATGGTCGCCCGGACCTCGCCGGTGGCCATCCTCGGCAGGTGCCGCCGCTTCTGCTCCTCCGTGCCGAACCGCAGCAGCAGCTTGGCGACCACCGTGTGCCCGCCCATCGCACCCGCCAGGCTCATCCAGCCGCGCGCCAGCTCCTCGGTGATCAGGACGTAGCAGGGGGTGGAGACGGGCGTGCCGCCGTACTCTTCGGGGACGGCGAGACCGAAGATGCCGAGCTGCTTCATCTGCTCGATCAGCGCTTCGGGGTAGGTGTTGGCGTGCTCCAGCTCCTGGACGACCGGCCTGACCTCCTTGTCTACGAAGTCGTGCACGGTCCTGACGATGAACTGCTCGTCCTCGGACAGGATGTCGAGAGTGCTCATGCTTTGCCCCCTAAATGAAAAAAATGACCAAAGTAACCAAAGTGACCACAGTGAGACCGGCGTCAGAGGACTCGGTCGGCTCGTAGGGCCTCGATCTCGGCCGGGCCGTAGCCCAGTTCGGCAAGGACGGGTTCGGTGTGCTCGCCCACGGCCGGGACGGCGTCCATGCGGGGTGTCACGCCTGCCAGGTCCGCCGGCGGAACCAGGGCCGGCACGTCCACACCTCCGGGAATCGGCACGTCCCGCCACCGGCCCCGGGCGCTGAGCACGGGATGGGCCAGGAAGTCCTCGATGTCGTTGACCCCGGCGTTGGCGATGCCCGCCGCGTCCAGCGCCTTCATCGCCTCGTCGCTGTCCGACTCTGCGAAGCGTTCGGCCACGATCGCGTTGAGTTCGTCGCGGTGGGCCACGCGGGCGGAGCCGGTGGCGAAGCGCGGGTCGGCGACGAGGCCGTCAGCTTCGAGGAAGCGCTCGCACAGGGCGGCCCACTCGCGGTCGTTCTGAATGGAGAACAGGACCTCCTTGCCGTCGGCGCAGGGGTAGGCGCCGTACGGGGCGATGGTGGCGTGCTGGGTGCCGACCCGCGGGGGTTGGCTGCCGCCGAAGCGGGTGTAGTAGGCGGGCTGGCCCATCCACTCGGCGAGCGCCTCGAACAGCGAGACCTCGACCGATCGGGCGATGCCCGTGGTGGCCCGGGTGAGCAGGGCGGTGAGGATGCCCGAGTAGGCATACATGCCGGCGGCGATGTCGGCGATCGAGATCCCCACGCGGGCGGGCTCGTCCGGGCTCCCGGTGAGCGAGACCAGCCCGGTCTGGCACTGCACCAGCAGGTCGTACGCCTTGCGGCCGGCCCAGGGGCCGGTGGAGCCGTAGCCCGAGATCGAGCAGGGGATCAACGACGGGAAACGCTCGCGGAGCGCCTCCGCCCCCAGGCCCATCCTCGCGGCCGCTCCCGGCGCCAGGTTCTGCACGAACACGTCCGCGCGGGCGAGGAGTTGCTCCAGGATCTGCCGACCGCGCTCCGACTTCAGGTCGAGGGTCAGGGACTCCTTCGACCGGTTGAGCCAGACGAAGTAGCTGGACTCGCCGTGCACGGTCGTGTCGTACCTGCGGGCGAAGTCACCGCCTTCCGGACGCTCCACCTTGATCACCCTGGCTCCGAGGTCGGCCAGCTGGCGGGTGGCGAAGGGGGCCGCCACCGCCTGCTCGACACTCACGACGGTGATGCCGGACAGGGGCAGCGTTTCGGGGTGCTCGGTCATGCGTTGGCCTCCAGGACTGGGCTCGACCCGCTCGAGTAACATCGTGGGCACTGATGACAACCTGAGTGAAATAGCAATTCTTGATGGCGCCATGCCCGGTGCGGATGGTGGTGGAAGAACCGTGGACGTCAAACAGCTCAAAGCGCTCGTCACGGTAGCCGAGGCGGGCAGCGTCACCCGGGCCGCCGAACTGCTGCACCTGGTGCAGCCGGCTGTGACCCGGCAGATCCGCACCCTGGAACAGGAACTCGGCGTGCCGCTCTTCGAGCGGACCCGGCAGGGCATGCGGCCCACCGACGCCGGGGTGATCATGGTGGACCGGGCACGGCGCGCCCTGAACGAGTTGGAGCGGGCCCGCGCCGAGGTCCAGCCCACCCCCGGCGCGGTGACCGGTATCGTCACCGTCGGCCTGCTGGAGAGCACGACCGATCTGCTGGCCGAGCCTCTCGTCTCCGCCCTGACCAGGGACCATCCCGGCATCGAACTGCGCCTGATGACGGCGTACTCCGGGCACCTGCAGCAGTGGCTGGACGCCGGGGACCTGGACCTGACCCTGCTCTACAACCTGGACAGCACGCCGTCGCTCAACGCCCGTCCGCTGCTGCGGGAGCACCTCTGGGCGGTCGCTCCGCCCTCGGCCGGACTACGGGCCGATCGCCCCGTGCCCTTCACCGAGGCGGCGACCCATCCGCTCGTCATGCCCACGTCCGGCCATGCCCTGCGCGCCCTGATCGACGCCGCCGCGACGCGGGCCCGGACCGCCATGGACATCGCCGTGCAGACCAACTCCATGCGGGTACAGAAACAGCTCGTCCTGGCCGGGCACGGCTGGACCGTCCTGCCGGGTATCGGCATCGCCGAGGACGTCGCGAACGGCACGCTGAGTGCCGCGCCGCTGTGCGAGCCCGACGTGTGGCGTTCCGTCGTGCTCGCCACCGCTCGGTCCCGCCGGACGCCGCCCGCCGTGGAGGTCGTCGCGCGGGAACTCGTACGGCAGATCGACACGGCCGTGAGTCAGGGCAGATGGCCTTCCCTGCAGCCCCAGACGCACACACGTACGGAGACGGAGCCAGAGGGCCAGTGACAGCGCACCCAGCCACACCCCAACCCCAGAGCGGAGCCCCCATGAGCGACACCACTCGACACCGGAACGGCTTCGCCCGCGCCCACGACGGCACCGCACTGGCCTACCAACGGGAGGGCTCCGGGCCTCCTCTCGTGCTCCTCGCCGGACAGGCGAACAACCACCGCTGGTGGGAGGGCATACGCACGGACTTCCACACCAGGCACAGCACGATCACCCTCGACTACCGGGGCACGGGAGTCAGCGACAAGCCCCAAGAGGGCTACTCCACCCGGCAGTTCGCCGACGACGTGATCGCGGTCCTCGACGAGTTGGGCATCGAGCGCGCCGACGTCTACGGCACGTCCATGGGCGGACGGGTCGCCCAGTGGGTGGCCGCCGACCATCCGGGGCGGGTGGGGCGGCTCATCCTCGGGTGCACCTCCCCCGGCGGCTCGCACGCCGTCGAGCGGGACGTCTCGGTGCGGCGGGCCCTTGCCCAACCCGACCCCGAGGCCGTACAGCAGGCGCTGATCGACCTGATGTACTCCCCCACCTGGCTCGCCGGCCACCCCGGCCCGTACACGACCCTCGGCGACCCCGGCATGCCCCCGCACGCCCGGCGCGGCCACCTGCTGGCCAGCAACCGGCACGACGCCTGGGACGTCCTGCCCGCGATCAGCGCTCCGACACTGATCCTCCACGGCGACCAGGACCGGCTCACCCCGCCCGACAACCTCCTCCTGCTCGCCGCCCGCATCCCCGGCTCACGCACCCACGTCTTCCCCGGCGCCCGTCACGCCTACTTCGAGGAATGCCGTGCGGAGGCGAGTGCGATGGTCACGGCATTCCTCAGCGACGGCCTGCGACCGGAGGTCTAGTCACCGGAGGTCCGGTCATATGGGCGAGACATACCGAGATCACATCTTTCTATTGTTCAACGCCATCCATCAGCTCCCATGATGTGCGGCATGGAGGAGACACACGCCCCCGCGCCGCCTTCCTGGCAACCGGGCCGGCCTCCGCGACTCCCACCGCGCCGACGACCGCCCCGCTGACCTGACCACCACTCCTTCGCCGCACAAGGAAACGAAGCCCATGCCCGCACCTCTCGCCTCCTACGTGGAGTCATGGCAGCCCGCACCGGCCACCGACGAGGACGCCCTGTCGCCCGCTCCGGCGGCGGCCCTGTCGGCACTGCTGGACCTCCCCGACGCCGCCGCCAAGTCCGGTGACCCGCTGCCCCCGCTGTGGCAGTGGCTCTACTTCCTGCACTGGCCGGCCCAGCAGGCTCTCGGCCCCGACGGACATCTGCGCGACGCCCGCTTCCTGCCACCCATCCCCCGCCGTCGGCGCATGTTCGCCGGCGGACGGAGCGAGATCACCGAGCCACTGCGCCTCGGCGAGCCGGCCGAACGCGTCAGCAGCCTGGCCGCGGTCGCCCCCAAGCAGGGCCGCAGCGGCGAGCTGCTGTTCGTCACCGAACGCCAGGAGTTCCGGCAGAACGGCCGCATCTGCCTGGTCGAGGAGCAGGACATCGTCTACAGGTCGGGCGACGGCTCCGCACCGAGGCACCCGTCCACGCTCGACGACTCGGCCGTCCCGGAGCCCGAGGGGCCGTGGCAGCTGCGTCTGCACCCCGACGAGACCCTGCTCTTCCGGTTCAGCGCACTCACCGCCAACGCCCACCGCATCCACTACGACACCCCCTACTGCCGCGACACGGAGGGCTATCCCGGCCTCGTCGTCCACGGGCCCCTGCTGGCTCTGCTCATGCTGGAACCGGTCCGCAGAAACGCCCCGGAGCGGCAAGTACGGTCGCTGTCCTACCGGCTGCACCGGCCGGCATTCGTCGGCGAGCACCTCCTCGCCGACGGCACGCCCTCCGCCGGGCACGCGGACCTGCACATCGCCACCCACCGCGAAGCCCGGCACGCCACCGCCGAGGTGACCCTCGCATGAACCCGGACAGTGACCGCATCGCCGCCGCGCGGACTCTGCTGTTCGTGCCCGGCGACCGGCCCGACCGCTTCGCCAAGGCGGCCTCCTCAGGCGCCGACCTCGTCATCATCGACCTGGAAGACGCCGTCGCCCCCGGCGACAAGGATCACGCCCGCGACAACGCGGCTGCCTGGCTCGCCCTCGGCAATCGCGCGGTCGTACGGATCAACCCGCCCGAAACGCCGTGGTACGACGCCGATCTCGCGGCGGTCACCGAGTACGGCTGCCCGGTCATGGTGCCCAAGGCCGAGGCCCCGGTCCTCCTCGCGGATATCGCCGCCTGCTGCACCCTCGTCCCCTTGGTCGAAACGGCCCTCGGTATCGAGCGGGCCCACGAGGTGTGCGCCGTTCCCGGGGTCGTCCGCGCCGCCTTCGACAACGTCGACCTGGCCACCCAGCTCGGCGTCGCGCACGACGACCACTCACGCGCACAGGACGTCGTCGCCTCTGAACGGCACCGCCATTCGCGCTCACGGCGCGGCGTCGGCAGGATAGGGCCATGAGTGAGATCCGCACCCCCCGTCTTGTCCTGCGCCGATGGCTGGACGACGACCTCGTCCCCCTGTCCGAGATCCAGGCCGATCCGGCGGTGATGCGATGGATCGGCGACGGTAGGCCGCGCTCCTTGGAGGAGACCGCCGAGGACATCGAGGCGTGGGAGGAGGAGTGGGACGAAGAGGGTTTCGGGATCTTCGCGGTCGAACTCCTCGGGTCCGGGGAACTGGCCGGCGCGGTCGGCCTGTACGTCGCGGACGCTCCGGCCGAGATCGCCGACCAAGTGGCGATCAGCTGGCGCCTCGGGCGGGCGTTCTGGGGCCAGGGATACGCGTCCGAAGCCGCCCATGCCGCACTGGAGTTCGCGCTGCAGGACCGCGGCATCGACCGGGTTGCCGCCGTGTGCCGCACCGGCGACACCGCATCCGTGAACGTGCTCGGGAAGCTCGGCATGCAGGCGGAAGGCACCGTGCAGCACCCGATCCACGGGTATGACCTGGGGGTGTACGGGATCGACCTCACCGAGTACCAGGGGTAGAACCGACCGCCCGATCAGAACCCGGCATCAGCCGGTGCCCGCCGTCCCCCCTACCGGCGAGCAGGCCGCAGGGACGAGGCAGCAGAATCGCCCTTCCAGCGGCCGGTGACGCGGACAACGCCGTGTCGCGTGCCGTACGCCCGTGCTGACAGGGATGCTGTGCAGCATGGCCTCGTTCACCGCCACGCCGGCTGACGGGCACGGCCGGGATGTGGCGTGGGGATATCGGGAGGTGGCCGGTGGCCGTGGGGACGACTCGGGCCCGGTGGTCCCGGCTGGCCCGCCACCCCTCCCGCAGTATCGTCCTGGCCTTCGCGTTCGTCGTCCTTGTGGGCGCGGCCCTGCTGACCGTGCCGGCCGCGACCGAGCCCGGCAGACGCACGGATGTGCTGATTGCCCTGTTCACCTCCACCGGAGCGGTCAGCGGCGGCCTGTCCATCGTGGGCACCGGCAGCCACTGGACCGCCTTCGGCGAGGGCGTGGTCCTGGCGCTGATCCAGGTCGGCGGGTTCGGCATCACGACGCTCGCCTCACTGCTGGCCCTGGTCGTTTCCGGTCGGCTGCGGTTGCGGGCGCAGCTCACCACGCAGGCGGAGACCGGAGGCCTCGGCGGCGGCGACATCCGCCGGGTGGTCCTGGGCATCGCGGGCACGACACTCGCCATCGAGTTCGCCACGGCCGCCGTGCTGGCGGCACGGTTCCGCTTCGGTCTTGGTCTGGCGGCCGGAAACGCCGTCCACCAAGGGATCTTCTACGGGATCTCCGCCTTCAACAATGCCGGATTCGCTCTGCGCGACGACAACCTCGTCAGCTATGCGCACGACCCCTGGATCGTCCTGCCGATCGCCGCCGCCTGCACGCTCGGCGCTCTCGGCTTCCCCGTACTGCTGGAACTGCTGCGCCACCGCGCGCGCGTACGTGACGGCGGCCGGCGCCGCTGGTCCCTGCACACCCGGCTCACCCTCGCCACCTCCGCGGTTCTGCTCGCCGTCGGCACCCTGATGACCTGCCTGCTGGAGTGGAGCAACTCCCGGACACTCGGCCCCATGGGGTCGGGGGACAAGGTGCTCAACGGGTTCTTCGCCGCGGCCAGTGCGCGTACCGCGGGCTTCAACACGGTCGACACCGGCGCCATGGAACCGGCCACCCTGCTGGGTATCTGCATGCTGATGTTCATCGGAGGCGGCAGCGCGGGGACCGCCGGCGGCATCAAGGTGACCACCTTCGCGGTACTGGGAGCGGCGATCCTCGCCGAGATCCGCGGACACACCGCTGTGGACATCATGGACCGCCGGATCTCCTCAGCCGCGCTGCGCCAGGCCCTCACCGTGGCACTGCTGGGCGTGGGTGTCGTCATGTCCGGCACGCTGCTTCTGCTCACCGTCACCGATGATCGGCCCGATGCGGTCCTGTTCGAGGTCGTCTCCGCCTTCGGCACGGTCGGTCTGAGCACCGGTATCACCGGCGGCCTTCCCGCCACCGGCCAACTCACCATCATCGTCCTGATGTTCGTCGGACGCGTCGGCTCGATCACTCTCGCCAGCGCACTCGCGCTGCGCCTGCGTGACCGCCGCTACGCCCTGCCCGAGGAGCGACCTGTCATTGGCTGACCGCTTCAAGATCTTGCGCCGAATCCGGCGTCCGCGCTCCGCTGCCGAGCGTCGCCCGGACCGTGACTCCAGAGTCGCCGTCATCGGTCTCGGCCGTTTCGGCCACTCCCTGGCACTGGAGCTGATGCGGCGCGGCTGGGACGTACTCGGCATCGATGCCGACCCCGGAGTGGTGCAGAAGGCCGGCGACGAGCTGACCCACGCCGCGGCCGCCGACTGCACCGACCCCCATGCCCTCGAGCAACTCGGCATCGGTCAGTTCTCCCGGGCGGTAGTCGGCATCGGCATCGACCTGGAAGCCAGCATCCTGGCCACCTCCAACCTCGTCGACGCCGGCGTCCCCAACATCTGGGCCCGGGCCAACACCCGGCAGCACGGCCAGATCCTGGAGCGTGTCGGCGCCCACCATGTCGTCCTGCCCGAGCACGACATGGGCGAGCGCGTGGCCCACCTGGTCACCGGCCGGATGCTGGACTTCATCACGTTCGACAGCGACTACGCCCTGGTCAAGACGCTCGCCCCGAAGTTCGTCAGAGGGGTGCCGCTCGGCGAGAGCCGGGTCCGCAGCACGTACGGCGTGACCGTCGTCGGCATCAAACGCCCCGGTGCCGACTTCACTCACGCCACCGCCGAGACGGTCGTCGAGCCCGGTGACGTCGTCATCGTCACCGGCAGGACGCAGGCCGTGGAGACCTTCGCGGAGCTGGAGTGAGCCCCGACGTCGCTTCGGCATGCGTGATTGCGCCGCAGCTGGTTTGCTGGCAGAGGGGCGCCATCTGACCCGAGTCCGGGGAGAGCAGATGAACACCTACCGAGTCGCGCAGGTGGCCGCCGCCGGCGGGCCATTCGACATCGTCGAGCGCGAGGTGCCGCAGCCGGGCCCCGGCCACGTACGTATTGCCGTGGAGGCCTGCGGCATCTGCCACAGCGACACGTTCTTCGTGGACGCCCAGCTGCCCGGCGTCGAGTTCCCCGTGGTCCCCGGTCATGAGATCGCCGGTCGCATCGAAGAGCTCGGCGAGGGAACGCAGAACCTCGGCTGGCAGGTGGGAGACCGGGTGGTGGTGGGCTGGTTCGGCGGCAGCTGCGGCCACTGCAAGCCCTGCAGGCAGGGCGACTTCATCGTGTGCGAGAACCTGAAGGTTCCTGGATGGACGTACGACGGGGGCTTCGCCGAGTCGATGGTCGCGCCGGCCGACGCGCTGGCCCGTATTCCTGACGCGCTGGCGCCCGCTGATGCGGGACCCTTGGGCTGCGCGGGGGTGACCACGTACAACGGGCTGCGCCGCAGCTCCGCCCAGCCGGGCGATCTGGTTGCCGTACTCGGCATCGGCGGGCTTGGCCATCTGGGCGTCAAATACGCGGCCGCCATGGGCTTTGAGACCGTCGCAATCGCCCGCGGAGCCGACAAGGCCGACTTGGCCAAGCAGCTCGGGGCTCATCACTACGTCGACAGCACAGCCACGACCGTCGCAGACGCGCTGCAATCCCTCGGCGGCGCCAAGGTCGTCCTGGCCACCGCTGGGAGCTCCGATGCCATCGCGGCGACCACGGACGGGCTGTCGCACCGCGGTGAGCTCGTGGTCATCGGTGCGGCGCCCGACCCACTCGCGATCAGCCCGGTCCAGTTGCTCATGGCGGGCAAGGTCGTCCGCGGCCACCCGTCCGGCACGGCGCAGGATGTGCAGGACACCATGGCGTTCAGTGCCCTGCACGGAATCCGCCCGATGGTCGAGACAATGCCGCTGGAGCAGGCAACCGAGGCGTACCAGAAGATGCTTTCCGGCGCCGCCCGCTTCCGCATGGTGCTCATCACCCGTTGACGTGCTGCCTGTCTCGGCGTTGGGGATCGACCGCGTTCCCGCAGTCACCGGGGACCGGGCTCGCTCGGCCCGGGCACGAAGGCAGGGCGGTCTTAACCTGGAGACGTGGCCCGGCCCAACGAGGAGGTCGAGGCGCTCCTGCGGGAGTACGCGGACCTCATCGCGATCACCCACGGCGATGCGTTCAAGGCACGCGTCTATGAGAAGGCTGCCCGCGCGATCGGCGGTCACCCCGCCGATGTCTCCCGCCTCGACGCCAAGGAGCTGCGGGAGATCCCGGGCGTGGGCAAGTCGATCGCCGAGAAGATCGTCGAGTACTTCCGCACCGGCAGCATCACGGTCGTGGAGGAGACGCGGGCGCAGATCCCCGCCGGGGTGCGGGAGCTGGTCACCATCCCCACTCTCGGTCCCAAGAAGGCCATGACGCTCTACGAGGACCTGCACATCTCGTCCGTCGACGAGCTGGCCGACGCCATCCGGGCGGAGAAGCTGCGCGATCTGAAGGGCTTCGGGGAGAAGACCGAGCAGAACATCCTGCACGGCATCGCCCTGCTTCAGCAGGCGGGCGACCGCATCCTGCTGGACATGGCCATGAAGTCGGCCGAAGACATCGTCGCCGAGCTGTCCCGGCTGACCGGCTGCGAGAGCTGCACGTACGCGGGGTCGCTGCGCCGTATGCGGGAGACCATCGGTGACATCGACATCCTGGTCGCGGCCGAGCGGTCGGCGCCGTTCATGGACGCGCTCAGCGCGCTCCCGTCCACCGCCGACGTCATCGCCCACGGCGCGAAGAAGACGTCCGTCCGCACCGTGAAGGGGCTCCAGATCGATCTCAGGGTGCTGCCGCCCGACTCATGGGGCGCCGGGCTGCAGTACTTCACCGGCTCGAAGGCGCACAACATCCGCACCCGCACGATCGCCGTGCGGCGGGGGCTGAAGCTCTCGGAGTACGGGCTGTTCGACACGGAGAGCGGCAAGCGGACCGCTTCCCGGTCCGAGGAGGAGGTGTACGCGCGTCTCGGCCTGCCGTGGATCCCGCCCACCCTGCGCGAAGACCGGGGCGAGGTCCAGGCCGGGATGCGCGGTGAGTTGCCCCAGGTCGTGGAGGAGAAGGACATCCGCGGTGATCTGCACACGCACACCGACCTCACCGACGGCCTCGCCCCGCTGGAGGACATGGTTCACGCCGCCGCGGAGCGCGGTTACGCGTACTACGCGGTCACCGACCACGCCCCGAACCTGTACATGCAACGCATGACCGACGAGAAGATCCTGGCCCAGCGCCGGCTGGTCCGGGAACTCGACGGCGCTCACCACAGGATGCGGCTGTTGCACGGCACCGAGCTCAACATCGGCCCGGACGGCGAGCTGGACTGGCCCGACGATTTCCTCGAGGGCTTCGATCTCTGTGTCGCCGCGGTGCACTCGCACTTCGGGCTGAGCCGGGCGGCGATGACCCGGCGCCTGGTGCGGGCCTGCGAGAACCCGCACGTCAACATCATCGGCCACCCGACCACACGCCTGATCGGCAGAAGGCCGGGCATCGACGCTGATCTCGACGAGGTGTTCGCCGCCTGCGCCCGGACCGGCACCGCACTGGAGGTCAACGCCCAGCCTGACCGCCTGGACCTCAGCGACGAGGACATCCTGCGCGCCAGGCAGTACGGCACGAAGTTCGCGATCGACACCGACGCCCACTCCGTCCTCCATCTCGCGTATCTGCGCTACGGAGTCGGCACGGCACAGCGCGGATGGCTCACCAAGGACGACGTGGTCAACACCTGGCCTCTGGGGCGGCTCCGCCGGTTCCTGCGCGGAGGGCGGGCCGCCCGAGGCCGGACGCCGTGACTGCCTTCGTCGTCCCGCTTCGCCATCCCGATTCGTGATCCCGATGGTCACATGGCCCCCACGGTCACGAAGCCCGACAGTCACGAAGTGCCGGTGATCACTGCTCGGTCGACCACCGCAGTACGAGCGTGCCGTCCGCCCCGCCCTCGACGTGGGAACCGAAGTCACGGCCGATCCGGTCGAGGACTGCCCGCAGCCACGCGCAGTCGTCGGCCGATGCGCGCTGCAACCGCATCCGCCGGGGTTGCAGCGGCACGATCCGCACCCCCACCGTCCTGCCCGATTCGGGTTCCGCCGAGACCAGGACGAGCGGCCGGAGATCGTCGCGGTAGCGCTCGAAACCGCCGATGCCCTCGTAGTCGTCGATGAAGTCGCCGCAGCCGTAGAGGACGAGCCTCCCCCGGTACACCTCCAGAGCACGGGGGTGGTGCGAGGAATGCCCGTGTACGAGGTCCGCGCCGCCGTCCACGAGTGCGTGCGCGAAGCCCACCTCGTCGCCGGAGACGTCGTAGCCCCAGTTGGGGCCCCAGTGGATCGAGGCGACCGCGATGTCCCCGGGGCGTTTCACCTGCCGTATGCGCCCGCTGATCGCGTCCGCGGCGGTGGTTGACGGCTCGGTCACGAAGTGCACGCCCGGCCGGTCCTCGGTCGCGGCCCAGTTCCGCGGGATGCCGCTCGAGGGCATCCCGAAGGAGAAGACCAGGACCCGGCGGCCGCCGCCGAGCGGCACGACCGCGGGCCGCGCGGCCTCGTCCGCGTCGCGACCGGCGCCGACCGTCCTCAAGCCCGCTCCCGCCAGGCTGTCGAGCGTCTCTTCGAGTCCGCGGCGTCCGAAGTCCATAACGTGGTTGTTGGCCAGGACGCATACGTCGGGGCGGGCAGTGACCAGGCAGGGAAGGTTGGCAGGGTTCATCCGGTAGTGGACGCCCTTGCCGGGGGCGAACGTACCGTCCCGCGTCACGCTGGTCTCCAGATTGACCACGCGGACGTCCGGCGCGGCCTCTTCGAGCAGGGGCAGGGCGTCGCCCCAGGGCCAGGAGAATTCGACCGGTCGGGGAATCGGGCCGTTCGCCTCCTCGGCCAGCTCGACGTAGGCACGGGCGTCGCGTATCCAGTCCTCGCGCAACGCGGGGTCACCGGGGTGCGGAAGGATCTGGTCCACGCCGCGACCGAGCATGACGTCGCCGCAGAGGAACAGGGTGACGGTGTCTTCGCGCATGTTGCTCCCAGGCTCTCCGCGCGTGTTCCTCCAGGCTCTTCGCGCGTGTTCCTCCGGGGCCACGGGTCCCTGCCGTACCAAGGGCGTGGTTCCCGTGGCACGCGTTCAGCGGCCGGCCATCTGCGGGGCCGGGGTGAGATGGTCGGTGAACCAGTCCCTGGCCAGGTCCGTGACGGCCTCCAGGGCGCCGGGCTCCTCGAAGAGATGGGTCGCGCCGGGGACGACGGCGAGCCGGTTCTCACAGTGGAGCCGGGCCTGCGCCTGGCGGTTGAGGTCAAGTACGAGCGAGTCGCTGCCGCCGACGATCAGCAGCGTGGGCGCCGTGACCGAGGGCAGCCACGGCCCGGCCAGGTCGGGCCTGCCGCCCCGGGAAACGACCGCGGCGATCTCCTCGCCCCGCTCCACGGCGGCGCCCAGGGCGGCGGCCGCGCCGGTGCTCGCGCCGAAGTACCCCACGGCGAGCCCTTCGGTCTCGGGCCGTCCGCTCAGCCAGCCGGTGGCGTCCGCGAGCCGGTGGGCCAGCAGTCCGGTGTCGAAGACGTTGGCCCGGTCGGTCTCCTCCTCCTCGGTGAGCAGGTCGAACAGCAGCGTGCCGAGGCCCGCCCGGTTCAGCCCGGCTGCGACCGACCGGTTGCGCGGGCTGTGCCGGCTGCTACCGCTGCCGTGCGCGAACACCACCACGCCGGTCGCGGCGTCGGGCACCGTCAGCCGGCCGCGCAGGAGCACGGCACCGGCCCGCACCTCCACCTCCTGGTCACCGGTCCAGTCACCCCGGTCACCGGGTGCCGCACGCCGGTCTCCAGCCGTGGCGCGGGCGTCCTCCGCTCGGCGGGCAGCCGGCCGGCCGGCCCGACCGCTCCGGCGGGCAGCCGCGGCCCGTTCCAGACAGGCGACGACCTCCCCGTCGTCGACCTGGGCGAAGTCGGCGTAGAACTGGCTGATCGCGTAGAAGGGCATGGGGGTGTGCAGGCAGACCAGTTCGTCTGCCTCCCCGCCCAGCCGGGCGGTCCAGTCCGCCGGTGCCACGGGCACGGCCAGCACGATCCGCGCAGCCCCGCGGGCCCGGACGATCCGGCAGGCCGCGCGCGCGGTCGACCCCGTCGCCAGACCGTCATCGACCACCACCGCCGTCCGGCCCTCCAGCGCGGCCGGCTCACGGTCGCCCCGGTATCGCCGGGCCCGGCGCTCCAGCTCCTGGCGCTCCCGGGCCTCGACCCGCGAGATGTCGTCCGCTGTGGCGTGGGCGCTGCGCACCACGTCGTCGTTGATCACGCGTACGCCGTCCTCACCGATGGCTCCCATACCGAGCTCCGGCTGATAGGGCACCCCCAGCTTCCGGACCAGGCACACGTCCAGGGGTGCGCCCAGCGCCTTGGCGACCTCCGCAGCGACCGGAACCCCTCCGCGCGGAAGTCCCAGTACCACCGCCTCTTCACCTCTGAGGTGTGCCAGACGGGCGGCCAACTGCCGTCCCGCGTCGAGGCGATCCATGAGCAGCATGATTCGGCCCTCCTCGTACAGGAGGAGATCAAAACGGCCAGTCGAACGACTGTGCTTCCACTGTGCCTCCGAATTCGGGGGCACGCGCGCGGCCGCAGCCGGCCATCTCCCGTGCGGCGTCCAACGCCGAGCACACCCGCCGTGCCGGGGACCTCGGTCGGGAAGGACGAACACGGAGCTGCCGGCCGGTCCGGCACAGCGGCTCGGGCCCTCGGGCGGTTCGCACGTCTGCACTGTGTCGAACCGCCCGAGCCCCCGGCCTCCCGCTTGCGACCGGGCTCGGCTGCTCCGCTCCCTGCCCGGAACAAACCGACGCACCGGTCAGCCGGGGCACTACTCAGTCGGGGCACCGGTCAGTCGGTGCCGAACTCCATCGCGGCGCGGTCCAGCAGCTCGTCGTCCTCGGCGACCTCGCCGCGGGAGGCGATGGCCTCGGCGCCGCCCTCCGGCATGGTGCCGATCAGGCCGGTCGCCGCCGCCTGGGCGGCGCCGATCAGCTCGGGGTGGGTCGTGCCGACGATGCCGAGGCCGGCGTACTGCTCGAGCCTGGCGCGGGAGTCGGCGATGTCAAGGTTGCGCATGGTGAGCTGGCCGATGCGGTCCACCGGGCCGAACGCCGAGTCCTCGGTGCGCTCCATCGACAGCTTGTCCGGGTGGTAGCTGAACGCCGGGCCAGTGGTGTCCAGGATCGAGTAGTCCTCACCGCGCCGCAGTCGCAAGGTCACCTCGCCGGTGACCGCCGAGCCGACCCAGCGCTGCAGCGACTCGCGGACCATCAGCGCCTGCGGGTCCAGCCAGCGGCCCTCGTACATCAGCCGTCCGAGGCGCCGTCCCTCGTTGTGGTAGTGGGCGAGGGTGTCCTCGTTGTGGATCGCGTTGATGAGGCGCTCGTACGCGGCGTGCAGCAGCGCCATGCCGGGTGCCTCGTAGATGCCGCGGCTCTTCGCCTCGATGATCCGGTTCTCGATCTGGTCCGACATACCCATGCCGTGGCGGCCGCCGATCGCGTTGGCCTCCATCACCAGGTCGACGGCGGAGGCGAACTCCTTGCCGTTGATCGTCACCGGGCGGCCCTGGTCGAAGCCGATCGTCACGTCCTCGGTGTCGATCTCCACCGACGGGTCCCAGAACCGCACGCCCATGATCGGGTCCACGGTCTCCACGCCGGTGTTGAGGTGCTCAAGGGTCTTGGCCTCGTGCGTGGCACCCCAGATGTTGGCGTCCGTCGAGTACGCCTTCTCGGTGCTGTCGCGGTACGGCAGCCCGTGCGCGACCAGCCACTCCGACATCTCCTTGCGGCCGCCCAGCTCGGAGACGAAGTCCGCGTCGAGCCACGGCTTGTAGATGCGCAGGTGGGGGTTGGCGAGCAGGCCGTAACGGTAGAACCGCTCGATGTCGTTCCCCTTGAACGTCGAGCCGTCGCCCCAGATCTGGACGTCGTCCTCGAGCATCGCCCGGACCAGCAGGGTGCCGGTGACGGCACGGCCGAGCGGCGTGGTGTTGAAGTAGGCGCGACCACCCGAGCGGATGTGGAACGCGCCGCAGGCAAGCGCGGCCAGGCCCTCCTCGACCAGCGCCGCCCGGCAGTCGACCAGGCGCGCGACCTCGGCACCGTAGGACTTCGCACGGCCGGGCACCGAGGCGATGTCGGGCTCGTCGTACTGGCCGATGTCGGCGGTGTAGGTGCACGGCACGGCACCCTTGTCGCGCATCCACGCGACCGCGACGGAGGTGTCGAGGCCGCCCGAGAAGGCGATACCGACGCGCTCGCCGGTGGGCAGGGAGGTGAGAACCTTAGACATAGGAAGAGTATTCACTGAACGGCATTTTTATGCAACCTGCCGAGAGATTTCCCTGGGCGGGGTTGGCGCGCGCGCCCGGCACAGCATGGCCGGGAGAGGTGTCGAGCAGGTGCCGCGTGGTGCCGGCACAGACAGAGAGCAGCGCCCGGGCGGGTGGGCGGGAAGGCTGTCGGCGGGCGCCGGCCGGCGTGCCCGGCAGGGCGTCAGCGGCCTGTGCCGCGCCCTTGGGGGACCATGGCGCGCCGCTGCCCCGGCACGGCGCTTTCAGGCGCGGACCGGGGCGCAGGGGATGTCACCTGTCGGCGATGTCCTCGCGGAGGCCGTCGGAGAATTCCCACCACGACAAAGGAAGCCAGTCGCCATTGACAAAGGCATCGACAGTCGCGCCACGACCGCGGACAGTCACGGTCGTTCCAGGCGGGTAGACGGTGCCGGACAGACCGGGTACGGGGACAAGCAGGCTTCCGAGTCGCTGTGCTGACACTTTCGCCCTCTCCATTTCGCAGTAGGGACATCGGGCAGCTATTCATCCCGACAATACCGGCTTGTCCGATTGAGCCGGGCGGAGAATCATGAGAGATGGGTCACGGGAAGATACCGGGGCGGCAACCAGCAACATGCATCACCGAGTAGAGGTGGCAGACATGAAAGCCGTCGTTTACAAGGAACCGTTCACCGTTGCGGTCGAAGATGTTGAACAGCCCAGCATCCAGCACCCGAACGATGTGATCGTACGGATCACCTCCACCGCGATATGCGGATCCGATCTGCATATGTACGAGGGCCGCACCGCTGCGGAGTCCGGCATCGTCTTCGGCCACGAGAACATGGGAATCATCCAGGAAATCGGCCAGGGTGTCACCGCGCTCAAGAAGGGCGACCGCGTGGTCATGCCTTTCAATGTCGCGTGCGGATTCTGCACCAACTGCGTCGAGGGATTCACCGGATTCTGCCTGACCGTCAATCCCGGTTTCGCGGGTGGCGCTTACGGATACGTCGCCATGGGCCCCTGGACAGGCGGCCAGGCGGAATATCTACGCGTTCCCTACGCCGACTTCAACTGCCTGAAGCTGCCGGCGGGAAACGAGCACGAGAGCGACTTCATACTGCTCGCGGACATCTTCCCCACCGGCTACCACGGCTGTGAACTCGCCCAGGTTCGCCCCGGCGAGAGCGTCGCGGTGTACGGCGGAGGACCGGTCGGGCTCATGGCCGCGTACTCGGCTCTCCTGCGCGGCGCGAAGAAGGTGTTCGTCGTGGACCGGGTCCCCGAGCGGCTGCAGAAGGCCGAGGAGATAGGCGCGGTTCCGATCAACTTCGCCGAGGGCGACCCGGTTGAGCAGATCAAGGAGCAGACCGAGGGCATCGGCACGGACAAGGGCGTGGACGCCGTCGGCTACCAGGCGATGGCGCACGGCACGGACCGCGAGGAACCGGCGACCGTCCTGAACTCGCTCGTCGGCACGGTCCGGGCCACCGGAGCGCTCGGCGTGCCCGGCCTGTACGTCCCGTCCGACCCCGGCGGCCCGGACGATGAGGCCAAGCACGGCATGCTCCTCGTCTCGATCGGCAAGCTCTTCGAGAAGGGCCTGCGGATGGGGACGGGACAGTGCAACGTGAAGCGCTACAACCGGTACCTGCGCGACATGATCATCGAGGGCAGGGCGAAGCCCAGCTTCGTCGTCTCCCACGAACTGCCCCTGGACCAGGCACCGTCGGCGTACGACAAGTTCGACAAGCGGATCGAGGGCTACACGAAGGTGGTGCTGCACCCATAGCCCCGTAGCCCAAGACCACGGGTCCGCCACACGCTACGGGCGCTCGCCGGCCGCATCAGGGTTCGCGTCCCCGATGCGGCCGGCTGAATCGACTGTCTCCTGTTCGGAGTCGAGTATCTGGTCGCCGTACAGATCCTGCAGCCAGTTGGTCTGGTAGATGGTGTCGAGGTAGCGCTCGCCGAGGTCCGGAGCGATGGCGACCGCGGTGATGCCACGCGTGTCATGTCGGTGCAACCAGTCCATCGCGCCGCTGATCACCGTCCCCGTGGAGCCGCCGAACAGGAACCCGCGTCTGGCCAGACGGTGGCAGGTACGGATGGTGTCCCCCTCCTCGACCCGGATCACCTCGTCCACATAGGACTCGTCGAGCAGCGGCGGGCGCATGCTCATGCCCAGACCCGGAATCATCCGCCGGCCCGGCTCACCTCCGAAGGCCACCGAGCCCACACTGTCCACGGCGACGATCCGCACCGGCCGGTGCCACTTCCGGAAGTAGCGCGCGCAGCCCATCAGGGTCCCGGTGGTGCCCGCCCCGACGAACAGCACGTCGAGTCGCGGAAAGTGGCCCGCGATCTCCGGCGCCGTCGTGCGGTAGTGGGCCCGCCAGTTGCCCGGATTGGTGTACTGGCTGAGCCACACGTACCGGTTGTCGTTCGCGCACAGCGCACGGACGTAGTCGATCCGCGCGCCGAGGAAGCCTCCGTTGGCGTCCAGGTCGGCGATGATGTGGACCTCGCTGCCCAGCGCCTCCATCAGCAATCTGGTCGAGAGGTTGCAACGGGAGTCCGTCACGCACAGGAATCGGTAACCCTTGCTCGCGGCGATCATGCTGAGCGCGACGCCCAGGTTTCCGGACGAGGACTCGACCAGTATCGAATCCGGCGTCAGGAGCCCGTCACGCTCGGCGGCCTCCACCATCTCGTTCGCGGCCTTCAACTTGATGGAGCCGGCGAAGTTGAAGCCCTCGCACTTCAGGTAGAGAGGGCGCCCCAAAATCGACTCGAGGTCGATATAGAGCTGGCTTTCGTTGAAGGCGTAGGGAGCGGAAATGACGGGCACGGTGGGCCTCCTGATGCCAGAGCTGAGGGAATTGGCTTCAGCCGTACCGGCGCAGGTCGTGGAAGAAATCGTCGATGAGGCGGAGGTCACCCGTCCGGGCTACTTCGTCGTGGACGTACTTGCCGACGGCGAGGTCGAGAACGCCGAGCCCGAAGGGCGAGAAGATCACTGGCCGGTCGGTCGGCGGGGTCACTCGTCCGGTCATGACGTCATGGAGGGTGCCGTCCAGGAAGTCGCGGCTGCCGGTGAGCTGCTCGGCCAGGTGGGGAGACGTGTTGGCCTTCAGACAGTGCTCGACGTCATCGACGATGTTGGCCGAGGCGAGCAGGATCTCGGGGGCGAGGTCACGCAGGGACACATGCAGGACCAAGGGGTTGTGTGCGAACCAGGCCGGGTCGGTGACATGGGGTTCGCCGGCAACGGTGGCGAAGACCACCAGGTCGCTGGCGCGGATCAGCTTTTCGGGGCTGTCGTGGACCGTGACCTGTTCGGCGTGTTTGTGGCTGCCGCCCTGCCGGAGGTAGCCGCAGAAGCCGGCGGTGCTGTCGGCGGACAGGTCGTGCACGCCGACAGTGTCGAACGTCCAGCCTGTGCCGGCCAGGAATGTGTGGATGTAGCGGGCGATCAGGCCGGTGCCGACGAATCCGATACGGGTCGGGCGGGGCCGGTTCCTGCTGAGCCAGTCGGCTGCCAGTGCCGCGGATGCCGCCGTTCGGGTCGCGCTGATGATGGAGCTCTCCAGGCACGCGAAGGGGTAGCCGGTGTCGTGGTCGTTGAGGACGAGGACTGCGGAGGCTCGGGGGAGACCGGCGGTCACGTTGGCCGGGAAGCTGGAGATCCATTTCAGGCCGTCCACGCGGAGCGACCCACCGATGGAGGCCGGCAGAGCGATGATCCGGGCCGTGGGACGGTCGGGGAAGCGCAGGAAGTACGACGGCGGGTTGACCGAGTCCCCGGCGCCGTGCAGCCGGTAGGTGGCCTCGACCAGTTCCACGACCTGTTTCTCGCGCCCGTCGAGTGCTCGCTGCACCTGCGCACCGGAGATCACCGCGAAGGTCGGCATCGGGGCGGAACGGGGCGTGTCAGTCCGGGCGCTGGGTGATGGCAGGGCAGTCATCGCTGGCTCGCCTCCGGGGTCGGGCAACTGTCGGGCAGGCGCTGGGGCTCGGCCATGGCGACCAGCACCTCGCGGTCTCCGGTGAAGGGTTCTCTGCTGTGTGCCGTGCGTACGTTGTCGACCAGCATCACGTCGCCGGCCTGCCAGGGCTCGCGTCGGGTGTGGTCCTCGTAGGTGGCGTTGAGGAGCTGGACGATGTCCTCGCCGATCGGAGAGCCGTCTCCGAAACGGGTGTTGAACGGCAGCCCGTCCTCGCCGTAGACGTCCACCAGGTACTCGCGCACCTCGGGAGCCAGCGTCCACTCGTTGAGGAAGGCGATCTGGTTGAACCAGCAGCGCCTGCCGGTGAGCGGGTGTCGTACCACTGCGCTGCGGCGTTGCTGCGTGCGCAGGGAGCCGTCGGGCTGCCAGGCGAAGTCGATGGCGTGGGCGCGGCAGTAGCGTTCGATGGCAGTACGGTCGTCGGTGCCGAAGGACTCCGCCAGGGACGCCCCGATCTCGTCGTTGTAGCTGCGGGTGAGCAGCCAGCCCGCATGCTCGAACCGTTCGGTCAGCGCGGCGGGCAGTGCCTGGAGCACGCGTTCCGAGTCGGCCACCGCGGTCGCTCCGCCCTGGCCGGGGGCGGTCAGGCAGGCGAACAGCATCAGGCCGGGGATCTCCAGCCGGTAGCTCAGTTCATGGTGCATGCACATCGGCTGGTTGGCCGGCCAGGTCGAGGAGGAATACAGGCCGGGGCCGTAGGTCTGCCGGGGGGCGAAGGCCTCCCGCTCCATCATCGGCTCGCCGGCCAGTTGCGCGAAGACGGTACGGACCTGACCGGCCTCCCGCAGTGCCAAGCCGCGGACGACGAGCACGCCGTGCTCGGTGACTCGGGCTCGTAGCGCATCGCGGTTCTCGGCCGCCCAACCCGGCGCGTCACCGTGAGCCTCGACCTGCAGGATCGGAGGCCTGCCCGGTTCGAGCTGCACCTCGGGCAGGGCTGCCAGGGATGAGGACGACATGTGGATTCCTTTCGGTTGCCGCTCGGGGCTCAGGGGGAGGCCGGCAGTTCGGCGGCACCCAGAACGGCTTGTGCTGCTGCGGCCGGGCGGGTGCGCAGGAAGTAGTGGCCGCCGTCGGGGAGTTCGTGCAGGTCCACGTGTTCGGCCAGGAGCCGCCAGTCCCGGTGGCGGTCGGGGAACTCCGTCGTGTTCGGGTCGTCGCCGGCGACGACCACGGTGACCGGCGCGGACAGCTTCACCGCGGGCGGGCTTTCCATCGCGTCGGCGAAATAGCGGTGTGCGGCCACGCAGTCGTTCCGGTAGGCGGCACCGATGTGTTCGACGTGCTGCGCATTCAGCTCACCGAGCTCCGTGTAGCCGCCGTCCGCGCTCAGTTTCGCGGCGATCTCGGCGTTGGTCTGCCCCGTCAGCTCGGTGATGGCCGCGCGTCGGTCGGTGGCGGTGCCCAGCAGCTGGGCACCCAGGAACACCCGCGGGACGTCCACCCCGCGTTCCAGCAGCTTCCTCGCCGTCTCCACGGCCAGCGCGGTGCCCGAGGAGTGGCCCCAGAGCATGACCCTGGTCAGGCCGCGCCCGGTGATCTCGGCGACGACCTGCTCCGCCACCTGAGCCATCGGCGCGAACGGCTCCTCCTGGGCGGCCAGGTCGTGGCCGGGCAGGTCGACGGCATACACCGACAGGCCGCTGCCCGCCAGGGCGCCGGCCATCGGCTGGTAGTTGACCGCGTTGCCGCCGGAGTAGGGGAAGCACACCAGAGCGCACCGCGGCGCGCGGGCCGGTTCCGACAGTGGCTGGAGCAGCTCTGGGCGCCGGTGGGTGGTGCCGTCGAGGAGTGCGGCGAGGTCGGCGAGCACCGGATGGCGGGTGATGTCCTTCAGGGACAGCATGCGGTCCAGGGCGAGGGTGAGTTTCACGGCCGTCAGTGAGGTGGCGCCGGAGTCGAAGAAGTGGTCCTGGCGGCCGATGCGGTGCTCGGGAACGCCCAGCAGCTCGGCCCACGCGGCCGCGAGTTTCCGCTCGGTCGGCGTGCGCGGGGTGTGGTCGTGCTGCCCGGCGACGTCGCGGTCCGCGGTCGGTGCGGTCTGTTCGGCCAGCGTGGTCAGGGCCTTCCTGTCGATCTTGCCGTTGGCGGTCAGCGGGAGGCTCTGCTGCCAGTGAAAGGCGGAGGGCACCATGTAGGCGGGCAGCACGGCGCCCAGCGCCTCGCGCAGCGCGTCTGCCTGCAGGCACCGTCCGGTGTAGAAGGCGATCAGGTGCGTGCTGCAGGCGGCCTGCTCGGCGATCACCACCGCGCCGTCCCGCACGCCGGGGACCCGCAACAGGGTGTTCTCGATCTCACCGATCTCGATGCGGAAGCCGCGGATCTTGACCTGGTTGTCCCGGCGGCCGAGGAACTCCAGCTTGCCGCCGGGATGCCAGCGCCCCCAGTCGCCTCCCAGGTAGAGCCGCTCCCCCGGCCGGAACGGATCGTCCCGGTAGGCCTCGCGGGTACGTTCGGGATCGTTGACGTACCCCCGGCCCACGCACACCCCGGAGAACGCGATCACTCCCGGGGCACCCAGCGGCACCAGTGACAGGTGTTCATCGACGACGTGGACACGCACGTTGTTGATCGCGCGCCCCAGCAGCACCCGTTCCGGCACTCTGTCCATGACCTCGTGGTTGGTGTCGTCCGAGGTCTCGGTCAGCCCATAGGCGTTGACGAGCTCGATCCCCGGCTGGATCGTGAACCAGCGCTGGACCAGCTCCCGCTTCAACGCCTCACCGGTCACCGACACACGGGTGAGGTCGGGCAGTTCGCGGGGGTGCTGCTCGAGGTACGACACCACCACCTCCAGGTAGGAGGGCACGACCTGCGCCACAGCCGCCCGGCCACGGACAAGTGTGTCGACGAACCGCTCCACGTCGACGATCGCTTCCTGCTCGACCAGCAGCGTGCGTCCGCCCACCAGCAGCGCGGCCAGCAGCTGCCACAGCGAGATGTCGAAGCACTGCGGGGCTGTCTGCGCCACCACCTGGCCCTGGCCGATTCCCAAGTCGTCGATCTTGGCGTAGAGGTGGTTGAGCATGCCCGCGTGCTCGCACATCGCCCCCTTCGGCTCGCCGGTGGAGCCCGAGGTGAAGTAGATGTAGGCCAGCTGGTCGGCCGCGACCGTCACTCCGACGTCGGCTTCGTCGTGCTGTTCCGCGTACGCCGCCTCGACCAGCAGTTTCTCGACCTGCGGAAGCGTGTCCAGTGCCTGATCGAGGGTGTCGGTGCTGCCGGATTCGGTCAGCACGAGTCGGCATCCCGCACGTGACAAGGTCGCCGCGACACGTCCCGCCGGCAGGTGAGGCTCGATCGGCAGGTACACGCCCCCGGCCTTGAACACCGCCAATACCGCGGCGAGCCAGTCGAGATGACGTTCGGTGACCACCCCGACCACGTCTTCTGAGCCGAGCCCTCGCGCCAGCAGGGCCCGTGCCAGCCGGTTCGCGCGCGCATTGAGTTCCCCGTACGTCCACTCGCGCTCGCCGTGGACGGCTGCCACGGTCTCCGGATGCGCGCGCACCCGCTGCTCGAACAGCTCGTGCACCCGTCCTTCCGGGAGCGCCCGGCGCGGCCCGGCCAGACCGTCGAGCTGATGACGCACCTCCTCGGCCGACAGCAGGCTCTGCCGCGCGTGCCCGGCATCCGCATCAGCCGCCATCAGTCCCAGCGCGGCGAGGTGGTAGCCGGCGATCCGGGCCGTGCACTCGGCGTCCAGCGTCTCGGTGCGATACCGCAACCGGACCACCAGCCGCCCGCCCCGGTCGGACCAGCCCACCCCCAGCACCACGTCCTCAACCAGCCCGCTCCCGGTCCCTGTAGGGTCGAACACCACCTCGTACGACGGCCCGGTCACCCCCAGCTCCCGCCGGAGCGCGCCGACCGGAAACTCCCGGTGCGCCAGCACCTCCGCCTCCGCGCGATGAGCGCTCATCACCAGTTCGCGCCACGACTCGGATGCAACGGTCAGCAGGCAAGGCAGGGGACCGCCTCCAGCCCCGTCGGCGTACCCCGTCACCACCTCCTGCTCACCCGACAACGCGGCCAGCACTTTGGCGTGGGCGGCCAGCAGCACCGCGCTCACCGGTACCCCCAACTCCCCGGCCAGGCCCCGCACTTTGCCCACGACGTCGGCCGGCGCCTCGGCTTCGTACTCGGCCACTCCCGCCACCGGTTCCGGCACCCACCGTGGAACGGAGGTGAATCCACCAGTGGTCAGCACCCGGCTCCAGAACTCCCGGTCCGCCTCCACGTGCGCTCCCATTCGCATGGCCTTCCTCAACTCGCCGTCGCCGCGGCGTCGCTTGCCGAAGCTGTTCCTGGTGCCCATGCCGAACGGACGCCACCGGCCTGATCGGGGGCATCGGGCATTTCAGCGGCGGGGTTTCCTCCCCACCATGCGTTCGGGGGGACTTCCTCGCCTTTCATGAGGAAGGAATCGGGTGCCAGCATCGCGCCGTCACTCATCGTCACGCCGTAGTGCACGTGCGCGCCGACTCCAAGGGTGCAGCCGACACCGAGCGTGGTCCGGTCGGACTTGAAGGTGCCGTCCTCCTGCGAGTGGCACTGGATCTTGCTGCCGGCATTGAGCGTGCAGTCGTCCCCGACCGTCGTGAGTGTCCGCTCCGTCATATAGCAGCCGTCGTCGAAGACCCTGCTGCCCATGCGGACACCCAGCAACCGCCAGATCACGTTCTTGAAGGGGGTTCCGTTGAAGGCGTCGAGGTAGTGGTCGGGCACCTTCCACAGGCGTTCGTGTCGCCAGAAGTACGGGTCGTAGATGGAGCGCAGCTGGGGTTGCAGCGTGCGGAACGACATGACACAGCGCTCCACCAGGACGAAATAGAGAGCCGTGAACGCGAGGCTGAGTGCCAGATACGCGGCAATCACCACGTGTCCGAGCACCCCGTACAGGCCGGCGGAGACGAGACCGAGCGCCGTGAGCACAAAGGTGTGCAGCCACCGCACGAACAGAAAGAGGGCCATCGTGCGCATGTTGTAGCGGTTCTTGGCCGCGAGGCTGCGGCTTAGTTCGTCGCCGGTCCTGAGATGGTCGAAGCGGGAGTCGCGCTCCACCGACCGGGGAATCTCGAAGCACGGCGAGCCGAGCAGCCCGACATCTTCACGGATCTCACCGTCGAGGGGAATCATTACCTTCGTCGCAAGCAGGCAGTTCTCACCCGTCCTGCCCCCCGCGGGATAGGCGATGTTGTTGCCGAGAAAGTTTCGCGGTCCGATCGTCGTTCGAGACGCCCGGAAGGATGTGCTCGAGAAGTCCGCATTGACGATGGAGAGTCCGTCCGCCACCATCGTGCCGCTGCCGACAGAAACCAGATACGGGGTCTCGTGCTGCACTTCCGTACCGAAGTTGGACCCGGTCTGCTCGACGTGGGAAAGATCGTAGCCGAGGCCGCGCAAGTAATGGACGATGTAGGAGCTGTCGCCGAAGAGCCAGGCGAAGAACTTGATGTTCGTGATGCGGGCTACGGCCCGCTGCGTGGCGTAGTGGAAGCCGTAGAGCGGATATACCTTGTCGGGCTTGATCGCCAGATTCATCAGGCGCGGAACGGTGAAGAGCACGGCGAGGCCCACGACGACGAATCCGAAGAAGAGCGTGAGAGATACGGCCAGTGCGTCGATGGGGAGTTCCCACGAAGTGATTTCGGGCGCGTCCGGGCCCAGTCGCCTGCCGAGCGCCGGAACCTCGGTGAACAGCATGTACACGCCGCCGACCGTCAGGGGTATGTACACCAGGAACAGCTGAAGCAGGGTGACGAGTCCGAACCAGGCCCGGCGCGGGGTGCCGCACCTCGCCGGCGCGACCCTCACATAGTCGATCTTCGTGGGCTCTGCCGGGCACCCGTGCCGTTGCTCGCCGTCCGGGATCATCTGGCCGCGGTACAGGGCGGATGCGTGGCCGAGTTGAGCTCCGTCGCCCATCGACGTGTCGATGTCGAGGACGGTCTTCTCACCGATGAACACATCCCGGCCGAGCGTGATCCGGCCTGCCTGGATACGCCCTGAGTGCGCCCGGTAGCAGAGGAAGAACGAGTCCTTGCGGATCACCGTACCGGCACCGATCGTCAGCAGGTCGGTGCAGACCGGGACGGAGTGGGAGAGGATCGTGACCCCCTTGCCGATGCGCGCGCCGAGCGCCCGCAGGTACAGCACGTACAGCGGATTGCCGACGAAGAAGATCATCGGATTGGCGTGGAGCAGTACCTTGACGAGCCAGAAACGCAGATAGGTCAGACCCCAGACGGGGAACTCGCGGGGTCTCCAGCGGCCGATGAGAATCCATTTGGCCATGACCGGGAACATGCACAGGACGACGAAGCCGATGCCGCCGAAGAGGAGCGATCGCAGATAGATGTCCGCCAGACCTGAGCCGGTGGCGATCCACTCGTAGCCGCGGGCGGTGACAAGTCCGGTGACAAAGGAGTATCCCAGGAAGATCAGCAACTGGATTGTTCCGCAGAGAACATAGTGCTGCGTGCTCGCCGGGATCACCGGATCCTGCGCCGGATTCGCCGCTGACGGCGACGTCGGGAGCGACGAGTCGGCAGGAGCGGGAGGGACGTCCGCGAGAGCTGCCGCCAGACTTCTGATCGTGGGATGCCGATAGATGTCCTTCATGGACGCAGACGGCAGATCCGACCGTTTCCTGACCCGTGCACAGAATTGAGCCATGACCAAGGAGTTGGCACCGAGGTCGTCGAAGAAGTGGCTGTCGGCCGGAACGTATTCGACGGACACGACGTCAGCCAGTACTTCCGCGAGTTTCTTCTCGGTGTCTGTCGTCGTCGGGCCGGCGCCGCTACGCCTGACGGCAGCTGCTTTGTCCGTCCCGGACATAAATACGTCGGAGGACTGCTCTACCATTTGTCCTCCTGGAGGACATTTCGATGACCACTGGCCATGGGTGGCCGGTCCGGTGTCCTCGCGCTCCGGAGATTGACCCTCCGGGCCTTCTCGAATGCCGCGAGGCCGTGCGCTCTTACTGATCACGAAACCGTGAGCTTCAGTTTCGGCCGATCACCGTCAGGCTGCCACTCCGAATCGACAGCAACGAAACGACAATAGTGCTCGAGGGGCCGGTATTCCTTGGTTCCCCGCACCGCCGGCGTAAGCCACAGATCACCCGGATGGCGGTCCATCCGGCAAGGCAGGGCGCGGGAAGCAGGGCGCGGGAAGCAGGGCCCATCGTGGCGCGGGGGCCGGCCGTCGGCGCAACCCCGACGGCGGCCCCCATTTCGGCCTCTTCCATAGCAGTCCGCGGGCCGGACCAGGTTCCGACCGGGTTCCAGTCCGGGGCGATCACTGCAAGCGCGGCTTCCCGCCCGGGTGATCGGCCGGCGCACCCGGGCGGCTGTCATCCGCGGGGGCCAGAGCGCTACGGCCGCATCGGCAACGTCGACGGCAGCCTCCACGACGTCAGCGCCGAAGACACTCGCCCGCCTGCGCTCTGTCGTCCGCGACGACCTGTCTACGCGCTCTTCGGCGCGGCCTGCTGCACGACCTCGAAGGACCACAGCGTGGAGCCGCTCGCTGCCGGCTTGGGGCGCTCCCCGCCCTCCACACCACCGCCCTGGTGGGCCGCCTTCATCGGGCCCTCCATCCAGGCCTGGAAAGACTCCTCGTCACGCCAGCGCGTGTAGACGAGGTAGTCGTCGGTGCCTTCCACCGGCCGGAGGAGTTCGAACCACTCGAACCCGTCAGAGTTCTCCACGGCATGGGCGCGAGAGGCGAAGCGCTTCTCCAGCGTCTCCCGCTGCTCGGCGGGAACGGTCAGTACGTTGATCTTCACTACACTCATGGCCCCATCCTGCCGCACGGCAGCCGGCAGACGGGGAGCGGCTCGCACCGTCACCGTCCCGGCCGCTCTCAGTGCGCTCCGCGCCCGCGGCTACGCGAACGCCTCGCCGACAAACGCGGCCAGTTGCGTCAGGCCGAGGCAGAGGTCGACGCCCACTCCGCCGCACGCGGCCCACCAGGGCCCGGTGAGCCACGGGCGGTGCCCGGGTTGGCCCCTGGGAGTCACATCGCGTGGTGGAGCCAGCGCTGGAGGGAGGCATTGACGCTGTCGGGCAGGGCGCTGAGCTGCTCGATGGCTTCGCGGTCTTCGGGATGCGGCGGGATGCCGGCCGCGGTCAGGACCGCGTGCAGGTCCAGCCGCCGCTGGTCACGCGGACCGATCAAGAGGTTGAGACGCTGGGCAGGATGGGGCGGAGGCAGCAGATAGTCCCCCTCGCTCTCCTGTGAGCCGGTCGTCTCCCACGCGCAGGATCCCATCTCGTCGCAGGCGTAGGGGTCGACGAAGGTCTGGGCGATTCCACGCTCGAAGTCAGCAGCTCTCAACGTGGCCTCCTCATCCGGGGGTTGCGGTTCTGCAGGACAGGAGAGACGTCGCGCCAGGGCTGGTTGCAGTATGAGCCGCGCACCACGCCAATGGAGCCATCGCCAGCTCATCCGCCAGTCAGACAAACCTCCAGCCGAATGTCAGCGGCCGGTCCGCGTGAGCGCCGGTCGAGTTGCCGGCCAACTGCTCATGCGCAACACCGTATTTACGGTGACTGCGGAGCGGGCGGGGAGGGCGGGGAGGGCATGGGTCGGCCCCGTCTTCCATGAAACCCCGGGGGGAGCCCGTCCGCATCTGCTCGGCCGCTTGATCCGCGTTGCGGGTGTCGTACAGACATGCGTCACTGGCCGGAGAAACAACCAGAAAACCCTTTTTGGGAGGAACAAGCATGGTTGATCCTCGTACAATGCGGAATTCCGCGGTGGCCGTGTGGTCGGAGTTCTGCGCCATCGCCCCCAGCCCGGAACTGCGCGAGAGGATGCGGCAGGAACTGGAGCGGGTCCGAAGCGAGTCGGACCTGGCGAGTACGTTCCGCCTCGGTGGCGCTCCCCGCGCTCTCGGCTTCAACGACGGCACCATCATCCCGCCCAACGAGTTCCCTCCTGGCACACCGTACGAGGCCATCCGCTCCACGGCCGCCGCCCGCTCGCCGCTGACCGGCGCGGTACGGGTCGTCGTCGTCCTGGCGGACTTCCAGGACAAGCCGATGACCGCGGACAAGGAACACTTCGAGAAGCTCTTCTTCTCCCTCGGCGAGCTCCCGCACGGCAGTGTCCGGGACTACTACCGCGAAGTGACGCACGGTCTGGTGGACATCGTCGGCGAGGTCATCGGTCCCGTCCGGATGCCTCAGAAGCTCTCCTGGTACGCCAACAACAACTTCGGCATCGGCCGCCCGACGGGGCAGGCGCGTGCGCAGATCATGGCCCGGGATGCCGCCGTCACCGCCGACCCCCTCGTCAACTACGCGCCGTACGACAACGACGGCAACGGATTCGTCGACGCCTTCATGGTCGTGCACGCCGGCGCGGGTGGCGAAGCCACCGGCAACCCGGGGGACATCTGGTCGCACAAGTGGGTCCTGCCGAGCGCGTACAACGCCGACGGCGCCCGGATCTACGGCTACCTCACCATCCCCGAGGACGCCAAAATCGGGGTCTGCGCACACGAGTTGGGGCACCTGCTGTTCGGCTTCCCCGACCTGTACGACGTCGACGGCTCGTCGGAGGGGGTCGGCAACTGGTGCCTGATGGGAGCCGGTTCGTGGGGAGGGGGCGGTGACATTCCGACGCACCCGTCGGCGTGGTGCAAGATCCAGCAGGACTGGGCCAAGCCCGTCAACGTCACGAGCGACGGGACACTGTCCATTCCCGACGTCAAGAACAGCTTCGAGGTCCACCGACTGTGGACGGACGGCCTGCCGGGGAACGAATACTTCCTGATGGAGAACCGCCAACGCACCGGGTACGACGCCTCGTTGCCCGCCGCCGGCCTGATGCTCTGGCACATCGACGAAAGCCAACAGGACAACACGGACGAGACCCACTACATGGTGGGCCTGGTCCAGGCCGACGACCGGCGCGACATGGAGTGGGCGGCGAACCGTGGTGACGACGGCGATCCCTACCCCGGGAGCACCGGCAACACCACGTTCAGCCCGTCCAGCAAGCCCAGTTCCCATTCGTACGCCGGGGCCCCGACCGGTGTCTCCATCACGGACATCTCGGCGCCGGCCGCCACGATGACCGCGACGGTGTCGGTCTCGGCAGCGGGCGCCGTGCGCGCTCCACTCCGTGCCGCGGGCCGGCCCGAGGCAGAGCCGGTACCGGGGCTGGTCGAGACCATCCACGAGCTCCACAAGCGGCTCGCCTCACTCGAGCGCGCGGTGGCGAACTACCCCTGGGAGGGTGCCGAGGCCTTCCTCCAGGAGAGCCTGACATCCGAGTTCAGGGGTACGACGAACGGCCCGAAGCCCCTTGCCAAGTCGGGCAATATGAAGGGCGGGTACCGGCACGAAGGCCCGCCTCACCGGTGACCGTCGACCATGGTGCAGGCAATCGACAACCGCACTGATCTGACCGCACGGCTGGTCGGGACGGAGCCGCATCCGCGGTTGACGGGCTGGGACCAGGCGGAAGTGGAAGTGCTCGACGCGGAGCCGGTGCCCGGCTACGCCGACCTGCTGTCGAGGAACGTCGGGCAGCGCCTGCTGCTCGCCGTGCCCAGCAGGCTCCTGGCGGACGCGGTGCCGGGGTCCGTCATCCGTGTGCGGGCCAGACTGGCGACGGGTGAGGCGATGGCCGAGAGCAGGCCGACCCCGGGCACCTTCGCCGTCGAACCGCCGCCGTGAGGACGCGCGTGAAGGAGGGGCCGAACCCTGTTCGGCCCCTCCTTCCTACCCCCGAAAATGAACACACTTTTGCATGCACTTTGGCGTTGGGCAATACCCCTGGCGAATCACATGCTGCGTACACGCAGCGCGACAGGGAGTAACATCGGTGGCCGGTGTGGCGGGGAGGGGGTCGGGGTGTCGTTTCGCTATTACCTGTACGTCAGCGACGCGAAGGTCGACATGCTGCTGTCGCAGATCGCCCCGGGATGGGCGCGCAAGCGTGTCACCGAGGTCAACTTCGACCTGAAGATGGTGGGTGCCAAACGCACCGTCGAGGCCGCGGGAGCGGACCGCTTCGCCCGACTGGAACGGGTGATGCGGCATCTGGAGGACCACGGCGACCTGGGCGACGTGGACGAGCCCGGGCAGTACGTGCACGGCGTGCTGCCGATGCAGTGGGGCGCCATCGGCGATGGCGGCACCGTGTACTTCGGCGGGCGCGGCGAGCGGACGATCGTCGGGCTGGGCGGCTCGACGGCGCACGTAGTGAGCACTCAGCCGGCCGAGGGCCTGTCACAGCACCGGCTGAGCGGCTCCGTCATGCCGATGATGCTGGACCAACTGGCCGCCCTGGCCGCCGGGGACACCGTCACGACCGATGTCGACGACGCGCTGACCACGGCCATAAGGGCCAACTCCGCGCTCCGCGGCCCCGCACAGAGGGTCGAGTTCGTGGCGAAGCGGATGCTCTACGGGCCCTGCCCCTACCCCGAGTTGTACCCGGGGCAGGACATGGCGGTACTGCTCGGCAGTCCCCTCTTCGTGGCGCTGGCCGAATGAAGCCGATGTCGTCACTGATCGACGCGGCGACGGGCGTCATGCTGGAGTTGGCGATGCACCCGCTCACCCTCGACGTCGACGCCGACGGTACCCGGCTCCTGGCCATGATGGATGAGTACGCGCTGCTCACGCGCAGCCGGGGACCGTACAGTCCGGACAACCTGCCGCCCGAGGCGCTGGACACGGCTGACTGGGTGATGCTCCGCTGGTCCTTGAAGCCGCAGCCGCAGCGGCCCGAGTTCACCATCGAGGGCGGCGGGACGTGGCCGACTCTGGCGGTGCGGTTCCCCTCCGCGCAGGTGTTCGTACGATACGTGGTGCCGGAGGCCGTGCCACCGGAGCTTTACGTGCCCGACCCCGGCAACGTGACGCTCAGCGGCGACCTCCGCATGGCACTCAAGCAACTGGCGGACTCGCTGCGTGCCGCCGGCCGGCACCTCGGCGGGGAGCCGCCCGTCACGCTGTCACTGAGCTATCCCGACGATCCGGACCACGAGAGGCACGTGGCGTCTGCCCACGAGGACTTCCGGGACGCCTTCCCGCCGGTCATCGCCACCGTCGACGTGGACCGCAGCAGGTGCTCCCGCGAGCAGCGGGCCGCGCACGACGAAGCCCTGCGCGAGGTGACGTACTCGGACCAGCGGGTGGAGCGGCTGGGCGATACAGGATTCACCACCCGCCTCGGCTTCGCCTGCCTGCGCGACGGCGGGACCTGAGCCGAGCCAGCGTCGAGGCGGACTGCACACACGGGACCCGCAGCCGCAGCGGCCGACCCACCCTGCAGATACGGTCGCCCCGGCGTACAGACAGGGCCGACCGGCCAGTGCGGGCGCCCCGGTTGCCCCGCCGTCGGCCGCTACCGCCAGCTCAGGTGACGTCCCGCAGCGCCAGGGCCAGTTCGTCCGCCGTGCGGATCGTGATGTCGGGGGTGTCGACCAGCGCCTCGTCGATCACGTTCGCCAGCCGCGACGGGATCGACGGCTCGCGGTCCCTGATCCGTGTCACGGGTTCGCGGAGCGTGACCGCGATCGGGTCCTTGTTCGGCGGGAAGTCGCGCGGTGTGGCTCCGGTGAGCATCCAGTACAAGCAGGCCGCGGTCGCCCACACGTCCACCTCGGGCCCGGCGTACTTGTAGCCGACCAGCTGCGTCCGCGCCGTGAACGGGATCGTCCCGCCCAGCGCTCCGGTCCGGGTGTGGCCGGACAGACCCGCGCGCTCGAACGCCTTGGCCAGCCCGAAGTCGGCGAGCTTGACCACGGGGTGGCCGTCGGACCCCGTCCCCGCCAGCAGGATGTTGGCCGGCTTCACGTCGCGGTGCACCAGCCCACGCGCCGGGGTCATCGCGTCGTCGGGCTGTCGCGGGGCGGGCAGCACGGCCCGGTGGGCGTGCGCGAGACCCGCCAGGACCTGCCGGACGACGGACAGTGCCCCGGCCACGGGCACCCTCCCGCCGTGCTGCTCGGCCAGCCGTTCGAGGTTGCCGCCGGGACAGTACTCGGCGGCGAAGTAGAAGGTGCCGTGGTCGTCGCCGCTGCCACGGAACTCGACGATGTTCGGGTGGCGCAGTGCCCGGACGTTCTCGAGCTCGCGCCGGAAGGCGAAGCGGGCGTTGTCATCGGCCCGCCGGGTGGCCGGCACCTCTTTGACCGCGACCAGCTCGCCCGTCTCCAGCCGGCGTGCCAGGTGGACGACTCCCTGAGAGCCGCGGCCCAGTTCGCGAACGAGTTCGTAGCCGGGGATGTCCGACGGCACGGAGGAGGCCTGTGCGTCAGGGTCCGCGTGAGGTTCGGGCCGCGGCGCCTGCGTCACGGTGATCCGCAGCCGTACGTCACCGATGCGGATCTCGTCGCCGTCTGCCAGGGGCCGCTCGGTGAGCCGGCCCAGCCGGTCGTCGTTGACGTGCGTGCCGTAGCTGCTGCCCAGGTCCCGCACCAGCAGCCGCGGCGGGTCGACGTCCAGTCGGCAGTGCCGCCGGGACACGCTGCGGTGCCGGTCGGGGACGCGGATGGCGCAGGCGTCGGACCGGCCCACCTCGCAGGTCGTCGGCTCGGCGAAGACGTAGTCCTGAACTCCTGTGCCGGTGTGCACCGAGACGGTCACCCGCGTTGTCACCGGTCGTCGGCCCCCTCGGGCGTGAAGTCGTAGTCGTAGTCGAGTTCCCACAGCCGGATGCCCGGCCGGTAGTCGGCCGACACCAGGTTGCGGCCGTCGGTGCCGAACATCAGCAGACAGACGGAGGCGGGATGGCCCTCCAGGGTATGCGCGCGCTGCCCCGTCCGCACGTCCCACACATGCAGCGCGCGGTCGGCGGCCGTGACGACGTGGCGCCCGTCCGCGCTCACGTCGAACACGGAGGCCCTCGCGGGCAGTTCGCACACGGTCCGGCCGGTCTGCGTCTCCCACACCTCCACCGTGCCGATGCCGCACGTCGCGGCGACACGCCCATCGGCACTCAGGGCGAACCCTTCGGGGTACACCTCGCGCTCGTACAGCAGTCGGCGGGAGCGTACGTCCCACGCGGACAGCCGCAGGCCGGTGCTGACGAACAGCCGTCCGCCGTCCGGGGCGAACCGCAGCTCCGGATTGCCGAGTTCGAGGGGGATCGTGAGCAGCGGGCGCCCGTTGCGTGTGTCCCACAGCCGGCCGGTGCGGTCCTGCAGACCGGCTGACACGGCGTACCGTGCGTCGTGAGTCAGCCGTACGAGGGCTACCGGGCCCTCGTGCGCCACCATCGTGCGGCCGCGGTCGGCCGGGCGCAGGCGCCACAGGCACAGGGCCCCGTCCTCGTCCCCCACCAGCGCGTGCCGGCCGGCCCGGTCCATGGCGATCGCCTTCACCGAGCCGTTGTCGCCGTACAACTGGCAGCGTCTGGTGCCGCTTTCGAGGTCCCACAGGTGTGCGGTCCCCTCCCAGTCCGCGGTGACGGCGAGGCGACCGTCCTCGGCGACCAGCACGGTGTGGGTGTTGGCCACCCGTTCCGGAAAGGTGTGCAGGTGCTGCCCCGTCTGCAGTTCCCACACCCGGACGCGGCCGAAGGCACCTGGGATCACGGCCAGTTCACCGTCGGGGGTGAGGGCGAGAGTGGCCTGCTGGCCGAGGGCCTGGCGGCCGCTGAGGTCGTAGCGCTGCCAGATGCTCAGCAGATCGGTGCGTCTGCCGGCCGCTCGGCCCACCTCCTCCCACAGTCGGCGCAGTCCGGGATGGCGCTCGAAGCCGGGGACGGCGCGTGCCGCCCGTAGTTGCTCGGCGGCCGCCACGGCGTTGCCCTGGTCCGCCAGCGCCTCGGCCCGCTCGACGATGCGCTCGACCTCCGTCTCGCGCTGGGCGAGGGCGGCCGCGGTGCGGGGCTGTGCGTAGTGCCATGCGGCACGAAACCCGCCTGGAGGCAGGTGATGGATCTGGATGCCGCCGTACTGGTCACCGAGGACGGCGACCCGCGCGTCGCCGCTGAGGGCCACACAGGTCAGGGGCAGCGGCGCGGTGAAGCCCGGCATGGGGTCGGGCAGGAGCCGGGTGCCGATCGTGCGCAGGCAGCGGCCGGAACGCAGCTCCCAGATGCGCAGCGGCTGCTCGCTGCCGTCCTTGGGGATCGAGGCGGCGACCGTGGCGTCGCCATTCAGCGCCACCCGGACGTAGTTGCCGATCTGGTCGGGCACGGTGGCACGGATCCGGTCGGTCGCGCACTCCCAGATGCGCGCCGCGTCCGTCTGGAAGCCGGTCAGCAGGGCGTACCGGCCGTCGGGGCTCAGCGCCACCCGGTCGATGCCCGTGTTGTGCATGTCCGCGGACTTGACCAGCCGGTGCAGCGGCCGGGCGCCGGCCACGTCCCAGGCGACCACGCTGCCGTCGTCCGGTGCCGCCGAGACCGCCACTCCCCCGTCCTCGCTGAGGGCGAGGACGGGCACCTTGGCGGGCCGGTGGTGGATCTCGGGCAGCACCCGCCTGGTCGCGGGGTCCAGCTTCTGGTACGACGACGGCGGGTGCTCCAGCGTCCGCAGCAACCGGCCGCCCCGCGCGTCCCATACATCCACCCGGCCGGTCGCGTACGCCACGGCGGCGCCGCCGGAACCGTTCAACGCGACCGAGGTCACTTCCGGCCCGTGATCGCCGAGCCTGCCCAGCAGCGTGCCGCTCGTCAGGTCCCACAGTTCGACGGGTCCGTACCTGTGCCCCGCAAGCCCCGTACGCCCGTCGGGGGAGATCGCGACGGCGACCACCGGGACGGGGGCATGGTCGGTACCCGGCGCTTCGGCGTCCAAGGCTCCACGTGCCTCGGGCGCTTCGGGCGCCTCGCGCGGCAGCTCGTACCGGCAGCGGTGCGCAGCCGGTTCCCACACCCGGACGCGACCGTCCGCACCGCCGGTCAGCGCCACCTCGCCGTCGGCGCTGACGGCGACGGCCCGGACCGCACCCCCGTGGCCCTCAAGCCGCTGCGGTTCACGGAAGGGGCCGCGGCGGGCCAACTCCTCCCGTGCGGACCGCACTTCCGGGCCGTCCGTCGCGTCCGCGAGCAGGGCGCGGGCCGCATCGTCGTACCCCCGCTCGACCTGCACCAGACCGAGCAGACGATCCGCATCCAGGGTGGGCCCGCCCTGCAGAGCCTTCGCCGTCCGCAGCTCCGAGACGATGTCCTCGTCCGAGAGCGAGGCCTGCCGCCAGCGGTGCAGGGCCTGGTTGTAGACGGTGGGCAGGTGATGCGGGTCGATGTCCCTGGCATCGCGCCACAGGGCCTCCGCCTCCTCCACTCGGTCCAGGTCGAGCAGCGACAGCGCCTGGTTGGACAGGCCGTCGGCGAGCAGGCCCGCGGCCTGCGGAGCCACACGCGGATACGGCGTCCCGACGACGTCGGTGTAGATCTGCGCCACGGCCGCGGCCACCTCGTCCAGTCGCTGCGGGCGCCGGACCGGGTCGACCTCGAAGCACCGCCACAGCAGGTCGGCCAGCGCCGGCGGCACCTCGGGGGCGCCCGGCGCCGGCTGCCCCCACTTCAGGAAGACGTCGAAGACCTCGGGTGCCGACTGCCCGAACCGGCACGGCGGCCCGCCGACGAACATCTCCAGCACGCACAGCGCCCACGACCAGACATCGGTGGCGCGTGTGAGCGCGACGCGCGCGCCGGACACCGCGTCCGCCTGCTCCGGCGAGCAGTACGCCGGGGTCATGCCGCCGTAGCTGGCCAGCAGACTCCCCTCCGGCGGCGCGACCGAACTCTCCCCCGCAGCCGCGCGCGCACCGGCCAGCCCGAAGTCGGTGACCTTCGCCGTCCAGTCCGCGTCGACGTCCACCATGATGTTCGCCGGTTTGACGTCCTGGTGAATCAGTCCCTGCCGGTGCGCGTGGTCGATACCCCAGGCGATCTGCACCGCGAGGTCCAGTACCCGGGCAGTGCGACCGTCGCGGTCTTCGCCGTCGCGGTGCCCGTCATCGCGGTGCCCGTTGTTGCGGTCCCCGTCGTTGCGGTCCCCGTCGTTGCGGTCCCCGTCGTTGCGGACGTACAGCCGCTTGTCCCGGACCAGCTCCGCCAGCGAGCCCCCGCCCACCCACTCGGCGAACACGCAGGGCACGTCCTCGACCCGGCGTACGTACAGGCACGCGACGACGTTCGGATGCGGGCCCAGGCCGACCCACGTGCCCGCCTCACGCTCGAACCCGCTGCCACCCGCAGACGTGGCCACCAGTTCAGGGCGCGGCACCTTCACCGCGAGGTCCGTACTCCAGGAACGGTGGCGGACCCGGTACACCAGCCCCATTCCGCCGCCCTCCAGGACGTCGAGCACTTCGTACAGCCCGAGGACGACGTCCCCGCGCCGCCACTGCCCCATCGCCATGTCGCCAACCTTGCGTACCGCAAAGCAAGTTGGCAACCACGCCGCGCCGCGCTCGGGACGGTCGTAGGTAGCGTCAAGCACGTCGAGGTCTTCCCGATGGGTCCTCTACACCCCTACGCGGCCTCCCGATCTCAGCCATGCGCGCGGAGTAAGTGGCCCCCGGGGACGCCGTGGCCCCAGACGACGGCATGAATGATCGGAGGCCGGATGAACTGGGCTTGTGCGGCCCTCAATGGCAAGCCTGTCGTCTGTGCGCCGACGCATCCGCGATGCATTCGCCGAGCAGTAGTGCAGCGACCGCCTCCGGGGCCTCATGCATTGCGTCGTGGCCGGTTGGGAGGTCGTGGACCTGCCACTCGGGATCGGCTTGGAGTCGGGTGCGGAGTTCAGCGAACGGCGTCCGGTCTTCCCATCCCGAGCAGTAGACGAACTCCCGACGGGGGACCTGGGCGAGCGTGCCTGCGAGCCGGATCGTTTGCAGGAACGAGGCGAGGGGATGGGGGCGGCGGCGGGGATCGCCGCCGTCCGGCGGTCGGACGGCGTAGCCGGTGGTCGCGGCGCCGGCGGCGCACACTTCCCGGAAGTGCTCGTTCATTGACGACCACCACGACTCGCCATCGCGCGGTACACAGGCGTCGAGATGCACCAGTCGTGAGATCCGGCCGTCAGCGCGATCGGCAGCGGCGGCGATCACCATTCCGCCGTAGCTGTGGCCGACCAGTGTCGCGCCGGTGATGTGGGCGCGGTCGAGGAGCCGCAATACGTCGTCGGCGTGCGTGTCGAGGTTGGCGGTCGCGACGGTCGCATTGTCGTCGTCCGCCCGCAGACCGGTCAGGGTCAGGGCGTGAACGGTATGACCAGCACGCTCCAACAGCGGAACCACCGCCTCGAACGACCAGGAGCCCTTCCAGCCGCCGGGCACAAGAACGAACGTCGCCATGCGTTTCCCCTTCTCCCTCAAGCCGCGGCGTCGAAGCACGCTGCCTCGATGACATGTGGTTCGGTCGGGCGCTCTGCGCGACTGAAGACCACTCCGCATGGAGGAAGTGTCACCAAATCAAGGTGTGGCTTGCTACCGCTACGATGCCAACTGATGCCTGTTCACCGCCAACCTCGCCGAATCGCCGGTGTGACGTCACATGTGTGGCCCTCTGGCGGGCGCCACCTCTGGCCATCCGGCGAAACAAGCGCAGTGCAGTCGCACGCACGGGGACACCTGGTATACGCAGCCAGCGGCGTCTTGGCAGTTCACACCGAGCGCGGCACGTCGATCGTTCCCGCCAACCGGGTCGCCTGGACCCCCGCCGGGTTCACGCACTACCACCGCGCCCACGGCGACACCGATATGCGGATCGTCTTTCTCGCGCCATCCCTCGCCCGGCTCATACCAGACCATCCCGCCGTGTTCCTGGCCTCCGACCTCGCCCGCGAGGTCCTGCTCGCCCTGACCGGCCCCCGCAACTACGACGACGCCGCGCCCGACTACAGCCGCTCCGCGCGCTCTCGCCTCCTTCGAGTCCTCGTCGATGAACTCCGCGAAGCACACGAACAGCCACTGCACCTGCCGGAGCCACGGGACGACCGACTGCAAGCCATTGCCCGGATGCTGTACGAGAAGCCGGCAGACAACGCCACGCTGGCCGAACTCGGGAAGACGATCGGAGCCAGCACCCGCACCCTCAGCCGACTGTTCCGCAACGAACTCGGCATGACCTTCTATGAGTGGCGCACGCAGCTACGCATCCACCACGCGCTCGTGCTCCTCGCCGACGGCCACGACACCACCCAAACCGCCTACGCCTGCGGATGGGCCAACCCCAGCAGCTTCATCGCAGCCTTCACCGACATCATCGGAACGACCCCGGGCCGCTACCGAACCAGTCGCCAGACCACCGCCCACGCGACAAGCCAGGACCGCACGATCAGGCTCAAAGCGTTGCCCCACGACGACGTCGAGGAATGTGCCTCTCCATGACGCGCAACTAACCCGATTGCCCTTCCATCGGCGTGAAAGCCCGCTGCCGCTGTCCCATGCGGGTGTCGGATTCCGGTGTGCGTGGTACCTGCTCTGAACGTGAACATCGATGACATCGCGTACTGCGAAATCCATCCGACGCTCGGTGTCGCGCGTGTCGGGAACAGCCCTGACAAATTCTTCGTGGGACCCGAGGCTCCGGGCGTCGCCGTTCACCCGGCAAGCGGATTCAAGGACTCCGAAGGACGCGTCAAGCGCCAGGCGGCGCGCTTTCGCCTCTACGCGTACGACAAGGACCACAACGTGCTCGGCGAGGTGACCGCGGCGGAGGCGGAGGTCCGGTGGACGGTCGAGCTCGCGAACGCGAAGGCGGACTGGTTCAAGTTCAACGGCCGTTTCAACCAGTCCGACCTGCCCGCCAACCGGCGCAACGTGAAGATCGACCCGGCCGACCCGCAGGCACGCGCCGGTCTGGTCATCAGTCCCGGGCCCCGCAGTGTCGGCGGGCCGAGCACGGACGGCTCCGGCCCCCGGTTCGACACCGGGACGTTCCTCGGGACGCCCGTCACACTGGGCGAGCTGCGGACGGACGAGGCGGGACGGCTCCTCGTACTGGGCGGATTCGGCCGCTCGGAGTCCGTGAAGCGGCACAACCCCCTCGTGCACTACGCGAACAACGACTACTGGTTCGACGACACCTCGGACGGGCCGGTCACGGCGACCGTGACCGTCGGTGGTGGACGCGCCATCCCCGTCACGCCCGCGTGGGTGATCGTCGCGCCGCCGGACTTCGCCCCTGACGTCACCAACCTGGTGACGCTCTATGACGTCGCCCGTGAGGTCGCCGAAGGGGCCAACTGGCTCCCGGCGGCGGAAGAGGTGTCCTTCAGCCGCGACATCCAACCGCTGCTCGAACGCATCTGCGGCTACCGGTGGGTGAACGGCAACGCCCTGCGGGGACATGGCAAAGGCGCTCGGGGCGACTTCCTCGACGAGGACCGCCTGGCGCGCCTCGCCTCGAACGCCCCCGAGGACGCGTCGTTGCGCAACGACGTGTTCACCCGGCTGCGCACCCCTGAGGCCCAGGACGTGACCCAGGCCAACTACACGTTCATGCCCCAGCTCGCGGGCGATGGCGGCGACCCGATCGAGGGCAATCCGCGCAGGTGGATGACGCTTCTTCCAAGGCAGTACGACCGGATGCGCCGCTGGGCCGCGGGGGACTTCGCCGCCGACGGAACGAGCGGTCCCGCACCCGTACAGCTGGCCGATCTGCCCTTGGCCGAGCAGCCGCACGCGCTGGTCCGGGCCGCGCTGGAGGCGTGTGTCGGGGGACCGTTCTTCCCCGGAATCGAGATGACGTTCATCGCCGACGAGCCCACGACGTGGTCGGGCCCCTTCCGGCTGCGCGAGGGGCTGGCGCCCGGAGACGTCACCAAGTACATGGCCCTGCCGTGGCAGGCCGACTTCTACGAGTGCAACACGCACTGGTGGCCGGCCCAGCGCCCCGACGACGTCCTGCCCGAGAAGGAGTACCAGCGTCTGATCCAGTCGGCGGCAACGGCCGCCGGGGAACTGCCGGAGCATGATGTGCAGCGGCAGCCCTGGGCACGCGGCGTCGGCCTCCAGGTGGTGTACAAGCCGGAGCTGGACCGACTGCCGGGCGAAAGCGACGACGAGTACGACGCGCGGGTCCACCGCCTCTGGCAGAGGGCCCGCGACCACTCCGGCGACAACGACCTGGTCGACAAGTGGAGCACCCTGGGCTTCGTGGTCGCGCGCGCCGGCACGGCGGGCGAGACGGTGCTGGTCGAAACGGAGCGGGCCGAACAGGTAGGGCTCAGCGACCGCGAGTGGTTCTACGTGCTCCAGCACCCGGAGCGTTTCCCCGAACAGGCCAAAGCCGCCAAGACCTATGCACAGGCCGTGCTGGACCGTGCTCGGTCCGAGCAGCTCAACAATGCGATGTTCCCCCTGACGCTGCGCCCGTTCCGGTATTCGCGTGAGGCGCTCGAGTCACGTCTGGAACTCATCTACGCCGGTCTCGCGATGGACGCGGAACAACCCGACGACGGCCTGGCCCGGTTCAGCCGGAAGAGCGTCATCGAGCGGCTCCGTCAGCTCGCGCCGTTCAATCTGCTCGACGGTGCCTGGCTGCGGAACGTCACCCAGGCCGGGCCGACCAACGAGGTCCACGCGTTGCTGTTCGCCATCTGGATCGACGAGATGGGCAACGGAAACCCGGCGTTGAACCACGCCAACCTCTACTCGGACCTGTTGCACAGCGTGGGCGTGTACCTGCCGCCGGTCGACTCCTACGCGTTCGCCATGCTGCCCGAGATGCTCGACTCGGCCTACACCGTCGCCGCGTTCGAACTGGCCATCTCCCAGCACTCCCAGGAGTTCCTCCCCGAGCTGCTCGGTATGACGCTGAACCTGGAATGGGAAGTGCTGGCGCTGAAGCCGACGGTGAAGCTGATGGAGTACCACGGCATCGATCCGCAGTTCTTCACGATGCACATCGGCATCGACAACGCGGCGGAAGGGCACGGAGCCAAGGCACGCGACGCGATCGTCCAGTACCTGGAGGAGATCTACAACGAGGGCGGCGACACAGCCGTACAGCAGCAGTGGCAACGGATCTGGAACGGCTACGTGGCCTTCGCCAACACCGGAACGCTCGGCAACGACCTGGCAGAGCTCCTCTTCAACCCGCCCACCCCAGAGGCGCGGCTGACCGACCTGATCGCCCGCAAGGCGCCGTTCGCCTCGCGCAACCACGGAGCGAAGATGCTCGGCGGGACCAGAGTGAACGACTGGTTCCTCGACCCCTCCGGTCTGCTCCAGGAACTCCAGGACTCCGGACTCATCAAGCCCGGCGATCCGGAAAACAGCCCCTTCTTCGAGTTGACCACCTTCACCGGCCCCATGTACAAGGTCTTCACCGACCCCGAACTGGAGCTGTGGCGGCAGTGGACACGGTCACTCACCGCGCCTCCCGCGCAACCGGAGTTGACCCCACTGGAGGCGATGACCCGGTTGGTCGACTTCCTCCGTGCGCGCCAGGCGGGCAATCCCGCTCACACCAACGCCGTCATCACCGGCCCCGAGCCCGCCGATCCCAGCCGTACCCGGACGGGGGCGGTGGCCTGGTGGTTCACCCAGCCGACCGGCTCGCTGCTCGCGGCGATCGCGCACCCGGACAACCGGCTCGTGCAGCCCGGCCGCCCCGAGGAAAGCCCCTTCGTCACCGACCTGATCGCTCCCACGAACGCCATGGGCAGGGCCTTCGACGCGGTGGTGCCCGGTACGACCCGAACCGGCCGTGAGATCACCGTCGAGTGGATCGGCGCCGGCTGCCCACTACCGGACCTCACGCCGCCACAGAGCCGGGTCCTGCTCTCCGCGCTGGTGCCGCCCGACGGCGCCATGGCGGGAGCCGGAGGCGTCAGCCTGCCGACGGTCCACGGAATGGGCGCAGTCCACTGATGCTCCCTTGCGCCCGGTCGCAGACCTGCGACGTGCTGATCGCGGGAGGCGGACCGGCGGGAGCGTCGGCCGCCCTCGCCCTTCGGCGCCAGGGCGCCACGGTCGTTGTCGCCGACCCCGGTCGCAGCCAGAAGTGGAAGCCCGGCGAGAGCCTCTCGGCGCAGGCCGGGTCCCTGCTCGAAGGCCTCGGCGTGCTGAACCGGGTGACCGCCGGGCCGCACACTCCGTGTTTCGGGAACGAGTCGGCCTGGGGCGGAAGCGTGCTCACCGGCACCGACGTCCTCCTCGACCCTCTCGGCCCCGGATGGCATCTCGACCGTCTCCGCTTCGACAGCGAGCTGCTCGATGCGGCCCGCGAAGCGGGGGCCCGGCAACGACGTGGCCGGATCCGCTCGGTGGAGCGTCGTACCGGACACTGGCGAATCACGCTCGGCGGCGAGACCGTCCTCGCCCGCTACGTCATCGACGCCACCGGCGCGAGTGCGGGCGTCGCCAGGCGCGTCGGCGCGCAGGTCCGGCGCGACGACCGGCTGGTCGCACTCGCGGCGCGCCTGCCGCCGGGCGCCGCACACGGGGACGTACCGCGGACATCGCTCGTCGAGTCCGTGCCACTGGGCTGGTGGTACACCGCACCGCTGCCCGGCGGAACGACCCTGGTCATGGCGGTGACCGATGCCGACGTAGCCGCGGGGTACGCACTGCACCGACCGGAGACCTGGTGGCGGGAGCTCATGGCGACCACGCATGTCAAAGCCCGCCTGCGCCTTCGTGCGGCGCCCCGTTCCTTCGACCTGCGGATCGCGCGGGCCTCGACCTCCCGTGCCTGCCCCGCGGCCGGGCCGGGATGGGCCGCGGTCGGCGACGCGGCCCTGGCCACCGACCCCATCGCAGCGCGGGGCATCACCACGGCCCTGGCCACCGGCATCTCAGCGGCCGACGCCGTCCGCGCGGACGCGGACGGCGCTGCCCTGTCACTCCAGCGATACGCCGAACGGGTCGCAGCAGTCCACAGCGAGTACCTTCAGGCGCGAACCGTCTGCTACGGAATCGAACAACGCTGGGACACTCCCTTCTGGACACGGCGCCACCCGGAACCCGGATCACCTTCCCGCGACGCCGGGGCATGAGTTGGCCCAGCCCCATGCCGACCCCGCCCCCGGCCCCATCGCCGAGACCGGGCATCGGCATCGTGCTGGTTACCGGCTCGGGCCGGCTCCGAGCAGCTCCGGGTTCGCGCCGTGGGTCAGCTCGGCGAGCACCGCCCGGACGCGTTCAAGGGCATGGTCGAGAGCCAGCGGCAGTTCATGGTCGAACTCGCAGATGTCGTCCTTGAGGAACCTGGAGGCGAACTTCGCACCGAGACGGCCTTGCCCAGCGATGCGACCGAGGGCTTCCTCCAGGAGCTTGTCCTCTGGCTGCGGCATCCGGCGCCCCCTTCTTGCCTGCACGATCGAAACGGCTCCGTCAGCATGCGCGCAAGCGGCGTCCCAACGGGTTCGGCAACGGTTCGTCACCTTACCCGTCCGACGTACACGAGGCGCCGGACGCGCGATTCATCGGACGCGCCGCTCCCAGTTCTCGCGTAAATCACTACAAAACGTGTGTTATACGTTCATGCAGACTTATACGCGGCGCGCCCTGCTCGGTGTCTCGGCCGTAGCGGCAGGCTCGGGAATCCTGGCCGCCTGTTCCGGGTCCGACTCACCCTCGGCATCCGGTCCCCACTCGGGAGCCGGCCACGGAGGCAGAGGTTTCGTCCCCAAGGGACCGAAGGGTTATGTGGACCCGTCCGGGCCCGAGGTCGTCGCCGTCGAGAAGAGACGCGGGTCCGGGCCCGTCCGCCGGTTCAAGCTCACCGCCACCGAGACGTCCCTGGACCTGGGCGGGCGTACCGTCAGGTCATGGGCGTACGGCGACTCGCTGCCCGGTAAGGAGGTCCGCATCACCGCGGGCGACATCCTCGACCTCACCCTCGCCAACCACCTGGCCGTGACGACGACGCTGCACTCGCACGGTGTGCGCATGCGCTGCGACATGGACGGCGTGCCCAGCCTGACCCAGAACTCCATCGCCCCCGGCGCGGACTTCAACTACCGCTTCGCCGTGACGCACCCGGGCACGTACTGGCTGCACTCACACTCGGGCATGCAGCTCGACCGCGGTCTGTACGCCCCATTCATCGTGGAGGACCCCAAGGAGCCGTTGTCCTACGACAAGGAGTGGGTCGTCATCCTGGACGACTGGGTGGACGGGGTGGACGGCTCCACCCCGGACGATGTGCTCGCACAGCTGCACAAGGGCAAGAGCGCGGCGATGGACATGGACATGGGCGAGGGCACTGCGCACAGCCAGGCCGACCACGCCAAGCCCGCCGGGCCCTCCCGCGTGCTGCACGGCTCCCACAGCAGCCTGCTGCGCAGCGAGGGCGGCAACGTCGCCTACCCGTACTTCCTGGTCAACGGCCGTCTTCCGCAGGCCCCATCGGTTTTCCGGGCCCGCCCCGGGGACCGTATCCGGCTGCGGATCATCAACGCCGGCGGCGACACGGCCTTCCGGGTGGCGCTGGGCGGCCACGAAATGACGGTGACGCACACCGACGGCTATCCCGTGCAGCACGAGCAGACGGACGCGCTGCTGCTGGGCATGGCCGAACGGTACGACGTGCTTGTCACCGCCAAGGACGGCGTGTTCCCGCTGGTCGCGCTGGCCGAGGGCAAGAAGGCCAGGGCGCTGGCAGTGCTGCGCACCGACAAGGGCAAGACCCTGCCCAAGCCCTCCGTCCACCCCAAGGAGCTCGACGGGCGGCTCGTGCCGGCCAGACGGCTCCAGCCGCATGATTCGGTGGCCCTGGCCGACCTCGATCCGGACCGCGAGATCCGCATCAGAATGACCGGCGGCATGAAGAACTTCGACTGGGGCTTCGACCACCGGTCCTATTCCCTGGAGCAGCGCCATCCGATCCGCCAGGGCGAACGGGTCCGGCTGACCCTCATCAACTCCACCGATATGTGGCACCCGATGCACCTGCACGGCCACACCTTCGCCATGACCGGCCTCGACGCGGCCGGGGCCCGTAAGGACACCGCGTACGTGCTGCCGCACCACAAACTGGTGGTGGACTTCTACGCCGACAATCCGGGCCTGTGGATGCTCCACTGCCACAATCAGTACCACTCCGAGTCCGGGATGATGACCGTCCTCGGCTACCGCACATGACGGCAGCGCCGGCGCTCTGCGGAGCAGTGGACTACCGCATAGGGCGGGGCCGGGGCGGTGTGCCCCGGCCCCGCCCCACCGGACTCAGGCGCCGTCCCGGTCCAGGTAGGGACTCGGCAGCGCGAGCAGAGCTCGTAGGCGGTGCAGGGGGGATGATGTGGCCGCAGTCTTCGACTACGTGGCCCTCCAAGCCGTCAGTCAGGGGCATGCGTTGGTTCTGCAGCGCCCGGCCGACCGGGTGGGCGCCGATCGCCGGGCGGGGACCGCGAGCCGACGGCGTCGACGGCGAGAACCCTGGTGTCGTAGCCGGCTCGACCGCATCGGGACCAAGTGGACTTCGACGGCGATCAAGGTGCTGGCGGAGGCGGCCAGGCCGGGTGGAACCCGCCGTGCCGCCGCGGGTGCACGGCCGGCTCACCCCGCCGGGGCTCCCGCTCGACGGCCCCCTCGCCGCGGTCCGCCGCGTGGGTGGAGGAACACATGGGCGAGATCCGCCGCGCCGACCAGCGCCATGACGCGGCATCCGCCGGTACGTGAACCGGGGGCCGGCCTCCGGGAAGCACAGTCCGCGGATGTCGCCGCGCACTTCGCTGGGCCCCGGCACACCGCGAACCAGCGGGCGCGCGCGAAGGCCCGTTGTCAGTGGGTGGCGGCAAGATGCCGGTCATGACAACACCTGCTGCAGTGATCATGGATGCCGGCGCCTATGAGCAGGCGGTCGAGGACGCCGTAGAGGCTGCGGCCGCGTACTACGCGGGCGGCACCTCGTCGTTGGACGACGACGCCTACGACCGGCTGGTGCGCGGGATCGCCGAGTGGGAGGCCGGGCACCCGGATCAGGTGCTGCCCGACTCGCCGACGGGGAAGGTCGCCGGCGGCGCGGTCGAGGGCGATGTCCCGCACACGGTCGCGATGCTCAGCCTGGACAACGTGTTCTCCGCCGAGGAGTTCACGGCCTGGGCGGCGTCCCTGGGCCGACGCCTCGGCCACGAGGTCACCCGGTTCAGCGTGGAGCCGAAACTGGACGGTCTCGCCATCGCCGCCCGCTACACCGCCGGGCGCCTCACACGACTGATCACCCGTGGGGACGGGACGGCCGGGGAGGACGTCTCGCACGCGATCGGCACCATCGAGGGCCTGCCGGCAGTGCTGGCCGAGCCGGTCACGGTCGAGGTGCGCGGCGAAGTCCTCATGACGGGCACCCAGTTCGAGCACGCCAACGAGGTGCGTACCGCGCACGGCGGGCAACCGTTCGCCAACCCCCGCAACGCGGCGGCGGGCACGCTACGGGCGAAGGAGCGCGCCTACACGGTGCCGATGACGTTCTTCGGCTACGGACTGCTGGCCCGGCCCGACACCGCCCCCGCTCTCGCCGGACCGCTGGGCGAGCTCTCGCACAGCGATCTGATGGCCCGGACGGCCGAACTCGGGGTGCACACCACCGCTGCGACCCTGGTGCCCGGTGTGGTCGTCGACGCTGCTGAGCAGGTGCTGGCCCGGGTGAAGGAGATCGCGGCGCTGCGAGCTCAGTTGCCGTTCGGGATCGACGGAATCGTCATCAAGGCGGACCTGGCCGCCGATCAGCAGGCCGCCGGATCCGGTTCGCGGGCGCCACGGTGGGCGATCGCCTACAAGCTGCCCGCCGTGGAGAAGATGACCCGGCTGCTGGAGGTGGAGTGGAACGTCGGCCGGACCGGCATCATCGCCCCGCGCGGCGTGCTCGAGCCGGTGGAGATCGAGGGGTCCACCATCACCTACGCCACCCTGCACAACCCGGCCGACATCACCCGCCGCGACCTGCGCCTGGGCGACCACGTCATGGTCCACCGGGCCGGCGACGTCATACCCCGCATCGAGGCCCCGGTGGCCCACCTGCGCACCGGCGACGAGCAACCGATCGTGTTCCCCGAGGTGTGCCCGCGCTGCGGTTCCGGCATCGACGCCGGCCAGGAACGCTGGCGCTGTGAGCAGGGCCGCAACTGCCACCTGGTCGCCTCCCTGTCGTACGCCGCCGGCCGCGACCAGCTCGACATCGAAGGCCTCGGCTCCACCCGCGTCGTCCAGCTCGTCGACGCGGGTCTGGTCACCGATCTTGCCGACCTGTTCACCCTCACCCGCGAGCAGCTCCTCGGGCTGGACCGGATGGGTGCCACCAGCACCGACAACCTGCTCGCCGCGATCAGCGCCGCCAAGGGCCGACCGCTGTCCAGGGTGCTGTGCGCGCTCGGGGTACGCGGGACGGGCCGCTCCATGTCGCGGCGGATCGCCAGGCACTTCGCCACCATGGACGGCATCCGGGCCGCCGACGCCGCGGCGATGCAGCAGGTCGAGGGCATCGGTACCGAGAAGGCCCCGGCCATCGTCGCCGAGCTCGCCGAACTGGCCGCGCTCATCGACAAGCTCGTGGCGGCCGGGGTGAACATGACCGAGCCCGGCGCGACGCCTCCTCCGGCCCCCGGCATCGACAGCGGCATGGGTGGAGCGCCGCACGACGGGCCGCTTACAGGGATGACCGTGGTGGTCACCGGCGCCATGACAGGGCCGTTGGAAAAGCTCAGCCGCAACCAGATGAACGAGCTCATCGAACGCGCCGGCGGCCGCTCCTCTTCCGGCGTCTCGAAGAAGACCACGCTGGTCGTCGCCGGAGACGGCGCCGGATCCAAGCGCGCCAAGGCCGAAGATCTCGGCATCCGCCTGTCCACACCGGACGAGTTCGCCGGCCTCGTCGCCGACTTCATCGGCTGGTTCGACTCCGTACACTCCGCTCGTGCGGCGGAGACGAACCGGCACGGTGTCTGCGCAGCGAGCGCTGCGCGGACACCGTGCCGGCCATGTCGCCAGATCAGGCGGGGGTGATGTTCTCCGCCTGCGGGCCCTTCTGACCCTGGGTGATGTCGAAGGTCACCGCCTGGCCTTCCTGGAGCTCGCGGAAGCCGCTGGCGTTGATGTTGGAGTAGTGCGCGAAGACGTCGGGACCGCCCCCGTCCTGAGCGATGAAGCCGAAGCCCTTTTCGGAGTTGAACCACTTGACGGTTCCGCTGGCCATGCCGGTGCCTCTCATTCGATGACGGATCCGCACCGCGCGGACCCGGAGGTGGTCGTCCTGGTCCTCGGGCACTGCACAGCAAAACGCCCGCACGACAGTGCGGGCGCGTACGGCGAACCACGACATCTGCCGACGACGCTACACGGCGAATGCGCCCCTCACCAGTGGGTAAGGCCCGTCAGGTGCAACGGTGTTGCGTACGGGCTCGTCGATTTGTCACGGATGGCCGGTGCGCGGGTGCCCTCGTGGACGCCTCGGCCCGCCCACCCTGTCACCCTCGCGGGTGTCCCCGGTGGCGCGGGCGTACCAGGACCTGCTTGCTGGACCGAGAGGGGAACCGGAAAGAAGGCGAGCGTCCATGGAGCCGGAGAACGAACGGCTGCAGACGCCGCGGGCCGCCGGTCTGGCAGGGACCGTGTTCGCGGTACTCCTCGCGACGGCGATCGTGCTGATCCGGATCGCCATCCCCTCGGGGAACCCCGCCGGCGCTGCCGTGAACCCGGGCCAGGGGTGGGCCGTGCGTGTGGCCCTGGAGATCGTCCCGTTCGCGGGAATCTTCTTTTTGTGGTTCATGGGTGCCGTGCGTGCCCAGATCGGGGAGGCCGAGGACAGATTCGTCGCCACCGTGTTCCTGGGCAGCGGGCTGGTGTTCGTCGCCACCCTGTTCGGAGCCGCGGCTGCGGCCGGCACCGTACTGAACGAGGGGCCCTCGACGTTCGGCCGTTACTTCGCGTACTCGATGATGACGACGTACGCGCTCCGGATGGCGGCCGTGTTCGCCTTCACCGCCTCGACCATCGGGCACCGCCTCCGTATCTTTCCACGCGGGCTCGCCCTCTTCGGATACCTGGTGGGGCTGGTCCTGCTCGTCCTGGGTTCCGGCGTGCCCTGGTCCGAACTGGTCTTCCCGGTCTGGGCCCTGGTCGTCAGCGTCCACCTGCTCCGCCTCGGTCTTCGGGAGCCGCCCCGTGCCGGGGGCGCGGAGTGAGTTCGCCGGTCATTCCCTCGGGCGCCTCGACGGGCGGCTCCGCGCCCTCTCTCACATGCTGAAGGGACGGGGGCGAGCAGGGGCCGCGGAAAGGCTGATCCTCGGTGAGGCGTGTCGTCGATCTCAACCGCTGCCAGGGATACGCGCAGTGCGCATTCCTCGCTCCGGACGTTTTCACCATGCGTGGCGAGGAGTCCCTGCTCTACAACCCGCGGGCCGAGGAGGCGCGACGCGACGAAGTGGCGCGAGCCGTCGCCGCCTGCCCCGTCCAGGCCATCCTCCTCGAAGGCGCGGACGGCGTGGACGGCGTGGACGGCACCCCCGGATCTGACCAGGAGGCGACCGGTGAGCGGTGACGGATCGCTGGAGTGGCTCAAACGCGAAGGACGCATCGTCGTGGTCGGCGCCTCGCCGGCAGGGCTGCGGGTCGCGGAGACCCTGCGCGAGGAGGGGTGCGGAACTGTTGCCGCTTGACCATGCAGGAGTGCGCTTTCGCGAGCATGGGTGAGCACTGGTACCGCGGCGGAGCATGCGGGCGGGTTTCCGGTCGGTGGGAACGGGAGTGTGTCCGTCGAATGCGTGACCTTTACGGGCGGGGCTCGTTGGGCGGGGTGACGGGATGGTGCGGCGCTGGGTGGGGGTGACGGGATGGGTGGACTGCGGGAGGTGGCGGCGTCGTTCGTGGTGCCCGGCCCGGCGGGGGTGGCGGTCCGGGCCCGGCTGCGGGTGTCGGGGTCGGATGCGGCGGTGCTGGCCGAGGTGGGAGTGTTCCTCGGCTCGCTGGCCGCGGGTGATCTCGCGGTGCGGTCCCAGCAGGGCCTGGAGCACGATGCCGCCGCGTGGGCGGTACGGAAGCGGGAGCTGACCGGGGTCTGTTCGGCCAGGTGGGCGGGCAGTATCACCAAGGCCACGCATGACCAGTGGGCGCTGGCCCGGCGGGGGCAGGCGGCGGAGTTGGCGTGGCTGCGGGGGCAGATCGCGTCGATCGAGGCGCGGCTGGCGCGTCCGCTGGGCGCGAAGGCGGACAAGCGGGCGGGGCTGGTGCGGGGGTACGGGTCGCGGGCGGAGTGGCATGCCAAGTCCCGCCGCCTGCACGCGCTCCAGTCCCGGCTGGCGGGCGTGGAGGCGGACTGGGCGGCGGGCCGGGTCCATGTGGTGCGTGGCGGGAAGAAGCTCGCCCGTCTGCGCCACCACCTCGACCAGGCCGGGCTGGACGAGCAGGGCTGGCGGGAGCGGTGGCGGGCGGCGCGGATGTTCCTGGCCGCGGACGGGGAGTCCGGCAAACGCTTCGGTAACGAGACGATCCGTATCACCGACACCGGACAGCTCTCGATCAGACTCCCCGCCGCCCTGGCGCATCTGGCCAACGCCCCGCACGGCCGGTACGTGCTCGACGCGACCGTGCAGTTCACGCACCGGAGCGAGGAGTGGCTGGACCGGATCACGAACAACCGGGCGGTGGCCTACCGCATCCACCACGACCCGGTGCGCGGCCGCTGGTACGTGACCGCCTCCTGGCAACGCACCCCCGCCGCCCCGGTCCTGCCTTTGGAGGCGGCGCTGGCCCGGGGCGTGGTCGCCGTCGACATGAACGACGACCACCTCGCCGCCTGGCGGCTCGACCCGCACGGCAACCCCGTTGGCGAGCCCCGCCGCTACTTCTACGACCTGACCGGCTCCACCACGCACCGGGATGCGCAGATCCGGCACGCGCTGACCCGGCTGCTGCACCACACCCGCGCCACCGGCGCGGCCGCGATCGCGATCGAGGACCTGGACTTCACCGACGGACGGTGTCGGGAGAAGCACGGCCGCAACAAACGCTTCCGGCGTCTGATCTCCCGCTTCCCCACCGCCCGGCTGAGGGCGCGGCTGGTGGCGATGGCCGCCGAACAGAACATCACCATCGTCGCGGTCGACCCCGCCTACACCTCCCGGTGGGGCGCCCAGCACTGGCAGCAACCCCTCACCACCAGCAACCGACAGGTTTCCCGGCACGATGCGGCCAGCATCGCGATCGGGCGACGCGCCCTCGGACACCCGATCCGGCGACGGACGACACCGCCCCCTGCTCACCAGAGCGATGAACAGGGGCATCGGACCGCCCAGGCCGAACCGGGAACCCGCAGGCGTGAGGAACCCCGCCCCCGCATCCCCGGACCACGCACCACGCACCACGCACCAGATGCGTGCCGCCCGGCAGCGGAGCGAACGCGGGCGACCAGCGTGCCCAACACCGTTCGGAGCACGCGACTGAGCACGAGTCCTGGCAACAGGACTCACTCCCACTCAGTCCCTAGGAACGGTTCACCGGCTCGCTCACGATGATCGGCGACGAGCCGTACGAGCCCTACGACCGGCCCCCGCTGTCCAAGCAGGTCTTGCTGGGCAAGGCGACGGCCGACCACACCGCCCTCCCCCGGCGCCGGGCGATCGACGCGCAGTGGCGCCTCGGGGTCCCGGCCGCAGGCCTGGACATGGCGGCCAGGCGGGTTCGGCTGGCGGACGGCGACGAGGTGGAGTACGACCGGCTGCTCATCGCCACCGGTGTACGGGCCAGGCCGTGGCCTCAGGAGAGCGAGGCGGGGCTCGACGGGGTGTTCGTCCTGCGTACCCGTGACGACGCCGCCGCGTTGGAGCGCTCGCTCGCGCAGGGCCCGCGCCGCGTGCTCGTCATCGGCGCCGGGTTCACCGGCTCGGAGATCGCCTCCGCCTGCCGTGAACGCGGCATCGCGGTCACCGTGGCCGAACGGGCCGCCGCGCCGCTGGTGGGAGCGCTCGGCGGAGTCGTCGGCGAGGTCGCGGCCGAGCTGCACCGCGCACACGGCGTCGATCTGCGCTGCGGCGTCATGGTGACCGCTCTGGAGGGCGACTCCGCGGGACACGTACGCGTCGCCCGTCTCTCCGACGGGAACAGGACCCGCCCCCTACCGGCAGAACGCGGTCCTTCGCGGCCCGCGCCATCTGCCGATCGCTTGCGACACCATCCGCCCGTAGCCGACGGAACTGTCGGTGGCGGATGTCGTCGCGGCGTCCCCAGCCGATGATCGGCAGACGTCACGCCACCTGCGGGGGCTCACCGAACAGCGAGAGCTCATCCGATGTCGACCACACGTGCCCAAGCGGGCGGAGCGTCCGGCACGTAGTCGGGATCGTCCTCGTCCCACGACCCGGCTGCCTGCTGCCGAGGGAACAGGCCCACCACCGTCCGGCACGGTGGTCGCGTGGCCGGCCAGGGCGTCTGCCCGTCGGTCAGAACCACGATGGCATCGGGGCGCGGCCGTGTTCGGAGCGCCTTGGCGAAGCCGGTACGCAGATCCGTACCGCCGCCGCCCAGCAGCGGTATCCCCTCGGCACGGCACAGCGGGTGAGCGATCCGGGCCGCCGCGTCGCACGGCACCACGGTGACCAGGTCGCGACGTCCGCCCACGGCTCGGGAGATCGCGGCAACCTCGAGGAGCGCGCTGCCCAGTTCGGCGTCACTGACCGACCCGGATGTGTCGATGATCACGGAGACCCGGGGCGGCCTGCGCCGGAGGCTCGGCAGAACAATGCCGGGCACCCCGGCCGAGCGCCGCGACGGGCGGCCGTAGCTGTAGTCCTCGCCCGCGCCCGGCCCGGAGGTCGCCGAGCGGACGGCCGCTCCCAGCAACTCCCGCCACGGCTGCGGCGGATGGAACGCCTCGTCCGCCCACCGCTGCCACCCTTTCGAGGTGTTCCCCGGACGGGCGGTGATGCCCTGCGCCACCCGGAACCGCACCGCGTCCCGTTCCTGATCGCTGAGGCCGTGCGCGCCGTCCGGTCCCAGTTCCCATTCCCGTTCCAGTCCGTCGGCGCCACTGCCGCAGTCCAGCCAGACCAGGTTCTGTGTGCGCAGCCCAAGCCGGAACTGGCGCAGGTAGTCCTCCATGAGCTCCCCTTCGGGCAGCCCCAAGGTCGTCGGCCGCACAGCGCCTTCGGGCCGGACCAACCCATCGCCGTAGACGTCGTCGTTGATCTCGCAGTCCGCGGCGATGTTCATCCGCAGCCGCTCCCCGGGACCGGTCAGCCCGCGCTCCCGGGCAACCCGGTCGCTCCGTCCGTGGTGGTCGCGCAGCAGATGCGACACCTCGTGCACCCATACGCCCGCCAGGTCCTCCACGGTCATCCGGTCCACGAACGTGGGCGAGACGTAACACCGCCAGTACCGGTCGACGCCCATCGTCGGTACCTGCCGCGACTCGACGGTGTGCAGGGCGAACAGCGCGGTCGCCAGGTAGGGCCGGGCCCGGACGGCGTGCAGTCGGGCGGCGAAGAGCTTGTCGAGGTCCAGTGCCCCTGGTGCGTCCGGGCTCATCGGCCGGCCTTCACAGCGACCGCGGCCCGGGCCGCCGCCTGGTCCGCCCGCCGGGACAGGGACACCGCTCCGGCGAGCTTCTCGATCGACGCCGGTACGTCCCAGTCCTCGCGGCGCAGTGTGGCGAGGGTGGTCGCGGGGACGACCACCAGGTCCGGCGCTCCCGTCTCCAACGCACGCACCAGGAGCGCCCACGCCGCGTCCCAGCGGGACTTCTCCGGACGGTTGCGGACCGCCGCCACCACGCCGTCGAGCACGGCCTGGCGCAGATCCCCCCGCTCGGGCAGGTCGGCACCCGCCGGGTCGGCGAGCAGTACCTCGGGGTCCGGGAGGTCCATCCGGTCCAGACTGGCCAGCAGTTCCAGCCCCGGACCGTCTCCCACGGTCCCCCGGACCAGCAGGGAGAGCACATCCCGGGACGAGCCGGCCGCGGTCGCGAAGGCGATCAGGCACAGGGTCATCTCCCAGCTTCGGGGTGACGGCCAGGGGCCGCCCCGGCGCGTTTCGTTGCTGGGCAGTTGGTGCACGAGTTTGGGACGCGCGGTGAGGAGCCCGCACACCGTGCGGCGGGCGAAGTCCACCGCCTCCGACAGCTTCTGAGGGGAGAGCCGCGGCAGGGTGGCCCGGGGCCAGGTCCCACCGAGGCCGCGTACGACGACCTCGTGGTCGTGGGTCCACTGAAGGTGAACGAACCGGTTGGCCAGCGGCGGGCTCAGCTCCCAGCCGTCGGCCGCCGAGGACCGCGGATTGGCGGCGGCCACGATCCGCACCCCGGGCGGCAGTTGCAGGGCGCCGATCCGCCGCTCGAGCACGAGCCGGAGCAGAGCGGCTTGAACGGCCGGCGGTGCGGTGGACAGCTCGTCCAGGAACAGCAGGCCCCGGCCGGCCCGCACCAGGCGAACCGCCCAGTCCGGCGGGGCCATCGGGACACCCTGCTCCGCGGGATCGTCTCCGACGATGGGCAGCCCAGAGAAGTCGGACGGCTCGTGCACGCTGGCGATCACTGTGGTCAGAGGGAGGTCCAGGGCCGCGGCGAGCTGGGTCAGGGCCGCGGTCTTGCCGATCCCCGGTTCACCCCACAGGAGCACGGGCAGGTCTGCGGCCACGGCCAGCGTCAGGGCCTCGAGTTGGGTGTCGGGGCGGGGTTCGGTGGTTGCGTCGCGCAGCAGGGCCAGCAACTCGCCGGCGACGTCGAGTTGGGAGGCAGTGGCCGCAGCGGAGGGGGTGTCGGGGGCAGCGAACGGGGCGTGTGCAGGCATGTTTGATCACCTTTGGGTTCGTGGTGAGCCGAGTGAGTGGGTGTGAGGAAAGAAGGTCCCCGGGTCAGGGGGAGGAGAAGGTCTCCAGGTCAGCGGAAGGTCGCGTGGCGCGGGTGTGCGTGGCGGTCTCGGGGGCGGGGACGGTCCCCGGGGCGGATGCGGGCAGGTCCGCAGCCGGGTCCGGTCAGGCCCGCCCTGAACAGCCCGTAGGTGATCCGCCGCTGCGCGGCCGCCTCCAGCTCGTCCCGCAACGGCCCGTCGCGCAGCAGTGCGTCGGGGCCCAGCAGACCCTCGACGACGGCCAGTGCGCCGACGATGTCGCCGTGGTCCAGTCGTTCGCGGACACCCGTGAGGCAGTCCGGTCGACGGTGCGCCTCGTCGATCGCCTGCAGGCAGGGAAGCGGAGTACCGGTCAGCGCGACCAGCAGCTCCTCCCGCCGGATCTCGGCCGGGTCGTGGTCCAGCGGGGCCAATACCCCGTCGACCAGGCCGATCCGGTGCTGCGCTCCCCGGCACTCCACGAGACGTGGTTGTCCTGCCCGGTCCGGAATCCGGGACGAACGGACCGGCGAATGACCGGGTACCAGTGCCGAGGCGACCAGCGGGTGCAGCCGATCGACCTCGATCGAACCGGTGCGGATCAGTTCCAGGTCGGGCAGCACCCAGGTCGCCGCGTCGGGCAGGACCGGCAGCGCGGCGGCGCCGTCCTCCGTCGAGGCCGTCGCGATCCGCAATGCGGGCGGCCCGACGCCGTCCCTGTTCGCGAGAAGGTTCAACACCAGCCGATGTCGGGCCCCGAGCCGCACGGTGACGGTGCCGGTGGGCGGCCGCCCCTCGGCGTGGAGCAGGATCGCCGCCTCTGCCGCCCACCGGTCAACGGCACAGCGGTGCCACTGCGGCACGGTCCCCAGCGGATCGGGGTCCGTCAAAGGAGGTCCGTCGAGGGGAAGTTGACCGTTCCCGGACCGGATCCGCAGCTCATCGGTCCTACGCGCGTCCCACAGGTGGCGGTGCAGGTCGAGGCGGAACCGCCGGCTGGGATGGGGATGTGGATGGCGGTGGGCGCCGGGCTCGGAGTGGGATCCGTCCCACAGCGCGAGGCTGATTCGCTGACCGGCGTCCGCCCATGCCGGTGGAGTGCGGGCCACAAGGTGCACTGGACATACGCCGTCACGCCCCGCCGCGTCGTACCGAGCCAGAGCGACGGTCAGGCCTGGGCGCAGCAGCCCGTCAGGAGCGATCCTCGGCATGTGCCAGCGCAACAGGTCGGGAGCCAGATGTCGGAGATCGGCCCGGACCTGGGCCGCGAGTTCCTGCCCGTGAGTGCGCGCCACGGAACGCAGGTTGAGGTCGACGTCGATGCCCGCGGCGGCGCACGCCCCTGACCAGTCGCCGGCACAACGGCGAGTGGTCGCAGTCTCGATCATGGAGGGCGGCACGGCGAACTCGCGCACGCGCAGCCAGAGGGAAAGGCGGGAATCCCCATACGCGGTCTGAGTGAGCATCAGCACTCACCTTGCGCGGACGGGACCCCCAATCTGCCAACAGAATGAGTCGTCATCGCGGGGATGCTATCGCCCCGCGCCCCGATCTGCCAGGCAATTCCGGCCGTCGGCTCCGCTGCGGTCCGGCTGCCGCCGCCTCCCCCCCCGTAATTCGATGGCGCCGCGTCCACGCTGGTCCCCGTGGCAGAACCCAGACACCAGATCCGTGCCCTTCAAACGGCCTCCACCCTCACCGCCTAGCAGGCGTACGCACCGCAGATCGGTCTGCCGGCGACCCAGGACGGCAGCTTTCCAGGAGCCTGGCAGCGGGACCGGATGACATGGGTCATCAAGGCGCGTTCACGGCCTTTTCCCCGGAGTGACTGAGGTTCTCTCACTGAAGATCACTTCCAGTGGCAGTTGAGAGCGAGGGCTTTGAGACCGCCGTGGAGTTTCCGGGCGGACGGGTCGAGAATCCCGTTGAGATCCCCAAGGACCAGCTGGGCAAGGCGGCCGAAGCGCGCCTCGGCGATGCCCGGTTCGTCCTCGACGAGCGGATGGCCGGCCCAATATCCTGCGCGAAGTATGGACTGGAGGTTCCGGGCGGCGGCGGAGGCCCAACACTAATGATCACCGGAGTCACCAGGGAGCCCGCAGCGTGACCGGCACCACGGAGGCCCTTAGCGGGTCGGCTGCAGTCGACAATGCAGCACGAAGTGTCACGCGCCCGTTCTACGTATACGCCGTGCTCGCCAACACGCTGTTCCAGCGCGGCGTATTCGTCCTCTTCCTTCAGCAGCGAGGCTTCTCCGCCGCGCAAGTGGCCCTACTGCAGACACTGCTCTACCTGGTCAGCGGACTTGCGGAGTTGCCGACGGGAGTCATCGCCGACCGAATCGGCAGGCGTGCCAGCATCGTGATCGGCCAGATGCTGATAGCTGGATGTCTGCTCGGCCAGGGGACGTTCTCCAACTACTGGGTGTTCCTGACGCTGTTCATCGGGCAGGGCGTGGGCATGGCATGTGTGTCCGGCTCGGACACCGCCCTGCTGTACGACCTGCTCGTGCGTCGTGGTGCAACGGCCAACTACGTCAGGATCAAGTCCCGGTTTTCCATGCTCGGGACGGTCACCTCGGGAGCCGCCATCGTCCTCGGCGGCCAACTGCAGCAGATCTCCTGGGGAGTCGTCTACGTCGGTTCGGCGGCGTGCCTCGCCCTAGCCGTGGTGGTGCTGATGTCACGGGTGCCCGAGATCCGCGGCGCGGACGCGGTGGACGAGCAGGACGGAGCCGAGGAGCACGGCGACGCCACAGCATGGCGGGCGATGCTTCGGGTCGCCACGCCGGCGCTCGTGACGCTTGTCGTGGTGTCCGGATTGATGCATGCGACTTTGACGCCGTACATCATCTTTACGCAAAAGACCCTCTCCGATCAGGGAGCGGGCACCGCATTGGTCAGCGTGGTCATATCGGCGGGATTCTTCGCTGGCGGGCTCACTCCGCTGCTGTCGGACCGCACGGACCGGCGCATCGGGTATCGGGTCATAGTCCCGGTGTCCCTCCTGACGCTCGCCGCGGCACTCGGCCTGAGCGGCCTCGGCCTTGTCTGGGTCACCATCGCCGCGTTCCTGGCCCTGGTCGGGATTCCCGAGATCACCGCCGTGATCGTGGACAACGTGTTCAACGAGGCCGTGCCGTCGCGCCACCGGGCGAGCCTGCTGTCGATGATCGCATTCGTGGAGTCGGCGCTCATCGGCATCGGCTATCTCGTCCTCGGCGCGCTCATGGACGGGCTGGGCTCCAGTGTGGGCATGGCCACCTACGCCGCGGTCCCCCTGCTGGCATGTCTCCTGTGGCTCCCGGTGCTCTTCCGAGGGGCACGGGTGACCACCGAGATCGAGAAGCCCGCCGACCAAAAGGCATCCTGAAACAGACCATCTCGAGCAACGCCCTGCCCGATGGCAGAGGCGCGGCGCGGATAAGGTCATGGCGGTCGGACCAGCGCCGGTAGAGCACTGGGCGGCTGGTTCCGGCCGCCGTACGACAGCGTCCATGGTGAACGTGGCGAAGCCGTGCTCCACCAGTTCCTGCCAGGCGGCTTCGAGCAGGGCGGCTTCCAGTACCGCTCCGCGATGATCTTCACGAAAGCGGGTTGATTCGCACATCCATGGTCGGATCGGTCGCGACGAGCCCGGTGGTGGATGCGCGTGAAGCCCCTGGTAGGACGGTTCTCACCACAAGATCGTCCGCTGAACCAGAGGCTTCACGTTGGTCACCTATGCTGCCACGCTCGATGTCCCGCGTCACATCGTGGTGCACCTCTCCCGGTTGCTCGCCGCGCATCGCCGGCGCCTCAACACGCCCCGTGGGTCGCGGGTCCTGGGCACATTCCGGCAGGCGGTCATGGTGCTGCGCTGGTTCCGTGACCGCGGCTGCGTGCACTGCCTGGCCAGGGACGCCGGAGTCTCGCAGGCCACCGGCTACCGCTACCTGCACGAGGCCATCGACGTCCTCGCCGCTCAAGCCCCCAGACCTGCACGAGGTGTTGAACCGCTGCCGCGAAGAGGGGATGAGTCACGTGATCCTCGACGGCATGCTCATCGAGAGCGACCGTCTCACCGGAACCCGGGACAACGGCAACGACCTGTGGTTCAGCCAGAAACATAAGAGCTTCGGCGGTAACGTCCAGTTCCTCGCGGCCCCTGACGGAACCCCGTTGTGGGTCTCCGATGCCGATCCAGGCTCCACCCCGGACATCACCGCCGCCCGGCTGCACGTCCCCCGCTGGGCTGCCGGGCGCGCTGCTCCAGTTCGAGTCGTAGTCCCCAAGCAGCCACTCCGGGCCGCCCGAGTCGCACTTGCCGCGGAGAACGCACACCCAGTTCCCGCTCGGTCTCTGTCAGAAGTGGCCGACCCCTGCAAGGGAAAGGTCTACCCGCTGATCCAGTGCTCAAGGCGGGATCGGAAGCCCGGCTCGACGCCGGGCCCCCTTCGGCTCTGTGGTTCAGTCGGTGTCGTCGCCGCACTTCGGCTCGGCAAGCCTGTCCTGCCGAGCCGGTCGTGTCAGCGGTGACGGCTGGGTGCCGTCCTTGGCGACCGGCTGGAAGTAGTGGTCCAGGGCCCAGGCGGCCACGTGGGTGCCGGACCGGCAGCCGGCTACGTCCGCCGTGCGGGAGTGGACGCCGCCCCACACACGGGCGTCGACGACGTCCCGGTTGAGGTCGTCGGCGGACCCGTAGAACCGCGTGGTGCCGGTGACCTCGGAGGGGACGTAGAGGTCGATGCGCGAGGTGCCGAGGACGCCGGTCAGGGCGCGTGCTACGGCAGCGGCGACGGTCGTATGGCCGGCGATGTAGTCCGGGTGTGGTGGGGTGAGGAGCAGCGGCTCCCAGGCCGGGTCTGCCGTCGTCGCGGGGTTGCCGTCGGTGTCGGCGAGGCGGATGGCGGTGATCGGCCGCCAGGTGCCGTAGTGGAGCTTGGCGTCCCATGCCGTGACGACGGCGTCGGTCGCCGACGCGTTCACCGCGGCGAACAGCCGGGCCGTCTCGGCGATGCCGAGCCGGTGCCGGGTGGCGTGGTCTCGTACGGCTGTCTGGACCTGTTCGACCAGGTTGCCGCTGAAGAAGAGGGCGGTCTCGGTCTGCTGCGCGCTCCTGCCCGAGCCGGTCTTCGCGCCCATGGCCTTCAACTCCTGGACATCCTCGGCGTAGGCGGCCGAGGAGATGGCGGGTGGTCCGCCCGGGCGGAACTGCTGCGGGGAGGCGAGCAGGAGGGGGCGGAGCCTCGCGAGCCAGGTGTCGGTGAAGGGCTGGAACGCGGGCGGGGTGGGCCGCCAGACCCCCGGTGCCGGGGAAGCGGTGAAAGGAACGTCCGCGAACCTTCCGTCCCCTTCCCGGAGTTCGATGATGCGGGCGGCGGCGCGCTTTCCGTAGTCAACGCCCCGGTCTCTGGCCTGACCGGCCGGAAGAGCGGCGAGCGAGTCCGCGTAGGCGGTGTCGAGCCGCTCCTTGAAGGCGGGGAAGTAGGTGCGCAGCACGTCGTGGGCCGCAGTGGCGGCGGCCGCCGCGGAGGATGCCTTGGCCGGACCGCGCTCGCGCCATTTGTACAGGGCGTAGCCACCTTCGATCCCCACCACGGCGTTGTACACGGCGACGGAGACGAACCCCTCCCAGATCGCTGCCTGCCCGGAGGGGCGTGGGCCGAGACTCGTCTTGATCGTGTCGGTCGCGACGGCGTTCCACTCGCGGACCAGAGCTGCCGGGTCCGCCGCGGTCCGGGTGTCCGCGTCGGGCGGATTTGTCGCGGCGGTGAGCGTCACGAGGGCGATGGCCACGACGGCGCAGATGATTCCCCGGACATGTGAACGCGGAGGAACGGGAAGAGGGGGCTCTTGATACACAGCGTCCTCCATAGAGTTGAGTGCCCAAGGCATAGCAATGGCCCACTGCCTGAGCAAGACAACTCGCCGCGAACCGGGCAGGCCTAGGGCGCCCTCGAACGCCTCACCGCCCGCTACAAGAAGATCACCGCCGGACGAACCCTGCACCCGACCCGGGCCCCGGCGAACCGCACTGCAAGGGGCTGCATCAACTCCGTTGGGCAAGCCTGCCGGAGTGTGGATCATGGAGCCGTGATGAAGTGGACGAAGAATGCAGCTCCGGTCGAGGAGCCGGATCTCGAGCCGGAGCTGTCCGCGTATCAACAGGCCATGCGCAAACAGCTCCTCGCGGCTCCCGTGGTGCCTGCGCCCGAACCCTGGCAGCCCGTTGCCTTCGTCCCGGTCGGCGGGCTCCTCGGGATCGGCTTCTCTTCGCATCCCGAGAACGGCCACGACCTGGTGATGGTCGTCTCACACGACGGTCACGGCCTCTTCGACGCCGTCACGGGAGAGAAGATCGCCCGCGATCGCGATCCCGAGGACAGCACTCCCGACGCGGTTGTCGATCTGTCGTGCCCTGGGCTGGGACCGATCGCGGCAAGCAGGGTGCACATCGCCGGGCTCTTCGGGGGAGGACTGCACACCACCACCCGGGACGGATGGAGACTGGAGGTCGTCCTCCCTGCCTGGCCCCACGAGCGCGTCCTGCTTTCCCGCGGCGGCGGACTGCCGCACCGCGGCCCGCACGGAGAGCGGTGGTGGCACATCTTCCACTCCAACTATTCCGAACTCCGAGCAGCCGGCTTCTCGCCCTCTGGGCGGACCATCGCCGTCGCGACCAGCAGTGATGTATCCCTGTGGTCACGCGGAACCGACCACAGCCGCGCCGAAAGCGCAGGGGCCTGACCGAAGGGTTCCGCCCCACCGACATGGCGTGATGGAGAACGATCTGTGTCTGCTGTCACGGAGAAGGCATGGAGATGGACGAAGACGAGAGTCTGCACCGCTACGGCCTCGCCCCGTCAGCCCGACCCTCGACGAAGTACGAGGCCTGCTCACCGCCAAAGTCCGGCTGGAGCAGGAAGCTCAGGGGAACGGCGACACGGGGCTGATGAAGCTGTGCTGCGTGCAACTGTTCAACGCCGCCGGCTCTCTCGACAACGCACTGCTTATCTGGCAGGCCAAGTCCGTCGGCATGGACTCCGACTGCTCGATCGACATCCATTTGGTGCGGCAGCGGACCAGCCAGGACCAAGGCGTACCTGTCGTGCAAACGTCTACCCGAAGCGGATGCGGCACTGCAACGACTGCTCCAGTGCGAAGCCGCCAGCGACTTCGAGAACTACTCTGCCGAAACACACTCCGCTCAGTACGCCGCCCGCTATGCGCCGTGACGCATGAGACCGGCCGTCCGGCAGTCGCAGTCAGACGAGCAACTTCCGGCGCACTTCAGCCGGAGGACCACCGCCAAAAGGTCTGTGAGCAAGGCTTGACGTGGATCATCAGGCCGCGTTCACAGACCCCACGCCGGTCACTGCTATTAACCCTCGCGGGGTTGGTGGTCGTGGATCAGGAAGATCAACACGCTGGTTTGGTCTTCTGCAGCCCTTTAGAGCTGGAGACGGACGGTCATCTTCACCGTCACGTCGTCCCCTGCCGAGAGGCCACTCGGCTTGCGCACCGCGACCTTGAGCGGCAGCAGGTAGCCGCTGTCCTTGGGGAAGAGCGACGTCTGGAAGGCGACCTCGCCGATCAGAGCCTTGACCGGGATCACGCCCCAGCCGTAGGTGGCCATTGCGGCCACCTCGCGGATGTCGGCGGACTCCTCGTCCGGCACAGGAACAAAGTAGTACGGCGACGGTCCGCGCCATTCGATCACTCGACCGGAAAAGACAAACTCCATGAGGCCAGTCTCCTCCCTCGAGGACGGCCAGGTTGCGCAATCGCCCCGGCGAAGGTTTCCGGTCACGGCAGCCAGCCGAACTGGATGCCGCTGGACGTCACGACGCAGCTCTGGAGGCGTCTCTAGAACTCTGTGTGTGCCCATGGTTTACGGGCTTTTCGGGCGCGGCGTGGCCGTGTGCGGTTGCCGTCCGGTGGTCCGATCCTCGGGGTGAGGGGGTGGGCCGGGGTGGCGTGCAGGTGGTGGAAGCCGGTCCGCTCGGCGGCGCGGGTGCGCCGTCGACAGGTTCTGCGTCAGAGCCGCACCCGGCTGCCCGGAAGATGATCCTTTGGCCGGTGGGGTGCGGGTACTCCATGACCTGACACCGGCCCGGTGGGGGCTGGCGCCTGGGTGTCATGCCCCGCCGGACGCTGGCCCCCCCGGTGGGGGTGGTGGCGGGGACCGTACGCACATCGGGCATACGGCGGGAAGTCTTGTGGCCCGGGAACTGCCCCGGGGCGTCTTGGTGCCGAGGGCGGGTGGGTCTGCTGGGGGTGGGACGCCCCTTGCCCGGGGTGGTTTTCGGGCCGTTGGGGCGGGGCGGGGCCTGCTCGGCCCGGCGTTGGCGGCGCAGGCGGCGGGTGGTCTTCTTCCACGCTCCCATACGATCCGCGCCCACGTACAGGCCGCAGACCTGGACGCCGCCCGGCAGCTCCTTCCCCCAGAACGCCCCTACACCGTGGACGAAGGATTCCTGGCCGACCTGTGCCCATGAGTCGGGGAGCCGGTCCCCGGTCGAGATGGTTCTCCTGCTCCGACAGTGGTCAGCCTCGGGCGACCGAGACGATGACGTCCCGCAGCCGCTCGACGTACAGCCGCATGTTCTTGGACGCGATGTCGGTGTCCGGGTAGCGGCTCGCCAACCACAGGCCTTCGTGCAGCCTGTTGACCCAGACGCACACCTGGTCGCCGTACGACACCCTGAGCAACGCGTACGCCTGCTGCTCTGCCCACCGCTCGGATCCGGCAATGCCCCGGGCGTCGAGGTACGAGACGATCGAGTACAGGTCGGGCGATGTCGGGCGGAAGTCCGCGCCGAGCAGGCGAAGTACGCGGGCGAGGGGAATGCGTGCCAGTGACCTGTTGGCCTGCAGCTCGGCGCGCACGGTCTTCAGAGCGGCGGAGAAATCGGGGGCCTGCGTCACGGGGACCTCGATCGGCGCGCCGCCGACGTACCAGCCGACGGAGTCGGACCACTGGGACTTCACCCGGGTGTGGAACGGCACGACTGTGCGGTAGACGGGCTGTCCGCCGATCTCGTGGACGAGGAGGCTCGTCGCGGCCAGGATGCCGACCAGACTCCCGCCGTAAGGACGGCAGTGCGCCTCGAACGCGGCGGCGTCATCCGCGTCCACGAGCATCTCGCGCATCAGCTTCTGGGCGGGCAGCCTGCCGCCGGGTTCGAGGCCGAGGTCGATGGGGAAGTCCGGCAGCTTCCCGTCACACCGTTGGATGAACTCCCGCCAGCGCAGGACGGTCGCGTGGGTATTGTCGATCCGGTCCGCGTCCGCCCGCTCGATCTCGCAGAAGTCGACATAGCTGCTGACCGGCGTCTCCTCCGCGGCACGGCCTTCCAGCCCCGCCGCGTACAGCTCGTGGATCTCGGCTGGGATGCGGTGGAGGGAGTAGGCATCGACGTTGCTGTGGTCGAAAATCATGTACACCATGACGCCGTCGTCCCGAACGACCGCCGCGTAAAGGAAGTTCGGCCAGCAAAGTGCGTCCGCCGCGACGTCGAAACGGCTCTGCAGGTGCTGGACGAGTTCCGCCGCGTCGGGGAAGTCACCGATCGCCTCGCGCCGAAGTGACACGGCGTCGGCGTCGAGCGTGAACCGGCGCATCTCGTCGCCGTCGCAGCGAAACCCGCTGCGCAGCGTCTCGTGCCGCACTGTCCAGTTCCGCAGCGCCTCCTGCAGCACGTCGAGGTCGACCCGCCCCGGGACTTCGAACGCCGTGCCCAGCCAGGTCGGCACGAACAGACCGTCCTCCCGCACGGACCGGGCCGTCCTGATGTGCGACTCCTGGATGTACGCCGGCGGCCGGGAGTCCTCTGGCAGGTCCGCCGCCGCCTCGACGGTCGTCGGACTGAGTGTCCACTCGACGAGCCGGCCGGGCCGGACCTCGCAACGCTGGATGTCGGTGATTCGCACCGGGCGTCTCCGTTCGCAGATGGGACATATTCGATCAAGGCAATGCCCCGACTGCGAGAGCCACGCAGCGAAGTTGCGTTTTTCAATGGATCGGGTGGCATCTCGAACAGCGGTGCCATCCCTGGTGGGCCGGCCCCTCGTCAGAGCTGATCCATTTCGCCCCGGAGAGAAGTCCTCGTGCGCTTCGATCAGTTCGCCGCCCCCTCACACACCTCGCGGCTCGGAACCCACCATCGGTTCGCCGGGGGACACCGGCAAGCGCCCACCGCGGCGAACCGATGCCCTGTCAGCCGTCGATGCGGTGCTGGGTCCAGAAGGAGGTCAGGTCCGTGGTCGTGGCGGCCTGGGCGGCTGCCTTGAACTCGGACGTGGTCGAGACGCCGTACCAGTGCGAAGTGGCGTAGTCCTTCAGGAGCTTGGCCATGACGGTGTCGCCGAGGACGCGCCGCAGGTCGTGCAGGGCGCACTTGCCATAGCCGTAGACGACGGTGGAGTACCGGGACGAGTGGGCGTCCCAGTAGGCCATCGAGTTGGTGATCTTCTCCGCCGTCGAGGACCAGGAGACGCTGTTCCAGCAGTTGGTGCCGGTCTTGTTCAGTGCCAGGTCGGTGGCGTAGTCGGTGAACGCCTCATCGAGCCAAGGGTTGTTGTACTCGTCGTCGCCGACGATGCCGTACCACCACTGGTGGCCGATCTCGTGGGTGAGCGCCGTGGTGCTGACCAGGTCGAGGACGAACCCGGGGTATTCCATGCCGCCGAACCAGAAGTTGTTGTCGATCACGGCGTCCAGCTCGCCGTACGGGTAGGCGCCGAACCGCGACGCGTGGGCGTCGACGGCGGTCTTGGCGGTGGTGAGCATCGACTGGGCGTTGGCCGAGCTGATGCCCGAGACGGAGTAGATGTTGATCGGGGTGCCGGCGGTGGAGGTTCCGGAGATCTTGGTGAAGGGGCCGGCGGCCCAGGCGAAGTCGCGGACCTTGGCGGCGGTGGCGGTGGTGACCGTGCGGCCGCTGGAGCCGGGGGTGTCGACGGAAGCACCGGTGGCCGGTACCAGGAGGGTGCTCGGGTGGTCCAGGGTCACCTGGAAGTCGGCGGCCAGGGAGTAGAACGACTCGCCGTTGTTCGTGTACGGGTCCAGGTGCCAGCCCGCCGCGTCCTTGACCGCCAGTACGGGCAGGGCGTTGCCGATGAAGCTGAAGGCCCCGTCGTAGCCGAAGCGGTCGGCGCCACTGGGGACGGTGATGCCCAGGTCGAAGCCGATCGTGGCGGTCTGGCCCTGCGTCAGCGGCGTCGGAAGGGCGACCTGGAGGGCTGTGCAGCCGACCGAGAGGGCCCCCGCGGTGCCACCGGTGACGTTGGTGACCGTGATCGGCGTGGCGGAGCAGGTGCCGTGGTAGTTGTCCCACAGCCTCAGGTACACCTCGCTGAGCGCGGTGGAGGAGGCGTTGGTGAAGGTCGCGCTCTCGTGGCCGGTCCAGACGGTGCCGCTCGTGTTGCTGCTCAGACTGACGGTGTACGAGGGTGCGGCCGGGGTGCGCGTGGAGTCCGCGGGCGGGGTTGTGTCGCCGGAGGTGTCCAGGGCGACGTCATCGATGACGAAGCTTGTCTGGAGGCTGGAGTCCTCGGTGCCGGTGAAGGCGACGCTCACGGTCTGGCCCGCGAACGCCGAGACGTCGAAGGCCTTCTGCACGTAGCCGGTGTTCTTGTTGAGGTTGGAGTACGTCGCCAGTGTCGTGGTGCCGATCTTCGCCGTCAGCTTGTCGTACGCGGTGGACGAAGTCGTCTCGGCGGTATCGATGTGCAGCCAGAAGGTGAGGGTGGCGGTGCCGCATCCGGCCGGAATCGTGACGCTCTGGGAGAGCGTGTCGGTGTGGGTACTGCCGACACCGTTCAGCCAGGCGAGGCTGGTGCCGCCGTGAGCGGTCTGACCGGTGCGGTTGGTGATCACGGAGGTCGACGACTGGCTCCAGGGCGAAGTGCCGCTCTCGAAGCCGCCGTTGGTGACCACCTGCGCCGGTGTGCAGGCGGCTGCCAGAGGGGCCGTGGGCGGCGCGGCTGCCGCCGGGGTGGTGGGGAGCAGCGCGGCGGCCAGCGCGGCGACGGCCAGTACGCTCGCGGCGAGGGCCTTGTGGGGGGTCGGTCTCACACGAAACTCCTTTGAGGCGGCCGGGATTCCGGCCTGCTCGGTGGCCGCCCGGCCGGCTTGGGTGCGCCGGAGGGCTGCCGGGGCTGCGCGCATCGCTCGCGCGATGGCTGAGGTGAGATTCCTGCCGTGTCCCCTGGGTCAGGGCGACGGCTGCCGGAAGCCTGACAGATTTGACCGGAGCATGCCATCAGGGGCGGGTAAAAGTGTTCGTGCTCCGGACATGTGCCGGCTCCGCCCGTGACCTGCCGACGTGTGTCTGCCCGCCGCGCCGCACCGCCGTACCCCTGAGCTGGGCCACGTGAAGGCGGTGCAGCGGGAGTTCAGCTCGACCGAGTACTCCACACGGCTGGAGCAGGCCCGCGCCCCACGCCCCTCGCACGAGGTCCTGGGCGGACCGGCCCGGGTCCTGCGCCTGTCGGACGCCGAGCGCGACCACCTCCACCACCTCGTCGGCGCACCGCCAGGCCCTCCGCCAGGGCCCGCGGCGGTCTCCCGGCGACGAACACCCCATCCTGCCCCGTCATGCGTCCAGGCATGGCGACGCGACCGCGGGTCGCCCTGCTGCGCCCAGCTCCCACTGCTGGTCCGCGAGTCCGCCGAGCACCGCCTGGATGAAGGGCAGGCAGCCCTCCGGCCCGGAGGCCCTGTCCTTCATGCGCACGGTCGTGGAGTCGCACGACTCGTAGATCTCCCGAATGATCTTCAGACGGATGTCCAGATCCAGACCGGCGCCCATGACGACGTGGTCCTCCTCCGCCTCGGCACCCGGGCGGAGGAGGACGCGGTCCGGTGGCGTGATGCTCCCCCGAAACGCCGTCCGCCGGTTCGGGGAAGCGCCCTACGCGATCTGGACGAGCAGATCGCCGCCCTCCACCTGCTGGATACGGTTGATCGCCAGCCTCGTCACCGTCCCGCCCTTCGAGGCGGTGATCGTGGCCTCCATCTTCATCGCCTCGATGGTGGCCACCGTGGCGCCGGCCGCCACCTCGTCGCCCTCGGCGACGACGAGCGTCACCACACCCGCGAACGGCGCCGCCACATGGCCGGGGTCGGTCCGGTCGGCCTTCTCGGTCGCCGGTACGTCGGAGGCCGCCGCGGTGTCGCGTACCTGGATCGGCCGCAGTTGGCCGTTGAGCGTGGACATCACGGTGCGCATGCCGCGCTCGTCGGCCTCGCCGACGGCCTCCAGCTCGATGAGGAGGCGTACGCCGGGTTCGAGGTCGACGGCGTACTCCGTGCCGGGACGCAGCCCGTAGAAGTAGTCCTTGCTGTCCAGCACGCTCGTGTCGCCGTAGGTCTGACGGTGTGTCTCGAAGTCGCGCGTCGGTCCGGGGAACAGCAGGCGGTTGAGGGTCGCGCGTCGGACTTTCTCCAGTCCTGTACGGTCCTCCTCGGTCAGTTCCTGTACGGGCTTGGCCTCGGCGCGGCCACGCAGCGCCTTGCTGCGGAAGGGCTCCGGCCATCCGCCGGGCGGGGTGCCCAGTTCACCGCGCAGGAAGCCGATGACGGAGTCGGGGATGTCGAACCTGTCCGGTGCCTCCTCGAACTCCTCCGGTGCCACCCCGGCACCCACCAGGTGCAGTGCGAGGTCCCCGACCACCTTGGACGACGGGGTGACCTTCACCAAGCGGCCCAGGATCCGGTCGGCAGCCGCGTACATCGCCTCGATCTCCTCGAAACGGTCGCCGAGCCCCAGCGCGACCGCCTGGGTGCGCAGGTTGGACAACTGCCCGCCGGGGATCTCGTGGTGGTACACGCGTCCGGTCGGCGAGGCCAGACCGGCCTCGAACGGCGCGTAGATCCGGCGGACGCTCTCCCAGTACGGCTCCAGGTCGCCGACGGCCTGCAGATCGAGGCCGGTGGGCCGCTCGGAGTGGTCGGTCGCGGCCACGATCGCCGACAGCGACGGCTGCGAGGTGGTGCCCGCCATCGATGCCACCGCTCCGTCCACGGCGTCGGCACCGGCCTGGATCGCGGCGAGGTAGGTGGCGAGCTGGCCGCCCGCGGTGTCGTGGGTGTGGAGGTGCACCGGCAGGTCGAACTCGCGGCGCAGCGCCGAGACGAGCTTCGCAGCGGCGGGGGCGCGCAGCAGTCCTGCCATGTCCTTGACGGCCAGGACGTGGGCGCCGGCGGCCACGATCTGCTCGGCCAGGCGGAGGTAGTAGTCCAGCGTGTACAACTGCTCCGCCGGGTCGGACAGGTCGGAGGTGTAGCACAGGGCCACCTCGGCGACGGCCGTCCCCGTCTCCCGTACGGCGTCGATCGCGGGCCGCATCTGGGAGACGTCGTTGAGGGCGTCGAAGATGCGGAAGATGTCGATGCCGGTGGCCGCGGCCTCCTGTACGAAGGCGTCGGTCACCTCGGTCGGGTAGGGGGTGTAGCCCACGGTGTTGCGGCCGCGCAGCAGCATCTGCAGGCAGATGTTGGGCACCGCCTCGCGCAGTGCCGCCAGGCGCTCCCAGGGGTCCTCGGCGAGGAAGCGCAGGGCGACGTCGTAGGTGGCGCCGCCCCAGCACTCCAGGGACAGCAGCTGCGGCAGGGTCCGCGCGACGGTGGGGGCGACGGCCAGCAGGTCCTTGGTGCGCACCCGGGTGGCGAGCAGCGACTGGTGCGCGTCGCGGAAGGTGGTGTCGGTGACGCCGATGGTCGGCGACTCGCGCAGCCACCGGGCGAAGCCCTGCGGGCCGAGGTCGACGAGTCGCTGCCGGGACCCCGCAGGCGGCTCGGTGGCGGACAGCGGCCGCAGCTTGGTGACCGGATCGATCAGCGAGGGCCGCTCTCCGTGCGGCTTGTTCACCGTGACGTCGGCGAGGTAGGTGAGCAGCTTGGTGCCGCGGTCGGCGGAGTGCCGTGCGGTGAGCAGGTGCGGCCGCTGTTCGATGAACGACGTCGTGACCCGCCCGGCCTGGAAGTCCGGGTCGTCCAGCACAGCCTGCAGGAAGGGGATGTTCGTGGCGACGCCGCGGATGCGGAACTCGGCCACGGCACGCCGGGCCCGGCCGATCGCGGACTTGAAGTCCCGGCCGCGGCAGGTGAGTTTGACGAGCATCGAGTCGAAGTGCGCGCTGATCTCCGTACCCGCGTGCGTGGTCCCGCCGTCGAGGCGGATACCCGAGCCTCCCGGCGAGCGGTAGGCGGTGATCCTGCCGGTGTCCGGACGGAAGCCGTTGGCCGGGTCCTCGGTGGTGATACGGCACTGCAGGGCGGCACCGCGCAGGGTGACGGTCTCCTGCGCCAGCCCGAGGTCGGCCAGGCTCTCACCGGCCGCGATGCGCAACTGGGCCTGGACCAGGTCGACGTCGGTGACCTCCTCGGTCACCGTGTGCTCGACCTGGATGCGCGGGTTCATCTCGATGAAGACGTGGTTGCCGTCGGGGTCGAGCAGGAACTCCACGGTGCCCGCGTTGCGGTAGCCGATCTGCCGGGCGAACCGCACGGCGTCGGCGCAGATGCGGTCGCGCAACGCCGGGTCGAGGTTCGGCGCGGGCGCCAGCTCGATCACCTTCTGGTGGCGGCGCTGCAACGAACAGTCGCGCTCGAACAGGTGGATGACGTTGCCGTCCCCGTCGGCGAGGATCTGCACCTCGATGTGGCGGGGGTCGACGACGGCCTTCTCCAGGAAGACGGTGGAGTCACCGAACGCCGAGGCCGCTTCGCGGGACGCCGCCTCGATGGCCTCACGCAGCAGGGCGGGCTCCTCGACCCGGCGCATACCACGTCCGCCGCCGCCGGCGACCGCCTTGACGAAGACAGGAAAGCCGATGTCCCCAGCGGCACGCACGAGTTCGTCGACGTCGGTCGAGGGCGCGCTGGAGCCGAGCACCGGCACACCGGCCTCGCGGGCGGCGGCCACCGCTCGGGCCTTGTTGCCCGTCAGCTCCAGGGTCCGGGCACTCGGCCCGACGAACGTGATGCCCGCCTCCTCGCAGGCGCGCGCCAGGTCGGGGTTCTCGGAGAGGAATCCGTAGCCGGGGTAGACCGCGTCCGCTCCCGCGCGGCGCGCTGCCCGGACGATCTCGTCAACAGAGAGATAGGCCCGAACAGGATGCCCAGGCTCTCCGATCTCATAGGCCTCGTCCGCCTTCAGCCGGTGCAGCGAGTTGCGGTCCTCGTGCGGGAAGACGGCGACGGTTCGCGCGCCCAGCTCGTAGCCCGCGCGGAACGCGCGAATCGCGATCTCACCACGGTTGGCGACCAGTACCTTGCGGAACATCCTGGATCCCTTCAGCCTGCCGGTGACGAGGACCATGGTGTCGACCACAGGGCTGTTGTGCCATGTGAGCCGGGCCACCCACCGCTGTGTGAGTCCAGCGGGTACCGTGCGGCCCGTGGGGAGCCGGGTGGCTCCCGGCCGGACCGGGTGGTGGGTGAAGTCGGCCCGGCCGGGAACGGCCAGCGTCGCTGCGTGTGCAGGAGCTGCCGCCCTCCCACCGTAGAAGCGCGGCAGTCCGCGCGCTGACATCAGCGGTGTCGGAGCATGCCTACCACCTGGGTGGCCGAACCGGCGAACTCCCGCGTTCGGCGTCCAACGGCGTCGTGAGCCGGCCTCGCCGCCATCGAATCTGCCGAGCCTGACAGTTCGGCTCCGGCCGGAGGTTGCGGCACGGCGTCGGCGGCGGCCTCGCCGAGCAGTACCGCGAGGCGTGTGCGGACGGCCGCGCCACCCAGCTTCGCAGCAGACGCAGCGAGCGCCCGGAACCCGCATCGTTACGCGCCGGTGCCACGCCTGGGAACGCGCCGGTGCCGCACCTGGGAAGGTGCGGCACCGGTGATGACAGGAAAACGATCGGTCCGTGATCACGCTCGCCGAGTCACTGGTGATGCGGCGACGTCAGGTAGTGCTGCCTGAGGAGCTCCTTTCCGTAGTCGTTGCCGTTGGGGGTGCGGATGATGGAGTGGACGTGCTTCTGGGTCGCGCCGCTGCCCTGCGTCGCGCCGTACGCGCCGGCGAGGGGGCCGGGTGCCTGGCAGTCGACCTCGACCCACACGACGGGGCTGTGCACCCGGACGTAGAAAGCGTCGTCGTCGCCGGTGCCGCCGGCCCAGGTGACGTAGGTGTCGTCGAGGTGCGCCCGGACCTCGGCCAGCTTGACCTTGGCGGCGTCGGCCTTGGCGCGGCCGACGAAGGCTTCGACGATGCCCAGGAGCTTCTTCTTCTGTGCGCCGGTGAGCGCGTTGCCGCGGATGCCCTCGTACGCCTGGACGGTGTTGTCGGAGAAGGCGCCCGCCTTCATCGACTCGTTCGACTTGGTGGCGGAGGCGATCGCCACCTTCTGCTGTGCCTCGGTGAGGGAGTTGATGAAGGCGAGGCCGGCGACGACCTCCTCGTGGCAGACCGTGACGGTCTCGCCGTCGATCTCCATGGAGGTGGGTTCGGATCCCCAGAAGCAGGGGCTCATGACGACCTGGTTGCCGAGGACGAAGTAGTTGATGACCAGGTGGTGGCCGTCGAACTGGAAGCCCCAGGGCTCGGTGTCCGAGGGGGTGCCCATCACGGTCCAGTAGTAGGCGTCCTCGTTGAAGGAGTTGGTGTTGTTGATCGCCTCGCCGGCGGCCTGGTTGATCTTGCGGATCTTCTCGGTGGTCTCCAGGCCTTCGACGCTGAGCGCGGCCTTCAACAGGGCGGTGCCGAGGGCCTTCTGATCGTCGGTCAGGTCAGCGAGGGAGACGCCCTGGCGCTCGTAGGAGTCGACGTTGCTCCACAGCCGCCACTCGGTGGAGTGGACGGTGAACTGCGTCGAGGTCTTCTGATCGTCGGTGAGCCCGTCGAGGAAGGCGTTCGCCGCGGTGATGACGGGAGCGGTGGCGACGGCCGTGGAGTGGATCGTGAACAGGTCGTCGATCCGCTTGCCGTCGGTGGTCAGGCCGAAGAACTCCTCGGTGATCGACTGGTTGCCGGGACCTCCGGCGCCGCCGCCCGGACCACCACTGGGAGCACCGCTGGGGCTGGCCGAGGCGTCGGCCGTGCCGGTGGTGTCATCCGCGAGGGCGGCCCAGGCACCGGCGCCGCCCATGGTCGCGACCGCCGTGGCGCCGCTGGCGAAGAAGACCTTCCGCATGAAGTTGCGGCGGCTCGCGTGCGCGCGACGTCCGGTCTCCTGCTCCGGCTTCGTCACCACGGACTCCACGGACTCCACGGGCTCGGTCATGAGCTGTGGCTCCCTTCGTTGCGGGCGCAACCACTGTGGTCGGCCTCGGGGATGCCAACTCTGGGGCAGCAACCTGAGGCAGGGCTGAAACGGGGGCGGGAAGGCAGCCGGAACCGCCGCGCCGACGGCCGCACGAGCACGCTTGACCTGTGTGTCTGTGGAAACGCTCAGGGTTTGTGGCCCATGAGGGAAGTCGGCGTGGAAGCCGCCCAGGGCTCTGTACGGCGACCGGCGGCCAGCGGGAGCTCGATCGCGAACTCCGTTTGCCCCGGCTCGCTCTCCACGTCGATACGACCGCCGTGCGCCTCCGTGATCGCTGCGGCGATGGCCAGTCCCAGACCCGAACCGCTCTCCTTGCCGGGGAGGCGGGAGCGGGAGGCGTCGGCGCGGGTGAAGCGCTCGAAGACGGACGGGAGGAGGCCGGGCGGAATGCCGGGGCCGTTGTCGCGTACGCGGATCACACAGTGCGTGTCAGTGGCCTCCACGACGACGGTGATCCGCGTACCGGATGGTGTGTGCACGCGGGCGTTGGCCAGCAGGTTGGCCACCACCTGGTGGAGCCTCGCCTGGTCGCCGACGACCTGCGCGGGAGCGTCCAGGCGCAGGGCGAGCTGCCAGGCATGGTCGCCGCCCGCGGCTTGCGCGTCCCAGACCGCCTCGGCGACCAGGGTCGCCAGGTTCAGCTCGGCCGCCTCCAGCGGGCGTCCCTCGTCGAGCCGGGCGAGCAGCAGCAGGTCCTCGACGAGCCCGGTCATGCGCTCGGACTGGGCGGACACGCGGCGCCAGGCCAGCTGCGGCTCGATCTTCTCGGTGCCGTGGTTCATGAGTTCGGCGTAGCCGGCGATGGAGGCGAGCGGGGTGCGGAGTTCGTGGCTGGCGTCGGCGAGGAAGCGACGCATGCGTTCCTCGGTGCGCTGACGTTCGGTGAGCGAGGTCTCGACATGGTCGATCATGCGGTTGAGCGCGGCGCCCACCTGGCCCGCCTCGGTGGCGGGGTCGGTGTCGCGGGCGGAGACACGGGTGAGCGCGGTGACCTCGCCGCGGTCCAGCGGCGCGTGGGAGACCTCGACGGCGGTGGCCGCGACTCTGTCCAGCGGGCGCAGCTGGCGTCGTATGACCACCGCGGTGACACAGCCCGCGGCGGCGAGGCCGACGGCGGCGATCACGGCCTCGCCCAGGACCAGTCCGTTGATCATGTCCTGTACGTCGTCCATGGGGAGCCCGGCCAGCACGGGGACGCCGTCGCCGCTGATGGCGGTCACGCGGTACGTGCCGAGGCCGGGGATGGTGCGGGTGTGCCGTGATCCGTCCGTGGGGATGCCGCCCAGTGCGGTGCGCTGGGCGGCGGTGAGGACCTGAAGGTGGCTGTCCTCGGTCACCATTTCGGCAGCGATGACCTTCCCGTCGGCGAGTCGGGCTGCCACGGTGCCGGCCGGTTGCCCGCGCTCGGTGAGGAAGCCGAGGTCCGTCGCGTCACCCGTCCGGCGCTGGAGCCCGCCCTGGCTGCGTTCGGCGGCGTCGGTGACGCGCTGGTCCAGGTTCCCGAGCAGATAGGCCCGCTGAACGAACACCGTGGTGAGCGCCATCGCCGCGCAGACGACGATCAACGTCGCGGAGGTGAAGAGCAACAGGCGGGCGCGCAGCGAACGCCCCCGCCACCGGACGGCCGCCGCTGCCCGATGACGGTCCTGGCGCGTCGTCATGTTCTGTCTTCCGCGGCCCTGATCACGTATCCGGCGCCGCGCACGGTGTGGATCATCGGCGCTCGTCCTTTGTCGACCTTCGATCGCAGGCTGTAGATGTACACCTCGACGAGGTTGCCCTCGCCGTCGAACGAGCTGTTCCAGACGTGGTCGAGGATCTGTGTCTTGCTGAGCACCTGGCGCGGGTGGCTCATGAGAAAGCTGAGCAGGTCGAACTCCTTGGCGGTGAGCGGGATCGGCGTCCCACCCCGCTGCACCTGGCGGGTCTTCTCGGCCAGTACGAGGTCACCCAGCACCCGCACGGATTCGTCCTCGGACGCTTCCTCGGTGCCGGCGCGGCGCAGCAGCCCGCGCAGCCGCAGCATGACCTCCTGCAGCGAGAACGGCTTGGTCACGTAGTCGTCGGCGCCCGCCGACAGCCCGTCGATCCGGTGGTCCACGGTGTCGCGGGCGGTGAGCATGAGCACAGGCAGTTTCGTGTTCTCGCGCCTCAGCCGACGCAGCACCTGAAGGCCGTCCACGTCGGGCAGCATCCAGTCCAGGACGACGGCGTGCGGCGCACAGCCACGCGCGATGCGCAGCGCGCTGTGGCCGTCCTCGGCCAAGAACGGCTGCCACCCCGCCTCGGTGACGGCCACGGACAACAACTCGGTGAGTTCGGGCTCATCGTCGACGATCAGCACACGGACCACGCCCTTGTGGGTACCAGCAGCGCCATACATGCCTCGCACTCTGCCTCCGCGCACTGGGCGAACGCTGTGCGCGGCCTGAGTCTGGGCAATGGACTTGAGTCGGTCGGTCCGGTGAGTTGCTTCCTCTTCGTGTACGGCGTGCCGACCGGCGGGGACAATCTGACCCCCGCCGGCCGGCGGGGACGGCTGGGTCAGGTGGTGGCGCAGGTACTGCCGTTGAGGGTGAACGCGGTCGGGGCGGTGTTGGTGGCGCCCTTGCTGCCGATGAAGCCGACGGTGACCGAGCCGCCGGCCGGGATGGTGGAGGTGTAGGAGGCGGGGGTGACGCTCACCGTGCCGCCGCTCTGGCTGGGAGTCCCTCCCCACATGTTGCTGACGGTCTGGCCGTCGGCGAAGGTGAAGGCGAGCTTCCAGCCGCTGACGGCGGTGGTGCCGGTGTTGCCGATGCTGATCTCGCCCTGGAAGCCGCCCGGCCACTCGCCCACCACGCGGTAGCCGACCGAGCAGGTCCCGGCGGGGGTGCTGCCGGTGGTGACGTTCACCGTCGCCGAGCGGGCCGAGCGGTTGCCTGCGGCGTCGTGGGCGTAGACGGCGAAGGTGTACGCCGTTTCGGCGGTGAGGCCGGTCACGGTGACGGTGTTGGTGGTGGAGGCGGCGATCGTCGTCTCGGAGCCGCCGCTGACGCGGACGATCTCGTAGCCGGTGACGCCGACGTTGTCGGTGGCGGCGGTCCAGGTGAGGGCGGCGGAGGTGGCCGTCACGGAGGAGGCGGTCGGGGTGCCGGGCGTGGTGGGGGCCTGGGTGTCGTCGGGGTCGCCGCCGGCGTAGATGGTGGCTTCCTTGGACGTCTGGGCGATGCCGTTGGCGCCGTTGAAGATGCGCTGGCCCCAGGAACTGAGCTGGGTGGGATCGAAGTTGATCGCCAGGTCGAGGATGGGGTCGGTGTTGCCGCTCCAGGACCAGGCCAGATAGCCGAGCTTGAGCTGCTCGGCGGTGGCCATCATGGTGTCCTCGTCCGGGTCGCCGTACTGGTCTGCCGGGCCTCCGAACTCGCCGATGACGATGGGCAGTCCGGCGTCCACGAAGGCGTTCAGGTAGTCGGTGATCTCCTGGGCCGTGTCGAAGACGCTGTACATGTGGATCGAGAAGAGCAGGTTACCGGTGGTGTCGGCGTCGTAGACGGACTGCGCGTTGGCACGCATGACCCCTTGCCAGTCCTGGCCCCAGTTCGGCGCGTCCACCATGATCGTGTGCTGGAACCCGGCGTCGCGCAGCTTCTGGATGGCGGCGATCGTGGGCGCGGTCCAGCCGTCGGGGTTGGTGTTGCCCCAGGGCTCGTTGCCGATGTTGATCATGATGTAGTTCTCTTGCCCGGCCAGCACGTCCTTCAGGCCGATCCAGTAGTCGGCCGCCTCGTCGAGCGTGCCGGCCGCGCTGTCCTCGCCGTAGCCGGTGGTGTCGTGCACCTCCAGCACGCAGATGAGCCGGTTGGCCTTGCACTGGGCGATGACGTCGGCCACGTCCGCGGCGCTGTTCGCGCTCCAGCGGTGGCCGTCGGCGAGGACGACACGGACGGTGTTGGCACCCAGCGCCTTGATGTCGGCCAGCGACTGCGTCTCGCCCGGATACCAGGTGTGGGCGTGGTTGACGCCACGCATGACGAAGTCGTTGCCGTTGCCCTCCAGCACGCGGCCGTCGCTGACGTGGAGACCGGTGGCGAGGACGCTGGACGACTGGGCCTGCGCGGTGGCCGGGCAGAGGACACCGAGGACGACGAGGCCGAAGACGGCGGCCCATCCGGTCAGCAGGTCGGCTAAGGGCCTCTTTCGTGCGGTGCTTCTCGTTTTTCTCACTGCGACTCCAGGGAGTGAGCGCCAAGAAATCAGGCATCGGAATAGTGTGGGAGCGCTCCCATAAAGCCACTATGCCAAGTACACGTCAAGGCATCGCGCACGCACCGAAGGAAGGCGCTGCCGGGATCTGGACGCATCCTTCGGCACTCCCCTAGGGTGATCGGTAAGCGCTTACTGTCCTGCCCATGCCAATGCGCGCGCCCAGCCCTGCCACGGCCCGGACGACGAGCCCGACGCCGGGCCGGCGCGGAAAGGCAGTGCCTCGTGCCGCACAACGAGCCGCACCATCCGTCGCGTTCATGGACCCGCAAATCGTTCCTGCGGGGAATGGCGGCCGCAGGCGCGGCCCCCTTCCTCCCCGCCGTGCTTCCGGCCGCCGCCCGGGCCGCGGCGTCGGATCGACCGGACTTCCCCCTGGTACAGGGCGGCGCCGCCGTCGACCTATTCGTGGACCTGGCGGACGACCCCGCCGTGGTCCGCGCCTGCGCCGATCTCCAGGCGGACGTGGAGCGGGTCTCCGGGATACGGCCACGGCTCCTGCACGACGTGCCGGAAAAGGCCGAGCACGTGATCCTGGTGGGCACCATCGGCGCGAGCCCGGTCATCGACCGGCTCATAGCGCAGCGGAGCCTGGACACCTCCCGGGTGACGGGCCGCTGGGAGGCGTCCGTGACCCAGGTCGTCGACCGTCCGTTGCCCGGGGTGGAACGCGCCCTGGTGATCGCCGGGAGCGACCGGCGCGGCACCGTCTACGGCATCTACGACACCTCGGAACGCATCGGCGTCTCGCCCTGGTACTGGTGGGCCGACGTACCGGTCGAGCACCGTGACAGCGTGACGGTCCCGGCCGGCCCCTTCAAACGGTACGAGCCGTCCGTCCGTTACCGGGGCGTCTTCATCAACGACGAGCAGAACCTGACCACTTGGTCGAACCGGAACCAGGAGCCCGACAAGAACATCGGGCCCAGGACCTACGAGCTGATCTTCGAGCTGCTCCTCCGCCTCAAGGCCAACTACCTGTGGCCCGCCATGCACCCGTACTCCGACTTCTTCAACAAGTATCGGGAGAACCCGGCATTGGCCGACCAGTACGGCATCGTGGTCGGCTCCAGCCACCCGGAGGCCATACTGCGCAACGGCGTCCATGAATGGGACCCGTGGGCACAGGAGCACCTGGGTGCGGACGGAAGCCTGCCGGTGTACGACTACACGGTGAACCCCGAGGTCATCTCCGACTACTGGCGAGCTCGGGCACGGCAGAACGCCGCCTACGAGAGCAGCTGGACGCTCGGCATGCGCGGCCTGCACGACACCGCGCTCGAGACGCGGAACGCCACCACGATCCCGGAGAAGGTCGCGGTGATGAACGACATCATCGCCGACCAGCGCAGAACCCTGGCCGAGGAGGTCGGCGCGGCCGCCGAGCCGCAGATCTTCATCCCGTACAAGGAGGTCCTGGACCTGTACAACGCCGGCGTCCAGGTCCCCGACGACGTCACGCTGATCTGGCCGGACGACAATCACGGAAACATACGCCAGCTGCCGAACGAGACGGAACGACAACGAGCGGGCGGCAACGGGATCTACTACCACCTCTCCTACTGGGGCCGCCCCAGGAGCTACCTGTGGCTGGACACCACCCAGCTGAGCAAGATCTGGCAGGAACTGCGCCGGATCTACGACCACCAGGTCGACCGAATGTGGATCTTCAACGTCGGAGACCTCAAGTCGATCGAGAACGGGCTGTCGTTCTGTATGGACATGGCCTGGGAGGTGGACCGCTGGGGTCCGGAGAACGTCGAGGAGTTCCTGGTGGAGTGGGCCGGACGCCAGTTCGGGCGGCGCCACGGCCCGGAGATCGCCGCCATCCGCACGGAGTACTACCGCCTCGCGGCGCAGCGGCGTCCGGAGTTCATCGACCGCGGCATCTTCTCGACCGTGCATCACGGTGACGAGGCGGACCTCCGGCTGGCCGCCTACCGGAAGGTACTGGCCCGCGCCCAGACGCTCGGCGCCAAGCTCCCCGACGCCTACCGGGACGCCTTCTACGAACTCGTCGAGTATCCGATCCACGGCGCGTACTTGATGAATCTCAAGTACTACTGGGCGGATCGCAACACGCTCGCCGTCCGCCAGGGACGCGGGGCCGGAGTGAACCGCTTCGCGGACCTGGCCGAGGCCGCCCACGCCGACGAGCTGGCGATCACCAAGCGCTACAACACCGAGATCGCGGGCGGGAAATGGGACGGGTTCATCAACCCCTACCCCTCCCAGATACCGAAGGCGCCGGGCCGCCCGAGCGTCACCAGGGTTGCCCGGCAGGAGACGTCGGGACTGGGAGTGGCGATCGAGGGCAACGAGACCGGCACGGACCGGCCCCTGTCCTTCTCCTCCTACACCCGCGACCGGCGCTTCGTCGACGTGTTCAACACCGGCTTCCTCGAACTGGAGTGGAGTGCCGAAGCGAGCCACCCCTGGGTCCGGCTGAGCGCGTCGGGCGGCATCATGACCGACCAGACACGCACCTGGGTGGAGATCGACTGGGACCGAGTCCCCGAGGGCACACACGACGCAACCGTCACCGTCACCGGCGGCGGGCAGAGCATCGACGTACCCCTGCACGTGCTCAACGACAGCGCACGTGAACGCCAACGGGCCCGTGGGTTCGTCGAGTCCCATGGGTACGTCTCGATCGACGCCGCACATTTCGACGGTCAGGTGGCACGCGGCGGAGCCCGCTGGCGGGTCGTACGCGGACTCGGGCGCCGCACTGGGGCCGTCGAGGCCGTACCGTCGACCGCACCACCGATCACCGACGACTTCACCGCCCGGGCTCCGGAGCTGCGCTACCGGGTGCGTTTCACCGGCACCGGCACCTTCCCGGTGACCGTCTTCCGCCTGCCCTCCCTCGACGAGCGCGGACAGCGCCGGGTGGCCGTCGCCCTCGACGACCAGCCGGTCACGGTCCTGGTGGGGCAGACCATCGCCACCGGGAACCGGGGCGACGCCTGGGCCCGCAACGTGGAAGAGGGCATCGAGAAACTGACCGCGACGGTGACCGTGGCCGATCCCGGCGAACATGTCCTGAGGCTGTTCATGGTCGACCCCGCGATCGCCGTCGACCAGATCGTCATCGACACCGGCGGGTTGCCCGCCAGCTACCTCGCGCCGCCGGAGAGTTACCACCCCTCCTTCAATCCCGACCCCGCTTTCGGAGCGGGCCTGGACACGACCAACGAGTAGTGCGTCGGAAGCGGCTGCACTCGATCAGGAGGGGAGCTGCGCCGGCAGGTCTCAGCGGAGAGCTGCCACGCAGAACTGCACCAGACCGGCGTCGGTATCCAGGATGATCCGCTCCATCTCCGGCCACGGCGGTTGGAAGCTCGTGCCCCACTCGATCGTGAAAGAGAGGATCTTGCCCTTGTCGGGGTCGACGATGTGACGGGAGTAGGCGTAGTCGTCGCTGGTTCCGCAGGTCGGGTACAGGTGGAAGGCGGACATCGGGGTGTAGGCACTGCCGCGCACGCCCTTCAGTCCCTGGCAGAACTGCTCGGCGAGCACGACGGCGTCGGCAGCGTCGCCGTTCGGGATGAACTCCGCGTAGGCCGGGTCGTCGGCCACTCCTCGCGTGCCGTCGAAGGCGGGGTTGAGGAAGTTCATGGCCTGGTCGACGGACTGGTTCTCGTCGTCTCCCCAGACGAAGAGCATGTCCTCGGAGTAGCTGTGCACGTCGATGAACCAGCGGGTCCGCGGGAACTCGTCGAGCAGCCGGCGCACGTTGCGGGTCTCGGGCTCCGAGAAGGGGCTGGGGCCCTGGTACACCTGGAGATCACCCGGGTCGGCGGAGACCCGGGGCCCGGCGGTCGGGTCGAAGGCGGTGGCGAAGTCGAAGAGGAATTCGAAGTTGCGATTGATGTCGACGCCGATGCGGGCGGGGTCGCCGCCGGAGTTCGCCGGGTTGCGGTTCTTTCGCCACATCGGTTCGACGCTCTGGCTGTAGTGCCGGCCGTCCGGGTTGACGAGCGGGAAGATCACGACATCCAGGCCCTCCAGGATCCTGCGCACCTGGTCGGAGGTGAAGCTCGTACCGCCGTAGATGAGACCCGTACCGCCGCTGTGTGCCTCCAGCAGGTCGGCGGCGAGGTGGATGAGGACCTCGCAGCTGCCCCATTCGCGGGCGTGCACACCGCCGATCAGTACGGCGCAGTCGTTCGTGCCGGCGGGGGCCGCGCCGATCCGCAAGGCGTGGCAGACACGGCCTTCGACCGAGGACTCGGGCAGTTCGATGATGTCGCATGCGGACGGGAACGCGGTGGCCAGGCTGGTCACCGCGGACTCGACCTCGGTGGTGTTCAGGTACGACATGGTGTCCCTCCTAGGTGTCCTTCACCTTGAGGGCCAGCCCGTGCGGAATGGCGTCCTCGGGGGCGAACCGGTCTCCCTCACCGACCTCGGCCTGGCGGGCACGGCCTGTGGCTGTGACGTCCTCGAGCGCCCTCACCGTCACGCCCTCGCGTTCGAGGGCCTCGGCCTGCTCGGGGGAGACGTAGGCCTCGATGCTGAAGCTTCCGTCGTCTCCCTGGCGTGGGCGCCCGCCGACGTCAGGGTGTGCCTCACGCAGGAGCGCGCGCAGGGTTTCGGCGTCTTTGGCGGTGACGCGGACCCGGAGAGTCTGGTACGGAGCGGTGGACATGGCGGCCTCTTTCGGGCGCCGACGGCTTCACATCAGCGATGCCGACGACGCGGGTGCTGACGTATACATATGTCCGATGTGTACCTCGTATCCTCAGGGTGCGCTTCCGCCGTAGAACGAGTCAAGGGGTGGCTCGGGCATCACGCTCAGCAGGCAGTCGAGGCCCGAAATCAGCTCTTGCTCGTCGTCGTACTCGGCGAGTTGAGGGACGAGCGCACGCAGGCGCGGGTACTCGGCGGCGGGCAGCCGGTGCAGGCCCAGACGCAGCATCAGGTCCGGCTCGTCGGGGTTGTCGACCACCTGTCGCTTGTCCACCAGGAGACAGCCGAGGTTCCAGGCCACAAAGGTGCGGTAGATCGTCAGCGCGGTGGCGTCGTCGAAACCGGCCCGGCCGAGTACCGCGAGGATGTGCTCGGTGAGCTGGAGCAGCGGCGCCGGGCGCCGGGCCACCGGCACGCCGAGCGGGCGCGTGGCCACCACGGGCAGGATCTCGGGGTGGGCGTGCGCCACGGAGGCGAAGGCACGTGCGATGCGGCGCAGTTCGATGCGCCAGGGCACGTCGGCGGATTCCGTGCCCCGCTCGGAGTGGATCTCCTCTGCCGAGGTTCGCAGCCGGTCGTTGACCTCGGCGAAGAGGGCCTCGACCAGGCCGTCGACCAGTGCTTCCTTGCCGGCCGTGTAGCGGTAGATGGCCATCGGCTCGACGCCCAGATCAGTCGCCAGGCGCCGCATGGTCAGCGCCGCGAGCCCCTCCCGGTCGACCAGGGCGACGGCCGCGGCGAGGACCAGCGGGCGACTCAGGCGCCGCCGCTTCTCCGGACCGTCCCGCTCAACCATGTCCGCACTCCCATCGCGGGGGCCGGGGCCCTCGGTCGACAGGGATACAAGGTACATATCATTCATAATTGTACTGAATATCCGTCCGGAAATGGGCTCACCGGAGGGATGGAGAGCGCACACCCACGTGCACCCGTTGATCATCACAGGCGCCGCTGCGACCAGCATGCCGACCCTTTCGCCTGCCCGGACGCATTGATCGCATTCACCGCCAAGTTCCAGGAGTACGGGCTGATCATTCATGACGGCGGTGGCGTCGCCCATGCCGAACTGCGCGAAGACCAGTGGGCAATCGTCTCCGGGCTCCCGGGCATCGTCGCCACGACGACCGGGCCATGGCCCTCCGCGTACGGCTCCGCGGAGTTCCTCAGAGCATGGTCGGAACAGCCCGGCTTCCGGCTCTTGAAGTAGCCGGAACGCATCAGCTGATGCCATGGCGCGGTGGCGAACAGGTGCCGGACGCCGTCGTTGCGATCGCAGGTGGCGCGCATCCTGTGTCTGGGCTCGCGGTCGGGGTCCTTGTGGCGACCACCTCGTTCAGCCCACGCGGCTGGACATTCGCGGTGTCCCGGTCATTCGCCGCGCCAGACGTTGTCGAAGGCCGCGTCTTCGATGGCCCGCCGTTGCCGTACGGCTTCCAGTTCCATCACCGCGTCGTTGACGGCGGCCAGCACGGTCACGACCGCCTCGTTCACTGCGTCCGTGGAGTCTTCGGTCGGTTGGTCGACGATCCCGACGGCAGCGGCGAGGGCGGCGAGGACCGGCTCGCCCGATGCCCAGCGGTCGGCCGCGTGGCGGCGGGCCGGTGAGTCGGCCGGTGCCGTCCGGGTGGTCCGAAGCGGATTCCAGCGGCGCCGCTGCCAGGTGATGTCTCCGTCTCTCTCCAGGGCGGCGAGGTAGGCCCGGGACAGGCCGCGGCCCCGGCGCCACAGCCAGTCCTCGACCGGCTCGTAGGGTTCCTGTCGGACGAGCGAGGACGCTGCCTCGTCCAACAGGTCGTCACCCATTGCCGGGTGCAGGCTGGGCACGATGTGGTCGCCCTGCAGGGTGAGGGCCTCCGCGCCGATGAGGTCGATCACCTCGGCTCCCGCGAGCGCCAGCGACAGGTCGCCCGGCTCCACCGGACGGGCGGGCCTCACGTCCATGGCGACGATCATCAGATCCGTGGGTGTGGTCATGAATGACTCCAGATCAGAGGCATTGGCGACGTTACTGTAGGTCGCTGAGCCGCCCAGACGGTGCCGGGCGCGCGGCCGAACGCGGCGGGTTTCGGTCCGGTCGCACGCCGCGGTGGGCGTCCGGAATGGGGGCTTCCCGCCGCTCGGCTGCAGCCCTGCTTCGTCAGGGGCGGTCGGCACGCATCGCGACAGTGTCCGCCGGTGCCGACCGCGGTACGGGAACGGCGCGCCGTACGGCGGCCATGTGGTGGGGGAAGCCGATGCGCAGGACGGCGGCAGCGGCAGCGGCGGCGAGGACCACCAGGGCGGCCAGGATCAGGGCCTGCCGGTAGCCGTCATGAAGCAGTGGGGCGACAAGCAGGGGGCCGAGGATCTGGCCGACGGAGTATCCGGCGGTCAGCAGGGCGACGGAGCGGGGGAACCGCAGGTGGGCACCCGTGGCCAGGGCGATGGTGCTCACGCCGATGAACGTCGCGCCGAACAGGACCGCGGAGATCAGGGCGGCCGCCACGCCGGCGACGAGGGCGGGCAGGGCGATGCCGATCGCCTGGAGGACGAGCGCCGCCAGCAGGAGATCCGGGCGGGACCAGCGACGCCCGAGCCGGGCCCACAGCGCCGAGGACGGCACGGCCGCCACGCCCCCCGCTGGGCGAGCCCCGCCGCTACTTCTACGACCTGACCGGCTCCACCGCGCACCGCGATGCGCAGATCCGCCACGCCCTCACGAGGCTGCTGCACCACACCCGTACCACCGGCGCGGCAGCGATCGCGATCGAGGACCTGGACTTCACCGACGGCCGGTGCCGGGAGAAGCACGGCCGCAACAAACGCTTCCGGCGACTGATCTCCCGCTTCCCCACCGCGAAACTGAAATCGCGGCTGGTGGCGATGGCCGCCGAACAGGACATCGCCATCGTCGCGGTCGACCCCGCCTACACCTCCCGGTGGGGCGCCCAGCACTGGCAGCAACCCCTCACCACCAGCAACCGACAGGTTTCCCGGCACGATGCCGCCAGCATCGCGATCGGGCGACGCGCCCTCGGACACCCGATCCGGCGACGGACGACACCGCCCCCTGCTCACCAGAGCGATGAACAGGGGCATCGGACCGCCCAGGCCCAACCGGGAACCCGCAGGCGTGAGGAACCCCGCCCCCGCATCCCCGGACCACGCACCAGATGCGTGCCGCCCGGCAGCGGAGCGAAAGCGGGCGACCAGCGTGCCCAACACCGTTCGGAGCACGCGACTGAGCACGAGTCCTGGAGTCCCTAGGAACGGTACTGCGCTCATGACCTGTTCCTCAGCAACGGGGATACGAAGGCAAGGTGAGGCGCGGCTCACGGTCGAGGCGCGCGGCTCAGCGTCGAACCGCGGCCGGGCGGCGGAGAGCCGACTGAACGGGTGCGTGGGTCGTCACGCGGAGGGGGCGGATCGTCCCGGGTCGTTGGGGTGGGATTCGAGCGCGGTGACGGTGAGAGTCATCCATGGGCGCAACGGCAGTGTGCCGAGCACCTTCTCCTGGAGTTCCTCCTCGTCGGCGGCGCACCAGATGCCGATGCTGCGGAGTTCGCCGACCGGGCGCCACAGGCGCGCCAGGTTGCCGGTGGCAGCCAGTTCCTTGGCGCGGACGGCTTCCGCGGCGCGCCGCCGGTCGACCTCGTCCTGGCTGGTGCCCGCAGGGATGGTCGTGGTGATCTCGACCAGGAATTCACGCATGGTCCTGCTCCGTTCGGTGGGGCGTCCGGCTCGGGCCGCCACACCATGGGGGGGAAGGTGGTGTTGTTCTCGGATGCCGAGCGGCCGTTGTGGTCGGACGGTGGCCGCCCCCCCCTGACGTCGGCAGGGTCCATCCCCCTATCGTGTGCCGGCGGCCCGGAGGACGCCACGACCGGCGTCCTCGCTACTGGTAGGCGCAACCTCCCACCGACGTAGCATGGTGGGCGTGGAGCTGCGCCAACTGCGGTACTTCGTCGCCGTCGCCGAGGAACTGAACTTCGGACGGGCCGCCGAGCGGCTCCTGATCGCCGGGCCCTCCTTGTCCCAGCAGATCAAGGCACTGGAACGCGACCTGGGCGTACGCCTGTTCGATCGCGATCGGCGCTCGGTGTCCCTCACCCCGGCCGGTGCCGCGCTGCTCCCGCACACCCGTGCCCTGCTGGAGCGGGCCGCCGACCTCCAGCGCCGCGCCGGCCGGCTGGCCGGATCGGAGCCTGTCCGGCTCGGCTACGTCAACTGGCTTCCCACGGATCTGACCGCCATCACCTCCGCGGTGGCCCAGCTCCATGTCGACGCGTGGATCGCGCCCTCCCACACCCAGGCCGCCCGGGTCGCCGACGGCAGCCTCGACCTCGCGGTGTGCTGGGTACGGAGCGAAGACCTGGAGCGGCACGGCCTGCACGCCCGACTCCTGGGCGCCGACCGCCTCTACGCCATCACCACCGGTACCGACACCAGCGACATACCCGCCCGGGACACCGTCGTCCTCCTCGACGACGACACCACCTCCTGGGCGTCCTGGAACGCCTACGCCGAAGAACTCGCCCGGGACACGGGGGCCCACGCGGTACACATCTCCGACGGCGGTATCACCGGACCCGCCTTCTTCGACCACGTCCGCCGCAGCAGCCGCCCGGTCATCAACTCACCCAAGGGCCAGACCACTCCGCTGCCGCCCGACCTGGTCCGACGCCCCGTGGTCGCGCCGGAAATCCACTGGACCTGGTCCCTGGTCCGGCGCCACAGCGAGGACCGCGCCGCAGTCCTTGCCGTCGTCGATGCCCTCTGCGACGGCGTCGGCGACCTGGGCATCAACGCGCCGGGCGCCTGGGTACCCGACGATGACCCGTACCGGCAGTAGGCAGCTCCGCCGCTCGAGCGATGGCGAGCGCGAGATCTGCGATCCGACGCTGTCGCGCTGACCTGTCCTGGGAGGCTGGTCCTACCAACCAGGAGGCAGCCGGTCCCAAAAACGCCCCGCTGACCTTTGACTTCTTCTCGATCCGCTACCTACGGTCTGAATAGTCGACCGGTCGACTAGAAGGGACCGGTCGCAGCACCTCAACCCCACTCGAGAAGGCCACCATGAGCTCTCAGAACCAGAAGGTCGCAGTCATCACCGGCGCCTCGCAGGGCATCGGCGCCGGCATCGGCGACGCCTACCGCAAGCTCGGCTACGCCGTCGTCGCCACCTCGCGCACCATCGCCCCCTCCAGCGATGCGGGCACCCTGACCGTCCAGGGCGACATCGCCGACCCCACCACCGCCGAACGCGTCATCACCGCCGGCATCGAACGGTTCGGCCGGATCGACACTCTGGTCAACAACGCGGGCCTCTTCGTCGCCAAGCCCTTCACCGACTACACCCAGGACGACTACGCCACCGTGACCGGCGTGAACCTCACCGGCTTCTTCCGCATCACCCAGCTGGCCATCGAGCACATGCTCACCCAGGGCGGCGGCCACATCATCAACATCACCACCAGCCTCGTCGACAACGCCGACTCGCGCGTCCCCTCCGTGCTCGCCTCCCTGACCAAGGGCGGCCTGCAGTCCGCCACCAAATCCCTCGCCATCGAGTACGCCACCCGCGGCATCCGCGCCAACGCCGTCTCGCCGGGCACCATCAAGACCCCCATGCACCCCGAAGAGACCCATGAGACCCTCGCCGGCCTGCACCCGGTCGGCCGCATGGGCGAGCAGAGCGACATCGTCGACGCGGTGATCTACCTGGAGAACGCCCCGTTCGTCACCGGCGAGATCCTCCACGTGGACGGCGGCATGAGCGCCGGCCACTGACCTCCCGAGAACCGCAGGCAGGCACCGATTCCGCTCGGCAGGAGAGAACCTGATGAACAGCACGACAGATCCTGAAGCGATCCTGCGCGACGTCCTCGACCAGTGGAAGGAAGGCGTTGACAGGCACGAGCCGCAGCGGGTCGCCGCCGCCTTCACCGAGGACGCGATCTTTCAGGGACTGCACCCCTACAGCGTCGGACGGAAGGGCGTCGCCGACTACTACGATTCCCAACCCCTCGGGATGACGGCCGCCTATCGGATTCTCGAGACGAGGCGGCCCGCCGACCACCTCGTGCTCGGGTATCTGAGGGTCGACTTCTCGTTCACCGACCGGCCCACACTGGGCCTCAATCTCAGCGTCCTGGTACAGCACGTGGAGGACGGCTGGTACATCAGCCACTACCAGGTCTCGCGCCTCGACTAGGGCTTGCCCGGCCGATCAAGTCGCAGGAAAGCGACGGTGCCTTGGCAGTCTGGAGAGCGGGGGCGATGGGGCCCCGCTCAGACGATGCCGCCGTTGGCGCGCACGACCTGGCCGTTGACCCAGTGGCCGGCCGGTGAGGCCAGGAAGGCGACGACTTCGGCGATGTCGGCGGGGGTACCGAGGCGCTCCAGCGGAGGCTGCGCGGCCAGTCGGGCGACAGTCTGTTCGTCCTTGCCCTCGAGGAAGAGATCGGTGGCGGTCGGGCCGGGGGCGACGGTGTTGACGGTAACGTCCCGGCCGCGCAGCTCACGGGCGAGGATCAGGGTGAGCGCCTCGACGGCGCCCTTGCTGGCGCTGTAGGCGCCGTAGCCGGGGAAGGCCAGGCCGACCACGGAGGTGGAGAACGTGACGAACGCGCCGCCGGCGCGGATCCTGCGCGCGGCCTGCTGAGCCACCACGAAGGTGCCGCGGATGTTGGTGCGGTGCAGCTTGTCCAGCTCCGCCAGGTCCATTTCGGCGACCGGTGCCAGGTACATGCGCCCTGCCGCGTGGGCGACGACATCGACGCCGCCGAACTCCGCCTCGGCGGCGTCGAACAAGGCGGCCACCTGCTGTTCGTCGGCAATGTCGGCCTGGACGGCGATGGCCCGGCCGCCGACGGCGGTGACGTCCTTCACGGCGGCTTCGGCCAGCTCGCGGTTGCCCGCGTACCCGACCACCACGGCGAGTCCGTCGGCGGCGAGCCGGCTGACGGTCTCGCGGCCGATGCCGCGGGAGCCGCCCGTGACGATGGCTACGCGGGGGTGATCAGTGCCGTGGTCGGGGGCGGCGTGACTGTTCGCGGGTTCCTGGGCAGCCATGGAGACTCCTGTACAAAGGTGCGGTTCGGGAACGCCACGACAAGTGGTTCGCGGCGTCGGGGCAGACCCTCGGCGCTGTGGCCGACGGCGCCCCGCTTGCTCCTCCAGCGTGCGCCGATGTCGTGATGACAGCCACGGCTGTCTCTACCCTGGGGTCGCCGTCCCCTGGCTCAGCCCGCCGGCGCGCGTGAGGATGGAGGGGTGAATCACTCGGAGCTCGCCGCATTCCTGAAGTCCCGGCGCGACCGGATCCGCCCGTCCGACGTCGGGCTGCCGACCGGGCCCAGGCGCCGGGTCGCCGGTCTGCGGCGCGAGGAGGTCGCCCAACTGGCGGGGCTGTCCGCGGACTACTACACCGAGCTGGAACGTGGCCGTGGCGCCCAGCCTTCGGCTCAGGTGCTGGCCGCTCTCGCCAGGGCCCTGCGGTTGAACGGCGACGAACGTGACCACCTGTTCCATCTCGCCGACCGCCCGGTCCCCCCGGCGCACCGCGGTCCCACTGCGCATGTCCAGCCGGCCCTGCTCGGTCTGCTGGACCGGCTGGCCACCACCCCGGCCCAGGTCATCACCGACCTGCACGAAATCCTCGTCCAGAACGATCTGGCCGCCGCGCTCGTCGGCCGGCCCCGGGCAGTGCGCGGCCGTGAGGCGAGCTTCGTCTACCGCTGGTTCACCGACCCCGCCGCCCGTGCGCTCTACCCGGCCGAGGACCATCCTCATCACTCCCGGGTCTTCGTGGCCGATCTCCAGGCGGTCGCCGCCCGGCGCGGCGGCGACACCGAGGTGGCGGAGATGGTGGCCGGGTTGCGCAGGCGCAACAAGGAGTTCGCCGCCCTCTGGGACACCCACGACGTCGCCCTGCGGCGCACCGATCACAAGCGCATCGTCCACCCGGCGCTGGGCACCATCGAACTGGACTGCCACAGCCTGTTCAGCGAGGACGGGCGCCAGCGCCTGCTGTGGTTCACCGCTCCGCCCGGCACCGAAGGCGCCGCCCAGCTGGAACTGCTGTCCGTCATCGGGACACAGGACATGACGAGCGGCACGAGCGCGGTCGACGGAATTCGTCGAACGACAGGACCTTGTCGCCGTTGAGGTCACGGGTCTTGATGATGGCCTCCGCGACCGACTCCGTGACGTTCCAGTCGCCCTCCTGAGC
>NZ_JBEOXO010000029.1:0-112885 GCF_040296605.1 Streptomyces sp. NPDC002088 | reverse complement strand
CCCCGTCCGGATACCGCATACCTCCGGCGTACCAGCCCGGACGGACCGCGTCACCGGTCCCGACACAGATCCAGACCCCGAAACGCCGAAGTCAGTAACGGCGCGGGAGCCTCGTGCGTTGAGGACACCAGCCGTCGCGCCGGTCAACGGCCGCGCCACCTGGATTCGATGCCTCGTGGAATCAAAGATGGCGAATGTGAGAAGCTGTTGTCTTTTCGATCTTGAGTGGTAGCGGTCGAACGCGGATTCCCGGTCGGGTGATCCTGTCGTGGCCAGAGCATGAAGACGGGGCCTCCTGAACAGCTCGTGGGTGTCGAATCCATAGAGCAACAGGAGGCCCCGGTGCAGTCTTCCGTGTCGATGGCCGGGCAGTCCAACTCGGCCGCTCCAACGTGTGATTGCCTCGCGCACGTGTACGGCAACGCGGCTGACCGGCCCGAGCGGCAGCGCCGGTACCCGTCGGACATGACGGACGCGGAATGGGCTGAGGTCCGGCCGCTGCTGCCGACGCCGGGCTGGATGCGCGAGCGGGACGGCCGGCCGGCCGGCCGGAGGGATACTGCCACCGCACGGTGCTGGACGCGATCCGCTATCTCCAACGGCGTCAAGTGGCGGGCGATGCCTGCCGACTTCCCGCCGTGGGACCGGGTGTATGCCTTCTTCCGCCGCTGGCGCGACCACGCCCTGGTCAAGGAGTTCCACGACCGGCTGCGCGGCCAGGTCCGCGAGCGGCTGGGCCTGGACGCTGAGCCGACGGCTGGCGTGATCGACTCGCAGTCGGTCAAGGCGGACGCCGTCGTCGGCGCCGACAGCCGCGGCTCTGACGGCGGCAAACAGATCAACGGGCGCAAGCGGCACGTCGTGGTCGACACCCTCGGCCTGCTGCTGGGCGTCATGGTCACGAGCGCGGATGTCGGCGACCGGGCCGCCGCCCAGGTCCTGCTGCACCAAGTCGCCGACGTCCACCACCGCCTCGCCCTGGTCTGGGCCGACGGCGGCTACACCGGCAGCCTCGTCGAATACTGCCTGGCCACGCTCGCGCTGGTCCTGGCGATCGTCAAACGCAGCAACGACCAGAAGAGCTTCGTGGTGCTGCCCAAGCGGTGGATCGTCGAGCGCCTCTTCGCCCACCTGATGCGCACCCGCCGCCTGGCGCGCGACGTCGAACGCCGCACCACCAGCGCCGAGGCGATGAGCTACTGGTCGATGACCCTGCTCATGACCCGCCGCCTGGCCCGCTCACACCCTGCCGAAGCGTGAACCGGCCCGGAGCCGGCTCGGCCAGCCAGCCGCGCGCGACCAGGCGTTTCGCCTTCGACCTCAGCGCCTCCACCCGCGCCGGACCCACGTCCATGCCGAACAAGGCGGCCATCTCCTGGCAGGTCAGCGGGCCCTGCCCGAGCCGGACCCGGTCCGCGAGCGCCTTGAGGATGCGCTGGTAGTCCACCGACAACGCCGACCACCAAAGCCCTTCACGCCAGACCGGCACCTGCGACTTCGCCTTCGCCGCTACCGGCGTTGACGATGCCTCCTCGGCCTGCCCGTCGGCGGTCGGTGCTGTCCGGTCGGCCTGGTCGTGGCCATGCTCGGTCTCGTCTGCCGGGGCAAGCACCTCACCCACCCGCGAGCGAGCGAGCGATGGCCCATTCCTTCCAGTCCCGCTCGGCCACGGCCAGTTCAGCCTGGATGCGGTCGGCCTCCTCCCGCAGCTCGTCCACGCGATGGCGAGCGACGAGCTCGCGCTGTTCCAGCAGCCCCACGACCGACGGCATCCATGACCTCCATAGCAGCGGCGACACGACAGACCACCACTCCCACAGGACCGTCGACCCTATGCCCGACCAGCGAAAACGCCGTCATCAAGCCCGGAAAGACAACAGCTTCTTACAGATCAGCGCCGACCTCGGCCAGCTCGGCGCCTGCCACAGCTGGACGCTGGAGATGGTCACAGTCCAGCCGCTGCGCGTCTGTGCCGGGATGAAAATCGGCCAGGTGAGCTTCTGGGCTCCCGAGGGCCATCCGCAGCCCTACCGCGGCTACTACGGCCGCATCAACGAAGCCGTCCCCTGCCACCCCGGGGCCGCGGCCGGCCAGACGCACGCCCTGGAGGCAGCGGCATGATCCTCACCGGCCCCGAGATCGCCTACCGCGTCGAGAACGGCGACATCACCATCGCCCCATTCGACCCGGCCTGCCTCAGCCCCAACTCCTACGACTTCCACCTCAGTTCCGACATCGCCTACAGACCCAGGCTAGGCAGGGGCGGGCGGTCTTGCGGTGACGTAGCGGCGTACTGCGGGCGGGAGAGGGCGGCCGGTGATGGTCTGCCAGGTCTGCTCCAGAGCAGTAACGCCCAGTGTGTGTGACAGCCGCCTGAGTTGGTCCGGTCCTCGTCCGGTTACCGGGTGCGGGAACTGATCGAACAGGGCCACGCACCGGACCGTCCATGCCAAGGCCTCCTGCGGTTGTTGCCGCACCTCGGCCAGGAGACCGAATTCCCCGAAGCAGGCAGCTGTGCCTGGCCGGTTGCCGAGTTCTTCGTAGATGGTGAGGGCTTGGCGGTACCAGTCTTCGGCCTCGTCGAGGCGGCCACGTTGTTGGGCGACATTGCCGAGTTGGTGGTAAGCGGTGGCTGTGCCTGGCCGGTTGCCGAGTTCTTCGGCGATGGTGAGGGTTTGGCGGTACCAGTCTTCGGCCTCGTCGAGGCGGCCACGTTGTTGGGCGACGTTGCCGAGTTGGTGGTAGGTGGTGGCTGTGCCTGGCCGGTTGCCGAGTTCTTCGTCGATGGTGAGGGCTTGGCGGTACCAGTCTTCGGCCTCGTCGAGGCGGCCACGTTGTTGGGCGACATTGCCGAGTTGGTGGTAGGCGGTGGCTGTGCCTGGCCGGTTGCCGAGTTCTTCGTCGATGGTGAGGGCTTGGCGGTACCAGTCTTCGGCCTCCTCCAGGCGCCGCCGATCCTCAGCGACACTGCCGAGTTGGTGGTAAGCGGTGGCTGTGCCTGGCCGGTTGCCGAGTTCTTCGGCGATGGTGAGGGCTTGGCGGTACCAGTCTTCGGCCTCCTCCAGGCGGCCACGTTGTTGGGCGACATTGCCGAGTTGGTGGTAAGCGGTGGCTGTGCCTGGCCGGTTGCCGAGTTCTTCGTCGATGGTGAGGGCTTGGCGGTACCAGTCTTCGGCCTCCTCCAGGCGGCCACGTTGTTGGGCGACATTGCCGAGTTGGTGGTAGGTGGTGGCAAGGTGGATATGTCGCTGAGGTGTGGTGGGCTGTTGCTGCAGGATGTTGAGGATGCCGTGGAAGGTGTGCTCGGCCTGGTCCAACCGGTGCGCCCGGATCTCCCGCTCGGCTTGAGCGCTGCTCAGGAACAGCCACAGTGCGCCTTCCGGGGTATCGAGGTCGGGAGGGACGCCGTCGGGGGTCTCCAACACCAGCCGTGCGCGGTCAACCCATGCACCCGCCTCCTCCATCAGTCCCCGGGCGTTCCAGTAATCGTTCAGCGGATCGATGATGGCTCGAGCTTGCTGCCACAGGCTGTGATCGAGGGCGTAACCAAGCATGGTGCCCAGCGTGCGCTGCTGGTAGCTGATCAAGGCCATGGCGAGTTGAGCATCACCGCTGTTGATCTGCTCAGTGAGCCACTGTCCGAAGACGGCGTGAGCGTCGAGGAGGGCGCGGGTGGTGGCGGCGTGTTGCTCGCGATAGGCGTCGGGGGCGTGAATTTGCCAGTGTGCGACGAGGTAGGCGGGCAGGGCCGGGTGGATGCGATACATGCCCGCGCCCAGGGGCGTCAGCAGACCGACACCTGCTGCCCGGTCCATCAGCTCCGTCCACTCGGCAGCGGTGCGGCCACTGAAGGGTTCGGGAACGTCCGGGGCCGCGGAGAGTAGGCCCAAGACATCCGTGTCAGCGACGCTGCAGAGGAGGCTGAGGGCGGTGAGGGTCTGCTGGTCGGAGGCGGCCAGGTGAGTGAAAGAGTAGGTGATGCTGGCGGATAGGGAAGTAGTGCGGTCGCCGGAGTCGATATCGGGCAGGGGGGCGCTGCCCTGGAGCCCAGCCATCAGCTCTGACGGGCTGGTGGTGTTCAGGTGTGGCAGGACGATGCGCATGCTGAGAGGGTGTCCGTCCAGCCAGTGCATCAGTTCCCCGAAGGCCTTCGCTTCCCGGCGGAGCTGAGCGTTGGGGTATGGGGCCAGGAGGTAGTCGGCGTATTGGCTGGCTTCCTCACTGTCCAGGCCGGGCACCTCCACCCGGCGAATCTCGGGGCCGAGCCAGGTTTCTGCGGTGCGGCTGGTGATGACGACCGCGCTCCTGCCGTGGGCTGCGATGCGGACCAAGAAAGCGCGCAACGCGTCGCGGTCTTGATCCGCCAGTTGTGGGGTGGCCTGAGACGGGTCGGGCATAGTCTGGACGGATTCGAAGTTGTCCCACACCAGCAGCAGCCGTCGTGTGCGCAGGACCTCCTCCACTACGGTCTGGCGCTGGGCGGGGTCGAGGAGGGCAAACTGGGTGCCAAACACGTGCAGTCCGATGCTGGTGATGACTCCGTCCAGGCCAAAGGAGGCGACGCCAGGTTCGAAAGAGTGCCAGATCACCTCGTCCGGGGGATCCAGGGCGCCGGTGTCGCGCCACCAGCGAGCGAACGACTTGGCCAGTTCGGTCTTTCCGGTTCCGCCGGGTCCGTGCAGTACCACGACGCGCTGTCGCCGGGCAGCCACGTCAAGGGTGTAGAGAAGGGCGTCACGGCCGATGAACGCCCCCACCGCCTCGAGCGCGTCCCCTGGGCCCGTCTCGCCGGATTCGGAACCTTCGCGGATCTGGTCCAGCAACTCCTCCAGCGACTGCCCCGTCTCGCGCTCGGCGCGCAAGCTGAGGAAGTTGACCTCGCTGCGGGAGTACAACACAGGCACCACCCAGTCGGCCAGCGGCATCATTCCCTTCGGCGAGGGCCGTAGATCTTGCTTGGCCAGGTGCCGGCGCCCCGCCGCAACCGCCTCGGTGACCCGATCGCCTGCGAACAGCCGCTCGTAGAACACAGCCATGAATTCGGCCGCTGCTACCGCATATACACCCGAGGCCATCGCCACCACAGCCGCGGTACCTTCCTGCAGCAGCCGGGTCGCGACGCCCGCTTCGACCTCAGAGCCCACCGCCGCGGACTGACACGCATTGAGCACCACCACCGGTACCTGAGCCTGCTTGAGCAGCCACGCCACCTTGCCCGCAGGCACCAGATCCGGGTCACCGTCCGGCTTCTCGAAAGCCAGCATCCCCTGCCCATCAGGCATCGCTGGCCTGCCCAGCTGGTTGGCGGCCTGGCCGAACACGCCGTGCCCATCGAAGTGCACGATGTGGAACGGCTCACCCGAACTCCACGCTTGGCCCAGCATCTGCTGCAAGTGCTCCAGGGTCGGGGGTCGCAGCACCACCACCTCGACCTGTCCGCGCACAGCTTTGAGACGGTGCAGTAGCGGACGAGCGATCATCTGGTATCCCGTATCGCGAGTGCCATGCGGCCGGGAGATCACCATCAGGATCCGCAGGCGCGACCCCCCGGTGATGAAGACGTCGCCCAACCTCGCAGTTGGCATAGTGCGGGAGACGGTCATCTGCTCATCCAGAGCAAGCGGTGTCTGGCGTCCAGGCTCGGCTATCAGCTCCCATGGCCACCCCAACGGCCCTGGAGCCCCCGAGATCACCACGATCTCCAGAGAGCCCCGCCGTGCTGTTGCCAGTGTCCGGGCTCGCATGTAGGCGTCTCGGGCCGACCCGGTTCCGAACACAGCCTCAAAAACCTTCTCTCCCCAACTCTGCAGTTGGGCGGCGACCTGGGGGCCACGCTCGCCATACACGCCGAACGGCGCCCGCAGATACTCCTCCAAATACCAGCGGAGTTCCTCCAACTCGTGCCCTTGCAACGGCCATGTCATTTCAACGGTGTCGCTCACCCAGGCTGGCTGGACGCTTCCGGCCGGCCACCACGTCACGCGGAGTGCTCCAGGGGTGGAGACGTGCAATAGGAGCCGATCGGCCTGCTGCGGCGCGGCAGCGCTGGCGAGGGCCACAGGGAGGGGTGCCGCGGCCCCGAGCCGGGCTGGAGTGGCTGCCGGGCCCTGGACCTCAGCACCCTCAAGGCCGGATTCGTTCTGTTCGACCTGACCTATGGTCCGTGCCGCGAAGTCTGGCGGTGCTCCGTTCGTGGAGGCAGAGCACGTCCGTGCTGTGGCATCGGCCTGGCCGCTCGTCAGGCGCGCAGCAACATCGGCGGCCAACTCAGCGAAATCTCCACCGAGTCTGCTGAGTACCGTGGTCGCGACTTGGGCGAATGGCGCCGCTTCCACCGGGATCTGCCATTCCCGACCTGGCTCGGAACTGGGAATGAGAGCCCGGAAGTTGAGGGTGCCGCCGAACCTGCGGGCGACTCTCCCGGACACCTTGCCCATCACATTCAGCACCTGAAGTGCTTCTGTGCGGGTCAGGGTCCCGAGCAGGACATCGCGGATCCCCGGACGAAAGTCATAGAGGTCCAAGTCAGGATCGGATGGATGATTCGGAAAACTGCCATCCGGTACGAGAAGCCCAGAAAGGAAGACTTCGGCCAGATGCGCCGGGGGAGATGTCGGCATCATCGTGCGTTGCACCATGCGCATCACTGGAAGCACGAGGGGGACGGCCGCGAGGTATCCGGCTAGCTCATAGGCACCGGTCGAGGCCTGACCGCGAAAGTGCTCGACCATGGCTTCGGGACTTAGCGTCTCCCATGCACCGTCCGCTCCGGGACCGGGACCGGGATCGTGGTTGTCGTCTCCGCGGAGCGGAAGGGCCAACAAGGGGACCGAACAGTGCGAAACGCGGCCCACAAGCCCGGCCCACGGCCTGAGCCAGTTGGCATCCACTTCGAGCACGGGAACCCAGGTAGTCCCCTTAGTTCGATTCGTCGCCCCACGCGGCTGTGTCCGCGGACGGATAACGGGAATAGTTGAACCTGTCGGCGCCGGCCAGCCCAGCGCCGGTTCGGCGTGGATGGCGGTTCGGTGCCACACCCTCTGGGATAGCACGTGCAGGATGGCGGCTGGTCGGCTCCTGCACCAAGTGGAGAGGGCGTCGCGGAATTCGGAACGACGCCAGTGCTCGCCCACTCCGTCGGTGAGCAGGAGCAACACCCGCCGACCGGCTGGTTCCGCCAATTGGTGCGCAGACCTGCCGGGCTCCGTCCGTCCGTGCGACGATCGACGAAATGGGGTAACTCTTGGCTTGGGCCCGCTGAGATTGAGGGTCCAGGTGCGAACTACTCGGAAGGCGCCATGGCTTTCGAGTAACAGGCGTAGCTCGGCAGCTAGTTGTTGCCAGATGCGCATGGAGGGGCCGGTATCAACCACCAGGTCCACCGAGAAAAGCCGCTCGGTCCGCGGGAGCCACGAGGGCATCAGCATGGATGCCTCGCAGCTGGCCGTTGCCGTCGCCTCCTCGTCCAGCATGGGCCAGCCGGGAGCATTTCTCTGCACCTTCAGCGGACGAAGAGCTCTGGAGAGCTCGAGTGGCTCGTGAAGCAGCCCTTCCCGAGATAAGCGGACTACGGCGGCAGGGAGGTAAACAGAGCTGTCTTCTGTTGCGCGTGCGCTGGCCTGTCCAATCGTCGAGGCCACGTGTAGGGGGACCTCTGATTCGTGACTGTCGACGACAGTTGACTGACTGTGACGCTCTTGCTCGTCTCGGGACGAGGCGTCCGGTAGCGGCGGCTCCTCGCTGACGGACGTAGGCCACGGGGACGAGGAATCGAGATCGGAGGATGGGCCCGAGGCCCCCGACACCAGGCCCTCGTCGGAGACGGTACGCCCTAGGAACCGGGCGACCCACAGCACGTCAGCCAGCTCTTGGGCCGAAGGCGGACCGTCCTCCGGTAGGAGCTTACTCAAGGCCTCCGCCAGTTTGTCGTCCACGGCTCACTCCTCGTTGAGTGGCCGCAGCAAGTGCTCGACAATCAGATCGTGCTCCTCCTTGCCCCCCCGGAGGAGCTCGGCAATGCGTACCGCATTGAGGAGCTGGTCATTGGCCAGCGCGGCGCCTTCGTCGTCCTGTTTGCGCAGAAATTGCGCAACCATGTCAGTGCGGAGTGTTGGATGAGCGCTCTCGCGTGGTGGCAGATGTGCTGCCAAAAGACGTTCGAGCTTCGCGGCGTTGGGCTGCTTGATATCCAAACGGACGCAACGTCGCAGGAATGCGGGGGAGAATTCGCGCTCCTCGTTGCTGGTCATTACGACGATGGGGAACTCATGACATTGGACGCGCCCTCGCCGCAACTCTACCCATCCTTCGTCATCGGCAGTCATCACCTTTGCCTTCGGCTGGTGGAGACGGGCAAGCTCGGGCACCGTGAACTCCCCTTCCTCGAAGACGTGGAGCAGGTCACCAGGAAAGTCGACGTCGCTCTTGTCGATCTCGTCAATTAACAGCACACGAGGCGTCCTCCAGGGCAGTAGCGCCGTTCCCAGGGGACCGAGACGGAGGTAGCGTCCAATGTCCGGTGGCATCGCTCGTTTTCTGCCAGATGTACGACGGGTACCGCGTGGATGGTGCCGTTCGGCGACGCGCTCTGTCAGCCCCATTTCCTGGAGGCGTCCGATGGCGTCGTACTGGTAGAGACCGTCGTGAAGTGTCGCACGACTGGTGACCGGCCAGCGCAGCACCGGCCCTAGCTGGAGCTCATGGGCGATGCTGTAGGCCAGGGTTGACTTGCCCACGCCCGGACTACCCGTAACCAGCAGGGGCCGGCGAAGAAGAAGCGACAAGTTCACCAAGTGGATGTCAGCACGTTCCGCCTGGTAACGCGAGGCTTGGACGTACCGACTGTAATTGCGGTGTCGCGCACTGTCCGAGAATTCGGAGGCATCGAGGAGATCCTCACGCGGAGGGCCGCCGGTGAATGAACGCCAAGGCGGCGCTCCAGGTAGACGGCTGATGCCGTCGTGCTGCTCATCGGTGCAGCGGTATATCCACCAGTCGGGCACAGCAGGATCCCCCGTGTCGATGGATGCCTTACCAGAGAGGCCGGATTGGGTGTGAGGGCTATTCGTGGTCATGAAGAGGGCTTTCCGGCGGACGGCGCGGACATCGGGGCACACGTATAGGTGCATTCTGGGTTATCCCAGAGGAGGGTGAGGTGATTCCGGAGATCGCCCAGATCGTCATCCAGTGCGGCACGTCTCCACCTGCGGATCTGGTACGGCAGGTCGAAGAGACTCTCCGCAGAGAGCGCCGCGAGCCGCTCTGCCAGTTCCTGCGGGTCGCCCCCATCCCGGCGCCACACCACGAAGGGAACCCCTTCACGTACGGCTTCCCGGAAGCCAACCGAACGTCTGTCGTCAGCTGGTTCGTAGGCGAAAGCAAGTCCCAGACCCGTGTTTTCCGGATGCTCGTCCAGCCATGCGCGCACTTCTCCACGCACGCCGCGCAGTTGAAGCACACTTCCGCGTGGCTGGAACGTGTCTTCCGCGTTTAGCGCGAGCCAGCCAATGGCCTGGTCGGAACCTGATTGGGACGTTCCGCTCATCAGGAGTCGCCAGCGAGATTTCCAGTACGAATGCCACGAAGGTTGCTCCAGCCGGTCCAGCGACCGCACTACGACGGGATACTTGTGGCCGACCGGGTATTCGTGGCCATCCGTCAGCCAGTGGTCCACGGGGTGCCCGAGCAGCGACCAGGGCAGCAGGAACTCTACGTGCGAGCGATCTGCGTGATCCAACCAGTCGGCGAGGTCGTGCCAGTTCGCTAGGCAGGTACGTCCTGTGTCCTTGAGATGCTTCAGGCTGATCGGGTGTTCAGCTTCACGCTTGCGTGGATTGCGCAGACCGTTGTGCGTACGATCGTAGACCACGCCTTCTAGGAAGTACTCATTGCTGCCAGGCACTGTTTCCTGCAGGCGTATCTGCAGGACCCGCGCGTCGACATGTACCGCGGGCACACGGTCACGCCTCAGCAGGTGGTTCCGCTGAAGGTCGGGCAGCTGCAGCTCGTCGGCAGCCAATTCGATGAGTACACGTAACCCTTCTCGTTTAGTGTCGGGGAGTGCGGGAGCAAGTTCTGAGAGGAAACGCAGCACGAGAGGCGGCGTGAATTCAGGTCCAGAACCTGCGGCGGCGTTTGTGTCGAGTATTCGGTTGTCTAGGGGGTCACTGAGTCGATGGATAATCGAGGGAAGCGATTCGGTTCCCCGCAACGGCGCCACCTCCCCGGGCCGGAGGGCACGCTCCACTGCCTCGACAACCAGAGGGCGTGAGATTTCTGCCCCTGTTTGACGGAGGCACCAAACAACGAGTTCCCGCCAATGCGAGGACAGTTTTCCCGTCGGTGCGAGCTCTTCCACCGCTGAGTCGAGGGCCAGCATGGCTCGTTCCTCGCCGCGGAAGAATTCAAACGAGTTGCGCAATGACAGCAGTACGCGCTCCCGCTCCGCGTGGCCATCGAGAGTGCTGACCAGTTCCGCGACGAAATCTCTAGGGTTCTCGCAGTGCGCCACCGTGAATGTAATGTCCCATTGCTGGAGGTGCCTGTTAGTATGCTTAATGAGTCGGATCAGAAAGCTTCTGTCGACGAGTGCGTCGCTGAACGCGCAGATGGCGTCGCGTAGCCTGTCCAGGGCTGATTGGGGCCATCGGTTCCATCGGTGGTCCCCTTCTTCGGGAAGGCTGGACTGGTGAACCGTCATGTGTGCTCCCCGATCACTGCGCGCAGGTTGGCCGTCCCCCTTTCATCGGGGCGCAGACTGGCCACCGCGCCCAAGAAGGCGTCCAATGTGGCATGCGGGTCGCGATGGTCGAGGCAACGCTGGATGATTTCCACCAAGTGGTCGCGAGTGTTGGCCTGATAGGCCGCGGTGAAACCGTATAGTGGAGCAAGTTGTTTTCGCATAAGCCGCAGAACTAGTTTCCGGAACTCGGGATCATCCATGTCTGAAATCTGCTCTGCAGCGCTAACCACGGCGAGCAGCGTAGGGAGATCGGGCTTCTCATCTCGGGCATGTGTTTCTTTTCCTGTTTCCCTTCCGCTAATGGGTGGAATTCTATCGTCGCGTGACGCGTCACGGATCAGGCGTCGCAGTGTCGTGTAAGTCCGGTGCATGGGTGTGTCCATATGGACAATGGTGAAGTGATCGCCCGGAAGGACAGCTGCATCAGGAAAGACACTGCGGGCTGACGACGGTCGTACGATGTTGTCGCTTTCGCCCGCGAATACGGAGAACGGAATGGGGCAGGTGCGTTCGCTGGTGCTGGACGCATAGACGAAATCCCGCAGGATCAAGCGTTGCGTGTCGGCCACTTGTTCGTTCAGTGGGCGGAGTTGAGCCTCCTGAGGGTTGTTCCGGACCAGCAGCCGGCGCAGTGGAAGGGCGATCTCGGACCCATTGTTGGGGCAGGCGAGCATAGCGACCCGCCGGATGCGGGACAGCTCCGCAGCCCTCCCCTCTTGAGCCATCCGTGTCAGGAATCGTTGAACGACTAGGCCGCCCTGACTGTGGGTGACCATAACTAGTCCATCGAAGTCCTGGCATTCGGTGTCGAGGAACTCCTTAAGACTGTCGGCAACAGTGTCGATTGATGGCAGCATCCTCAATGGATTGAAGGACCAGATAGCCGTGTCGTAGGAGAACGGGACTGTACGTACGAACGCCAGTTCCCTTTCTCCTGCAACGAGTAGTCGGAAGGACTCCCAAGTGACGGGACTTGACTTGAATCCGTGTACCAGCACTACACCCAGTGTTGTGTCCCCCACCGCAGCCGTCCCCCCTGGATTCGAGCCAATGCGGGCTTCTTTCGCAGCTCAAATGTAGCCAGCCCGGAGCCCCGTCGGAGTCATAACCTCACAACGAAGTGAACTTGTACCGTCCGTGTCGGCCTCGTCCGCCTTCCCGAAGCGCTGCTGGACCAGCGGAGCTGGCCCAGATGGTTGCAGGTTGGCTGTACGGACCGTTGCCAGGCGACGTCGTGAGCGGTGTTGTCGTTGGTACTCGCGGGCTTGGGGGCCCCTAATACTCCAGCCGAAGATCGTGATCTTGTGGGCGGGGCTGGGATCAGGCGACCGGATCGATATCGGATCGCGTGAGGTGGTCGCCCGCTGGCACGCTGCCCCCATGGATCACGCAGAAGTACTGCTCATCGGAGGACGAGCTGGTGTCGGCAAGACGACGGTGGGGTGGGAGGTTTCGGCGCTGCTGCGCGCCGAGGCGGTCGCTCACGCCATCATCGACGGTGACTTCATGGGACAGGTGCATCCGGCTCCAGAGGGAGACCCTCACCGCGCGGAGATCACCGAGAGCAATCTGACTGCGGTGTGGGCGAACTTCGTCCAGCGCGGCTACCGACGGCTGATCTATACGAACACCGTGAGTGTGTTGCCGGAGGCGACGGGCATGTTCGAGCGTGCCATGGGGGCCGGAGTGGGGATCATACGAGTCCTGCTCACTGCCTCCGATGCCACCGCCCGCGAGCGGCTGGTGGGACGAGAACTTGGCTCAGAGCTAGAGCAGGAGCTGGAAGGAAGTGTCCGCAAGGCGCGGCTCCTGGACCAGCGGGCCCCCGCGGAGACCGTGCGAGTGGCGACGGACGGACGGCTTGTCGTTGACATCGCGCGGGAGGTAGTGGCTGCCACCGGTTGGGCCGGCCCTCACTTCGCCCGCAGATCATGATCGTGTTGATGGGCTGGTCCGGGAACCTGCACGGCCACCGGTGATCATCAGTGTGTGAAGACAGAAGATCAGTCGGTGGCCGCAGGTCACAGCATAGATCCTGCCCGTTGGCAGGACATGTTCGAGTCCCTGATGGGCCGCATCGCGCCGCGGTTCGCGCGGGTGGAACCGCGGCGCCGGACAAGGGAGTTCGTCCTTGGCCTGTTGTCGGACCTGCCGCGCAAGAACTGCTGGACGCTCGCCGAGCATGCCGGGAACGCGACCCCGGATGGCTTGCAGCATCTGCTGTCCAGGGCCAGGTGGGATGCCGATGGACGCATTTGAGGGCTGCGGCCTCGTTCGGGAAATGCCCGCGGGCCCGGACGGCTTTTCGTATGCGAGCGTTGACCGACTCGATCGCGTTGGTGGTGCAGACGACGCGGCGGATCTCGCTGTCGAACTGGAGGAAGGGCACGAACTCGGCCCAGGGGTTCTCCCAGAGGACATCGCATAGTGCCCCTCTTCGCGGCGTTTCTGAGGACACCTTGCTGGTCACGCATCCCTTCCATCCGCTGTCGGGGCGCCGGTTGCGGGTGTGCCGCACGGTGCGTCGCTCCAGCGGTCTGTGTTCATCTGCACCGCCGGTGACGGTGTGACGGTGACGCTTCCGCAGGCGTGGACAGACCGCGGCTCCGCTCCGGACGAGCACCGGCTGCCACTCGATCGCCGCCGCGGCGGTCGACCCGCAGGTGGTCGATCTGCTGCTGGCCGCCCTGACTCCCGAGCAGGTCCACCTCGCCCTGGCCGCGGCCGATGAGGTCCACCACCGCCACCAGCGCTCGCACCGGGCCGCCGAACTCGCCGTCGAACGCGCCCGCAATGAAGCCGACCGCGCCGAGCGCGCCTTCAGCCAGGTCGAGCCGGAGAACCGGCTGGTCGCCCGCTCGCTGGAGAGCCGCTGGGAGGCGAAACTTGCCGCACTGGCCCAGGCCGAGACCGTGCTGGCTGACCTGATCGCTGCCGAGCCGGCCCTGCCCGAGGTCGCGCGGCTGCGTGAGCTCGCCCGTGACCTGCCGGCCTTGTGGCAGGCGCCGACCACCACGGCCAAGGACCGCAAGCGCCTGCTGCGGACACTGATCGCGGACGTGACCGTGCGGCATGTCGATGACGCCCGTGCTCACATCGGGGTGCGCTGGCACACCGGCGCCGTCGACCAGATCACCTGCGACCGCCGTACCAACCGCAACCCCACCCGAGCCATCGAGATCGTCCGCGAGCTGTTGGATGTCCACAGCGACGCCGAGATCGCCGAACACCTCAACAGCCTCGGATTCACCACCGGCAACTGCCGCCCCTTCACGGTGAACTCCATCCGTCACATCCGCGCCCAGCACGCGATCGGCTCCCGGCGCAACAACCCCACCGAACCAGGGGAGATCACCGTGCCCGAGGCTGCCCGGTTCCTCGGCATCCACGAAGCCGCGATCTACCCCTGGATCCGCAGCGCCGAAATGACCGCCCGCCAGGCACGACACCGCCGCTGGTGCATCGCCTGGGACAACGACATCGAGGCGTACTGGAAACAGCGCGTAGCAACCTCCTCCCACCTCAAGCGACGAGCGAACACCAACTACGAGACAGGACAGGCAGTATGAAGCAGACTTCCCAAAGCCGCACGATCGCTGGATACTTGGCGCCCCACTCCTCCTGGAACTCCAGGAACCGGTCCTCCGTCGCGCTCGCTGTCGGAGCCGTGTAGACAGGCTTGAGAGCGCGGGAGATCTTGTCCCAGTCCTGGCGGCCCGCGTAGCGGAACGACGCCCGGATCAGGTGAACGACACAGGTCTGGGTGACCGCCTGGGGCCAGACCGCCGAGATGGAGTCGGGCAGGCCCTTGAGCCCGTCGCAGACGACCATGCACACGTCCTCGACGCCCCGGTTCTTAATCTCGGTCAGGACCTGGAGCCAGTACTTTGCGCCTTCGCCGCCGTCGCCGGCCCACAGGCCGAGGATGTCGCGCGTGCCGTCCACCGTGACCGCCAGGGCAACATAGACGGGCCGATTCGCCACCTGCCCGTCGCGCACCTTCACGTGCACGCAGTCGATGAAGATCACCGGATAGACCGCCCCGGGTCCAGCGGCCGGTTCTGCCACTCGGCCATCCCGTCCATGACCTTGTCGGTGATGGTCGAGATGGTCTGCTTGGACACGCTCGCGCCATAGACCTCAGCCAGGTGGGCGGAGATGTCACCGTGCGTCAGACCACGCGCGGACAGCGACAAGACCATCTCGTCGACGCCGGTCAGCCGCCGCTGCCGCTTCTTGACGATCTGCGGCTCAAAGCTGCCGTCCCGGTCACGCGGCACCGTGATCTCCACCGGGCCGACGTCGGTCAGCACGGTCTTGGACCGCGCCCCGTTACGGCTGTTGCCGCTGCCGGCACCGGCTGGGTCATGCTTCTCGCAGCCGAGGTGGTCGGTGATCTCGCCTTCGAGAGCAGACTCCAGCACGCGCTTGGTCAGCTGCTGCAGCAGCCCGCCCTCACCGGTCAGCTGCAGGCCGCTCGCGCGGGCCCGGTCGACCAACTGCCCGATCAACTGCTCGTCCAGCACGTCCGCCGGCAACGCAGCCGGCCGGACCTCTTCAACCGCCTCGGCAGAGACAGTCACGTCGCTCATCAGGTGCTGCTTCCATGATCGGGAGTTACACCGAAGACCGTACAGACCCGCTTCATGCCGTTTACGAGCCCGACCTCGAGCAGGCGGTAGTCGTGCTCGAGCGGATGGGATTCCGCGTGCGTCGGGCACCGCTGCTCGAAGCAGGGCGGCACCATTGGTGGAGCGCGGCTCGGCCAGCGGAGATCGCCAAGGAGTTCAATGGACTACTGCGTGATCCTGAGGTGCGCGCGATCATCGCGCATGACGGCGGCCAGACGGCGCTCGGCTACCTCGACCTGATCGACGTCGAGGCGATCACTGCCGACCCCAAGCCGATCCTCGGCTACAGCGACATCTCCCTGCTGCATCTGGTGCTCTACGCGCGCACGGGTCTGGTCGGCTTCCATGCCGACCTGGCCACCCCTGGACTCGGCGGACACTGGCAGGCCGCGCCCACGGCACGCAGAGCGGAACTTGAAAAGCTCTACGCAACGCTTCTGACCGGCGCCGAGGCAATCGGTGCGCTGCCGGCCACCCCGTCGTGGGAGTGCTGGCGTTCCGGCCGCACCGAAGGCCGACTGATCGGCGGGGAGATCAATCGCATCGTGCTGGCGCAGGCAATGCCCTACGCGCTGCCGCTCGAATGGTTCTACGGCGCGGTGCTGTTCTGGGAGGAGATGGACGGCCAGGCATCGTATGTGTGGAGCTATCTACAGGTACTGCGGCACTGCGGCATCCTCGATCGGATCTCCGGCATGGTCGTGGGCGTCCCGTACGCAATCGACGGACTCGGCTCGCCCGACGCGTCCCCGCCCCTGTCCGAGATAGTCCTCGACGTCCTCGGCGACCGTGACATCCCGGTCCTGGGCAACGTCGAGTTCGGACACGCCGGCCCGAATCTGCCGATGCCGGTCGGCATCCGCGTCGCCCTCGACGCGCAGCAGCGGACATTGCTCGAACCGGCAGTACGGCCGCACACGATGACGGGACCGGTCGGCTGAGCAACACGGATCAGTTCGCCGACAGCCTCGGCAGCAGCCCAGGGCCCGGCTCACGCTTTGGTGATCGCCGCCTTAGGTCGGTTGTTCGACCTGTAGGAGGTCTGCTCATGAACACCTGGTGGCTCGTGTTGATCAGCCTGTCCAGGAGCAATGCTGTCCCTGCCCTGCACCACCGACCCCGCTGCCGTGTTCCCCCCGCCGGTCCAGCTGGACGAGGACGAGATCGGCTGGACGACATCTACCGGCAGTCAGTACGAGGCTGGTTGAAGTATATAGGTCCGCGAGACGACCGAGGCGATCGTCGGCGCCGTTACCGGCCCCCTGACAGCCAGCTCAACGAGATGGCACGCATCGCCACCCTCGACAGTGTTGTGTCGGCCTTCAGACCCGAACCGAACCTGACCGGTCTGGCGCCGGGCCGCCGCGCACCCGGTGGACGCCAGGACTCACCTCGTCGGACTGCTCGGCGACAATCGATGCCACCTCGGCAGGCCACCGAGTTGACGAACTCCAGGTTGCCCCTGGCGGCAGAAGCATGCGCACGGTCCTGGTCAGGTACGCGCCGGTCAGGTTTGCGTAGGTGAGGTTCGCGCCGGTCAGGTCCACGTCGCTCAGGATCGCGTGGACCAGGTTCGCGCAGTTCCCCGGCGACCGGGTCGCTGACGGTATAGCCGTGGCACTCGGGCCACGCGCCGGTGTTGATGCCCTTGACGGGCGGTTCTCATGAGGGTGGCCAGGTGCGCAGGGCGGCGTCGGTCATCGCCTGGAGTTCATCGCTGCAGACGCCGCTCGCGGCTTGCACGGCGATGCCGTGTGCCAAGGTGGTGACGTAGCGGGCCAGGAGTCCCGGATCGGTCTCCGCAGGCAGGTCGCCGTCGTCGACGGCTCGTTGGAACCGCTCCCGGACGCAGACGTAGCCGTTGTTGCGCCAGACGACGAGGAGGTCGCGGACTTCCCGTCCGGAGTCGCCGGCGGCCAAGGCGCCCTGGACGCCCATGCACCCCTGGGGATGGGACGGGATGGTAGTGGTCCGGATCATCGGTCTTCACGTAGAGCGCGGTCGCGAGGGAGTCCAAGTCCGTCTTCACGCACCGACATTGGACTCCCTCGCCTCGACTGCGCAGGGGATCGCGGCAATCCCGGCGTGGATACCTTCGACTACGGTGTCAGCACGATCCTCCCGAAGACCTCACCCGCGGCCATCTTCTGGTGCGCCAGCACGGCTTTGTCCAGTGGCAGCACCTCGTGCACCACTGTTTCGATCTCGCCGCGACTGGCTGCGGCGAACTGCTCGCTGCGCACGGCACGCAGGTCGGCTTGGGTGACGGTAGCTGCGCTGAAAGCGGCGAAGGACATCGACTTCTGGAACGCCGCCATGATCTTCGTGCCGAAGTCCGCGGGCGGCTGACCTGCGACAGCGCCCACGGCCACCATGCGGCCGTTCGGGTTGAGCCTGTCGAAGAACGACGGCATGTCCTCACCGGCCACAACGTCGATGATGACGTCATAGCCCGCTGGAGCCTCCTTCCCTCCGTGGCCGGAGCGGTCCAGCACGTGGGTCGCGCCGAGACGGCGCAGCCGCTCACCGCGTTCGGCCGACGATGTCGTGACCGCCACCGCGGCGGCACCACCGCGAGCAGCGAGCTGAACGGCCATGATCCCGATGCTGCCGGCCGCGCCACGCACCAAGACCGTCTCCCCGGGAGCGAAATGGGCGTGGCGAAGCCCGAAGTGGGCCACCGCACCGGAACTACCGAGGGTCACCGCGGCGACGGCGGACAGGCTACTGGGCAGGGGAAGAATCTGCTCGAACGGCGCGACGGCCTGTTCGACGTAGCCTCCGCCGGTGCCGGTGAAGCCCCACACCCGCAGGCCAATCCACGACGCGTCGACGCCGTCACCGACCGCGGTCACGGTGCCCACCACCTCGCCACCCGGGATGAAACCCTCCTTGAAGCCGTAGGCGGCCAGAGCCCCGCTTCGGATCACGGTGTCGACACCACCGACGCCCACCGCCTCAACGGCAATCAGCACCTGCCCGGCAGCAGGTGCGGGTATCGGCAGGTCGACAACAGCCAGACCCTCAGGACCCCCGAACTTCTGGATCGCGATTGCCTTCAATGTCGTCTCCACGTTTTCGGACCGCTCAAGCACGATCCTGCTCCATACCCGCCACCGATCCCGTCTGATGGGAAGAGGCTTCACGCCACGGCCGAGGATCGGTCCCCGTGCTGTGCGCCCCAATGATCTCGGCGAGCTTCTACGTCTTGGACGGTATCGGACGCCCCCGTCCGTTTAGTTAAAGTGAGAGAGTGACCAGCCACTTGCCTCATAAGCTGCGTTCCGACGCGATGGACAACCGCGACCGCATCCAGGACGCGGCCCGAGCGCTGTTCTCGGCCGAGGGCCTGGATGTGCCGATGCGGGAGATCGCGCGGCGTGCCGGGGTGGGACCTGCCACCTTGTACCGTCACTTCCCGACCAAGCAGATGCTGGTCGCCGAAGCCTTCGCGGACCAGCTGCGCGCATGTCGCACCATCGTCGACGAGGGGTGCGCAGATCCTGATCCGTGGCGTGGCCTCTGCCTGGTGATCGAGAAGATCTGTGAGCTGCACGCACGCGATCGGGGCTTCACCGAAGCCTTCCTGTCAACCCTCCCGGGGGCGCCGGATGTCGCGGGACGTGAGTACACGGTGAAAGCAGTCGCCGGACTGGCCCAGCGAGCCAAGAACGCAGGGCACCTGAGGCCCGACTTCGTTCTGGACGACCTCATTCTCGTACTCATGGCCAACAAGGGTATCCACGCCACATCCACCGCCACCCAGGTCATGGCCTCCCGACGCTTCGCAGGGCTGGCGATCCAGGCGTTCGAAGCCTGCCCTCACCACGCACCGCTACCACCAGCGGCACGACTGGCATCCGCAGCACCGGCCAGCGCCTGACCCTGGGCGAGCGGTATCCACGCTCGACGCGCGAACCACTGAACCCCTTGGAATAGATCGTCTAGACAGCTTGGGCGCGGCGCCCTACCGGGGCGCATCGCCTGCCTGTCCCTGGTCCTGTTGGCAGCAAGACACCGTGAAGTTACAGAAGCGGGCGGACATCTCTCACTGCGCGGCTGATGGTCAGGGCAGTGTTGTTGAAGAGCTGGCCGAGAAGCTTCTTAGAAGCGACTTTCCGCAGGTAGAAGATGGCGACCTGGATAATCCGACCGCATGACCGCCCCAAGGAAGTAGCGTCTACACAGGTCGGCAGCCATACATCCGCTGAAGTGCCGTTGCACGGCTGCTGGAGGACAGTTCCGCTCTGACCCGCGCACTGGCCGGACAGATCGGCCCGTTCTTCTACCGCTACGCGCGGCCCGGAGACCTGTAGACCCTCCCGCTGGGACCCCGGAACGCAGATGCCCACGGAACCCGAGGCCCGCCGCCAGTCGGTGCCGCACTCAGTACAGACCGGCGCTCGCCAGGCCTTCCCCCCACGCCCCCACCGGGAAACCGCAGTGGCTCACGGTGCCGACTGGATGTCCCCCCGCGTGGAGGACGCGATGGTGTCACGGTGGGCGAAGTCGCCCGGGGGGATGCCGGGGTGATGTCCGAGCCGGGCCGGCGCCGCCGTGGCCGAGGGGCCGAGGGTGAGCCGGGAGACGATGCGGTAGCGGTCGCCTCGGTAGATCGAGTGGACGTATTCGACGGGCTGACCCGTGGTGTCCGAGGTGAGCCGCTCGAAGAGCAGCGCCGGGGACAGCTCGGGCACGTCGAGCAGCTCGGCCTCGGCCCGGGTGACGACGGTCGGCTCGATCGCCTGAACAGCCTCCTGTACGTGTACGCCATGCTGTTCGCGCAGGTGCTCGTACAGGTCGCCGGCTTCCAGTTCCTGGGCGGACAGGGTGGGGACCAGATCGGCCCGGATGTGCAGATGCTCGATGGCCATCGGGGCGCCGTCGACCAGGCGCAGCCGTGCCACGTACACGATCTCGGCGGCGGGTGATACGCGCAACTTGCGGCCCACGCGTGCGCCTGCCGGGATGGTGGTGAACTCCAGCAGGCGGCTCGACCAGGTCCCGGAGGCCTGAGGCACCGTCATGGTCTGCTGACCGGAGACGAGTTCCTGGGTGATCTTCTCGGGTGCCACGAACATGCCGCGACCGTGTTCCCGGACCAGCAGGCCCGCGGCAACGAGTTCATCGACCGCCGCGCGCAGGGTCGGGCGGGACACACCCAGGTGGGCGCACAGGGAGCGCTCGGAGGGGATCGCGTCCCCCGGGCGGTGTGACTCGACGAGGTCGAGGATGAAGTCGCGAACTCGCTCCCGTTTGAGCACCGCACCTGGTTCGTCGGCCTTCATGTTGCACTCCCTCATGCGCGGAATCCCCAATTAACCACTTGACCAGTTGACCAGTGGTCGCCCGCAACTGCCCTCTTGGCCAGGGAAGTGTAACTGCCACCGAGCAGCGATCGTCCAGATCCTGACTGACCCACGCGCCAAAACCCTTCAAAGCAGGGAGGGTTGACGCCGCGATTGGTCTATGCCACCTTCATCCCCACATCAACAGGTGAGCTGTCCAGTGGACTTCACTGGTCAGGTGGTTAGGTCATGTCCTCCAGAGGTGAACCGTGAAGCTCCGCTTGTTTGCCGGTGTGTCCGTGCTCGTGATGACGGCCGGGCTGAGTGCCTGCAGTAGCTCCTCCGATGCCTCCGACGGCAGCTCCGGCGGGAGCACCACCATCGACGTCTGGCTGATGCGCGACAGCGTCTCGGCCCAGTTCCAGAAGGACTTCGTCAAGGGCTTCGAGACCGCTCACCCGGACATCAAGGTCAAGGTGCAGATCCAGGAGTGGGACGGGATCGGCGAGAAGGTCACGGCGGCCCTCGCCAGCAACGACGCACCGGACGTCATCGAGACCGGCAACACGCAGGTCGCCCAGTTCGCTCAGAGCGGGGGGCTACTCGACCTCAGCGACAAGGTCGACGAACTCGGAGGGAAGGACTGGCTCAAGGGCCTCGCCGGGCCCGGCGCCTACGAGGGCAAGCAGTACGGCATCCCGTACTACGCCGCCAACCGCGTCATCATCTACCGCACCGACCTCTTCAAGAAGGCGGGCATCGACGCGGCCGCCATCAAGACCCGCGACCAGTGGATCGCCGCCACCGAGAAGCTCAACACCGGTGACACACAGGGCATTTATCTGCCCGGCCAGAACTGGTACACCCTCTCGGGCTTCGTCTGGGACGAGGGCGGCGACCTCGCCACCGAGTCCGGCGGCAAGTGGAAGGGCAGCCTGGACACCCCCGAGGCAATCCGCGGCATGGAGTTCTACAAGAAGCTCCAGGCCCTCGGCAAGGGCCCCAAGGACGCCGACGAGGCCAACCCGCCCCAGGCGGACGTCATGGCCAAGGGGAAGGTCGCCCAGGTCATCGCGACACCCGGTGGCGCCAACGTCGTCATCCAGAACAACCCCGCGCTGAAGGGCAAGCTCGGCTTCTTCCCGATCCCCGGGAAGACCGCCGACACACCCGGCGCGGTCTTCACCGGCGGGTCCGACCTCGTCATCCCCACGGCCTCCACCAAGCAGGACGCGGCCTACACCTTCATCAAGGAACTCACCGGCGACACCTGGCAGAAGAAGCTCGCCGTCGCCATGAGCTACGTCCCGAACAAGACCACTCTGGCCTCAGCGGTCGCCTCCGACCCGGGCGCGGCGGCCATGGCGGTCGGCGCCGCCGAGGGCCACGCCACACCCAACACCCCGGGCTGGGCCGCCGTAGAGGCCAAGAACCCGATCAAGGACTACATGACCGCCGTTCTCACCGGGGGTGATGCGCAGAAGGAAGCCACCACGGCATCCGACGCCATCACCACGGCGATGAACTCCGGCTCCTGAGCCGTCGACGCACGAGAAGGAAGAGCGCCGTGTCGGCCGTCCGAGAGCAGATCGCCTCCCGTCCCCTACTCAGCCCCGGACCACGCCGGGGGACCGCCGGCGCGGGATCGCGCCGCCCGTCGCAGTCCGACGGGCGCGGGATCTGGCCGTACGTCCTGATCTCACCCGCCGTCCTCGGCACGCTCTACCTGCTCGTCTATCCCCTGGTCCGCGCCGTGGTGATCTCGCTCCAGGACTTCGGACTGCGCCAACTCATCGTGGGCGACGCGCGGTTCGTCGGGTTCAAGAACTACGAGACGCTGCTGGGCGACGGCCGCTTCTGGGAGGTCGTGCGCCGCACCTTCCTCTTCATGGCGGTCAACGTCGTGCTGATCATGGTGCTGTCCACGCTGGTCGCGCTCATGATCGAGCGGCTCGGCCGGTTCGGGCGGACCGCGGTCCTCAGCGCGCTCGTGCTGACCTGGGCGATGCCCGTCATCGCGGCGACCACCGTCTTCCAGTGGCTGTTCCACTCGGAGTTCGGCATCGTCAACGCGGTCCTGACCGACCTCGGGTTCGAGTCCTTCGACCGCTACCCCTGGTTCGCGCACGGCCCGGCGGCCTTCGCCATCGTGGTCACCCTCGTCGTGTGGCAGTCCGTGCCCTTCGCGGCGATCACCCTGTACTCGGCCCTCACCACCGTCCCGACCGAGCTGTACGAGTCGGCGCGGCTCGACGGGGCGTCGGGGCCGCGGATCTTCCGCTCCATCACCTTCCCGATGGTCCGGCCGATCTTCATGCTCGTGTTGTCGCTGGAGGTGATCTGGACCTTCAAGGCGTTCGTCCAGATCTGGGTGATGACCAACGGCGGGCCCGGCGACGCGACCACGATCCTGCCCGTGTACGCGGTGCAGACCGCCCTGTCGAGCCAGCGCTACGACCTCGGGTCGGCGGCCTCCATGGTCACCGTCGTGCTGATGTCGGGCGTGCTCGTCTTCTACTTCCGCCAGATGTTCCGCCAGGAGGACGAGCTCGCATGAGCACGACCCGGCCCCGCATCCGCCGTCTGCCCCTGAACGCCGCCGCCGTCATCACGGTCGTCGTCTGTCTGTTCCCGGTCTACTGGATGGTCGCGACCGCGTTCACACCGACCCGCGACATCCAGTCCGACAGCCCCCGGTTCGTCCCCGAGGCCTGGACACTCGACCACTTCCGCGCCGCCGTCGGCGCCGACGGCTTCGGTCTGTTCTGGCGAAACAGCATCCTCGTCACGCTGAGCGCCGTCCTGCTCGCCCTCGTCATCGCGCTCGGCGCCGCCTACGCGGTGGCCCGGATGAAGTGGAGGGGGCGCCGGCAGTTCATGCTCATGGTCTTCATCGCCCAGATGGCGCCCTGGGAGTCGCTGATCATCCCGGTCTACATCATCTCCCGGGACACCGACATGCTCGACCGGCTGCCGACCCTGACTCTCGTCTACTTCATGATGACGCTGCCGTTCACCGTCATCGTCCTGCGCGGCTTCATCGGCACCATCCCACCGGAACTGGAGGAGTCCGCCCAGGTCGACGGCTGCACCCGGCTCGGCGCGTTCCGGCACATCGCATTCCCGCTGCTGGCCCCAGGGCTGATGGCCACCTCGCTGTTCGGCTATATCACCGCCTGGAACGAGTTCACGTACGCCAACTTCCTGATCATCAAGCATCAGGACAGCCGCACCCTGCCCGTGTGGCTGTCCTCGTTCCAGAACGTCTTCGGCACCGACTGGGGCGCCACCATGGCCGCCTCGACTCTCTTCGCTGCCCCGGCACTTGTGGTTTTCCTGCTGCTCCAGCGCCACGTCACCTCCGGCTTCGCGGCCGGAGCGGTCAAGGGCTGACCCCCACACCCACCCCCGCGACCCCGTTCCGGAGGCGATCCATGCCCGCACTCGTGCCCCGCCCCACCGAGGCCTCGTTCCGGCCCGGCCACTTCACGCTCGACCACGGCACCACCCTGCGGCTCGGCGCAGGCGCCGAACCCGCCGCGGAACTGCTGCGCACCCTGCTCGCCCCCGCCACCGGACTGTCCCTACGACCGTCCCCGGACGGCCAGTTCACCCTGGCGCTCGACTCCGGCCTCAGCGACCTGGGCGAAGAGGGGTACGCCCTCGCCATCGACCGGCACGCCGTACTGCTGCGCGCCGCGCACCCCACCGGTCTGCTGCGCGGCATCCAGACGATCCGCCAACTCCTGCCCCCACAGGCCCTGTCAGCGATCCCGCAGCCCGGTACGCGGTGGCTGCTGCCCTGCGCCGACATCACCGACGTCCCGCAACACCCCTGGCGCGGCGCGATGCTGGACGTGGCCCGCCACTTCCAACCCGTCTCCTACCTTCGCCGGTACGTGGACCTGCTGGCCCTGCACAAGATCAGCGTGTTCCATCTGCATCTCACCGACGACCAGGGCTGGCGCATGCCGGTCGCGGCCTTTCCCAAGCTCACCGAGATCGGCGGCCACCGCGCCGAGTCCCAGGTCGGTCCGGCGGGCAGCGACACGTACGACGGCACCCCGCACGGTGGGTCGTACACGCGGGCCGAACTCGCCGACCTCGTCCAGTACGCGGCCGCGCGCGGCGTCACCGTCATGCCGGAGATAGAGATGCCCGGGCATGTACGAGCCGCCCTCGCCGCCTACCCCCGACTGGGCAACCACCCGGAGCGCACCCTCGACGTCTGGACGCGCTGGGGCGTGTGCGACACCGTCCTCGGCGTCCACGACGAGGTCCTCGACTTCTGCCGTACCGTCCTCGACGAGGTCATGGACGTCTTCCCCTCGCCGTACATCCACGTCGGCGGCGAGGAGTGCCCCACCACCGAGTGGACGCAGAGTGCCGCCGCACGCAAACGAGCCGTGACGAAGGGCCTGCCGAACCCCGAGGCCCTGCACGGCTGGTTCCTCGGGCAGATCGGCGATCACCTCGTCCGCAACGGACGCCGCCCGGTCGGCTGGGCCGAGACCGGCGCCGAACTGCCCCTGGACTTCACGGTGATGACCTGGCGCGACTCGGCCCACACCCTGACGGCCGCCCGTCGCGGCCACCCCGTCGTCAGCGCTTACCACCGGGCCACCTACCTCGACTACGCCCAGTCCGACGCCCCGCACGAGCCGCCGGCCCAGCCCGGAACCGTCGTAGATCTGCGGGCCTTCCATGACCACGACCCCGTGCCGGAGGAGGCGGACGCCGAGGCGGCCGGGCAGGTGCTCGGCGCACAGGCCCAGCTGTGGACCGAGTTCGTCACGACACCCGCCCACATCGAGTACCTCACCTACCCGCGGCTGTGCGCCCTCGCCGACCGCGGCTGGAGCGGGGTGACCGACTGGGCGGACTTCCGGTCCCGCCTCGACGAGCACACGGCCCGGCTCGACGCCCTCGGCGTCCAGCGCCACCCCTGACAACACCACGTCCGACCCCGTCCCGTTCCGGAATCACCCCACCCTTCTGGAGAGGAACAACCATGAGATTCGCGAAGACCCGGCTGCGCGCCACCGCGTCCGCCGCCGTCGCGGTGGCCATGGGCGCCGCCGCGCTCACCGCACTCCCGGCCACCGCGAGCGCGGCCGGCGACGGGCTGACCGTCCAGTACCGCACGAGCGCCACGGGAGCCACCGCCGACCAGTCCGAGCCCTGGTTCAAGGTGAAGAACACCGGCACCACGACCGTGCAACTCGCGAACGTCAAGATCCGCTACTACTTCAAGGCCGACTCGGCGAGCGCGACCTATCGCTTCGCCTGCTCCTGGGCCGTCAAGGGCTGCGCCAACGTCACGGGCACCTTCGGCACGCTCGCCAACCCGACCGCCACCGCCGACCGTTACCTGGAGATCGGCTTCACCTCCGGTGCCGGCTCGCTCGCCCCGGGCGCCGACACCGGCGACATGCAGCTGCGCTTCTACCAGTCGACGTGGCAGTCGCTGAACCAGAGCGACGACTACTCCTTCGGCGCCTCCCAGACGTCGTACGGCGACTGGTCCAAGGTCACGGCCCAGCTGGCCGGCACCACCCTGTGGGGCACGGCCCCCGCGGGCAACGACCCGACGACCCCGCCCACCGACCCACCGACCGATCCCCCGGCCGACGCCGCCACGCTGTTCGACGACTTCAACTACAGCAGCTACAGCGACCCGAAGATCTCGGCGAACGGCTGGAGCGTGCGCTCCAACTCCGGCGGCCCCGGCGTGTCCGGCGCCACCTGGGCGCCCGAGAACGTCACCTTCGCCACCACGAGCGGCAACTCCATCATGAACCTGGAGGCCTCGACCGCCGGCACCGGAGCGAGCACCGAGCAGACCGAAATCCTCACCCAGGCACGAAAGTTCAAGAACGGCACCTACGCGGCCCGGGTCAAGTTCAACGACGCGCCCAAGTACGGCCCGGACGGCGACCACCTCGTCCAGACGTTCTTCACCATCAACGACCTCACGGCCCCGCTGGCGGACGACTACGCCGAGTACGACTTCGAGTACCTGCCCAACGGCGGCTGGGGCGAGACGTCGAACATCCTCTACACGACGTCCTGGGAGACCTACCAGGCCGACCCGTGGGTGGCGGTCAACCAGCACACCGAAGCCCGTCAGAGCTACGCCGGCTGGCACGACCTGGTGCTGACCATCGACAACAGCAACATCAAGTACTACATCGACGGGCAGCTCTTCGGCACCCATGACTCCGCGTACCTGCCGGAGCGGCCGATGTCGATCAACTTCAACCAGTGGCTGATCGACTTCGGCGGCCTGACCAGCTCCACCGCGCGGGCGTACGACCAGCAGGTCGACTACGTCCTGCACGTCAAGGACCAGGTCCTCACGCCGGCGCAGGTCGCCGCCAAGGTGACGGCGTATCGCAGCGCCGGCACCACGTTCCAGGACACCGTCCCCAGCAGCTGATCCGAGCGTCCGGCGCCGGGGCCCTGTGGATCACCGGGCCCCGGCGCCCACACCGTCCAAGCTCCGGGCCATGCGCGTATTGGTCTTGGAGGACGACCCCGAGCTGGGGCCCGTCGTCGCCGCTCAGCTGCGGGATGCGGGGTTCGCGGTGGACACCGTCCTGGTCAGCGCCCCTTCCGCGGACGGCGGGCAGCTGAGGTGGGCGGCGGCTCCGGTCTGGGACGACGACCGGCAGAAGGAGGCAGTGGCCCATCCGGAGTGATCCGGCAGCCCCCGAACACGCGGGGAGGCGGAGGCTGCCGGAGGCGTTGCGCTCCTCAGGAGGTGAGGTAGCAGGACTTGCTCACGCCGGGCAGCGGATCGGTGCCGAATGCCGCCGTCGTGCAGCCGGTGCCGCCGGTGAACGACTTGTACACGAAGCTGCCCCGGGCTCCGTAGGCGACGGTCTGCTGTCCGCTGAAGGCGCAGGTGCCGCCTTCGGCGGAGCAGGTGGTGGCGTAGCCGACCGGGCCGCCGCTCGCGGTGTAGCAGGCCTTCGACTCGCCGGAGATCGGGTCGCCGAACGTGGCGTCGGTGCATGGGGTGTCACCGGTGGCCGTGATCGTGGCAAACGCTCCGAAGGCCCCGTACATCACCGGCTGTCCCGCGGCGGCCGGACAAGTGCCGTTCTGGGACGCGCACTTGGTCCAGCCGCCGGGCGGGGCTCCGTCGGGCGGCAGGTAGCAGGACTTGGCGACTCCGTCGATGGGATCGCCGAAGTGGGCGTTGGTGCAGGCGACGGAACCGTTGGTGACCTGGTGGGCGAAGTTGCCGTTGGCGCCGTAGGCGACGTCACGGTTGTAGCCGGGCACGGCGCAGGTTCCGCCCTCTGCGGCACAGACGGTGTATCCGGGCGGGCCGCCCGCGTCGGCGACGTAGCAGGACTTGACGAGATTCGACGCCGGATCGCCACCGAACGAGTCGCTGGTGCAGGCGGTGCTGCCGGTCACTGTCTTGTACGTGTACGACCCGGCCCCGTAGGCCACCGAGCGGGTGCCGCTGAAGGAGCAGGTGCCGCCCTCGCCTGCGCACCGGGTGAAGCCCGCTCGCAGGGCGCCGGTACCCGGTTCGGCAGGCGGAGCGGGATTGCCCAGTCCGGTGGCGTTCACGGTGTAGCTGCCCGGCGCGACGCCGGTCAGGTAGACGTAGGTGTCGTCCTGGCTCGCGCCGGTGATGCCCGAGGTGGGCGTGAAGGTTCCGTTGCTCCAGACGACGTTGCCGTTCACGGACACCGAGATGTTGGAGCCGCCGAACTTCGGAACTCCGATACGGCCGGTGGTACCGGACGGGCTGGAGAGGTGCGCCGTGTAGGTGCCGGCGGCGGGGTCGCGGGACCAGGACCCGCTGATGGCGCCCTGGGGCATGGTGATGCGGCCCTCGGCACTGGTCAGGTCGCCGGGGTGCGGGACGAAGCGGTACGCGCCGTTCGCCGACTCCGGTGCGGTGCCGAGCACGTCGAAGGTGAGCGTGGAGGTGGGCGCGGTGGACCAGCCGTGGGCCAGGCTCATGAACGAGCCGCCGTAGGCGAGGCCGCCGTCGGCCTTGACGCCCTCCCAGAAGGTGCTCTTGGTGCCGATGTCGCTGTTGAGCATGTGGCCCCAGGTGCGGCGGATCTGCGCCAGGGCGGTGTAGTCGTCGTGGGCGGCGAAGTGGGCGTTCAGTTCCATTCCGCCGGCGAAGGGCGAGACGTTACCGCCCCATTCGGGAGTGGTGGGGCCGTAGATGCCCCAGTTCTTCCCGAGCCCCGCCATGACGCTCTTCGACTTGGCCGTGGAGTCGGTCAACCCGTACCAGACCGCCAGCGAGTTGCCGTCCTGCGGGTACAGGGCGCTGGTCGGGTTGTCCTTGTACATGCCCTTCGAGGCGTCCCACAGGCGGGAGTTGGCCGCGACCTTGATGGCAGCCGCCTTGTCGGCCCAGCTCGCGGCGAGCACACTGTCGCCCTTGGCCTGGGCGAGGGTAACGCCGCCCTTGAGCGCGGCGTACAGCAGGGCGTTGGCGGAGATGTTCTCACCGCCCTGGCCGGACCGGGCCCAGTCCTGGGTGCGGGTCACGTTGAGCAGGTTGTTGCCGTTGATCTTGTTGATGATGAAGGACATCCCGCGCGTGTAGTTGGCCCATTCGGAGTCCAGCCACGCCCGGTCGGCGGTGTAGGTGTAGTACGTGGCCGTGCCCAGCAGCGTCCAGGTGTGGTAGGTGTCCGAGCCGGTGAGGTTGAACGGCGGGCCCGACCAGGGGATTTCGCCCTCCGCCGACTGCACGTTGTACATCGTGGTGAGCGCGTTGCGGGTCGAGGTGAGGTCGTTGGAGTACGCGTACTGCGTGGGTACGGCGATGCCCAGGTCGCCGGGCCACACCGTACGGTCGCGCTTGGCCCCGTCGACCAGGACGGAGTCGCCCACGCCGACGGTGGCGCCGTTGTCCCACTCCGAGGCCGGTGGCGGCCAGGCGCGGCCCTCGTCGGAGGCGATCGTGTTGAGCTGCACGGTGTACGCCCCGGCGTACCAGATGCGGTTGAGCAGCTCGTCGCTGGAGGAGAAGTAGTTGGCGTAGTCGGCCGGGTTGGCCTTTCCCGGAGCCGCGGTGAAGGCGAGGCTGACGCCCTTGAGGTCCACCCAGCCCGAGCTGTCGAGGAAGACGGTGAGGTAGCGGAAGCCGCCACGCTGTTGGGCGGTGGGCATCGTGTAGGTGCCGTTGGCGGAGGCCGTGGCGTAGAGCGCTCCGTCCTCGCCGTCGCGGCCGCTGCTGCGGTCGCTGTTGTTGCCCACGTACAGGGACGACTCGCTGAAGGCCAGGCCGACTCGCTGGCCGCTGTCGCTGGTACTGCCGAATGACAACGTTGCCATACCGGCGACCTCTTTGCCGAAGTCGAGCGTGATGGCCGACTGCGAGCCGGAGATCCGCGTCGGCTGTCCGCTGAGGACGTTCTGCGGGTTCGCGACGCTGCCGGACGTGCGGTGGACGGCGGTCGGCTTGAGGGTGCGTGAGGTCGGCGAGTAGTTCAAGGCATCAAGCTCCGCTCGGGGGCTGGAGGTTGAGGTTGGCGACGCGGACGCGGGCGACACGGGAGCCACGGCCAGCGCGGCCGCCACGACCATGGCGAGGCTGAGCAAGTGGTACCGACCTGGCGATCTACTCAACGGGGAACGACGACGCATGGAAACCTCCCGGGGCGGGTGCGGGCACACGGAAACGCAAATCCTGAAACGATTCAACGCGGCGATCCACGAGACCCAGCACCTGATCGGACAGTTGGATACACGAGGAGCCTCGTCGAAGTGCCACCGATGATGGGCGCCCGAAAACGGTGTGTCAACCCGCCACGGCAGCCCCGAACCGCCCTGAAAAACACCCCCGTTGGAGGCATTGACAGGGTCCCGCCAAGCCGCTTCACTGCCTCGGAGACAGGTATGGACCAGTGCTCGATTCCTGCCCGGCTCGGTGAGAGCCGTCGGCCCCAGTCGCACCCGCCAACCGGCATCCCCCATCGTGAAATCGAGGCGAGTTCCGGTGTCCTCACAAAGCTCCGACATCGTTGCCAGGTCACGACTCCTCAGCTTCCTACTGACGGCCGCTCTCGCGTTCGCGGCACTGGTCCAGGCCGCAACGCCGGCGGCCGCCGCCACCCCCGTGTGCGTCCTGGCCTGTGACACGCTGGACCCCTCACAGGCCCGGCAGGAGAGCTTCCCGGTGCCGGACAAGAACCTCAACGGCCGTCGCCTCCAACTGCACATCTCCGACGCGGACGACATGGCCTGGGCCAGCATCGACAACGGCGTGCCCGGCGACGCGGTGTGGCTGGACCGCTCCTGGGACGGCGGAGCCACCTGGGAGGGACTTCTCGGCAAGGCGAGCATCCCGAGCACCTGGACCGGCACCAGGACGCTGATGTACAACATCACGGACCCCCGCAACCACCGACGCGGACTCGTGCGGGCCTGCGGCGACGCCGCCGGCGTCGGCTGCACGAACTGGGTCTACCCCACCGTCTGCGACACCCTCTGCGACGGCACCAGCGCCGGCCAGGCAGCGGGCGACGACCAGCCGGTGCCCTCAACCACCCTCTACGGCCGCACGATCCGGTTGCACGTCGACCAGAAGAACTCCATGGCCTGGGCCAGTATCGACACCGGTGGCGCCGGCGACGAGATCTGGCTCGACCGCTCCTGGGACGGCGGCTCGACCTGGCCCGACGGCTCCTCCCTCGGCCGTACCAGCACCCCGTCCGGTGCCACCACCACCCGTACCGCGATGTACGCCACCCGCGACCCGCGCGGCCTTCTCTACGGCGGCGCGGTCCGCGCCTGCGGCCGGGAGGCCAGTCACAACGAGGGCAGTTGCACCGCGTGGGTCAGGCCGGCGCCGACCAGGGCACGCGCCGCGGCGGACGCTCTGATGACCTCGTACGACCCCTACAACGGCTGGTGGCCCAGCAGTTGGTGGAACTCGGCAGCCACCCTCACCTCCCTCATCGACTTCGCGAGGACCACCGGCAGGCACGACTACGACTGGATCGTGGCGCGCACCTTCGAGCAGAACAAGGGCGTCTTCCCCGCCGGTGTCCGCAGTTCGGACGCGATCGAGGGCCACTTCATCAGCCGTTCCATCGACGACTCGGGCTGGTGGGCCATCGCCTGGCTTGACGCGTACGACTACACCGGCGACTCCCGCTACCTCGACGAGGCCGTCACGATCGCCAATTACGTCCAGCAGTACTGGGATCCCAGCTCCTGCGGCGGTGGCGTGTGGTGGGACCGGGAGCGCACCTACAAGAACGCCGTGACGAACGGGCAGTACTTCTGGCTGACCACGGCGCTGCACCAGCGCATCCCGGGCGACACGGTATGGCTCCAGCGGGCGAAGACGGCCGCCGCCTGGTACAAGGCCAGCGGGATGATCAACTCCTCGGGGCTGGTGAACGACGGGCTGGACTCGTCCTGCGCCAACAACGGTAGCACCGTGTGGAGTTACAACCAGGGACTGGCCATCGGCGCCTTCACCGAACTGTGGAAGACGACCGGCGACAGCTCGCTGCTGACCACCGCACGCACCCTGGCCGACGCCGCCATCAGCAGCCCGACGCTGACCCGGGACGGAGTGCTCACCGAGTCCTGCGACATCGGCTCGGCGTCCTGCGACGACAACCAGAAGCAGTTCAAGGGCATCTTCATGCGGAACTTCACCGACCTCGCGAAGGCCACCGGTTCCAGCACCTATCAGGCTTACATCCAGAAGCAGGCGGACACGCTGTGGGCGCAGGACCGCACCTCCCTCAACGCGCTGGGTGAACGCTGGGCCGGCGCCGGCCCCAACCAGACCGACTGGCGCACTCAGGCCAGCGCACTCGGGGCACTCACCGCCGCAGCGGGCTGACGAACTGCTCTGACGCGCAAGGTGGGTGCCGCACACCTGGGTGAACGGCGGCCTGGTTGCGTTCCTCAGGCGCGACCAGGCCGACCGTGAAGCACCCACTCACCTGAGGAGCAGGCTATGAGCGTCACCCCCACGGACACCGTGACCTGGCGGCGCACCCAGGACAGCCCGCGGTGGCAGAGGCTCCGCCACCACAGAGCGCTGCACCGGGACATCAAGCCGGACAACGTCATCCTCTCGTCGACCGGCCCTCAGCCTCGCGTGCACGCGCCTGCACCGGCAAAGTTCAGCCCCGACTACCGGCCTTCCCGCACGCCGGGTAGAACGTGCGCAGACCCGAGCTGGGCATGTTGCTCGGGGTGTCGTCATCGGTCTGGTCCGCGACGACGGTGTACCTGCTCGTGCCAGCGGTCGCGTCGGCGAGTCCCGTGTCCCCGTCGCCGAGGCGGGCCTCCGTCTGGTAGACCCCGTCGCCTGCGTAACTGAACACCGCCAGGTCGGGGTAGGGGTCGTGATCGTAGTCGGCCACGGCGATGCCACGGGTCTCGCCGAGGTCGAGATGCCGGGTGTGCTGTCCCCGGCCGGAGGCCGAGAAGGGGCCCGAGATCAGCTCGTCCGCGGTCGGCTCGATCGCGTCGTCTCCCTGCTTCTGTCCGGTGGCCACGACGACCAGGTCGCTCCAGCCGTCGCCGTTGAAGTCGGCCACCGCCGCCAGCACGTCTTCCTCTCCGGCGCCGGAGCCTCCGACCAGCTTCCTCACCCCGACCGGCGTGCCGTAGCCCGCCTCCTTGCCGAACGCGACGGTCAGTCGAGCACCGGTGTGGGAGGGGTCGGAGACGCGGTCTGCGCGGCCGTCGCCGTCGATGTCGGCCAGCAGATCCCCCGACGGCGAGACACACGACGCGACCGAGGATCTGCCCGTGGGACGTGGAGGTGCCCCTGCGACGGACTCACCGCAGGCGCCGAGCAAGGCCGCGGCTGTCGCCAAGGCAGCCGCCTGCCTCAACAGCTGTGCACGCCCGCTCGGATGGCTCGTTGTTCGCATGACTGTGACAAGCACCTTTCAAACAGCGGGGGATGATCGGCTGAAGCTCCGAGCGTAGGCGGCAACGTCGTTGGGAATGGCCCAGCTTGCCAACTTGCACCGGATGCCGACCTGGCAGAGGCTAAAGACTCGCTCGCTCAGCATCAGCCTCGCATCGGCGAGAGTCGCCTGCCTCAAGGGCGCCAAGCCGTATGGGACTTTCCCTCGTCCTAGGAGTCCGCGGAGTCGTCCTGGGAAGACACTGGCGCTGGGATTTGTCCTTCTCCCCAGGCGGACCTCCTCCACAGCGAGCACTTCCTGAACGGCGTGGAGGACGATGCCGGCGGTGGGGCTCAAGGACCGCATGAGTTGGTCACCGACGGCTCGAAGACCGCCGCACCGGGGTTGAGCTTGAACTTCAGCTTCCGGTCCACGGAGAACCACAGCCGGCCGCCGGCTGCGCGGGGGATGGTGATCTGTTGGGGCCGGCACCCGAGGCGTTCAGCGGGATCGCGCAGTCCGCCGCGACAGGGGTGCCGGTCGAGGACGGGGGACGAGGGGTAGTACAGTGTCTGGCCGTCGGCCTGCAGCGGGTACCAGGCGTTGTCGTTGTCGATCGCCAGGCCGGTGACGTACGCGTAGACCGTGTTGGAGCCGGTGTTGTTCGGCAGGTCGACGCGGTGGCGAAGCCCGGGCGGCCACGCCGGTGAGGATCGCGGGGGCGGCCAGTGCCCCATGGAGGTTCGGCTTCTGCGGGGCAACATGGCGCCGGATCTCCCAGGGAGGGCGGCGCCGGTCGGCGATGACCGGTCAGGACGCCGCGTTCATCAGGTCGAGAGCGCTCTGCTGGCGGGCGGCGTCCGTCGAGTCGATCGGCCCTGCCCAGTGCAGCCCGTACGCGTCGAGCGCGTTGCGGTCGTTGGCGTAGGCCGCGTCGGCCTGACGTGCGATGTACGCGCTGTAGGGGCGGTCGGACAGCTGGACGTTGAAGGCGCTCAGCCCGCGGACGTAGGCGCCCTTGAAGGAGGGCCCGTCGCCCCCGCAGCCGTTCGTCTCGCACGGCTCGCGCAGGATTCCGCCGGAGTTCAGCGATGTGGAGGTGGTCGAGGCGTCACCGATCTGGCGGCCGGTGGACAGCAGGGCCGAGTCCCCCATCGCGCGGTACAGCTCAGCCAGCCCGCCGAGGAGTACACCCTGGTTGTACGACCATGCCGTGGACCCGTTGTTGGTGCAGGTCGACAGGTCAATGCCGTCGTTGACCAGACGGGAGCTGTTGATCATGCCGGTGCCCTTGAACCACGACCACTCCGCGTTCGCCCGGCCGAGATAGACCGTGTCGCCGGAAATTCGGTTGTGCAGCGCCGCATTGAGCTCCAGGTAGAGGGAGTTGGCGATCGCGTTCTTATACGTCTTCGCCGTGCTCCACCACACCCCGCCGCCGCACGTCGAGTCCCAGTACTGCGCCATGTAGTCCGCGTCGGCGCGAGCGGTGTTCAGGTAGCGACTGTCGCCGGTCAGGTCGTACGCAGCGACCCAGGCGAGCCCCCACCACCCCGTGTCGTCGATGTAGTCGTTGCGGAACTGGCCACCCTGAGCGCCTAGTTGGCGGTCGTAGGTGTTGGCGATCGCGTACTTGTAGCTGGGCATTCCGGTGACGCGGATGTTGTCGATGATCGCGGTCAGGGCGTTGGCGGAGTTCCACCAGCCGGTGGTGTCGAACAGCCCGGTGGAGTTGTTGTACGACTGCATCAGCGCGGTGGCCGCCGCCGTGGGGCGGCTGTACGCGTTCCAGGTGGTACGGGCCCAAGCCGTGCAGGCGATCTCGGCCCGGTCTCCCGCCTTGCCGCAGGCGCGCAGGGCTCCGACGCCGTTGTTGTTCCAGTCGTCGACGTTGTACATCAGGCTGCGCCAACCCCCTTGTCCCGAGGGGATGGTGGTGTCGCCGAGCTTGCTGCCCGAGCTCCAGGTGCGGCCGCCGTCGAAGGAGCGGTCGAGCCAGACCTCGTCCCCCGGACTGCCGTTGGTGATCGAGGCCCAGCCCATCGCGTCGGTGTCGTCGAAGTGCAGGGCGAGGGTTCGGGAGTAGATGGTGGCGGTGACGGGCTGCCGATCCTGCGGGGACAGGGCCGGGTCGCGGGCGTCGCAGTACTTGTTGCAGATCGTTGCCTCGGGGGCGGCGGTCGCGACGCCGGTGGTGGCAGGGATCAGGAGGGCCAGGGTCGCGATCAGGCCGGTCCCGATTCTCCGGATGCGTCTTGCCGTTGAGCTCATGTCACATGCTCCATGGACGTGGGGCGGGAGGGCGGTCAGCCCAGACGCCACTGTTGGTTGGCGCCGCCGTTGCAGGTCCACAGCTCGACCTGGGTGCCGTTGACGTTCCCGGCGGGCTTGTCACCTCCGGTGACATCGAGGCAGAGCCCGGACTGGGTGCCGGTGATGGTGCCGTTCGCGTTCAGGCGCCACTGTTGATTCGCGCCGCCGTTGCAGGTCCAGAGCTGCACCTTCGTGCCGGGGGCGACCCCGTTGTCGTAGGCGTCCAGGCACTGGGTGCCGCCGTAGAGCCGCAGTTCACCGGCGGCGGTGAAGGTGACGGCCTGGTTGGAGCCGCCGCCGCAGTCCCAGATCTCGATCTTGGTGCCGGGGGTGGTCTGACCGTCGTAGGCGTCGAGGCAGCGGTTGGAGGAGGCTCCGATCAGTGGGTGCGTGGTCCCGACACTGGATCCGCTGCCGACGGACACCCGGTACATGACCGAGCCGTGCCCCGGAACGTTGGCCGCGATGCTGCCGCTCGTGCTGCTGATCTGGTGCGTCCAGAGGTTGTCGATCCGATACGACGAGGCGGCCTGGAGGCCCACCGCCGAGGCCGAGGTGGTGATGGTGGCCGCGCTCGAGTTCTCGTTGAACAGGACCACCGACACGTCACCGTTCGCGAGGGGTTTGGCCAGGACGTGCAGACCGCCCGACGAGGAGATCTCGGTGCCCTGCTTGCCCAGGGAGTCCTGATCGACGGCTATGACGTCCTTGTTGCCGTAGAGCGAGAGGGTGGCCGCCGAGGCGCTGCGCATGTCGTTCCCGGCGATCAGCGGCGCGGCCATCTCGGCCCACAGGCTGAAGTGGGAGCGGTCCTCGGTGAACGACATGCCATTGCCGACCTCCAGCATGTCCGGGTCGTTCCAGGCACCGGGCTTGGCGTACTGGGCGAGCTTGACGTTGGCCTTGTAGATCGACACCACCGTGGAGAAGTTGACGTTGATGTCGTCGGTGGTGCGCCAGCTGTTGCCGACTCCCGCACCCCAGGTCCACACGTCGGCCAGGCCCCAGTTGCAGAGGCTGTAGACGATGGGGCGTCCGGTGTTGGCGAGGGCGTCGCGCATGGCGGTGTACCGCTGCTGGTCGGGCACGTTCTGGTGGTTGCAGTTGTCGTACTTCAGGTAGTCGACGCCCCAGGAGGCGAAGCTGTTGGCGTCCGTCTGCTCGTGGCCGAGGCTGCCGGGGTAGCCCTGGCAGGTGGCGGTGCCGGCGCTCTCGTAGATGCCGAGCTTGAGCCCCTTGGAGTGGACGTAGGCGGCGGTGCCGCTGATGCCGTCGGGGAACTTGACCGGGTCGGGGACGAGTTGGCCGGCGGAGTTGCGGGCCGAGGCCATCCAGCAGTCGTCGATGTTGACGTACTGGTACCCCGCGTCCTTCAGACCCGAGGAGACCAGATAGTCGGCGGTCTGCTTGACCAGTTGCTCCGTGACGTTGCAGCCGAAGGCGTTCCAGTCGTTCCAGCCCATCGGGGGCGTGCGGGCCAGGCCGTTCTCGAGAGCGTCGGCGTCCGGGGCCGCCCTCATGAGGAGCAGGGGCGGGGCAAGAACGAGGAACAGCACCATGGCGAGCGCCGCTCTCAGGGGTCTCAGCCGGATCAGGGGGACGGTCATGTCTGTGTCTCCTGCTTCGCTGTGGGGGGCGGACAGGCCCGAGCGTCCGGAGCTATGGAAACGTATCCATGGTGAAGGTCCCACCACCGCATTCCGGCGTCAATGGTCCGTACCAAAACGGCCGTTGAAGGCACGGCGGAGAACTACTGGGGCTGCCCGGGCCGTTGACGCCCCCGATGCCCAGTGGCAACGTTTCCATTCACCGCACTCCCTGCGCGGCCCGTGTAGGCAGCGGTCAGGTCGGGCTGGGACACCGACTCCACGCACGCCGCTCCCGGCGGCGTCTTCCGGACCCAGGCGAACTGGAGCCAGGACCGCAACACCGTCTCGAACATGCCGGGCGCCCAACTCGCCCTGCGCCTGCACCAGATCACCGGTGAGGACGGCTATCTGGACTGGGCGAGACGGTTCTACGACTGGACGAACACGTATCTGCAAAGCCCTGGGGGTCTGTACTGGGACCATCTCGACCTGAAGGGGACGGTCGAGAAGACCTTCTGGTCCTACAACCAGGGTGTTCCGGTCGGCGTCAACGTCCTCCTCCACAGGTCAACCCGCGACCGCACGTATCTGCGCCGGGCCGAGCCGATCGCCGAGGCGGCCTACGCCTACTACGTGACGCAGGGACGGCTTACACCCAGCCGGTGTTCTTCAACTCAATCTTCTTCAAGAACCTGCTGCTCCTGGAGTCGGTGACCGGGAGCAGCAAGTATCGCCAGGCGATGGCTGCTTACGCCGACGAGATCTGGTCCACGATGCGCGACCCGGGCACCGGCCTCGTGCACTCAACTCGTCCGGTACCACCGAGGCGATCCAGCAGGCGGCCTTCGCCCAGCTCTACGCCGTGCTCGCCTGGCCGCGCGAGTTGTGGCCGACGCTCTACTGAGCCGCTACCGGGCCGGGAGCTCTATTGGGGAGCCGTCTCCCCCGTGCCACGGGCGATCAGCCGCGAAGGCAGCACGGTCCGGCGGAAGGGGGCGTCCGCGCCGTCGATGCGGTCGATCAGGAGATGGGCGGCGCGGCGGCCGAGCTCCTCGGTGTCCGAGGTCACCACCGTGACCGGGGTGGGGAGCATGTCGGCGAGCTTGAAGTCGTCGAAGCCCACGACGGCGATACGGGCGTCCAGTTGCTGGCTCGCCCGCAGGACGCCCTCGGTGAGGAAGCCCGTCGTCGAGAAGATCGCCGTCGGCGGATGCGGCGAGGTGAGCAGGGCATGGGTGGCGGTGGCGGCTTCCTCCGTGGTGCCGCGCCGCAGGGTGACCACCAGTGCTTCGTCGGCGTCGATGCCGCTCTGCCGCAGGGCCTTGCGGTATCCGCGCAGCCGACGGCCGGTGGTGTAGTACGAGGGGGCGACGAGGATCGCGATCCGGCGGTGGCCGTGGTCGATGAGGTGCTGTGTCGCCGTGCGTCCCCCGCCCTCGTTGTCGACGAGGACGACATCGGCCTCGGCTCCGGTGGCGGGCCGGTCCACGAAGACGATGGGTACCTGGTCGTGGCCGTTGACCTCCTGCAGAAAGGCGTGGTCGCCCTGGTCGGGCACGATGATGAGCCCGGCCACTCGTCGCCCGATCAGCTCGCCCACGGCACGGCGCTCGACCTCCGGGTCCTCGTCGGCGGTGCTGAGGAGAACGGCGTATCCGGCGTGGGCGGCCACCTCGACGGCCGCCTTCGCCAGGGATGCGTAGAAGGGGTTGGTCAGGTCGCCGAGCAGCAGGCCGATGGTCAACGAGTTCTGCCCGGGGCGCAGGGAACGCGCGATCTCGTTGCGCCGGTAACCGATCTCGCTGATCGCCGCGTTCACACGGTCGGCAGTCTCCTCGCGGACCGTCCCGATGCCGTTGACGACGCGGGACACGGTGACAAGGGCGACTCCGGCCCGCTCTGCGACATCGCGCATCGTCGGCCTGGTGTTCTGGCGCTGCGGGAGACGACTGCTCACGTAGGGCGGAGACCAACTTTCCTCACGTGTCCGGCCACCTGGGAGGGTGCCGCACGGGCCTGACCGGGCGAACGCCCTCAGGATACGTTTCCGGTCTCCTCGTTCGCCCCGGTCGGCGGGCGGCTTGCCCGTCGACCGCGAGCGGAGGCGAACCGGAGCGGGGCACCTAACTATTGTTCTTGATCACATCGTTGATCTTGTCGGCCATGGTCTGCAGATCGGACAGCGGCTTCTTGCCCTGGAGGATGTCGGGCCAGTACGCCATGACCAGGTCGCTGGCCTGACTGGCCCACTGGGTGGTGAAGCGCACGCCGATGGTGGACGAGGCCTTCAGATCCGTCCTGACGGTGGAGGCGACCGTCGTCTGCCCCGCCTTGTCGAGGGCGTTGAAGTACGAGTCCTGAGCAGCGGTGTAGGCGGGCACCGCCACGGGCGAGTCGGGGAGCACCTTGGTCCACACGGTGGAGTCGAGGTACTTGAGGACCTTGAAAGTGGCGTCCGCGTTCTTGGTGTACGAGGGAGTGCAGATGCCCACGGCGTCGTACAGCGTGGCCAGCTTGTCAACCTGGGGCAGGGCGCGAATCCGTACTTCATCTTCGGCTTGTCGGTCAGGAAGCCAGAGGCCAGCCACTGGCCGCTCCATGGCATGGGGATCTGCCCGGCGGAGAACAGCGACTACTGGTTGGAGATGTCGTAACCGGGAGGCGCTACGGCGCCGCTCTTGATCCCCGCCACGAGCTTGCCGACGCCTTCGGTGTACTTGGCGTCGACGGTGACCTTGGTCGGGTGGTGGACGTCGTCGGTGAAGGGTGCGCCGCCGGCGGACTGGGAGTAGAGACTGAGGCTGAAGGGGGCGTCGAGGGCGGTCATCGCGTCGGCAACCAGGCCGTACTTGGCGCCCTTCTCGTGCAGCTTGGCGGCGGCGTCGTACATCTGGTCCCAGGTCCAGCCGGCCGCCGGTACCAGTATGCCGGCGGCCTTGAAGGCGTCGATGTCGTACCAGATGCCGTACGTGTTCATCAGCGAGGGCACGCCGCCGATCTTGCCGTCGGCGGTCGTCCAGTGGTTGCAGAAGACGGCCAGGGCCAGTCCGATGGCCAGCGACAGCGGTACGTACAGGACGACCAGAAGCAGGGTGGCGCGTACCGAGGGCCAGAACGACGGGTCGGTGCTGAACATCCTTCGGAAGTTGTCGAAGCCGACGAACTTCGGGTCCGACAGGCCGTTGTACTGCGTCAACGCGAAGTACGCCGACCGGATCAGCGGATAGACCACGAACACCGTGAAGCCGATGAGGGCGGGCGCCAGGAACACGTACGCGGCCCGGGCATCCGATCCGAGCTTCTTCCCTCGCCGGATCGGGACCCATCGGAGCCGCTGCCCGGGCGGCCTCGTCGCCGGTGGCGGAGAGGTTCGCACCCGTCGGTGCGGAGTGGCTGCCACACGCGCTCACCTTCTCCCTCCGGGGAGTTGGCGATGGCTCAGTCCTGGGCAGGCTCGCCGGTCTGGTGGTCGCCAGCTCCCTCAAGGTAACGTTTCCCATTCCCACATCTCCTGAGTCGTGGGGCGTTCCGGACTCCCTGAGCACGCTCGGACGAAAGCTCGCCGGCGAACTACGGGGAAGCCCGGCCGCGAACATCGCCGAGAGCTGCCTGACCAACACCTGGGCCACATCGATGAGTTGGGGTTCTCTTCACGAGCAGTCCGGCAGCGGGGAGCGGACGGTGGCTCCCCGGGCGGAGGTCTTCGTCAGGACCGGCGACATACCGGCGCTCGTGAGCGAGGCGTGCAACATCGGCATGACCCCGGTCATCAACCCGAACTACGAGGCGCTCACCCGGGCCCGGCTCGTCCACGTCGACCAGTACTACCTGCGCGCGGGGACCATCGCCGCGGCGAATGCCGCGCTGATCGAGGCCCAGGCCCGGGTGCCGATCGTGCAGTACTGGGGCAAGGGCCTGCTCGCCTCCGTCGACGGCCTGCGCTTCGTCGTCCCCGTCCGCGCCATCAGCGCAGCGCCGAGCCCCAAGTGCTTCGCGACGAAGAGGGGCATCACCTGGCTGAACGCGATCAACGACCAGGTCATCGGTATCGGGCAGATGGTGGTGCCCGGCACCCCGCGCGACTTGCTGTTCATCCTGGACGCCCTGCTGAACCTGGACGGCGGGGTGAAACCGGAGATGGTCGCCACCGACAACGCCTCGTACTCCGACATGGTCTTCGGCATCTTCAAGATGCTCGGCTACCGCTTCTCCCCGCGCTTCAAGGATCTTCAAGACCAGCGGTTCTGGAAGACCCAGATGCCCGGCGCCGAGACGGCGGGCGGGTACGGGCCGCTGGAGGCGCTGGAGGCGCTGGCCCGCAACAAGGTCAATGTGAAGAAGGTTCTCACGGCATGGCCGGACATGCTGCGGGTGGCCGGCTCCCTGGTCACCAACCAGGTGAGGGCGTATGACCTGCTGCGAATGTTCGGCCGCGAGGGCCACCCCACCCCGCTGGGGCAGGCGTTCGCCGAGTACGGGCGGATTGCCAAGACCCTCCACCTCCTGGCGGTGGTAGACCCCGTGGACGACACCTATCGGCGGCAGATGCACAAGCAGCTCACCGTCCAGGAGTCCCGACACAAGCTCGCCCGCGACATCTGCCACGGCAAGAAGGGCACCATCCACCAGGCGTACCGGGACGGGATGGAGGACCAGCTCGGCTCACTCGGCCTGGTCCTGAACGCCGTGGTGCTCTGGACGACCCGCTACATCGACGCCGCCGTCGTCCAGCTTCGCGCGGAGGGTCATGAGATCCGTGACGAGGACATGGCCCGGCTGTCCCCGCTCAAGCACAAGAACCTCAACGTCCTGGACCGCTACAGCTTCACCCCCACCCAGCCGGCGGGCGGCACCCTGCGCCCGCTGCGCGACCCGGACGCGGCCGGACTCGATGACGACGAGGACAGCGCTGAGAACTGACGGCGTCAGGTGCCGACCAGGCGCACCGATCAGCTTGTGAGCCGCCGCCGTGGTCAGCCGCTTCGCAGCCGCGACGGTCTGCTCCGCCCGCGGCCCCGAGGCCACCACGGCGTGGTTGTAGCCGTTGGCGGGAGGCATGCCCCGGGGCGTACGAGGTGGCGCATCGTCACGTCCTACTCATCCGGGTCCCAGGCGCTGAGCTGCTCGAAGAGACGTCGGTCGCCGTCGAGCTTCAGGGAGTTGACCGGGATACGGTCGTACAGGATGAAGACCAGCTCGCTGGCCGTGCCCCAAGCGGAGGCGGAGGCGGCGGCCGCGTCCGGGTCCTGGCCGGCAGCGGTGGCCGGCATGGTGCCGGGCCCGGGGAGGCGGGCGGTCCGTGCGCCGTCGGCGGAGAGCGAGAGGCGCCAGGAGCGGCCCTCGGAGGCGTGGAAGTCGACGGCAGCGGGCTTGTGCGGCCAGGCACTTGTCGTTGCGACGCAGGTGGACAGGAACTCGTCGACACCGTCGAGCGCCACCTCGTCCGGCAGCGGCTGCGGGGCACCTACGGTGATCTGGGCGTCGTACGTGTGCACCGCGAACTGCTGGAGCTGGTGCCGAGCTACGGCACCGGAGGTCTGCGGCGACTGCGACGTCCCCCACCACGTCCAGCAACCGCGATCCGGGCCGGCCTTCCGCAATGCGTCCAGCAGTTGCTCCGTGGACTCCGCCAACCAGGCCAGCAGGGCCTCGCGCTCCCGAGGCGCAGCCGGGGCGCCCTCCGCTGCGGACTTGGCCGGAGCAGGCCCTGCGGCGACGGTGGCGGCCCAGTCGCGGCGCCCCTCGCCGATGTGCTGCGCCAGATCGAACAGCGTCCACTCGGGGCAGGTCGGCACCTGTACGTCGAGGCTGGGCGCGGAGGCGACCGCGGCGCGGAAGGCAGTCGACCGTTCGTCGATCAGTCGCAGCAGAACGGGGAACTCGAGTGTCATTGTCACCCTGAATCTCTATCACTGCGTTCCGACAATCGGACAGCGATTTTCACAGCCGCCATCGCGGGCGGACCCTCACCACCGCGGAGAAATGATGGAGGACCTCTCCGCCGCCGACCGTGCCTGCTGTCCGGCCGCCTGCACGAGCGGCGCCAGTGGCGGCTGGGCGGCTGGATGTACTGGGTGGGCCTGCCGATGTGGGCCCACGACGGGCCGCCGGAGGGAGTCGAGGCGCGCGAGTACCGGGTGTGGCTGAGGCCTGAGCAGGCGCACCCGGTCGACGGGGTGGCGTACGACGGTGTCCCGACGTACGCCCTGCCCCGGGAGGACCGGGATGCTCCGGCCTCGGACCGCTGGGCGTGGAAGGTCCAGCGAATCCTGCCCCGCAACGGCCGCCCAGGGTCGGTCGTCGTGCACCTCTGGGACTGCCCGCGCGCTCCCGCCGGCGACCGGGAGCGGGACCTGTTCGACGTGCTCGATGTGCTGCGCACGACGGCCGGGGCGGTGCCCTGCAAGGAGTGCGGGGGCGGGCCGGCCGTCCCCGCGAAAGCGCTCGGCCGAGCGCCGAATGAGCATGCGGAGCGTGACGAGCGTGGCGGCGAGGCAGAGGCAGAAGTCCACGAACCTTCCGCTCCTCTTCTGTGCAGTGGCGGAGCTTGCCGCAGTTGTTCATCCAGGAGGTTGCGCTCGACCACCCAGCGCTTGCCAGCCTGGACCGGGGCCGGCACGCCCCTGCGTGCGATCTCGGCCGTGAACCCCCCACTACGGTGCCGACCACAGCAGGTCACAGCGCTGCGCTGACCGGCTGCGTACGCGAGAACTCGTTTCGATGTCACTCGCCGGATGGGCAGCCTTCAACAGAAGGCGGAGGATCGATTCGCCGGTACTCATTCGAGTGAGTGGTGGGTCCCCCTCTTCTCGTCGAGGGAAAGGTTCGAATGTTCCATCTACCGAAAGCAGGGGAAAACATGCGCCGCACCGTAGCTGTGGTCTTGGGGGCCCTCACCCTCCTTGGGGTTCTAGCCTCACCCGCCAGCGCCGTCCCGGACCCGGCCGCGACCGTTACATGCGTCGCTGAGACACCCGCTGGGGTCACGGAACTTGTGGACCCGGCCGCTCTCCTGGACCCGGCCGGTCTGGTGGACCCTGCCGGCCTCCCGGGGGTATCCTGCCTCGCTCCCTGAGCAGGTGAGTCCATCGGGTGGCCCACGGGCCAGCGTGCCTCGCACGTGAATCGGGGTGTAAGTAGAGGTGAGCGCGGCCGTCGGCCGATCCCGTGCTCCCCGCACGAAGGCACTCGACCAGCCCCAGGCCGAGGGCTGCGGCGCGCGGCTCGGCGCCCCGGACACCGTCCAGGTCGCCGACCGCCAGTCGTCCACCCCGCCGACCCGCAGCGCTCCACGCTCGGGATCGGGCAGTGCCATCACCCGCCGCAGGAACCTCATGCGGCCCACCACGACGGCGAAGGACGTGGCAAGCCGGGCCCCGACCCGACCGGCGAGCGCAAGTTTGATCACCCCCAGCCCGGCACGCAAGGACCGCGCGCAGCAGGCGTACAAAGTGGCCAGCTGCCAAAACCCCTCGGCGAACCTCCGCCACGCACACCTGTTGTTGCCGCAGTTGAAACGGCCTATCAGCAGCGTGATCACCACAGGCCGGCCGCACAGCGGAAAGTCGCGAACCCGCCGGAGGCAGCAATCACGGACACGGCCGCAGCACCGCCCGCAGTCCGGGCACTCCTCACTCGCCGCCCGACAGCGCCCAGTGACGCACACCAGCCCCCAAGACGACCGGGCCGTCTCGACGACAAGCTCGGTGTCAAGGCCCGCGAACACCAACGCGCGGGCGAAGCACCCCAGGCTTACCGGCCACGGACATGCGATTGACGGGGCCGAGCGGAGTCCGGCATGCGCATGGACGGCACCAAGGTGCAGGAGCGCCGCCCGAGCACGGAACCCCCGGACCGCAAGGCGTACGTCTCCCGGAAGAAGAAACAAAACACCCCACAACCCACCACCATCTGCGACGACACCCGACGGCTGCCACGGTCCGGGACCAACCAGCCCGGCCTCCAGCACCACCACGGCCCCGGTACTGGTGGACTCGCCTATTCAACTGTCGCCAGTTCTCGATCCGATCTGGAGGGGGGAGGCGGCTGGAGGTGCCCAGGTCCTCCTCGAACAACGACCGACCGGGTCCTCGATCCCGGCCTCGCGTGCTGAGGGCTGCGTTCGGTGCAGGCGTCCGTGCGTTCGTCTAACGGTGGTTTTGCCGGAAGGGAGCGCGGCGGTGCCGTACTGTCCCGTGAAGCCGTGGCGAGCTGTTGGTGCTGGTGCTCTCGCGCTTGGCAGTCAGGATGGCTGGACTTCGTCGAAGACGGCGAGGGCTTGCGTGGGGTCCGGGCTCACGAGGCGTTCCAGACCGGCCGTCGTGATTTTCGCCCATCTGCCGGCCCGTGCCCACATCTGCCCCTCGAAGGCGCGGACGGCCTCGTCCAGATCTCCAGGACCGGGGGCGGCGGCGATGGACTCGGCGAGTTCTGCGCCTTCCAGCATCGCGAGGTTCGCACCCGCCCCCAATGGGGGCATCAAGTGGGCGGCGTCGCCCAGCAGCGTCACCCCGGGGACGTGGGCCCAGGTGTGGGACACGGGCAGGACGTAGAGGGGGCGGTGGACGAAAGCGGTGCCGTGGCGGAGGAGGTCGAGGACGGGAGCGGCCCAGCCGTCGAACAAAGCCAGCAGGCTTGATCGCACGGCCTCGACGTCGGCCAGGTCCAGGTTCGTGTGCCAGTCCAGCGGCGCGCGGAACTGGGCGTACACCTTGACGTGGCCGCCGCTGTTGCGTTGGGCGACGAGCTTTCGGTTCACGCCGTACACAGCCACGGAACCGTCGCCGATCAACCGGGCGAGGTCAGGGTGGCGGGTGTCGACGTCGTCCAGGGAGGTCTCGACCGAGGTGACGCCGGTGTAGTGCGGCGTCACCGGCGAGACTGCCCGGCGGATCCGGGACCAGGCGCCGTCCGCGCCGACCACGAGGTCGAACGTCTCCTGTCGCCCGTCCGCGAAATCGACCAGCACGCCGTCCCGAGTTCCCGGCACCACCTGCGTCACGCCCCGCCCCCACTGGACGTCGAGAGGGCCGAGCAGCAGGTCACGGAGTTGCCCGCGGTCAATTTCGGGATTGGCCCGGTCATCTGGACGGGGTCGCCAGTCGCGCAGGACGGTCCCGGCCGTGTCCAGAATGCGCATGGCCTGCCCCTCGGGGCGAGACAGCGCCTGGAAATCCGCCAGCAGCCCCGCCTTGTCCAGCGCGAGCTGGCCCAGCCCTTCGTGCAGGTCCAGCGTGCCGCCCGGGGGGCGGGCGTCGGGGCCGGGATCGCGCTCGAGGACGGCGACGGGGTAGCCATGACGGTGCAGGACACGGGCGAAAGTAAGGCCGGCAGGGCCGCCCCCGACCACGGCGATACGATGTCTCATATCGATACACTGTATTTCCCCATTGCGATGCAACGCAACAGAACGGTGTGACCATGACTGTGTGGGACCGGCCGGAGCCGCCGACTCGCCCCGTGCCGCTCGACCGGGAGCGGATCGTCGCCGCCGCCATCGCGCTGGCCGACGAGGGCGGGCTGGAGGCGGTGTCGTTGCGAAAGGTAGCCGCCCGGCTGAACGCCGGCCCGATGCGGCTGTACGGATACATCTCCACCAAGGAGGAGCTGTTCGACCTCATGGTGGACGAGGTCCAGGCCGAGATTCTCCCCGAGGAGCAGCCCGGTGACTGGCGGGAGGCGCTGCGCGCCCTCGCCCATCGCACCAGGCAGTCCGCTCTCCGTCACGAATGGCTGGCCGACCTGCTCGGCGGCCGCCCGGCCCTGGGCCCGAACGGCCTCGCCGTGACCGAGGCCACGCTGGCCGCCCTCGACGGCCTCGCCGACATCGACACCGTCATGCGCGCCGTGGAGACTGTCAGCGCCTACTTCACCGGCGCGATCAGGCGCGAGATCGCGAACCTGCGGGCCGAGCGCGCCACGGGCCTGTCCAAGCGTGACTGGCAGCGCGCCTCCGGCCCGCATGTGACGAGCATGTTGGCCACGGGCCGCTTCCCGGCGCTGGCCAAGGCCGTGTACGACGGCACGGATGTAGACGCCGATACATCCTTCGCGACCGGCCTGGACTGGGTCCTCGACGCCGTGGCCGCCAAACTCACCAGGCCGTCGGCGTGACGCTCAGCTCCTGCCGAATGTGAGCGAGGTCGGGGTCGGTGTCCACGGGCCGTACGGGCTTGCGCCACCACCACTTCATAACGTTGGTGCTGCCATCGGGGCGCCGAGAGCGTCCGCTTCTTGGGTCGGGTCGTGGAAGGGCCGCAAGCGATCGGCGGAAGCCGGGCGCACCTGTCGTCGGTGGCGGGGAACCCGTCGGCGCGAATCTTTCTGACTGCGGCGTCCGGCAGAGGTTGTTCCACCATGCCACGGCGTGCAGGGCGAGGCCGATGGCCGTACTGCTCAACGGGCATGACAGGGTCCTTCGCAGAGGTGGCGGTCAGGCGGCCGCGCTGAAGCTGGAGGCGGCCGGGTCCTGGTCGCTGAGCTGGGTGAAGTCGACGTCGAGTTTCGGGTCGTACACCTCGGGCTGGATGCCGAGTTCGTGGGTGGAGTACTCGCCGAACCGTTTGATGTGCTCGGTCAGGTACGGCGAGATGTGGGCCAGGTCCTCCGGGTCGATCTCCAGTCGATGACGTTCTTGCCCGCGTCCCCGAACAGCGAGTCGATGTGCACGTACTCGCTCTGCTTGGACGGACGGTAGAAGGTCAGGCCCTTCCAGTTCCTGATCCTGGGCATCAGATCGAAGCCCAGTAGGTGCGCCAAGGCGAAAACGGGCACGCTCTAGGGGCGGCGGGGAGGACGGCGCATCACCTCGTGCCAGGTGCGAGCCCGGGTGTACTTGCGCACCGTTCGGCGGTCCAGCCCGAGCTCGCGGGCCGCGGCACTGTAGGAGCGGCCGGCATCCGTCAGCGCGTGCACGGCTTCGAACAGCCGTCAGGCGTGCCGACCGGCAGGGGTGTCCGCTTCTTCGGGATCCGCTGCCGCCGCTTCAGTAGCCTCCTGCGCGGCGGGTTCGGGCGCGGGCAGCGCGGCGGGCAGGCAGCCTCCGTGGGCGGCGGCAACGTCCTGGACTCGCCGGGACAGTCCCTGCCACAAGTGGAAACGGTCGCTGCCCTGGACAGCTTCAGGGGCGCCATCGGCGATGGCCTGCCGGTAGGTGAGCGAACCGTCGCGGCAAGCGACCTCAACGCCGGGATGACCACGCAGCCATCGGCTCAGCTGTTCGGCGTCCCTGCCTTCCCAGAGTGTCAGTGGGAGACGGGTGGTGGCATCGACCAGAAGGGTGCCGTAGGTGTCGCCGTAGAGCGCGAAGTCGTCCACCCCCAGCACCCTGGGGGTGACCAGCGGCGGCAGCGGCACCCTCATCAACTGGGACAGCACGGTGGACCGTGAGAGCCCAACGTTCAGGATGCGCAGCATCCGGGCCCCGCCTCGGCCCGCCAGCACCACACCGGTCGCCTCGACCACCTGCTGCAGCAGTGGCGTGCGCCGCTGGTAGCGCGCGGTCAGTCCCGGTACTTGCTCGGCGAAGGTCACCTTCGGGCAGGCAGAGTTTTCGCAGTACAGACGGCGCACGCTCAGCTCGATCCGGACCGGCCGGCCACCGATCGCAACGTCGGACACCTGCCGTACATAACGGCTGTGGATCCACTGGCTCAGCGTGCCGCACCCCGTACACCCTGCCGGTGCACGGGACCGCGTCCGGGCCTGGACCACCACGGCAGCAGCGGAAGCATCAACCGAGCGTCAAGTGCGGTAATAAATAAGGCAGTTCGACAGAACACAGCCAGAGGCCGCCCGCTACGAAGACCAGCCAGCCGCCACACAAAGATGATCTCCGGCTACGAAAATCTTGCCAGAGCCGCGATTCTGCTCAGGTGTACACGTGAAGGTGCTCGGCTGGTTATACGCCGGATTGCCAGGGACTTCTGGTGGCCATCGACCCTGTGGGGCCCCGAGTTGCCGAAGCTTCCTTGCCGTGAACGGCTACCCCGTGTTCGCGTTGTCCCCGGGGAGGGAGCGCGAGCTGTTCCGGTACTGGCCCGGCGCTATGCCGAACTCACGCTTGAATGCCTTGGCGAAGGCGTACTCGGAGGCGTAGCCGGTGCGCTCCGCCACCGAACGCAGGAGCAGGTCGGTGTCGCGCAGCATCCGGGCCGCGGTGGTCATGCGCCACCAGGTCAGATAGGTGAGGGGCGGGGAGCCGACCGTGGCGGTGAAGCGCTCGGCGAAGGCCGATCGGGACAGGCCGGCCTGTGTGGCGAGGGCCTGGACGGTCCAAGGCTGGGCGGGCGCGCGGTGGATGGCGCGTAGTGCTGCGGTGACCGCTGGGTCGCGGAGGGCTGGTCCCCAGCCGGTGGTGGCCTGTTCGGCCTGTTCGTCGTGCCAGGCCCTGAGGATGTACAGCAGCAGGACGTCGAGGAGGGCCGGCACAACCCCGGCAGAACCCGGCAATGGCTCGGTGGTCAGTTCGCGTCCGAGGAGGTCGACGGCGCCGCGCAGGGAGGAATGCTGTCCGACGCGCGCCGGGAGGTGCACGACATCGGGCATCTCGGCGAGCAGCGGGTGGGTCCGTGACTGGTCGAGCCGGTAGGCGCCGCAGAGCATGACGGTGGCCGCTCCCCCCGCACCGACACCAGCAGCAGGAGAAGCGGCATCGACCAGGCGCCTCGTGGTGGCGTTCCTCAACGGTGTCGTCGGTGCGTCCGCGATCGCGTGTCCGAGTTCACGGGGCAGGAACACCACATCGCCCACGCCCAGGGGCAGCGGCTCGCCTCGCACGGGCAGCAGCCAGCACGCTCCCTGCAGGATGACGTGGAAGCCAGCGCCCTCCTGGGGCTCGAAGCGGATTCCCCACGGCGCGTGCAGCCGGGTGCGTGACGAGTGCGGTGCTCCGGTGCGCATCGCAGCCACAGCGTCACTGACAACATCCATTGTCCCACCGTACTCCTGGGGCCGATCTTGATGGACGAATGGACATCTGTACTGGACCGTGAGCCATGTGGCCGTCCCCACGTGGTTCCTACAGTGATCAACGAGCTGGCGCTCTCGTCAGCCCAGCACGAGCCACAGGGAGAAAAGCAGCATGAGGATCGCCGTGTACGGCGCGAGCGGGTTCACCGGAGGGCTCGCCGTCGCCGAGCTGCGCCGCCGCGAGATCACACCAGTACTGGTTGGCCGCGATCGGGAGCGCCTGCGCGCCGCCGCAGTGCGGGTCGGCGCGGCGGACGCCGAGGTCCGGGTCGCGGACCTGGCAGATCCTGTGGGGCTGCCCGCGGCGTTCGCCGACTGCGACGCCGTGGTCAACTGCGCCGGCCCGTTCACGCTGTGGGGCGAGCCGGTGGTGCGCGCTGCGATCACCGGCGAGACCCCCTACGTCGACACCACCGGCGAACAGGGCTACCTGCGGCGGGTCTTCGACACCTTCGGTAAAGAGGCCGAATGCGCCGGGGTGAGCGTCGTCCCGGCCATGGCTGACGACGGCGGCCCCGGCGACCTGATCGCGAAGCTGGTGGCGGACCGTGTCGCCCCGGTCGACCACGTGCTCATTGCCGATCTGCGCCTGCCCGGCGGCGGGGCCTCGCGCGGTACCGCCCGCTCCATGGCGTCCGTCTTCGCTGAAGGAGCGTTGGAGTATGCCGACGGTGCCTGGCGGCCTGCACGCGATTCACCACTGGAGGTGATCGTTCCGCCTGGCGAGACGGCTGCGGTGCCCGTGACGACCTTCGCGCTCCCGGGCGTGGTCACCATCCCACGGCACGTGGCGGCGAGGCGGGTCCACAGCGCCATCAGGACCGATGTGGCCACGCTGTTCGCCTCGCTCACCCCGGACATCATGGACAGCGTCCCCGAGACGGTCGCGGACGAGGTCCGAGCCAACGGCCGGTGGCTGATGATGGCCGAAGCCACTGGTAGGGACGGAAGCCGCGCCCGCGGCTGGGTGACCGGACCCGACGGGTACGGCCTCACCGCCGTGATCGCCGTCGAGGGCGCCCGCCGCCTCGCCGCCCACGGCGCGAGCCCAGGAGTACTCACCCCAGCCCAGGCATACGATCCGGCCGACTTCCTCAACTTCCTGGTACCCCACGGGGTCACCTGGCAGGTGACCTGACACCTCGACGAGAACGCGCGTCCACCGGTTGCGGGAGGCGACGTGGACGATCAGCGCCATCGCCCGCCGGTTCGGTCTGCACCGCAAGACCGTCCGCCGCTACCTGACCACCGACCTCGACGTACTGATCGCGTCGGCCCGCGACCGCCGGCCCCGCCAACTCGACCCCTACCGGTCCTACCTGCAACAACGATTCGCTGACGGCTGTACCAACGCCTCCCAGCTCTACCGCGAGATCCACGAGCACGGCTACCGCGGCAACCATCAGGCCGTCCGCCTCTACATCCGCACCATGCGTGGCGGCACCGCCGCGGTCGAGCCTCCCCGTCCCATCCCCACACCACGCAAGATCACTTCATGGATCATGAGGCCGCGCGACGGGCTCAGCCGTGAGGAACAAGACCAGCTCGACGAGGTACGCATCGCCTGCCCGGACATCGCCACCGCCTGTGACCAGGCCCGCGTCTTCGCCAGCCTGGTCCGCGACCGGCGAGGACATCTCCTCGCCGACTGGGTCCGCGAGGCCGATACCAACGGCCCCGGGCCCGTGCGGGGTTTCGCCGGATTCCTCCGCCAGGACTGGGACGCCGTCCTCGCCGGCATGACGCTCGACTACAGCTCCGCAGTGGTCGAAGGGCACGTCAACCGTTTAAGACGATCAAGCGGCAGATGTACGGACGAGGATCCTTCCGGCTCCTCCGCACCCGCGTCCTGCTGCGATCGTGACCGTGACGAAATTCCGCCCAGACCCCTGAAAACAGCCAGCGATGCTCTTCGCTGCCCAGGCCTTTGCCTTGGTCAACTGGGGGCGAATCGCCCGCCAGTGAAGGGGTCGGGGCTGCTCAGCTCCGTCAAGGGCGCCTTCGGCGTCGCAAGCGATGGGCTGCGCCCGCCCTGGACAGCTCGTGCAGGCTCAGGGTCCCGCCGGTAATGCTCCAGGATTGAACGCTTCAGCGGAGCGCCAAGCTGTTGTCGGGGGTCAGGCCGCTGAGCTTTTCGGGGTTGACCTGGAAGCGCAGATTCTGGATGCGGCCGTCGACGAGGTCGAACGAGAGGGCGCCGACGGTGTGCCCGCCGAGGGTGGCCAGCACGCCGAGCTCGCCGTTGATGACGGCCGGCTCCATGGTCAGGGCGGCCAGTTCGGGCTTGGCCAGGAAACCCACGATCCAGCGCGCGACGTGGTCGGTGCCGTGGAGAGGGCGGCGGGCGGCGGTGACCTTGCCGCCGCCGTCGGACCAGGCGGTGACGTCGGGGGCGAGCAGCTCCATGACGGCGTTCAGGTCGCCGCCCGTGCAGGCTTCCATGAACTTGGCGGTGACCTGCTGGCGTTGGGTATGGTCGGCGTCGAAGCGGGGGCGGCGGGCCTGGACGTGCGCGCGGGCGCGGTGGGCGATCTGGCGGACCGTCGGCTCGGGGCGTTCGAGAATCTCGGCGATCTCGGCGTGCGAGTAGCCGAAGACCTCCCGGAGCAGGAAGACGGCACGTTCGACGGGGCTGAGGGTTTCCAGGACGACCAACATCGCGGTGGAGACGGTGTCGGCCAGTTCGGTCTCCGTGGCGATGTCGGGGGAGGTCAGCAGGGGTTCAGGGAGCCACGGGCCGACGTAGGTCTCGCGGGTGGCCCGCGCGGAAGTCAGGCGGTTCAACGAGAGGTTGGTGACCGTGCGCACCAGGTAGGCCTTGGGATGGCGGATCGCTTCGCGGTCCGCGGTGCTCCAGCTCAGCCAGGCGTCCTGCATGACGTCCTCGGCGTCGGCGACGCTGCCCAGCATGCGGTACGCGGTGGCGAACAGCAGCCTGCGGTGCTCGATGTACGGGTCCTGCTCAGCTCTGGCATCGACCATAGGCTCATGCTCCCAGCGCCGTAACCAGGGCGGCAAGGCCCGAGATCACGGCGCTGGGAGCCGATGCGTCCGTCATACCGCGGGCTTGCGGGTGGCGCGGCCGCCTTTGGAGACGATGGTGGTGACGTTCATGCGCTTGCTGAACCGGTAGGTCTTGAGCGGGCTGCCGCTGACCATCTCCTTGTACGCGACGGCGCTCCGGCCGGTGAGGTGCATGCGGCGGGGGGTGTCGTCGGCCTTGGTGAACTGGATAACGGCATCACGGCGGCCGAGGCTGACCGGCTGGTGGAAGTAGCCGAAGCGGAACGGCTTGACGGCCTTGCCGCGCACGAGCCGCGCGATGGTGTCGGCGGTGTACTGGGCGGTGGGCAGGCCGCTCTGGCAGGTGCCGTGGATCTGTCCCCAGGCCAGACGGACGGCGGCAGCGTCGCCGATGGCGTGGATCTCCGGGTGGGACACCGAACGCAGCGTGGCATCAACCAGGATGAGGCCGCGGTCGTCGGTGGCGATCCCGGCGGCGGCGGCGAGCGGCGACACCTTGACGCCGGTGGTCCACAGGCAGGCGTCGGAGCGGACGAGCCGGCCGTCGGCCAGCTCGACGGCATCGGGCAGCACCTTGGTGACACGGGCGCCGGTCTCAAGAGTGACGCCGAGGCGGTCCAGCCCGCGGTAGAGGTAGGCGCGGGCCTTGGCGCCCATCATGCCGCCGGGCTCGTCCAGGCTGATCAGCATGACGTCCAGGCCGGGGTGGCTCTCGGCGATCTCGGTGGCCGCCTCGATGCCGGTCAGGCCGCCGCCGCAGACGGTGACCGTGCCGCCGGACGCGGCGACCTCGGTGAGCCGCGCGGCGAACCGACCAGCGATCTCCGGGTTGTTGAGGGTGAACGCCTGGGTGTCGACGCCGGGGACCTTGCCTGTGTCGGTCGAGCTGCCCAGCGCGTAGACGAGCGTGTCGTACCCGAGGGTCTCGGCGCCGTCGACGGTGACCTGCCGGGCCTCGGGGTCGATGGCGACGGCGGTGCCCTGGACGAACGTGACGCCGGTCCCGGCAAGCAGGTCGGGGATCTGGTGATCGGCCAGCTCCTGCCCGGCGGCGATCTGGTGCATCCGCAGCCGCTCGACGAACCGGCTCGAGGGGTTGACCAGGGTGATCTTGACGCCGGTCCGGCGGGCGCGGTGGGCCAGCCGGATGGCGCTGAACATGCCCGTGTAGCCAGCGCCGAGGACGACGACGTGGTGGCCGTTACTCATCTCGATCTCCCAAGGCCGGGGTCCTGCTTCGGTGTCGGTGACGCCCATGGGACAAGCAACCCGCACCGGACGTGACAGGCCACTGATGTGAACCACGTCATACCAGGTGCACCGTTGGTGTGCTGGCAAGAACCCGTCAGTTGCCTCGCTGTACCAGGCCTGGCCGAGGCGGAGCAGAAGCGCCGAAGAGGACGGGTTCCCACTGCCGCCCAAGCAGACGCGTATCCGACGCCCCGACGAACCTCTCACCCCCGAAGAAGCCGAACTCCGCGAGCGACTCCAGCGCCAGGTCCTCGACAGCGCAGTCTGATAGGCGCCCAGATTCAGCTCGACGTACCGACCCCCGCTGGGCGTTCCATCCTGCAGGAATACCGGCGGGAACCCGGCTCCAAGTGCGGCCGGATGTCGGGCGAATTCGGCGTCTACGCTGGACCGCGAGAAGGCCCTGAACCCACCGCAGGCCCACCCCCGCGCCCCCTCCACCCGGCGGCCGCACCCGCCTCGGCGCCAGCAACGGCCGCAAAGCCTCGCCACGGTTGCTGACGTGGATCACCCCTGGCTTGGGCTGACGGAGGCGCTGAGGGCCGGATGGACCCAGGGGGAGGCGCCATCCACGTCGTGTCGGCCGTTGCCCGCCCTCCACGCCAGAGCAGCGGGACGCCCTGCGGAGCGGCCCTGGGGCGAGGGCTGGCGGCCCGGCGAGCCATGGCGTGCCTTGAACCGGCCGACGTGGCGGCCGGTGGCATGGTGCAGTGGAGTGGGTCGGTTGCCCTGCATGGAGATGTCAGACGATGCGCGGGACGGCCTCGGAGGCGTTGGTGGTCCAGTTGGTGACGATGGGCTTGTCGACGGTGGCCGTGTCGGGAAGCTTGAGCTCGGCGGGGTTGGGGTCGTCTTCGGTGGTGGCGATGATGACGTTCTCGAGCTCCTTGCCGGAGTCGTCGTTGGTGGTCTTGGGGCTGATGCCGGTGTAGGCGGCGGTGGAGCCCGTGAGCTTGATGGGGTCCTCGCCGCCCTGCCCGACGGGGGAGGCGACACCGTCGGTGCCGGACCCGAAGGACACCGTGGGGGTGTTGGTGTCCAGGTAGCAGGTGATGCCGGACTTGGCTTTGGCGGTGACGAGGTAGTAGCCGCCGGCCTGGGACTCCGAGGTGACCGTGAAGTCCAGGTCGTTGGTGCCGCAGGACTGTCCGTAGCCGTCCTTCGTGGCGTCGTCGGTGCCGGCGGCCGTGCCCGAGGAGCCCGAGTCGCTGGAGCTGGAGCTGGAGTCGGAGTCGGAGTCGGAGTTGCTGGAGCCGCCCGTGGTGGAGCTGCTGGCGGAGGAAGTGGAGGAGGGGGCAGGGGCCGCGGAGTCTGCGGCACCGTTGTCTTCGGGGTCGCAGGCGGTAGTGGTGGCGGCGAGGGCCGTCACGGCGACTGCGGCCAGGACGAGACGGGCGGAACGGGCGGCCAGACGCGAACGCATCTTGATCTCCAGCGGCTGTGGTGTTTCCTGCTGACACCGATGACACTAGGGCCGAGTCGATCCTGGAATGATCCTGTGAGTGTTCGGGTTCTGTCTCAAGGACTTCGGTTCCAGATAACGGCGTTGGATCGCACCAACCCCGGCTCAGTGGCATGTCCGGGACCGCGCGAGCCGCCGAGACGCGTCGGCCGGGGCCGCCGTGCCTGTGCCGCGTCGCCACGGCGACGCCTGGGGATGAAAACGTCCGGGCGTCCCGACGAGTCCTCTGCCCCGGAGCCCGAGGCAGTTGCCGAACCGCCCGCACGGCACGCCGAAACTAAGTCCGGCTCGCCTGCCCGGACATCACCCGGGCCTGCGACCTCGCTCGGGCGTTCGCCGACCTGGTCCGTCACCGGCGCGGATACCTGTTGCTGGAGTGGATCCGGAAGGCCGAGCAGGACGCGCCGAAGCCGATGAAGGGCTTCGCGGGCTTCCTCCGCCAGGACCTCGACGCGGTGACCGCCAGTCTGACCCTGCCCTGGAGCTCTGAGGTCGTCGAGGGACACGTAAACCGGGTGAAAACACTCAAGCGAGCTATGTATGGCCGAGCCTCGTTTGAACTCCTCCGGACCCGCATCCTCGGAAACGGCCCATGAGACAGTCGGGCACGGCTCACCGATCGTCACCGAGGAGAAGGATCCATGAGAACGTTGCCCGCCGTCACCGGCCGTGATGAGTTCGATGCCCTGGTCGTCAGAACCGACTACCTCGACGACCAGGCGTGGCAGGACGTGGCGGCGGCGCTGATGGAGCCCTGGGGAGACAGGCAGTACGAGGCCCACGTCCTCTTCATCGACGATCCGGCCTGGGCAGGGGCGACCGTTGACGAGGTGCTGACTGCGGTCTGCGGCGACGACAACCTGGCCGTTGTCTTTCTCGCCGACCGTACAACCATGCAGGCCGAGAGCCACCCGCTGCTGGCGGTCACCACGCTGACGCGGGAGGAGTGCGTGGACGAAGAGGACTATGAACAGCTGACCGAGTTCGGCCGCGATTTCCGCACCACGCCCGCAGGGCTCCACGACGTCCACGCGAACCTGAGCATCGGCAACCTGGGCTTCGAGGAGTACGCGGCATGGGCTCACGATGATCCCGAGGGGATCTACCGGTCCTTCTGAACGGGCTCACGAAACTGCGGCCAGAGCCGTTTTCAAGAGTCCCCATCACCGTTGCCCTGTCTACCCGGGAGTTGCCGCCGGGCACGCTCCCTGGGCTCCTCACGGGCCCTCAAGCCGGGGGCTGCGGCGGCGGGTTGCGCGAAGGCGGCCGCCGACGCGCAACAGACACCAGGCCGCCCCCGATCCCCCGGCCGCACTGCCCGCCCGTTCCGCCCGCCGTCCCCTTCACCTCCTTCTTTCTTTCTGTTCTGGGGCGAGCGCGGGGTGTGCAGCAGGGGATGTCGGGCTCCCCACCACGCTCAGAAAGGCGTGGTGACCTGCGGACACGCCGCCCACGGGGCGGTGGGCTGCGGGCACTTGTCGGTGGAGCGAGCTTCGTCAGCTTCCCGCGCAGCGGCTCCAGCCTGCCCCGCACCGAGGTGTCCAGGCCCAGCATCTCGCCGACGCCCCGGGTCGCCACGGGACCCCCAGCCTGGCGCACCGCGGCCAGGATGCGCCGGTACTCCGCCGGCAACGCGGACTCGGCCACCCCCCGGCGCACGGTCCGGGACCAGCCGCACCGCGCGCCCGGCCACGTGCGCGACCGGCGAGGAGGCAGTATCCCGCTCAGCGGCGATCTGCTCGGCCATCCGCAGCAGCACCCGCTCGGCCACGGCGAGTTCGTCCCGCTCGGACCGCACCTCCGCCAACTGTTTGACCCGCTGCTCTTCGAGTCCGTCCAGCTCCGCGCGTCGCGCCGCGAGTCGCTCCAACACCTCGGGATCCGTCATGCGCCGGAGCGTAGGGACGCAACCCGAACCGACGGGCGGGAATCCGCATAACCATCCCTGCCAGACGATCTACACGCCAGACTGCCGCCCACGACCAGCACGAGCACCCCGCAAACCGATCACGCCAGAGCCCCCGACCAGCACGTTCGAAGATGGCGAAGCTTCTTCGAACATGCAGGTAGAGGGGCGGTCAAAGATCGTGAGGCCTCTCGGCGGCAGCAGCCACGGAGCGTCACGGAGTCCACGTAAGCTACCGAAGCTCGATCGCCGGTTACCGAAAAGTCATATTCGGTGCGGTACGGCTCCGTCCTGCCAGCGGTAGAGGTCGCGCAGCAGGGAAATCTCAGCGCCGTGATGGATCAGCTCCCTATTGACGTGCAGGACCCTGTTCTCCATGGGAAACCGCTCGGGACCCACCGTGGGCGGATTCTCCAGGTCAGCGTCCGAGAGCGCGCGGACCCCCTCGTTCCATCTCCCGTACATCTCATCGAGCTGTTTCAGCGCCTCGTCAGCGGTCCCCGCGTAGGCGAATGTCTGGGAGTCGACGTCCTGGCCGCCGAAGTACCATCCGACCCGATAGCCCAGGCACGAGACGATGATGTGTGCCAGCCGCCAGGCAATCGTGGTCACCGGCGCCGGCACCGGGCCAGGGGACGCGAAGTCCATCGTCCACTCCCCCGAACCTTCCGACATCGGTGCGGCCGACGTGCCACGTGGGCGGATGCTCCAGCAGCCGCGCACCGGCTCCCAGAAGTACTCCTCATCGGTAAGACCGTCCAGCCGCGGCCGCAGGTTCGTGCGCCAGTGCCAGTCCAACTGCTCCGCGAGCCGCTCGCTTCTTGTCATTTCCGCACACTACATACAACGGGAACCTGGCTGCGACCCTCGCAGACGCCGTCGCTGGCCGTGGGCCGCGAGAGCGTACCGCACCGGGAGATGACGCTGGGGGCTGATGTGCCCTTCGGGCCGTGCCGCCGCGAGCGGTTGCTTGAAATCAACAACCCGGCTGGCTGGGTTGGGTTCAATGACCCAAATGTAACTGTCTCGACCGATGACATGACGGATGATCAAGATCGCCGACTCCCGCCCGTGATCAGCATGAGTACCCCGAGCGAGCGCCACGCCAGAGTCTCCGACCTGCATGTTCGAAGATGGCGAAGACTCATCGTTGACGACATCGGGCTTCTGCCCGTTTCACCGGACGCCGCCGAGGGCTTCTACCGCCTGGTCGATGCCGCCTACGAACGGCGGGCGCTGGCCGTGTCGAGCAACCTGCACCCCTCCGGATTCGACGAGATCATGCCGAAGACCCTGGCCACCCAATCGCCGTCGCGATACTCGGTGTCTCTGTGATTCCGTCCAGCCGAGAAAGAGGGGCCTGCCCGGCCGTATCCGCCTGGTCCGACGGCCTTGCGGTGCAGCTGCCAGGCCGCTGCTGCCCGCAGGCCTTACAGCTGTTGCTCGTCAGAGGCCCCCGGCGGCGTGTTAGGCGCATACGAAGTACTCCAGGAACCGGGAGCCAGTTCGGTGCTCTCTCATGCGATGCAGGCTCGATCAGTCCGGACAGGTGGCGGATTGGGCCTCTTGTCGGGCTTGGGGGCGTGGGCTGACTATGCGTAACAGGCGGTTAGTTGAGCCGTAACGGAATGGGGGGCCATGTCCACGGGAACGGGCGGCGATTACTGGGCGGACAAGGCGCTGCCCAGCGTGTTCAAGCACGACCTCCTGAAGCGCTACCTGCCCCAGTTCGGCGGCATGACGGGCACGCAGTCGCACGACAGGCGTGTGGTCTACCTGGACGGATACGCAGGCGAGGGCCGTTACGAGAACGGTGACCCAGCATCGGCAGAAATCGCGCTACGGGTCGCTTCCCATTTCCGCGCCCGGCACGGGATCACCGTGGAGTGCTTCTTCACGGAGTCGCAGCAGAAGTCGTTCGACCGCCTGAACGAGGTGGTCGGGCACTACCGGGCAGGCGGTGTGCTCGCACACGCCCACCGCGGCGAAGTCGACAGTGTCCTCGACAGCGTGGTCCAGCGCGCCGTGCGCGAGCCGCTGTTCCTCTTCCTGGACCCGTGCGGGCTGGTCCTGCCCCAGGACCGGCTCGTGGACGTGCTGGCGCGGCAGCGGCCGCAGAAGAAGCCGGCGACCGAGCTGCTGATGAACTTCAGCATGATGGCCGTGTGGCGCCTGGGCGGTCACGTCCGCTCCCCGAACGGCAACGAGAAGTCGCTGCAGCGCTTCGACGACGTCTGCGGCGGCCCGTGGTGCCGCGAGTACTTCGCCGACGCGTCGGCAGCCTCCGCCAGGGACGGCGCCGCGGAAGACGCCATCGAGGCCGTGGCAGCCGAGTACGCCCGCCGACTTGCCCGGCGTACGGGCATGTTCGTGCAATCGGTGCCCGTGTCGCACGCGCCGCACAAGCGCGCCGTCTACCGGCTGGTCTTCGCAACCCGCAGCCAGTACGGCCTGTGGGTGTTCGGCGACACCGTCGCCCGCGCGCGGGACGAATGGTGGAAGACATTCGAGACGCGCGAAGAGGAAGAGAGGGAGGGGCAGCTGTCGTTCTTCTCCAGCCGACCGGACCCCCAGGAGGTAGAGGCCAGGGCGGTGCCGGAGATCGCAGGCAACCTGGAGAAGCTGCTGCTGCGCGCCCGGCGTCCGGTCAAGTTGGTCGACCACACGCTGGAGGTCTTCGGCAGCTTCTACGGCCAGGTGACCGAACCGGTGGTGCGCAAGGCTGTACGCCTCCTGCACGATCAGGGCAAGACGCCCAGCAACGGGGTGGGCGTGCGCAGGACGCGGGAAATCACTATCCGTCCCGGAAGCCTCGCAGCCTGAAGTGCCTGTCTTCAAAGGTCGTCGCCAGGCGAGCGGCCAGTTAGCCCATGCTTCGAAGCCCGCCGCAGACTTGGTGCGCGCATGAATCATCCGCGGTCCGCTATGGCCTTCCGAGCTGCGACTGCTCCATGCTGACGGAGTGAGCGATGAGCCTTTCGAGCAATGGGCGCGCAGGCGCGAGGAGGAACGGAAGCGGAAGAAGGGGAGGTTGCGCCTCAATACGCTCAACTCAGGCCCTGAGCGGGGTTCGCATGTTGATCCGGAGGTCCCACGCCTGATTTCCCGTTGGGATGGCTATGTCTGGGAGCCGGTGGCTGTCGCCTGCAACTGGGCGGCGGCCGCGTCGGTACTGAGTCCCCCGAGTGGTGCCGATGAGCGACCTGAGCAGTCGGCTTCTACTCGCAGTCCTGGCCAGAATGCCCAAGCTCACTCTGGTGGGATCACCGAGAGGAAGAGAGCACGCCTGCGCGGACTACTCTGAGCAGGTATTTTCCTGCGACTCCAGAGCGTCCTCCGGTCACGGAGTACCGGCTGCACCCGGACTGCCCGCTTAGGATCCGTGCACGTGACAGAGATCCCCGAAAGACTGATCAAGCTGGAGCGCACCGCCGAGACGGAGCGGGCCCGCCTGGCTGGCCTCTCCGGCGAAGAATACGACGCGCAGTGGCGCCGCTGGCGTGAAGCATCAGAAGCGGCGCAGGCCGCGGTCACGGCACACGCCAAGGAGAGCGGGGGCGACCGGTACGAGCTGGAGCAGTCGGTGAAGAAGGCGGTGCGGCACGCCGAGGAGGATCCAGCGGAGTAACGCTGAGAGCGGCGGGACGCCCACTGACCGCGCGGGGTGCATGCGCCTGTCGAGCGGGAGGCGCCGGCGGACGCCGCCTCGTCGACGTCGCCCGGGGCAGCGCCGGACGCTGGCGGCATCCCGCCCGATGGCACCGGCCTCGCTCCCACCGACGTTCCGTACTTCGCCGGAGGGGCAGCGGGCTGACTTCGGTGAATCGTCGCGCTCCAGGTGAGCTATACAGTCCGGCATGAGCATCGTCGATACGTCCATAGCTGCGGCGTCAGCAGCGTTCAGCGGGGTCGCTGCCTGGGGCGCGTGGAAGGCCTCCCGCGAGGCGAACGAGACGGCCACTTCGGTCGCACAGATCGAGCGGGATCGCTGGCACAAGGAACTGACTCCCCAGCTCCGGATCAAACTCCAGGCTGAGTCCCATGAGGTGTTGTACGTCCGTTTCGACAGCCCGGCCACGCTCGGCGAACTCAGCGTACAGCTGACCGTTCGGGACGATTTCGACCGCTCTCGGCTTCCCCACCTGGCCGGTACTCCGACACTGGAGCAGCGAGAGGAGGTCATCTGGGGGCCGTACCGATTCCGGCCCGGAGTCGATGAAGCGGACGAGCTGGGCCGGTCGGTTCCCGCATTCCCCCTTCTCCCCGGTGACCGCCATCGGCTCGCCATCGACCCGTCCCTGAGACCGTTCTGGTACGAGGGCTTCGACGGAGAACAGCGCTGGCGCAACGAGTACCGCACCGCTCCCATCCGCCTCTGGGCGTTCTGCACCGCCCCGGGCCACAAGCCCTGGAAGCTCGCTTTCGCGGTGCCGCAGGACGGCAGTTGGGCCCTGGGTGGCGCCTGATCCGAGGAACGGGGCGCGCCGCTATCACTCCTGAAGGCGGGCCAAGCCTGCACAACGGCCCGGCTGGCTCACGCCTCCACGAGCTGCGGCATCTGGTCCCAGGTACGGCCTTCCAGCTCGCGGCCGCCGGCCTTCGGCGTGCGGCCGCCCCACTGTTTGAAGAAGAACGCCACGTCGGCCTGCTGGCAGGTGTCGCGGATCTGCGTTACCCACGCTTCGTCCAGCGGCCGGTGCCCGGGTCCGGACTCTCCGCCCGCAATGACCCAGTCGATGCCAGACAGCTCCAGCCCATCCAGCGGCCCCAGCAGCGGCTCGCACGACAGGAACTTCACCGCCGCCGGGATCTGGCGCAGGTCATCGACACGCGGCAGCTCCTTCGCGCTTTCCACCGAGACGCCCATCCACAGGTTCGCCGGCCACTCCAGCCGGTCGGCGACCTGCCGCAGGCGCCGCGCCCGCTTGGTAAGGACCTGGTAGGTGTGCTGCGGGGTTTCGGCGATCACGTCGAAGACACGGCGCACGTAGTCGAGCGGTACCCGGGAAGAGGTCGCTCATGGAGTTCACGAACACCGTCCGCGGGCTCTTCCAGCCGTACGGCACGCTCAAGGCGTCCGGGTGCAGGGCCAGTCCGAAGCCGGGCCCGGAAGTTCGCGGGTCCCCGTCGGCCTGGTACTTCGGTGATCCCATTGCCTTCAGCCGCTTCGACAACGTCAACGCGTAGCAGTTGTCGCAGCCAGGGGAGACGCGGTCGGAGCCCGTGGTCGGGTTCCACGTCGCCTCGGTCCACTCGATCGCACTGCGATCACTCACGGCCGGCCCTCCATCCCCTCGAACCGAGCCTGTCCACCGGTACCGCAGCGGCCCGTTGGTTTGCCCAACGAGACGCCCCGCAACCGGTACCGGCATCCAACCATCCGGCTGTCACGCGGCTCCCACCGCCTCAATCTCGAACTGATGTGCCCATCCTGCGAAGTGACAGGGCATCTGTAAACAGGGCACCGTCATGCCGCAAATCCGATGTTCGTGACGTACTCGTACTGCCCCCACTGCGAGCCCAGGTCGACGACCTGGTCCACCCACGCGTCGTCCAGCTCCTGATCGTCTCCGGCCACCCACGCGGCCACGATCCGGTCCCAGCGGCGCACGTTCAACGTCCGGAACTCCACCACGCGCTGGCGCGGCCGGTCGACCTGTGACTGGTTGAGCGGGTGGATCTCCACGCGGGTGCCACGGCCTTCGCGGTTGAGGCGAGCGACGAGGTAGCGGGCGACTTTCTCCCGCCGCACCGTGCGGTGCGCCTGCTCAATCCGCTCCAGGTTCCGCTTCGAGGGCGAGCGGGTGCCCTCGAGCCAGGCGCGCAGGGTGCGATCGGTGACGGTCAGGCCGGCCGCCCGGGCGGCGGCGCGGGCGTGGTCGGTGCGGGTGAGGTAGTGCAGTCGGGCCAGCAGGCCGCGGCGGGCGGTGACGGGGGTGGCGATGTAGCCGGCAAGCGCGTCCAGCTGGCGGGCGACGGCTTCGTGGCCCTTGATGCCCCGCTCGCGCCGTACTTGCCGAACTCGATGTTCCGCTCAGGCATCGTCTCTTCCGGTCCTCGGCTGGTGGATCACCGTACGGGCCCGTGACGACCGATCACCCATCCCGGCGGGCATTCCTGGGCCGGGTGATCGGCTCCAGGGGAGGCTCTCAAGGGGCTCAGCGTCCTGGTTGTGGTCGATGCCGACGGGGGAAACGTCCTTGACCTTCGCCTCGATGACACCGCGGCCTTCGGCGAACACCGCGGCGCCAGTCGCCGGTGACGTGCAGTTCGTCGGGCCCATGGCGCGGACGACCATCAGGCCCTCGTCGTAGGCGCGGTGGGCTTCCCCCCACAGGTTCGCGAAGGCCTGGGAGCGGATGAGGTGCATCCAGGCGCCGGGCAGCACTCCCCCATGAGCCCGCTGTGCAGCACGGTCTTCCTCATCTTCACCGGACGGCAGATGCGCAACGGCTGCGAGCCGTGACACCCCGAGGGCCGGAGGTGCCCGTATGCTCGACTCAGCTGGTCGCCAGGATCATGCTCAGTGCCAACACGGCGAGTCCCGCCACGGCAATGACGCCGCCGAAGAACTTGAAGAACCCGGGGCCGAGGCTCTCGGTGTCTGCAAGGCTCAGATCGCCCGTGCGCTGGCCCTTCAGCTCCAAAGCGGCCCGGCGCCGTGCCAGCGTTACGTCAACGGCGCCGCGGAGGTTGAAAGCCCATCTCGCTCCCATGTAAACGGCTGCGGCCCCAAAAGCCGCGAGGAAGATCAGAACCCCTGTCGGGTTGGAGGAGGCTGCGGCCGACGCCGTGGCGATCATGAACATGGTGCGCAGCATTGCAGACGACGGCACGGATGTCACCGTGACGACCCACCGAGACGGACAGCCTCGAAGGGCCCCCACCGCGAAGGAGTCCCACGAAGCCGGCCGAGCCAACGTCTTCCGTTTCATCGAGGTCGAGTACAACCGCACCCGCCTGCGCAAGCACCCCAAGTACGGCTACGTCACCCCACTCGAGACCAGAGCTCTCGCGACGCAAGACCTCACTCCCGCAGCATAATAAACACCCGCTGTCCAAGCCCAGGGTGGAACTTCACCCCGGCAGTGATGCTGGCTGTGGTTTGATCTCACAAGGCGGTCCGCAACGTCACTGACTGACTCGCGAAACCGTTCCGTTCGTAGAAGCGGATCGCATCGGCATTGCTGGAGTACGCGGTCACCTCGGCCAGTTCGGCCCCCGCTTCCTTCGCCCAGGCCGAGAACTGCGTGATCAGACGTGTTCCGAGCCCGCCGTGGCGGTGGGCTGGCTGGACATACATGCTCACGAGCATCGCGACCTTGACCGGCCGCATCGCAGATCCCTCAGCCACCGACCCTGTGAGATGTCCGACAACCTGCCCGTCGCAGTCTGCGACGCGAAGGAGCCTGGTTGGGTCATCTATGCCTCCGGAGAAGCGTTCGGGTCCGAAGTCACGAGGCCAACTCACGTCGGCTGGGGCGCACCATGTGGGAGTTCCCCGGCGGCCGGGAGGGTGGCAACCAGTACCTGGTGATGGGCCTCGGTACGGGGCCGGGCGCCGACCTGGGCGTGCCGCGCGACCGGGACGAACTGATCGCGTACGGGCCGCTGTTGTCCGACGACGGCGGCACCTGGCTCGGGACGGCGGCCCTGCTCCGGGCGCCGGACCCGGAGACGGCTCGCGGCGTCCTCATCTCGGACGCGTATGCCCATATCGAGGTCCACAACTGGCAGTTAGGCGGGAGGCCGTCGTGAGTGACTAGCGGCGGCTCTCCGCCTCCGCGTCCAGGGCCCGCTCCGGCACGGTGACGCCCGCCCCCGTGGGTGCCCAAAGGGTCGCCGCGGAGAGCAGGGTCACGGCCGCCGCGCCCATGAGCATGGGTACGTTGCCGAGCCAGGCGGCCAGCGCGCCCCCCGCAAGGGCTCCGACCGGCACCGTCGTGAGCAGCACCGCCTGCACGAGTCCCGCGACGCGGCCCTGCATGCCGTCAGGGGTGACCAGTTGCTGCGTGGTCGTCATGGAGATCATCCATACGGTGCCGGAGAGGCCGTAGCAGACCTGGTACGCGAGCAGCACGGGGAAGGCGAGGCCCAGCGACGCGGCCGGGATCAGGAACACGGCAGCGCCTGCCGCGAGTCCGAAGATCTGCGTGGCCCGCCACAGCCCCGAGGTCCTGGCGAAGCGTCCGGCGAGCAGGGCGCCCGCCAGGGTGGCCGCGCTGTAGGCCGCGTACGTCGTGCCCAACTGCCAGGCGGGCAGGGCGAGATCGCGGGTCGCGTAGAAGACGTAGAGGGCGGCCGCCGCACCGCTGCCGAGGTTGAGTCCGGCGCCCGCCAGGACCATGCGGCGCAGCCGGCGCTCGGCGCGCACCACCGCGAGTCCCGTACGCAGCGAGCCGGCCAGGGACTTCGCGCGGGCGGGCTCCCGCGAGCCTGTCAGCGCGTTCAGCGCGGCGGGCAGCGCGAACAGAAAGAGCGCCTCGATTGCGTAGGCCGCACTGCCCGCGAGGAGCGCCGCGTCGGCTCCGAGGAGCCCGACCATGACACCGCCGAGCGCGGGCCCGCCGACCTGTCCGCTCGTACGGGCCGCGGTCAGCGCCGAGTTGGCGGCGAGGAGCCGCTCCGGTCCGACGACGCGCGGCAGCGCTGCCTGGAGCGCGACCGAGAGCGTGAAGGTCAGGGTGCCCGAGACGCCTGCGACCACGTACAGGTGCGCCAGGGTGACATGCCCCACCGCGCCGGCCAACGGGATCGAGCCGACGACCAGGGTCTGCAGGGTGGTCACCCACACGAGGAGGCGGCGCAGCCTGATCCTGTCGACGATCGCTCCGGCCAGCGGGCTCAGCACGGCGCCGGGCAGATAGGTCAGCGCCAACAGCGCGGCCGCCCCGAACGGCCCCGCGCCGAGGTCGGTCACGGCCAGCAGGGTCAGTGCGAGAGCGGTGATCTGCCGCCCGACGGAGCTCGCGACCTGCTCGCCGCACAGCAGCACGAAGGGACGGTGGCGACGCAGGGGGACCGTCCCGTCGGCCCGTGACGCGCCCAACCCTCAGATCCCCGTGCAGGGAACGGGCCAGCGGTGCAGCCGCGGCGGCAGGGCCACCGCCCAACCGTCGGCGACGAGAGCCAGCCGCTCGGCCGCGAGCAGGTCGACGGCCTCCCGCTGCACGGCGTCGAGTTCACCGAGCGCCGTGGGCTCCTGGACCATGGCGAAGGTGGCGAGCAGATCCGGGTGGTCGAGGGTGAACCTCGCCGAGGCGGGCCGCTCTCTGCGGTCCATGACGGTGATGAAGTCCGGGCCGCGGCGGTGGTAGAGCATACCGGCGGGGAAGGCTGCGTACGAGGTGCGCCAGGCGCTCAACTCACCTGGTTCGTCGGGCCGTTCCACGGGTGGTGGGAGGTGGTGCAGCATCCGTACGTACGGGGCGTCATGCGTGTCAAGCGGGTCGTCGCCTCGCGGCCGGTCTTCGTAGGCGATCTCCCAGTGCGTACGGAGCCGTTGGCTCTGGCACTCGCGCAGGAACTGGACCGCCACCGCCGTCTCGCGCCCCGCCCCGCCCAGGCGCAGCGGCACGTCCACGTGGACCTGTCGGCCGATCACGCGGTGGGGGACGGTCGCGGGAAGCCCGGTCATCCGGCCACCTCCTGACGGTCCGTGGATTGCGGAGCCGGGTCGGGGTCGATGCGGTCCGGTACGTCCCACGTGGGCAGGGACACGTACGTCCGCCCGTCGCGGAACACCAGCCCCGTCGCCTGAGCCTGCTGGATCCACCCGCTCAGCTCCTCGGCCGCGATGTCGTGTCCGTCGCCGGTCAGCAGCCGGTGCAGCGCGGGCTCCGTCCGCCCGTCCTCGAGGCGGCGCAGCGCTTGCGCCTGCCAGCCGGTCAGCCGGTGGGTGCGGCGGGGCCAGCCGTGGCGCCGGTCGTGTACGAGCAGTACGTCCACACCGTCCTCCGGCTCCGCTTCCTCCATCACCAGGCTCGATCCGTGATGTCCGTCGCGCCATGCCGCGACGGCCCGCTTGAGCCGGCTCTCGGTCTCTCCGCCGATGCCCGCGTCATCCGTCGCGAACAGGTAGACGAGGTCGGTGAGTTCGGACTCGGGCAGCTCGTAGACATGGTGGTACATCTCGGCTGGGCGCCGCTTGCCGAAGCCGAACCCCGGGTCCGTGAAGTTCGGGCTGAACCGCTCCAGTTGGATGCGGTGGGCGCCGCCCGGGGGCTGCAGGTGGACGAGCGCGGGCAGTTGGTCGACGACCGGTGCGTAGTCCTCGACGGTCTCGCCCGGGAAGCCGTACAGGTAGTTCCAGGTGACGGTCAGCGCGTGGTTCTCGCACTCACGGAGTGTGCGGATGTTGCGGGCGCCGCTGACGCCCTTGTCCATGAGGTCGAGGACCCGGTTGCTCAGGCTTTCGATGCCGGGCTGGATGAGCACGGCTCCGGCCCGCCCGAGGAGGGCGATCTGTTCACGGTTGAGGTTGGACTTGACCTCGTAGTGCATCCGCAGGTCCCAGCCGCTCTCGGCGGCGAGGGGCAGGAAGTCCTTGAAGTACGCCATGTCGATGATGTTGTCGACGGTGACGACGTCGAGGATGCGGTGCCGTCGTACGAGGTGGTCGATCTCGCTCCACAGCTGCTCGCCCGACTTGGCGCGGAACGCCATGGAGGAGCCGTTGAGCCCGCAGAAGGTGCAGTGGTGCTTCTCGCCCCACCAGCAGCCGCGTGCCCCCTCGACCACCAGCTTCGGGTAGACGTATTCGAGGACGGGGGATGCGTCGAGGGCTGCCTGCCACTGGTCGTAGTCGGGCGCGGGGATGTCGGAGGGCGCCACGGTGCGCCGGGACTCGGTGTTCGCCCGCGAGACCCGGCCGTCCGTCTGCCCTTCCCACCAGCACAGGCCCGGTACGTCGGCGGGTGGCGTGTCGGCGTCCAGGTGGCGCAGGAGCGCCGGGAAGGCGTACTCGCCCTCGCCACGCACCACGTGGTCGACGAAGGGATGGTTGCGGTGCAGGGCGTGCCCCATCGGGCCGTCGCAGTTGCTGCCGCCGAAGACGACGGTGAGCCCTGGACGGCGGCGCTTGAGCTCCCTGGCCAGCGCGAGCGAGGGCACGTTCTGCATGAACGTGCTGGTGAACCCGACGACGTCCGGTTCCTGGGCGAGCACCTCCGTCGCGCACTCGGCGATGAACTCGGTCGCGTGGACCCGCATGTCGGAGGCGGTGTCGATGCAGAGGCCGCGACGTGCGGCGTACTCCTTCAGCCGGGCCACGCCCCAGTTCTCGTCCTCGTACAGCACACCCGAGAAGACCCAGTCACCGAGGCCGTCGAAGATCGAATCGCTGCCGATCGCCTCGTAGTCACCGGGGCGCAGCCGCCCGCCGGACCGCTCGAGGAGGAACTCCGCCCAGCGCAGCGAGCCGTGGAACTCACGCACATCGTCGTCCGGGCGGACCTGCCGCAACAGCTGGTGCAGCAGGCCCACTTGGAGAGAGGGCAGATCGATCGGGTGCCACGGCATGGTCACCAGCTGTACGCGCACACCACTCTCCCCCGTCACCGTTCCCTCGATATCCCGCTCACGTTCCCGCTCGGTCAGCGGGTCGGCGGGCGCTTCTCCATGACGGCGGGCTTGCGGTTCGTGCGCTCCTCTTCGCGGATCACTACCTTTTTGATCTCCACGACTCTCCCCTGGTCGACGACCTCGAACTCACGTGCCACACAAAGCAGTTCACCTTATGGGGCATCACATGCGCCCCACAAGAACCCCGACGGCGGAGCGGCCCGCCCGTCAGAGGCCATGCAGCACGGGATCACCGAGAGCGACTTTGGGGTATTCGGGGTCGCCCTGCTCATGGCCCTCGATCGTGAGGGTGGCAACGCCGGTCAGGCCCACGGTCACCTTCACCGGCCGGTTGATCTGCGCGGTCACGCCAGGACCCCGCTCATAGGGGCTGTGTGGTACAGCCGTTCCCGGCGCAGGACCGCACCCTTCTCGTTCCTGGGCGCGGCGTCGTACTCAGCGACGATCCGTATTTTGTACTCCGAGGTGAAAGTGCGGCGCTTCGGCCTCAGTGCCGGGTCGGACCCGACGGGCGCTGTACTGGGCATAAGGGACGGTTCTCCTGTCACGCCCTCTCAGGCTGACCCCGCAGAACGGGATGTCTCACCCAAGGCTGACAGAGAGGGACCTGCGCGACGAGCTCACCGCCGCGGCGTTCGAGCAACGCGCCGCCGAGAAGGCGGCCCGGGAGAACCACACCTCCCGCTTCGTCTTCGCCGTCCCCCAGATCTGGATCGACACAGGCGACAGGGTCCAGGCACGAGCGGTGTCCAACCACCCACTGCGCGAGGGCGAACGTGAAGTGATCGCCTGGATGAGCTACGACGCCCACGACGGCGTGGACTACGGATTCGTGCCGTATGTGCGCCGATGCAATGGCGAGCCGATTTTCGCCGACCCTGAAGTCTTCACAGCCGCCGTCCGTCCCCGTGAACAAGCGCCGGGCTGGACCCTGCTGTGTGCCCTGATGGAGGACGGCGCCGAGCCGACCGGCACAGAACGCCCGCGCCCCCACAGAACCCGGTCCGGCCGACCGTCCGACGAGTCGCGCGTCGACCTCCTCGCAACCGCACCACCACAACATCGAGGCGGATCCGCGGGTGCGCGTGCGAATCCGCGGGGCGTGCACACCGGCACCGCCCACCTGCTCCCCGACGACGACCCGGTTGCCCGGCTGCGCTCCCTGCTCCGGTTCAACAGCGCGGCGGTGCGGGGGTTCGGGGCCGATCCGCTGACCGTACGAGTGGATCTGGACGGTTGAGACCGGCCGGTCCGCAACAACGCCCCTCCCCAGCAACACAGTTACCTTGACACTCCATCACCCGTTTACTGGAATGACCACCGCACATCCCTGAACACACGCGCTGGGGGGCCACATGTCAGTACGGATCGACGTTGTGGGGGACGACGAGGCCCTGGAGGACCTGTGGGAGTGGCTGGGCGCGGAGCGTGAGCTACGCGGGCGTCTGCGGTGGGAGAGCCCGTCCGCGCCGGCCGGCACCATGGGGTCCGGGATGGAGATCGCCATCCAGCTGTCGGAGCTGGGGCTCTCCTTCGTCGGCACCCTGGTGTCCTCGCTGGGCGCATGGGTGTCCTACCGCGCGACCCAGGCCACCGCGCCCACCGGGAGCGTCACCCTCACCCTGCCCGACGGCAGGCAGTTCGAGCTCAAGCACCAGGATCCCGCGGAGCTGGCGCGCCTGACCGAGGTCCTCTCCACGCACCTCCACGGCGACGAGCACCTCCACGACGGCGATGACCCGGCTGCCTGACCCGGAGCGTTCCCGCGCGTTCCTGTTCGGCACCGCCGCCTACGAGGCCGACGAGTTGGCCGACCTGCCGTCCGTCGGCAACAACCTGACGGATCTGCGCGCAGCCCTGACCTCACCACTGGGCGCCTTCACCGACGAGCGCTGCACGGTCATGCTCGACCCGCCCGGCGCGATCCCCGTCTACGACGCCCTGCGGCACCACGCCGCCGAGGCCACGGACACCCTGCTGATCTACTTCGCGGGGCACGGCCTGCGCAAGCTGCGCGGCGGCCTGTATCTCGCCCTGCCCCACACGCAGTACGCCAACGTGGCGGTCAGCGGCTTCGACTACGACCTGCTGCGCGAGATCGTGAACGCGTCCCGGGCGACCAACAAGATCGTGATCGTGGACAGCTGCTTCAGCGGCCGCGCCATCCCGGGCATGAGCGGCGGCACCGCCGGCCTCGCGCAGGAGCTCGACATCGAGGGCAGCTGCCTGCTGACCGCCACCACCGCGAACGAACAGGCCCTGGTCCTGCCGGGAGAGACGTACACCGCGTTCACCGGCGAACTGCTCCACCTGCTACGCACCGGCATGCCCGACGCCGGACCACTCCTCACCCTCGGCGCCCTCGGCGAGGAACTGCGCCGCAACGCCCGCCGACGGGAACTACCCCTCCCGGAACAGCAGTTCCGCGGCACCACCCAGCACATTGCCCTCACCCGCAACCCCGCCGCGCCCGCCGCCGACGCCCCGCCACCGTCGGCCGCCCCGGTCGCGCCCCCGCCCCGGCCCTCGGTCGCGCACGCCTTCGTGTCCCGCGCCCTCGTGTTCGCCGGCACCGAGCACGCCACCAAGAAGGACCTGGCGGCGACGATCCGCAAGCACTGGGCGACCGCCGCCGACCGTTTCTTCCGGCGCATGGGCACCGAGTCGTTCCCGTCGGAAGGCTGGGCCGAACTCCGCTCCTGGCTACGGCAGTTCAACGACCACAGGAGCGACGACGTCGAGGGCCGCGTCGTCCTCATCGACACCTATCTGACCGACCCCCGCCTCCCTCACGACCACAAGCTGCTGCGCCTGCTGCACTGGCTCGACCCCGACGGCCCGGTCGTCTACCACGGCCGGCCGATCACCTACGCCTCGCTGGCCCGCATCTGCCTGCGCCGTTACGCCGACGGGGGCAGGCGCGACACCGAGCTGCTCAACGAGCTGGCCGGACCGCACGAGTGGCTGCTCGACACCCTGGCCGAGTTCTCCACGCTCGACCGGCTGCGGGGCGTGCGGCGGACGTGGCACAAGGCCCTGAAGACGTGGCGGGACACCGATACGGCGCTGTGGCCGCCCGAAGTGCGGGACTGGGCCGCGGACGTCGGGCCGGGGGCACTGCTGGCCGCCCTTCTCCCGTCGGAGGCGCTGGCGAAGATCCGGCCCCGGCTGCCGGCCAGGGCACAGCCGCCGGAGCCGACCAAAAGGTGGTACGACAGCCTGCTCCGGGCCGCAGGGGGACGGGACACCCTGCTGGGCCGGCTGGCCGAGGCCGAGTGGTCCGAGCAGGCCCGGCAGCAGGCGCTCGCCGTGGCCAGGGAGCGCGAGCGGCAACGCCTGGCCGCCGAGGAGGCGCGCGAGCGGCGGCTCCGGCAGGAACGGGAGGCGGAACAGCGGCGGCAGGAAGAGGAACTGCGGCGGCAGGAGCGGCTTCGGCGCGCCGCGCAGGAGGAAGGCGAGCGGCAGCTCAGGGTGCAGCAGGAGCTGGAACAGCTGCGGCAGCGCGAGACGGAGTGGCAGGTTGCCGAGACCGCCCGGCTGCGTCCGGCCATCCGCGCCCTGGCCGTACTGCGCGCGTTCGTACTCGGGGCCCTATGGGCCCTCACCCCGATCGTGGCCACCTGGCTCAGCTGGTGGTTCACCAGTTACGACTTCGAAGCCGCACAGGTCCTGTCCTATCTGGCCTGCATCTTCAGCGCCGCGGCCCTGTACCGGGTGGTTCCCTGCGCCGTGCGGCTCGGCGGCGCCTTCCGGCCGCGGCTGCGCACGCCATCGACCTGGCTGCCACCGACGCGCACAGCCCTGGCGGCCGCAGCTCTCCTGCTGGTCTACGGCCTGATCGGCGGTGACTCCTCATCCCGCTCGGGCAGCCTCAAGGCCGACTCCGATCTCCTCCGAGACCGCGGCCTGAGCGCATTCCTGAACTACGTGGGCCAGAACAGCTCCAGGCCATCCTTCGGGGACATCCTCATCGGGCTGCTCGCACTGCTCTTCGCCGCCGGATGCGTCTGGTTCGGCCTGCAGGCGGGCCGTACGGCAGTGCGCCGCTGGGAGGAGACCCACGCCCGCGCCCATCAGGACGCCCACCGCCTCACTGGCCCTCAGTGAGCTGCCCGCGAGGCCGCCGCCGCAACGAGGCCGACCTCCTTCTGATTCACCTTGAGGTAGACGAGGAGCGTGGTCTGCTGCAGCGGGCAATCGTGAGCCGAGGCACGATAGTTGCCACATAGGCAGATTTGTTGTCACCGTGGCTGGGTTGGTGGGCGTTGCAGCCAGTTGAGCGTTGACGCCGGTTGAGGTGGCAGGGGACTGTCGGTGGGTGGTGGCAGGATCACCGGCATGGTTTTCGTACGTACGACTCCGCCGCGGCCTGTTGAGGTGACCGCGGTCTTTCCTGAGCTGGCCCCGTTGGCGCGTCCTGCGATTCGGCTGCATCCTCGTCCCGGGGCGCCTTCGATAGAGGAGAGCTCGGTCGGGGGGCCGTTGCTGTGGCCAGCTGAGGAGCCGTGACCACACTGCGAAAGCGAGCACCTGGACAGTGGGTTCCGCCGGTCGCCGGCAGACGTACGGCTGGAGAGGCGCAGGCTGGCCCGGCTACACCTTGAGCCCCATGGTCCCTCGTTCACGCCCGAGGAGGAGGCGATCAAGGAACAGAATGCCGCGAGGCTCGCGAAGCGATGCGACGCCGGCCCTCCCTGGCCCGCGGAGTGCCCGGTCCCCATGTTGCCCGTGGCCCAGCTGTATCTGCGCGACGTACCCCTGTTGCGGCCGCCCGGGCAGGCCGATCTGCTCCAGGTCCTCTGGTGTCCCTACGACCACGATCCGGATTGGAAGCCCGCGACTGCAGTGTTCTGGCGGTCCGCCGCCTCGGTCGTCGATGTCCTCGCCACGCCACCGGAACCGTGTGAGGCCAACTACTCGGGCTATGTGCCGGAGCCGTGTCTGCTGGCACCGGAAGCAATCACCGAGTACCCCAACAGCCTTGATCTGAGCCCGGAGATGCGGCTGGCGGTGGGGGACTGGAGCAGATGGCAGGCAGCCGGCGTGGGCGTGGACGGGCCGGAGTGTCAGCCGGCGCATTGCTTGTCGCATCGAGTGTCGGCAGACGGGAGCACCGTGATGAAGGCCGCGTTGGTCCTGGGTGCGGCAGGACCAGTCTCCATCCGAGCTTACGTGGTCAGGTTCGCCCCTACTGCTCGCCTGCGGCGAGGTCGGCCACGGGCGCGGCCGTCTGGGCGTGCTTCGGCTGGGTGGCCATGGCCCTCAGCGTTTCGAAGGCGGCTGCTGTCGGGCTGGCCGGTTCGGCTTGGTAGACCACGAGCTGCTGGTGCGGGGCCCCGTTGACGGTGAACGCCGCGAATTTGATGTGCAGGTCCCCGACCTGAGGGTGTTTGAGGTGCTTTCCCTCTTGGGACTTGCTCTTGACGTCGTGCAGCTGCCAGATCTCGGCGAACTCCTCGCTCTGGTCGGACAGTTCGGCGACGACTTCGGCGATGCGGACCGATTCGGGGTCGCGTCCGTGGGCGGCCCTGATTTCGGCGACGCAGGAGTGCGCGGCTCGCTCCCATTCCTGGTAGAACTCGCGCCCGGCGGGGTCGACGAACACCATGCGGGCGAGGTTGTCGAACTTCTCGAACCCGCTGTGGAGGGCGGTGGCGAGGGAGTTGCCCGCCATGATGTCGAGGGCCGGGCCGACGACGAAGGCCGGAGTGTGCTCCCATCCGTCCATCAGCTGCAACAGCTGCTGGCTGACGTCCGTCTCGCCCCAGTCGCGCGGGCGCTGTGAGGCGGTGAGGCAGAGGCGGTTGAGGTGGTCGGTGGCTTCCGCGTCGAGTTTCAGTGCCTGTGCCACGGCGTCGAGGACCTGTGGGGAGGGGCTGTTCTCGCGTCCCTGTTCCAGCCGGATGTAGTAGTCGGAGCTCACTCCGGCGAGCATGGCGACTTCTTCCCTGCGTAGTCCCGGGACCCGGCGTCGTCCGTGTTCGGGCAGACCGACGTCCTGCGGCTTCAGGGCTTCTCGGCGGGCCCGGAGGAAACCACCCAAAGGCGTCCCATTGCTCATGCGGCAAGACTAGATGCATTTCAGCCGACGAGAACCGCCGGTCACGCACTATGGCACCACGTAGCGCACCGTTCACGAAGGGTAGCAATCCGCCCGGTTTGGCGGGATTTTCCGGCTCCGAGACTCGTTGCGGAGGCTGAGCCGTCGGCAAAAAGGCAGCTCAGGGGTGCCGGCTACTCGAATGACGTGCTCGCAAGGCAGCCGCCATGGCGTGCCGCGGTCCGTCACGTACGTTCCCCCGGGGGGTACCCGTATTCCTGGGTGTAATGCACCCAGGGTCGGCAGAACTGCGCGCGGCGATTTCCGCCTACCTTGGCAGCATGGACAATGACACGCACCCTGACCCGGTTGGAGGGCTGGGCCAGTTCCTCCGCTCCCGCAGAGAACGCCTCAGCCCCGCAGCAGCAGGATTGCCCGGTGCGGGCCGGCGAAAGGTGCCCGGCCTGCGGCGCGACGAGGTCGCGACACTCTCAGGTGTCAGCCTCAGCTACTACAGCCGACTTGAGCAGGGCCGTGAACTCGGCCCCTCGCACCGGGTGCTGGAGGCCCTTGCCCGCGCGCTGCAACTCGGGGACGAGGACAAGGCGGAGCTCTTCCGCCTGGCCCGGCCGACAGCCCGCCGCACGAAGTCCCCCTCCCGGGTCGAGCGGGTCCGCCCGCACCTGCGGCAGCTGATCGAAGACTGGACCCGGACACCGGCCTTCATCATCGGCCACGCCCAGGACCTGCTGGCCACCAACGCGCTGGCCGACGCCCTCTACCGTGACTTCGCGCAGCACGACAACGTGCTGCGCATGCTCTTCCTGGACCCCGCGGCCAAGTACTTCTACCGGAGCCCTGAGCGGGCCCGGGATCGTGCGGTGGCCGACCTTCAGCAGGCCGCGGCCAGCACTCCGCAGGATCCCCGCATCCTTGAGCTCGTCGGTGAACTGTCGGTGCGCAGTGGCGAGTTCCGCGCACTGTGGGCCCGCGAATACACCCGGGTCCCGCCGTATGAGGTCAAGCAGATTCACCACTCCGTCGTGGGGGACCTGGAGTTGCGGCACGAGGCCCTCAATATCCGCAGCGTGCCGGGACAGCAGCTCATCATCCTGCAGGCCGAGCCGGGCTCCCCGTCCGCCGACGGGCTGGCCCTGCTGGGCTCCCTCAGTGCGCCTGAAGTGCCTCACCAGCAGGATCCCGCGCACGGCTGCTGAACCGGGAAACCGCCGGAGAATCGGCCCCGCCGGGACACGTATGTGCCCCGGCGGGGCTGGCACGTTTCGCACTCAGGGCTGTTTTGAGCATCCCTCCCGGCGACATCGAGAATTACATCCGGCAGATTTCCGGAAAGGTACACGTAAGTCGATGTCGGCGGATCGAGAACCAGCTGTTCCACGTTTCCGCGCGCTGGGATACGGCAGCCTCGATGGTGCGCTGATCTCCGGTTTCTCCCTGCGGTTGATCTCGTGGGGCAGTCGGCTGCGCTCCCCGCAAGCTCCAGCTTCCAGGACCGCCTTCCCGCAGCAGGCTGCCTGCAGACCCCAGTACAAGGCTCCAGGTGGGCGCAGCCCCGGGGTGAAGGGTCCGAATGCCGCCTCGCCTGAGGGTCCTTGACTCGTCGGACCCGGTGCTCTGCCTTCATGCTTCGCCCGGGCGTACGCCTCGTCTTCCTAGGTGTGGGACACCCAGGAAAAGCGCAGCCTTCATAGCTCCGTAACCGAGGGGCACACTCGAATACGTCAGCAGGAAATCCCCGAAAACGGGGAAACGACGAAAGAGGTCTTCCCCATGGCTACGTGGTTTGTCACCGGCGCCTCCCGTGGAATCGGTGCGGAAATCGCCCGCGCCGCTCTGGCAGAAGGCAACAATGTCGTGGTCGCCGTACGGAACCCGGAGCGCGTGCCGGACGATCTGAAGAACTCGGACAAGGTCTTCGCGGTCGCCCTGGACGTCACGGACAACGACAGCATCCCGCAGGCGGTCGAGGCCGCGGTGGACCGGTTCGGCGGCATCGACGTGCTGGTGAACAACGCCGGCCGCGGCCTGCTCGGCGCGCTGGAGGAGATCACCGACGCGGAGGCCCGGTCGCTGTTCGACCTCAACGTGTTCGGCCTGATCAACGTCACCCGCGCCGTGCTGCCCGTCATGCGCAAGCAGGGCTCGGGCCGGCTGGTGCACATCGGTTCCCGCTCCGGTTTCGAGGGCGAGCCCGGTGTCAGCCTGTACTGCGCCTCGAAGTTCGCCGTCGCGGGCATCAGCGAGGCACTCTCCGCCGAGATGGCCCCGTTCGGGATCCAGTCGATGGTCGTCGAGCCGGGCGTCTTCCGCACCGACTTCCTCGACGCCAGCTCCCTGTCGGTGGCCGCGGACCGCATCGCCGACTACGACGACACCCCCGCGCACGTGACGCTGGACTGGATCGACAAGGCCAACCACGCCCAGCTCGGCGACCCCGTCAAGGGCGCCGCCCTCATCGTCGAGGTCGCCGCCGCCGAGAAGCTGCCCACCCACCTCTACCTCGGGCGCGACACCCTGGAGCGGTTGGACGTCAAGTACCAGCAGGTGCAGGACGACCTCGCCCCGTGGCGCGAGAAGTCCGCCGCCACCGCCCACGACGACGCCTGACACACCCCCGCCGGGCGCGTCGCCTTCAGGCGCCCGCAGCCCCCTCTCCAGCAGCCCGGCCGGCCGCGAAGACCCGGCCGGCCGGGCACCCACAGTTCTCCCCACCTCCGAGCCTTCCGATCGAAGAGATTGAGGTTTTGTGATGTCTGCTGCCCTGCTCATCGGTACCCCGCTCGCCGGCCGTGTCGCCGTCGTCTCCGGCGCCTCCAGCGGCATGGGTGCCGTCACCGCCCAGCGCCTGGCCGAACTCGGCGCCACCGTGGTCGTGCTCGCCCGCCGCAAGGACAAGCTGGACGGCGTCGTCAAGGCCATCGAGGCCGCCGGCGGCACCGCACTCGCCCTGGCCGTCGACGTCACCGACCGCGCCACCGTCCAGAGCGCCGCCGAGCGGCGGCGTGCAGCAGCGCCTCGACGATCTCGTCGGGCTTCAGTCCGACGTTGAGGGCTGCGTTGATGTGGACGTCGAGCTGCGGCTCACAGCCGCCCAGGGCCGTCAGCATGCCCAGGGTGACCAGTTGGCGTTCCCGCAGGGCCAGTTGCGGACGGTCGTACATCTCCCCGAAGGCCCAGGCGACCACCTGGTGGCCCAGCTCGGGGGAGATGCCGGCCAGCGACTCGATGACCTTCTGCCCACTCTCGCCGTCGATGCTCTCCAGGACGGCCATGCCGTGCTCGAAACGCTTCTGTCGTGTGGCCGCGCTGTCGTGGGTGTTCATGGCTCCGCTCTCTTCCTGCCGTCGGGCGGCCTGTGCGTGGGTGTGCGGGTTGTGGTGTCCCCTCGGGAGGGGGCTGGGGTCATTCGGTGCGGTACTGGCGGAGCGCGGGCAGGGCCAGGAGGACGCCCAGGATGAGCGCGGCGGCGACGACGCGGAGGATGCCGCCGAAGCCCAGGCCGGTCAGGGCGCCGGTGAGCTGTGGGCCCAGGCTGGTGCCGATGAACATGCTGCATCCGTACAGGGCGACGGCCGCGCCGCGGGCGTGCGGGGCATGGGCGTTGATGGTCTCGACGACAGCGGGCGCCGCTGCTGCGACGGCTGCCACGAACAGCAGCAGGGCGATGGCCAGTGTCACGGTGTGGCCGCCGAGGACGGAGCCGGCCGCGACGGCGAGGGCGGCCAGCGTGAAGGCGAGGACCGTGCGCAGCGGTGCGGCCAGACGCTGGAGCATCGGGACGAGCACGGGGACGGCGATCAGGGCGGGCAGCACGCTCGCCCGCAGGGCGAGGATCGCGGAGGAGTTCCCGGCGACGCCGGCAGGTCCGGCAATGGCCACGGCCGTGTAGACGGCGACGAAGGCGGACATCAGGACCACGGTCGACAGGTACAGGGCGACCAGGCGCGGCCGGCGCAGCAGCCGTGGCATCGCCGCGAACGCCTGCCGCAGTCCGCCGCCGGTGTGTGTGTCGTGGCGGAGGGTGGGGCGCAGTACCCGGCGTACCGGTATCAGGCTCAGCGCCATCAGGGCGGCACTGATCCAGAAGACCGCGCGCCAGCCGAGCCCGGCCGCGACGGCCTGGGCGCCGATCTGCAGGAGCACGGCCGCCGCGAACATGCCGCTGGTGATGCAGGTCAGGGCGATGCCGCGGCGCTGTGGCGCGATGTGGTGGACGGCGTAGGAGAGCGCGGACGGCGCGAAGGTCGCGGTGGCGAGTCCCTGCACGCCGCGCAGGGCGACGGCCCAGGTGAGGTCGGGGGCGGCGCTGACCGCCAAGGTGGCCGCGGTGGCAGCCACCAGCCCGGCGGTGATCACGGCGCGCGATCCGTAGCGGTCCGAGAGAGGGCCCGCGAGGAGGAATCCGCCGGCGTAGGCGAAGCCGAACGCCGTTGCGGTCCAGGTGACCTGCTCCGGTGTGGTGCCCAGCGCGGTGGCCATGGGGTGCAGCAGGGCCAGGACGGTGTACATCTGGCCGACCATCAGGACGCCGAGTGCGGTCAGCAGGGCGATGGTCGGCGCGGCGGGCGCCCAAGCCGACGGCTGGTCCGGGGTGCTGGTCCCGGCTGTGTGCCGGGGGGAAGCGGTAGGAGCGGGGTGGGACATGGGAACTCCAGGTCGGGGGCGTCTGGTCACCGCCCCGCGTGGTTGCGCGCGGCACGATCGGCCGATGAGGCACCACAGGGATGCGGTGGGGTGCCCCGGCCGTGGAGGGACGGCCGGGGGACGAGGAGGGGCTGGTCAGGCAGCCGGGGTGTTGAGCACGTACTCGCGCGAGGCGTGCACCTCGCCGCGCAGAGCGGCCAGGTCGACGTCGAGGACGCGGCCGTCCCACTTGCGGGGCTCGCCGTTGATGAGGACGGCGCTGATGTTGCGGGCGTCAGAGCCCAGCACGACGGTGCCGATCGGGTCGTTGAGCGGCATGTTGTTGAGGTCTTCTGCCTGGATCACCATCAGGTCGGCCTTCTTGCCCACGGTGAGTGAACCGGTGACACCGGCCAGGCCGTTGGTGCGGGCGCCCTGGAGGGTGGCGAAGTCCAGGACGTCATGGGTGGTGATACGGGAGGGCTGCTGGTCGGTGCCGTAGGCGGCGTTGACCGCGCGCATCCGCTGGATGGCGTGCAGCGCCCGCATCTGCGTGAACATGTCGCTGGCCAGGGCAACTTCGACGTCGATACTCAGTCCGGGACGGATACCGACGGACAGGGCCTCGTCAACGGCGGGGATCGCGGTCTCCAGACCGATCTGCGCGTCGGACGTGGGGGCGAGGGCCACGGTGGTACCGGTCTCCCCCATCGCCTTCCATGCCTCGGCGGTCAGCCCGGTGGAGTGGATGAGGGTGACGTCGGGGCTGAGAATGCCGTCCTTGGCCCAGCGCAGGACCGCCTCGGAGCCGGACGTCCCGAACACGGCGTCCACGCTCACCCCGACGCCCAGCTCCCTTGCGGCGCGGGCGAGTTCGGGGCCGTAGGCGAGCGCCGGTCCGGCGATCTCGTCGGTGGCCAGGGTCGCCAGGCGCAGCGTGAGCAACTGGTCGCCACTGCTGAAGTACTGGCCCTTGAGGCGGGTCAGGTCGCCGGGCCACTGCCGGTCCCACTCGCCGAAGTGCGGGCCCATGGAGGCGTGCACGCCACGGATGCCGGTGTCGACGAGGGCTTCGATCGCGGCATCGGAGTGCTCACGGGTGCGGGAGTTGTGGGAGAAGTCGAGCATCGTCGTGATACCGCTGTCGATCGCGGTCAGCGCGGCCAGCCGGGTGCCGATGTACATGTCCTGGGGCCGGTAGACCGTGGCGTAGCCGGCCAGGGTGGCCATGACATAGCCGCCGAGGTCGTCGACGTCCGGCATGATCCGGCGCAACTGGGCCTCCCAGGCGTGCCGGTGGGTGTCCACGAAGCCGGGAGTCAGGATCGTGCCGGTGGCGTCCACGACCACGGCACCTGCCGCGTCGAGGTCGCGGCCGACGGCGGTGATCGTGTCGCCCTCGACCAGGAGGTCGCCGCCGTCGATGACGCCGAGGTCGGGGTCCATGGTGACGATGGTCGCGCCGGTGAACAGAACGCGCCGCCGGTCGGCGGGCCGGCGCAGAAGCTCTTCGAGCACGGCTGCGCTGGTGGTGGTGTTGACGTTCATGAGAGGTCTTCCTTCGATACGGCGGACAGGGCCGGGAGAAGGGGCCGCCCGCTGGAGAGGGCTGAGAAGGCGGGTCGCCGGGGGCGGCCGAGGCTGCTCGAACACCAGGCTCGGCCGTGCCCGCTGCGGCAACCAGGCCGCGGTTTCCCCAGGTGCCGCACACCCAGGATCGGAAACCGGGGAGGCGACGGCCGGAAGGGGAAGGGTCAGCCGAGCTTCATGACGTAGCCCGCGTGGTACAGCTCGTCGCCCTGGAATTCCCCGTAGGCCCAGAAGCCGAGGTCGTCCAGGTAGTCGATGCGGTGGCCGTCGATCCAGTAGCGGCCCTGGTAGGCGTGCGGGCGCCCGCCCCGGGTCTCGTCGTAGCGGCCGTCGGCCGTGAGCTCCTGGTGCAGGAAGTCGTGCCGGTCGATCCAGACGCCGACGCGCGGGCTGCCGGTCAGGTCCTCGGCGGCCGGGATGCCCGCCTCGGGGGCGGTGGCCCGGCCAGGGACGTCCGCTCCGTCCCACAGGACCGGCCGTCCGGCCGCGACGAGCGCGCGGACCTGCTCCGGCGAGGTCATGAGCGCGTCCAGGGCGCTCGGCACGTCGGCAGCAAGCGCGTCGGGCACCACCAGGAAGTCGGTGGTGTTGCCCGGGGTCAGCGTCGCGACGTACTCGGAGCGGTGGCCGCGGCCGCCGGCCAGGGCGACGGTGTCGACGACGGCAGGGGCGATGGTCATGTCGGTGCAGTCGACGACGATGGCGTTGTCGTCGCCCGCGGCGGTGATGATGCCCGGGCCGACGCCCACGAGCAGGGAGCCGACGTACAGGAGGTCGGCGCCGGTCATGGTCCCGATCAGCGGGTCCATCGTCAGGATGTGGGCGTTGGTGAACAGCACGGGCCGCCCCTCATCGTTCGCCAGGATCTCGTCGAGGGCCTCGGCGTTCCAGCCGGCGGTGGCGGTGGTGTCGGTGCTCATGTGCATGCTCCTCAGTGGGGTCGCCTCATCGGGGTCCCCGCTGCGCGAAATGAGCGCCGGTGCAGGTTTCGAGGCGAGTCTTCGGCAGCTACAGCGGCTGCCTGACCACCAGGTTCGTCCCGTGGCGCAGTCGGAACCAGGCCGCCGTTATCCCAGGTGTCCGGCACCCACGATCCCTCAACCTCGACGGTGACCAAGATCCGCACGCGGGCAACCGGCTCCTCGTACAGGGCGCGGGTTTGCCCGCAGCAACCGGCTGAGCTGTCCTTCTTTCTCTCCTCCTGCACGTGATGCTCCCTGTCCGTCGCCAGTAGGGAGGGCCCGAGGAGAGGGGGCCGGAAGTATGTGTCGATCAGGTCGGTGTGGTGGCGCTGGAAGGTGGTGTGCGGGATGGCGAGGCGGCGCTGAAGGTGCTGTGACGGCCAGCGATGTCGCGGAAGGTCGGAATGCCGAGGTCCACGGCGGTGCTGCGGCGGGCATCTTCGGCATCCAGCTGCGCGAGCTTGTCCTGGGCTCCGGTGAGGCTGGTTTCAAGTCCTTCCAGCTCGCCCAGCCAGCCTTCGTGTTCGGCCTCGGTGATGCGGGCCAGGAGGTTGTCGCGGATCTCGACCAGGCGGCCGCGCTGACCGCGTGCAGATCTTCGCCCGTCTGTCCGCAGATCAGGAGGAAGCCGACCCCTACGGCATGCACTTCACCCCGTCCGAACTCCCTGCCGCCGACCTCGCCGACGGCGTGTTCGTGCGGGTCGTCGCCGGCGAGAACTTCGGCATGCACTCCCCCTGCGCGAAGCCGCCAACACCCACCTCTACGACATCACCCTCGCCCCCAACCGCCGCGTCGAGGTTCCCGTCCCAGTCACCTTCCGGGGCTTCGCCATCACCGTCTCCGGCGCCGGGCACATCGCCACCCCCACCACCACCGGCACCCTCAGTCCGATCGGCCTGGCCACTTTCGAGCAAGGCGAAGGCGCCGTCGAACTGCGCGCCGGCGAACACGGCGGCCAGTTCCTCCTCGGTGTCGGCCGCCCCCTGCGCACCCCCGCCTACCTCTACGGCGGCTTCTGCTTCTCCGACCGGGCCCGCGTGACGAACGCTGTGGAGCGGTATCACTCCGGTCACATGCACGGTGCCCTCACCGCGCCCTGAGCCACCAGCCACCGCGGGCCGTCGCAGCCCGCTGGACAATGAATCCGCCCTGAAAGAACATTTCTGGATGATCGATTCCGCCGTGCGCCGCCGCCGCAGCGCACTCTTCATCTTCTTCCTGATACCCGGACTGTCGATCTCCTCATGGGTCACCCGCACTCCCGACGTACGGGATCGACTCGACGCCTCCACCAGCGAGATGGGCCTCATCCTCTTCGGGCTGTCCGTCGGCTCCATGCTCGGCGTCCTCGCCTCCGGCCCCCTGGTCTCCCGCTTCGGACCGCGGCCCGTCATCGGCGCCGGCACCACCCTGATCGTGCTGAGCATGCTGCTGATCGGCACCGGCACCGCCGCCACCTCCGCCCCCGCCGTCACCGTCGGCCTGTTCCTCTTCGGCGCGGGCATGGGCGGCGGCGAAGTCGCCGTCAACGTGGACGGCGCCGAGGTCGAACATCTCACCCGGCGCACCGTGCTGCCCGTACTGCACGGCTTCTTCAGTCTCGGCACCGTGATCGGCGCCTGCGTGGGCATCATCTGCACCGCTGTGGCCGTCCCCGTGCTCTGGCACCTCGCCGCGGTCGCGCTCACATCAGTGGCCCTCTTCGCCCATGCCTACCGGGCCATCCCCACCGCGGACGCGAAGACCCGGGGCACCGCGGAGCACACCGAGAACACGGAAGAGCGGCAGCGGCCGACAGTCTGGAAGGACCGGCGTCTGCTGCTGATCGGCGGTATCGTCCTGACCATGGCCCTGGCCGAGGGAGCCGCCAACGACTGGCTGCCGCTGCTCATGGTCGACGGGCACGACATGAACCCCGCCCTGGGCTCCGCCGTCTACGCGGGCTTCGCCGCCGCCATGGCGATCGGCCGCTTCGGCGGCGGACTCGTCATCGACCGCTTCGGCCGCGCCGTGGTCGTCCGCGCCAGCGCCCTTTCCGCGGCCCTCGGACTCGCCATCGTCATCTTCGCCGACGCACCCGTCCTCGCCGGAGCGGCAGTGTTCCTCTGGGGGCTGGGCGCCTCACTCGGATTCCCCCTTGCCCTCTCCGCAGCCAGCGACTCCGGACCCCACTCGACCGCCCGTGTCAGCCTGGTGGCGACGATCGGCTACGTCGCGTTCCTCGTGGGCCCACCCGGCCTGGGCTTTCTCGGCGACCACTATGGCCTGCGCACCGCGATGATTGTCGTTCTCGTCCTCGTCGCTGTGGCGATCTTCCTCGCCCCCGCCGTCAACACCCGCCATGCGACGCTGACACATCCCGTCCCCAAGCAGCAGCCGGAACCGGCAGACGAACCCCGACGACGTCCACAGCGGTGAGCTTCAATAGAGCAGCTGACCGATGCCTGTCATCGCGGGCAGGACCGACCTGGTGGACAGTGTTCTGCACTGATTGGCGGACCCCTGGGGAAAGGCACAACCCGCCCAGACCGCGACTACCCCGCGGAACGGCACGTCGTCCACGGCCCTCGCTAAACCCCAGGTCGGCCCGTCACGCGGAGGCCACGGCCGGTTCGCCCTTGAGGGAGCCGAAGGGAAGAGCCACATCCAGGCCGTCCTGGCGCCGGCCCGTCGACGCGTCAACGTCCTGTGGGCTCTCATCCGCGACCGACGGTGCTACCAAGTCGAACCTCCAGCAACGGCCTGCTGAACGCTCGTCCTGTCCAGCCAGAGGCCATCGCGTACTTTTCCCGCACGACTGCAGGGTGCGAAGATCGAAAGACCTACACCTGAGCGGGGGACGTAGATGGACGTGCTGATCAGGCCCGCACGGGCAACGGAAGCCGAGGTGCTCACAGACTTGGCGCTGCGGTCCAAGGCGCATTGGGGCTATGCCGCCGGGTTCCTGGAAGCATGTCGGGACGAACTCACCGTTGCCGCGCACGAGGTCGCACGCCGACGAGCCACGGTGGCTGACAGAAACGGTCACATCATGGGCTTCACAACCCTCGAGGGAGAGCCACCCACAGGCGTTCTGGGCATGATGTTCGTCGATCCGCAGGCCATCGGCCAGGGGATCGGCCGCCTGCTGTTCGAACACACCATCGCCGCCGGACGAGACCTGGGGTTCACCCAGCTCACGATCGACGCAGACCCGAATGCCGAGCCTTTGTACCGCGCGATGGGCGCAGTCCCCATAGGAAACGTTCCCTCGGGCTCCATTGCCGGCAGAGTGCTGCCGCAGATGGTCGTCACCATCCAGCACTGAAACAGCACCGCTTGACAACATCATTGGTAAGCCTCCCTCTCGCCGCCGCCCTCGATGACGGTGAACAGCCGGTCATAGGAGCGCCGTTCGCGTTGCTCAACCTCGATGCGCGGGCCGGCCTCGGTCTGGGATTGGGGCTGTTGTTGGCCTGAGCGGTCTGGGAACGGTGGGCATGCCCGCTCATCCTGTTGACTGCGGCGGCGTGGTCGGGATCGGTGATGGTCTGGTGGCGGGCCCAGCAGCGGGGGTGCCGGGCGACGATCACGCCGCCGGGGGCAAGCGCGATGACTTCGTCGTCGTCGGTGAGCACGGTGACGGTGTGTCCGATCGCGTCGGGGTGCACGGAGTAGTCGTTGGTGTCGACGCGGACGTAGTGGTCGCGGCCGATCCGGGTCTGCATCCGCCACCAGGCGGGCGGGTCGACGGGCGGCAGGGTGAGCATCCCGGCCCGGTCGGCCTCCCAGCGTTCGGCGGGACGGGCCGGCAGGGTGCGGTGGAGGCGCCGGTTGGCGACCGCCAGCCAGGTGGTCAGCTGGGTGTTGAAGTCGCCGGGTCCGCTGAACGTGCGACCGGGCAGGAAGCTGGTCTCCAGGTAGCCGTTCGCGCGCTCGACCAGCCCTTTCGCTTCTGGATCACGGGGCCGGCAGAGATAGATCTTGGTGGCGAGCAGGCCCGCGAACGCGGCGAACTCCGCGGTGAGCTTGCCGCGGCCGACTCCGGCCTCGTTGTCCCAGACCAGTGTTTTGGGCACGGCGCCCCAGGCGGACAGCAGCCGCCAGTGGCCATCGATCAGATCGCCGGTCGTGCGGGAGGGCAGCATCCGCGCGGCGATCATCCGCGAGTAGCCGGACACCATCACCAGCACCGGCGGACGCCCCGTCTGCCCGTAGCCGAGCGGGATGTCCGCCTCGGGAAACCACAAGTCACACTGGGCCAGCTCGCCCGGCCGATAGGTCGTGCGGGAGACCGGGTCGACAGGAACGTAGGCGGGCCGCAGTTCCCGCACCCGTTCCTTGAGGACCGTCATCCCGCGCTACCACCCGATCCGCTCGGCGATCACCGTGGCGGGCATCGTCGTCGGAGTCTCCCTGAGCAGCTCACGGATCTGCACCTCGACCGCGTCGACCACCGAGCCCTTGGCCGGCCGCTCGTACTTCGGCGGCCGGTCACTCGCCAGCGCCCGCTTGACCGTGTTCTTCGAGATGCCCAGATGCCGGGCGATCGCCCGGATCGGCATCTGCTCGGCCCGGTGCAGCCTGCGGATCTCTGCCCAGTCCTCCACGCAGATCACCCTTCCCTCCTGACCTTCCGATCAAGATCAGGTTCAGGCGAAGATCACCAAGAGGGTCACATTTGATCCGCCGTCAGAGGGTCAGAATTCAGGCGTCGCCGAGAACACGCGGCTCAGCCGAAAGGGGTTTAACCTCGATCTTGCATGAGGGTCCGTCAGCAAGCTGACGGACCCTCATGCAAGATCGAGGTTAAAGCCCGCCGAAAAGCACGAACCCCGCTCCGGATGTTCCGGGGCGGGGTTTGCTTGAGCGCCGGGCAGGCCTTGCACCTGCATCTCCCCGCAGGAAGCGGGGCGTCTTTCCTTGGACCACCAACGCACGGCGCGTTCCCTGCAGTTCTGCAGCACGCTCAAGATCAAGTATAGCGTGCCTTGGCCGGGTGGCTCACCGCCGCCTGCGATAGGGGGCGTCCAGCCGACCCGCGAGCCGGACACGTGCGCGGGACGGGCCAACGGTGTACTGGAGGAAGGCCTCGATCGCTGCCCGTACTTGCGGCCCCCGGTCCCACTCCCCGGCCGTACCCACCCGCCGGGCAGCGCCAGATCTCTGCCGTATCCCGACAAACGCTTTCGCCCCCGTCTGCTCGCCCGGCCTGTGCTCCTGTACTCGTACCGCCGCTGAGCTGGGCGTCCTCTCTCCGACGGGATGCGGACGGCGATCTCCCACGCCAGCCGGTCCGCCTCCGGCGACATGGTGCACCCTCCTGCGCGACTGCCTGAAGCAGCCCGAGCAGGTCGTGCGCCTCTTCCAGGGTCAAAAGAGCCAGGCGCCGTGTGATGTGCTCGACCGGCGCGAAGGTGACGGCGTCCAGGTCGAGGTGGTCGTAGTCGTCCATGGTCTGGGCACCGTACCGCCGAGCTCAAGGTCACGCACAGCGAAGAACCGGACGCGGCCCAGGGCCGCACGGAGAACAAACGAGGCTCCGGCCGGTAACCCGGTCGGAGCCTCGCAGGAAATGCGTGGTCGTGAGGGCGGTCGCCTACGCGGCGAAGGCTCCATGAGGCTTCAGCCGGACGATCGTCCTCATGGGCAATAGGTGAGGCCCGGGGACACAGTCCCTTCACCACCACAATCTCCCAACCACAGGCCCCCGCGAGATGTTCCCCAGCCCTGCCTGGCGTGCCAGCGGGGCGGATCTCCGCCCCGGCTCGGGGAAACACGGGACGGAGACCCATGTCCTCATCATGCGCTCCGGCCTGGTGCCAGGGCCGCTTACGTGCTGCGCCGGGGCTTGCGGGCGGTCGTCTTCGCTGCCCGACGGAGCCTATGCTCAGCTGCGCTCGGTCCATTCCTTCAAGGCTGTGGCCAGGGCGCGCACATCTACCTGCCCGGCCGACACCTGATCAGCGAGGTCGGCGGCCTCCTTGGCGGTGAACCGTACGGGCAGGCCACTGGCGTGCAGGTAGCCAGCCGCAACCGTCGCGCCGAAGAGCTCGTTGCTGTGCTCCAGGGCCGGGACCCGGGCAAGCGAGTGGAAAAGAGCGGCGGCCCGGTGATACGGCCGCGGGTATACGGGTTCGTCCATGACGCGGAAGACATGCCGCGCCCGGGCCGCCTCCAGCGCTCCCCAGTCCGTCACGTCAGGGTCGCCCAGCTGTGTGCGGGCGATCTCCATGAGCCACGGAAAATCTACCGAGAGGTCCACTGCGTCGCTGCCCGCCCTACGCCGCGGACGCGGCGGTACCGGGCTGCGGGCCGAACCGGCTGGCGAACTCCTCGCGCACTCCGGGCGTGGCGAGGAAGAGGGCGCTGCCCTCGAGGAACCGCGCCTTGTCGAGCTCCTGCGCCAGGACGCGTCCGGCGTACACGGTCGGATCCTCGTGCCGCTCGTGCGCCTCACGCTCCAACTGCGCGTACTGCTCGTCATCGATCTCGATGCGGATTTCCCTGGCCATGGCCCCACGGTAGCGGTGGCCGGCGCCGTGCGGGAGTGGATACCGAAAGCTGTGCGCCGGACGCCGGGCGGCAGGCTCACGCTGATCCCGCCGCATCATGCGGCAGTAGGTGTCGTCCACCGGGTCGATGAGGGCGAGCAGGTGCATGGTCTTGTCCATGCGGCGGCACTCGGCGAACGCGGCGCCGAGCGGGGGGCGGGTGACCTTCGCGGCCGAGCATCCGCAGCAGGTCATAGGCCCGGACCTGTTCGTGATCAGTGATCCGGCCACCCGGACCCGAAGCGCCCCAGGTCCCACTTGATTTCCCGCACTCCGAGCGGCATCGTCCTAGGTCAGCGATATCCGTTGTTTTTGTGGCCACCACTACGGCGACCCCGTGTAGCCGCCCCTGCAGCAGATCGTCGACGACAGGTTCGCCTGGTTGACGGCCGGGGAGATCGCGCCGGGCGTGCATTTCGGATCCGGAAGAGGCTCCCCGGTCCCCGTCGTGCGGTAGTGGCAGCTGCCCGCCGGGGGCTGCTGCACCGGTCCGGCGCGACGGCCGCCGTACCCCGCCTGCGGGCCGTGCCGACGGGGATCGTCGCACGGATGCGTCGCCCGCTGCCGCCGTTCCCGAGGGACCAGCCATCGGGGCTGCCGCTTCCGGAGGCGGCTCTTGACGACGCAGGACTTCGCTGGTGAGCCCGCCGCGCCGGGCGGCGGGCGCCGGAGCCGGAGGGCGGGGACGTCGACCAGGAACTGGTCCTCGGGGACCTGACCGCCCGTGCGCGTCGGGCTCGGTTCACCCGGACCAGGCCGCTCTCGCCCAGCAGCTCTGCGACGCCCGGGAGAAGACCGTCCAGCGCGCCGCAGCACCGCCACCGCGAACCGGCGGCCGCCGAATCGAAGCGCCGGCCACCTTCGGACCGCGCTGATAAGAGCACGCTGACCCGTCAGCGGGTGGGACGTCCCGGTCGCCCACAGCGTTGCTCCGTCGGGGTGAACCAGCGCGCGGCTTTGCCCTGCTGGCCGCTGGCGTCGACTCCTTGTGTAGGTGTGATCAGAAGAATGATGTGTGCCGGGGCAATTGCTGCGCTGGCGTTCCTTCCGGTGACCGCCCCCACAACGGCTTCCGCCCAGGCCGGCACAGGGCGTGCGATTGACTGCCCGAACGGCTATGTGTGCATCTACCCGGAGATCAGCTTCGGTGGGCAGCCATGGGTGCGGCGCGCTGTCGATGGCGGCGTGAAGGACCTGCCGTCCGCGATCCGTGACCGCGGCAGTTCCATCAGGAACAACTCCGACCGCACCGCCCGGGTGTATGAGAAAAGGAACTACGGCGGCCGGTGGGTCTGCGTAACCCGCAGCGGCGGCTCCATCCACGACCTGCGCTCCTACAACCTCAACGACCAGACCCGCTCCCTGAAGATCAACCGCAACGACTGCGGCTAGCGTCTCGTGGGAAACCGCTGGTCACAGCCGCCCGTTGAGGGCTGCGACCAGCACCAGACTCGAGGGCACGTCTGTCCAGACCGTGCCCATCCGCAGGGTGGGATGGTTTAGGGCAGGTGAGTTGGGGTGCGGCAGTGGCGAACTGACAGGCGCGGGCGAGAGGCTCCTGGGCCGCGGGTTCTTTGCCCGGCGTGCGGCCGGTGACTTTCTGGTGTCTCCCGCAGGCGGCTTGCCAAGGAAGCGGCTGCCCCGCTCCGGGGAGCGCTCCCTGCGGCGATACGGGTCGTCGAACTGATCTCTTACCACGGGTCGCCACGAACGCCAAGCTCAGGATGCGCCAGCGACCTCGGCGACGTTGTCTGTACTGGCCGCTTCGTCCTGCGCTATGCCAAGAAAGCGCCGGATCGCATCGACTGGCATGTCGAGCCCTTCGGACGCGGCCTGCTCGTCGCCGAACACCTGCACTGCCTCGGTGACAGCCATGGCCAGTTCGACCTCTGCCTTGCGGACCTTGGCCTCGGCCTTGTCCACGGTGTCGACCACCGCCAACTGGCGGCGCTGCTTCTCCTGAAGTCTCTGTTTACGGGAAAGGGCTTTGTCGGAGTTCTGCACAGACATGATCAAGATCATAATCAGTCGAGCACGCACCCATGACATCGGCAACGTCTCATCGCTACAAGACGTGTTCACGGCCCGAAGGCTCAGCGTCACGGCCCCGTGAAGCTGCTGCTCACAGTAGGTGCAGTGCCGGGTCGAGGGCGTTCCTGTCGTCCGCGCTTGGAATTCGCTCCGCCCCCCTTGTTCTGACGCATCTGCTGCCACAGGTACATGTCGGCCCCCGGCCCGAACCCCGCAGCCTGCTCACCCGCTACGCGCCCCCGCTACGCGCCGAGGACCCCGGCTCCTGAGCTGCAGCCGTTCACCTCAATCTCCCACCCGTTCGGCGAGTTCCGGCACACCGCCTGGCGGCTGGAGACCCGCCGCGGCTACGCCTCGGACCGCAACAGCCCGAAGTGGGAGCGGTGGCACGCCGGCGAGGACATCGTTCAGGATCCGGCCAAGGCGTGGCGGGAGAACGTCGCCGAGCAGACCGAGGCCGGGAAGCGGTTCGAGCGCGTGCGCCTGGTCGACGATCCGCCCACCGACGGGTCCCCCGGTCCCGGCGCGGCGGTGTGTCGGGACCGGGCCCCCTCCGCCCGTCCCCGTACCCCGTGAGCTCTGAGGGTAGGCGGGGCCCAGGCGTCCAGCCGCTTGGGCAGCCAACGGCCCCCGGCCGAGGTCACCGAGGGCCGTTTGCGTGCGTCCCGCCCCGTGGCGCGCCGCACGCCAGCCGGAGGGCGGCCTATCTGAAGGCGCTGCCACCCTGCGCCTGAACAGCTGCCGCGGCCGCAGCCAGGTAAGCGGCGTACATCTCGCGCTGATTCCACGTGAACAGGATCGTGTGGGAGTTGTTCGCCATGGCCTTCTCCGCTTCCGCGTCGCGATGACGAGGTGCCCCTGATCCGTCCCGTTGGGCTTCGCGGGAGCCGGTTGTCTGCTCCTGCGGGAGGTCCGGCGGGTTGCCGGAGGCGATCAGCTCGCGGATGAACTCCGCCAGGGCAGCGAAGACGTGTGAAGATGAGCCGACCGCCGGGGGTGGTGGTGTCCAGGCGCTCGTGCAGCGAGGTGAAGCCGATCCCGCGGCTCCTCGGCTCGCCGACCATGTTCACCAGGTCCTTCAGCGAGCGGCCGTAGCGGTCGAGCGCGGGGACCACCAGGGTGTCACCACTCTGACGGAGCCGGAGTGCCAGAGTTTCCGGGGCCATGGGGTAATCAGTTGCCGCGGTAGTTCTGCGGCCCACAGCGTACGAGGCGACGGAGCCGGATGCCGAGCCACGCGACCAGTACGCCGGCCGCGATGCCGCCGCCGTAGTAGGACAGGGCCACCAGGCCGCTCACGTGGGCCGCGCTGAGGTGCTCGGATCCCACGGTGACGCCGACTGCCAGGCTGTAGATGACCAGCGCGGTACCGTCGTTGATCAAGGACTCGGCGCGCAGCAGCGTGACGTTGCGCCGGGGCAGTAGCCGGGAGACCACGCCCACGGCGGTGGCGTCGGTCGGTGCGACGGCGGCGCCAAGGACCCAGGCCGGGCCCCACGGCAGGCCGAGCGCGTGCGCGAGGGCCGCGACGGCCCAGGCGGTGACAGCCACCAGGAGGTTGCCGGTCAGGACGATGCCGCGCAGGTCGCGCCGGATCGCCCGCAAGGAGGTCGTCACGCTCTCCCAGTACAGGAGCACCGGCAGGAAGACGAGCAGCAGCACCTCTGGTGGCAGCTCGGTCTCGCGGAGCGCGGGTACGAAGCCGAGCAGGACGCCGGCGGCCAGTTGCAGTACGGGGGTGGCCACCTTGAGCTGGTGGGCGAGGGCGCCGCTCACCAGCAGGGCGCATCCGAGCAGCACGACGAACTCAAGGGCCGCCACGACGCAGTCTCCTCGGGGCCGTTGGGTTCATGGGAGTCCTTGGGGCTCCCCTGGTCCCTTGGCTGCTGCGGGTCACCATGTCGTGGCGACCGTTCTCAGGGGGATCCACGTCTCACCGCGGCGGCCGTAGTCGGTGGTCAGGAGCAGCCGCCAGTCGGCCCGGCTTCCGTATACCTTCGCGTCGGTCATGGTCCGGACGGTCAGACGCGCCGTGCTGCCGTCGAGGTCGAGCGCCGTGTCCACCTCGTCGATGGAGTGGTAGACGAACTGCCCGGCCTTCATCTCGGCCAGCCACTCGGCTTTGGGCTGCACGTATCCCGTCATGTGGGTGAGGGTGAAACCCGCGTCGAGCAGGTCGTCGAGTGACGGTGTGTCTCCTTCGACCATGGCGTCCAAGTAGGCGTGGTGGGCCTGGAGGATGGCCTCCCGGTCCGTCTGGCTGGGGGTGGGTGGCACGCTGACTCCTTGTTGCGTGGCGGGCCTGGGCTGTCGTCAGGCTGCGGCGCGTGCCCGGACGGCGTCGAGGTCGTCGCGGACCCGCTGCGGCTCGGCGTCGAGCGGCATGTTGGCCTCGTCCCGTACCGCGTCCAGGGAGCCGGGCGGGTCCTGGTCCAGCGCCGCGAACAAGGGCCCAAAGTCGCTTGGTCCGTCTCCCTGTTCGGCCACCAGCTCGAAGGTACGGTCGGCCGCCTCGGGAGCGGTGAGGGCCGCCACCAGGACCCGTGCGACGTCGGCGCGCGCGACACATCCGTCGGCGGGGCCGCCGGAGCGGCGGCGGTCGCCCTGGAGGAACACCATCTGGTGTTCGTCGGGTCCGTTCATGTCGAACCAGCCCGGCCGCACGATGGTGTACGTGAGGCCACTGGCCCGTACCAGACGCTCCGAGCGGCGCTTCCACTCCAGCAGATGGCCGTAGCTGCTGCTGCGAGTGGTGGCCCCGATGGAGGTCATCAGCGCCACGCGGGGCCGCGCGCCGTCCAGGGAGGCCAGGGCGGTCAGGACGTTGCGTACGCCTGCGTAGTCCACCGTCTCCGGCGAGGAAGCGCCGGTGCCGAAGGAGCCGAGGGTGAGCACGATGGCGTCGGCGCCGGCCACCGCCTCGGGCAGGGTCTCGGGCCGGGTGACATCGCCGACGACAAGCTCGGCGTCGGCGGGGAGCAGCTGGGTGCCCTTCGCGCGGTCACGTACCAGGGCCCGGACGGTGTGTCCGCGGGCGATCGCCTCGGCCACCACGAGCCGTCCGATGCTGCCGGTGGCGCCGATCACCAGCACGGTCAGGGGCTGTGCTGCCATGTGCGTTCCCTCCTCGCCAGGGCACGGGTGGGATGAGCACCCGTGCCGTCAGTCTCACTCGGGCGTCGCGATCGCGCGCCCTGTGCGTCAAATCCCCCTGCGGGTGGTGTTGCCGCAGGTCACTCCCGTACGAGGGCGATTCTCAGCGCCCTCGTACAGCGTCCATGTGGGGGCCGGTCATGCCTGCTTCGGCTTCGCGAAGGTGGCGCCGTCGATCACGAACCGGTAGCGGACGTCGGAGGCGAGGATCCGCTCGTAGGCGGTGTTGATGTCCTGCGCGTCGATCAGCTCGATGTCGGCCGTGACGTCGTGCTCGGCCGCGAAGTCGAGCATCTCCTGTGTCTCGGCGATGCCGCCGAACAGCGATCCCACGAAGGACCGGCCGTTCTGGAGGAGGGTGAAGACCTCCATCGGCATCGGCTCGGTCGTCACTCCGACGTTCACCATCGTGCCGTGCAGGCGCAGCATCCCGAGGTAGTCGGGGAGGGACACAGGTGCGCTGACGGTGTTCAGGATGATGTCGAAGGTGTTGGCCAGCTCGGTGAACGCCGAACCGTCACCGGTCACGGCGTAGTGGTCGGCGCCGAGGGCCGCGGCGGCCTCGCGCTTGCTGCCGGACTGGGACAGGACGGTCACGTCGGCGCCCATGGCCTTGGCCATCTTCACGCCGAGGTGGCCGAGCCCGCCGAGGCCGACGACCGCGACCTTGGTGCCGGGCCGGGCGCCGAACCGCTTGAGCGGAGAGTAGACGGTGATGCCGGCGCACAGCAGCGGAGCGGCGGCGGCCGGGTCGAGGGCCTCGGGAACGCGGACGACGAAGTCCTCCGGGGCGACGATCGCCTCGGAGTAGCCGCCCTGGGTGTGGGCGCCGGGCTCGGCGGGATCGGGAGCCCCGAAGACAAGGGTGTTTCCCTTGAGGCAGTACTGCTCCTGGCCTGCCTGGCAGTTCTCGCATGTGCGGCAGGAGTTGACCATGCAGCCGATGCCGACCAGGTCGCCGACCTGGTGGCGGGTGACGTCGGGACCGATCTCGGTGACCCGGCCGACGATCTCGTGGCCGGGGACGAGCGGGCTGACTGCCAGCGGGCCGAACGTACCGTCGACGTAGTTCATGTCGGAGTGGCAGATCCCGCAGTACAGGATGTCGAGCTTGACGTCGTGCGGGCCGACGTCGCGGCGCTCGATGGTGACGGGAACGAGCGGCTTGCCTGCTTCGTGGGTGCCGAACGCGTTGACGGTGGTGGGCATGATGGTTCCTTTGCTCAGGTACGAGGTGCTGTCAGGCTTCGGGGATGGCGCGGCCGTAGGCTGCGAGGGTGACGCTCGTGGGCTCGGGGCCGCCTCGTCGACCGGTCTCCAGGGCGTCGAGGGACTTCAGCTCATCCGCGGTCAGCACGAAGTCGAAGACGTCGATGTTCTCCGCGATGCGGTGGCGCTTGGTCGACTTGGGGATCACCGAGCGGCCCTGCTGGATGCCCCAGCGCAGCAGCACCTGGGCCGGGCTCTTACCGTGCACCTCGGCGATCGCGGTGACGGCCGGGTCCTCAAGGACGCTCCTGCGGTCCTCGCCATATCCCGGGTAGAAGGTGATGCCGCCGATCGGGGACCACGCCTGGTTGAGGATGCCGTGCTCGGCGGCGAAGTCGAGGACCGCGCGCTGCTGGAAGTACGGGTGGATCTCCAGCTGATTGACGGCCGGGACGACGGAGGTCGCGTCAAGCAGCGTGGTCAGGTGATCGACCATGAAGTTGCTGACGCCGATCGCCCGGACCTTGCCGTCTGCCAGGAGCCGCTCCAGGGCGCGGTAGGCGGCGAGGGTCTTGTCGAAGTCCGACGGCAGCGCCTGGTGCAGGATCAGCAGGTCGATCTGGTCCACGCCGAGCTTGGCGGCGCTCTTGTCGAAGCCGTGCAGGGTCTCGTCGTAGCCGTAGTCGCTGATCCAGATCTTCGTCTCGATGAAGATGTCGTCACGGGGCACCGCGGAGGCGCGGATGGCCTGGCCGACCTCGCGTTCGTTGCCGTACGCGGCGGCGGTGTCGATGTGGCGGTAGCCGAGTTCGAGCGCGGCCGTGACGGCGGCCCGGGTCTCGTCCGGCGGGGTCTGGAAGACACCGAGCCCGAGGGCGGGCATCTCGACGCCGTTGTTGAGGGTGAGGGTCTGCATCACAGGGACCTTTCGTGCGGGCGGGTACGTGCGGGGACGATGAGGGTGAGGGTGGCTGCGAGGGCCAGGGCGAGCAGGACGGCGGAGCCGGTCAGCGCGGCACCCGAGCGGGCTGCGATGTCGGCGGCCTCGTGTCCGGTGGAGACGGAGGCGGCCACGGCGGTCAGGACGCTCAGGCTCAGCGCACTGCCGATCTGGTGCACGGTGTTGACCAGGCCCGAGGCGGCTCCCGCGTCCGCGGGAACGACCCCGTCCACGCCGCTGGAAGTCAGCGGGGCCAGGACCAGGCCCTGGCCGGCGCCGATGAGCACCATCGGCAACGCCACGCCCGTCAGGTAGGGCGTGTGCAGGTCGAGGCGGCTGAGCCACACCATGCCCACCATGGTCAGGGCGAGCCCGGTGGTGAGCACCTGCGGCCTGCTCGCCCGCTCCAGCAGCCGCGGCACCTGGACGGCGAAGACGAAGTTGACCAGCGTCATCGGCAGGAAGGCGAGACCGGCCTGCAGCGGCGTCCAGTGGTAGACGCTCTGCACGAACTGCGCGGTGAAGAAGAAGAACCCGATCATCGCGCCCATGTAGAGCATTCGGGTGACGTAGGCGCCGCTGCGCTCCCGGCCGACGAACAACCGCAGCGGCACGATCGGCTGCGCGGCCCGGCGCTCCACCAGGACGAACAGGGCCAGCATCACCAGTCCCGCCACCAGCGGAATCAGGGTGGCCGGAGCGGTCCAGCCGATGTCGGTGGCATCCACGATGCCGAAGACCAGAGCGGTGGAGCCCGCAGTCGCCAGGAGCGCCCCGGCGACGTCGAAACGGCCGCCCTGTCGCTCGGTCTCCGGCAGGAACCGCACGGCCAGCGCCACCATCGCGATGCCGACCGGGACGTTGAGGAAGAACCCGGCCCGCCAGGAGATCAGGTCGGCGACCAGGCCGCCCACCACCAGGCCGAGAGCCGCGCCGAGCCCGGCCACCGCGCTGTAGGCGGCCATCGCCCGGTTACGGGCCCGGCCCTCGGCGAAGCTGCGGGTGAGCAGGGACAGAGCGGAGGGGGCCAGGACCGCCGCCCCGACGCCCTGCAGCGCCCGAGCTCCGATCAGCCACCACTGATTCTGTGCGGCGCCGACAAGAAGTGAGGTCAGCGCGAAGACGACCAGGGAGAACAGGAACACCCTGCGGTGTCCGAACAGGTCACCGGCCCGGGCCCCCAACAGCAGCAGGCCGCCGAAGACCAGGACGTAGGCGTTAGTGATCCAGGACAGGCCGGTCTCGGAGAACCCCATGTCGGAGCGGATCTGCGGCAGGCCGGTGAAGACGATCGAGTTGTCGAGGATGACCATGAAGTAGCTGACGCAGATGATCGTGAGGATCAGCGTCGCCCGGGCCGGGGCGGCAGGGGCTGGCGCATGCACCGCCATGGGCGGCGTGGATTCCGCTATGGCGACGTCGCCGGTCCCGTCGTACTTGGGTGCTGCGCGCACGGTGTGTCCTTCGCTTCAGGGTGAGGGCCTGGTGTCGGACTCCTGGTCCTCGGTTCTCTCCAAGAGAACCCCGCGCGGGCACAGGGGTGGGAGTCACTGGTCTTCCAGGTACTGGCAGTACCTCGCAGGTCCTCGCGGACGGACCTACGGTGAAGGTCAAGGCAGGACCGTCGTAGGTCGGGCTGGACCGCCCCACCGGGGCGCGGTCACCGGCGGCGGAGCGATTTCAGGGATCTGGACGATGGCAGACAGAGACAAGAAGAGCGTGGCCGCCGAGGTCCGCGAGTTCCTGAGCACCAGGCGTGCCCGGATCACCCCCGAGCAGGCCGGACTGCCGGTCTACGGCGGCAACCGGCGCGTTGCGGGCCTGCGCCGGGAGGAGGTCGCGCTGCTCGCGGGCATGAGCGTCGACTACTACGTCCGCCTGGAGCGCGGGAACCTCTCCGGCGCCTCGGACTCGGTACTGGAATCCCTCGCGCACGCGCTGCAACTGGACGAGGCCGAGCGCACTTACCTCTACGACCTGGCCCACGCGTCGACACCGTCGGGCCGGCGCCCCACAGCGACGACGTCCCGGGTGCGGCCCACGATCTTGCGCCTTCTCGACTCGATGGCCGATGTGCCGGCGTACGTGCGCAACGCGCGCTTCGACCTCCTGGCCGCGAACATGCTGGGGCGGGCACTGTACGCACCCCTTTTCGACTCGCCGCTGTTCGCCCAGCGCGGCCCGGCCAACGCCGCCCGCTTCATGTTCCTGGACCCTGCGAGCAAGGACTTCTGGGTCGACTGGGACAAGGGCGCTGACGACGCGGTCGCCTTCCTGCGCAACGAGACAGGCCAGGCACCCCACGACAAGGCGCTGACCGACCTGATCGGGGAGCTGACGACCAAGAGCAGCGACTTCGCCCGCCGGTGGGCCCGCCACGACGTGAAGTTCCACCGCTCCGGGGTGAAGAACCTGCACCACCCGCTGGTCGGCGATCTCGCCCTGCCCTACGAGGCGATGGAGTTGTCGGCCGATCCCGGACTTCGCCTCAACTTCTACACGCCCGAACCGGACTCCCCGGCGAGGGAGGCCCTGGACCTGCTGGCCAGTTGGGCAAGCACCGGGACCGTCGTCCCGACCGCGAACGACTGACCACCGAGCACACCCGAGGAGAACCCCTTCATGCAGTACCGACCGCTCGGCCGCACCGGTGTCCAGGTCAGCCCGCTCTGCCTGGGCGCGATGATGTTCGGCCCCTGGGGCAACGAGGACGAGGCCGACTCGATCCGGATCATCCACCGTGCCCTGGACGCGGGCATCAACTTCGTCGACACCGCGGACGTGTACTCCGCCGGCGTCTCGGAAGAGATCGTCGGCAAGGCCCTGAAGGGCCGCCGCGAGGACGTGTTCCTGGCGACCAAGTTCTTCATGCCCATGGACCAGAACGACCCCAACCAGCGAGGCGGCTCACGGCGCTGGATCATCCGCGAGGTCGAGAACTCCCTGCGCCGGCTCGACACCGACCACATCGACCTCTACCAGGTCCACCGCCCCAGCCCTGACACGGACGTCGCCGAGACCCTCGGCGCACTCTCCGACCTCGTGCACCAGGGCAAGATCCGCTACATCGGCTCCTCGTCCTACTCCGGCTCCCAGATCGTCGAGGCCCAGTGGACCTCGCGGGAGCGCCACCTGGAGCGGTTCGTGACCGAGCAGCCGCCGTACTCGATCCTGGTCCGCGGTATCGAGGAGGACGTACTGCCCACCGTGCGCCGCCACGGCATGGGCACCCTCACCTACAGCCCGCTCTCCGGCGGCTGGCTCTCCGGCCGCTACCGCAAGAACGCAACAGAGGGCCCCGCCTCCGCGGCACGCCCCGAGGCCCGCTTCGACATGAGCACCCCCGCCAACCAGCGCAAGCTCGACGCCGTCGAACAGCTCGCGCTCCTGGCGGAGAAAGCGGGTCTCACCCTGATCGAGCTGGCCGTCGCCTTCGTCATCAACCACCCCGGCGTCACCTCGGCGATCATCGGACCGCGCACCATGGACCAGTTGGAGGCGTTTCTGCCCGCCGCCGACGTCACGCTGTCGTCCGACGTGCTCGACGCCATCGACGAGATCGTCGCGCCCGGCGTCACGGTCAACCCGGTCGACAACAGCTACGGCGACTTCGAGCTGCTTGCCGACCAGCGACGCCGCTGACGCGTCCCGAGCTGGCCGGTCACGCCGGCCAGTCGCACCGACTTCCCCGCGGCCACGAAAGGCGCACCGCTGCCGGGATCCGCAGACTTTGCTCGGCTCCGGGGTCGAGTCGATCACCGGTGTATGGCCAGTACGTGGGGCGGCATGACCCGGTGGGTGACCTCACTCGGCCGGTTGTGCGGTGGCCTGGTACTGGTCTGCGGCCCAGGAGGCGAGGATGCGCAGGCCGTCGTGGGTGGTGGAGCCGGCTTCGGCGGTCCAGACGACGAGTTGCTGGTCGGGATCGGTGCTGGCGGTCAGGGTGTCCCAGTCCAGGCAGAGCTCGCCGGCGACGGGATGGTTGAGAACCTTTGTGCCCACGCTGAGGGTGGCAACATGGTGTGCGGCCCACCACTGGCGGAAGTCCTCGTCCTGTACGCACAGTTCACCGACCAAAGCGGTCAGGCGTGGATCGTCCGGATACTTCGCCGCCTCCATGCGCAATTGCGCGACCGCAGTCCGTGCGACGCTTTTCCAGTCGGCATACAGGGTGCGCATCGCCGGGTCGGTGAAAAGGATCCGCACGTAATTGCGGTGCTTTTCCGGGACGGCCGCGAAGTCGGTGATGAGTGCCGCCGCGAGGGGGTTCCAGGCGATGACGTCCATGCGGCGGCCCATCACGATGGCGGGCGTGGCGGTGAGGTCGTCCAGGACTCTGCGCAGCTGGGGCTGGACTCTCTGCCGGGCTCGGCGGCGCGGCTTCGCCGTCTCTTTCCCGGCCAGGCCGAACACGTAGCGCCGCTGGTCGTCGTCCAGCTGCAGCGCCTGGGCCACCGCCTCCAGCACCGGCGCCGAGGGAGGCAGGCGCCCCTGCTCCAGGCGGGTGTAGTAGTCCGTGGAGATCGCGGCGAGCTGAGCCACCTCTTCCCTGCGCAGTCCGGCAACGCGACGCTGCCCGCCGCTGTCAGGCAGGCCCACGGCGCGCGGGCTCAGCTCGGAGCGGCGCGCCTTGAGGAACTCGCCCAGCTCGTTCAGATGCGGTGTCGGACTCATTTCTCCAGTGTGGCAGCGGAAGGGCCCGGTGTGAGGGGGAAGGATTCTTCCCAGGATGTTTCGTTCCCAGGAACAAACCCTCCACTGCACAGGCGCGTGTGGGGGTGCAAACCTGGAATTGCGCCAGACAGGACAGCGAAAGGAAGAGCATCGTGTCGGAAAAGGAATCCGCAGCACAGCAGGCCATCGGTGACGTCGCCCCCAAGCTCGCCGACCTCACCGACCAGGTGCTCTTCGGTGACGTCTGGGAGCGCGAGGGACTTTCCCCGCGGGATCGCAGCCTGGTCACCGTCAGCGCGCTGATCGCCCTGTACCGCTCCGACCAGCTCGGCTTCCACCTCAAGCTGGCCCTGGAGAACGGGCTGACCAAGGAAGAGCTGACCGAGGCCATCACCCACCTGGCGTTCTACGCCGGCTGGCCCAACGCCATGGGCGCCGCCGCGCAGCTCAAGGCCGTCCTGGCGTCAGCCGACGCCCCCCAGGACCACTGACACACCCCCTTTACGCAGGAGCTCCCCTTTCTCATGAGCAAGGTCTTCTTTGTCACCGGTGCGGGCCGCGGCCTGGGCACCGACATCGCCCGCCAGGCCCTGGTCGCCGGCCACCAGGTCGTCGCCACCGGTCGCCGCCCCGACAGCGTGCTCAAGGCGCTCGGCGGCGAGCAGGACAACCTGCTGGTCGCCGCCCTGGACATCACCAGCGCCGACGCCGCCCAGGCGGCGGTCGATGCTGCCGTGGCCCGGTTCGGCCGCGTCGACGTGCTGATCAACAACGCCGCCACGTTCCAGGCGGGCTATTTCGAGGAGATCTCCGAGGCGCAGATGCGCGCGCAGATCGAGACGAATCTGTTCGGCCCGATGAACGTCACCCGCGCCGTCCTGCCCGTCATGCGCCAGCAGCGCGCCGGTCACATCGTCACCATCTCCTCGATCGCCGGTCTGGTCGGCCAGGAGTTCTGCGTCGCCTACGCCGCCTCCAAGTTCGGCGTCGAGGGCTGGATGGAGTCCCTGCGCTACGACGTCGAGCCGTACGGCATCCGCACCACCATCGTCGAGCCCGGCTTCTTCCGCACCGAGCTGCTGGTGGACGCCTCCACCAGCTGGGCCGAGCTGTCCATCGACGACTACGCAGAGCGCACCCGGACCACCAAGGCGATGTGGCAGTCGATGAACGGTCAGCAGGCCGGAGATCCGTCCAAGCTCGCCGACGCCCTGCTGAAGGTCATCGACCTGGACACCCCGCCGCTGCGATTCGTCGCCGGCGACGACGCCATCCCCACTGCTGAGGCCAAGGGCGCGGAGATCACCGCGCAGGCCACCGCCTCCCGCACTCTGGGCACCGGCCTCGCCCACGCTGACGCCGCCTGACGCCGCCCCAGGCACCCGATCCGCAGCAAGGAGCACCCCGTGGAATTCCGCAAGCCGCAGCCCACCGGCAAGGGCCCCGAAGACTGGTTCACCGGAGACGTCTGGTTCGACGTCATCCACGCCGGCCAGGAACCGTCCCGCATCCGCGCCAACATGGTGCGCTTCTCCCCCGGCGCCCGCACCGCCTGGCACCACCACGCCGTCGGCCAGACCCTGCACGTCGTCGCGGGCATCGCCCTGATCGGCACCCGCGACGGCACCGTCTACGCCGCCCACCCCGGCGAGACCGTCACCTGCCCGCCCGGCGAGGAGCACTGGCACGGCGCCACCGAGGACCGCTTCATGCAGCACCTCGCGTTGTGGGACGCCACCGCCCCGAATGACGACCGCCCGGAGACCACCTGGCTGGAGCACGTCACCGACGCCCAGTACCAAGCCCCCCGCACCCGCAACAGCCACTGACCCCGTCCCCACGATGAGGAGCATCCGATCATGACCGCGACGATGACCGCCCTCTTCGGCGGCACCGGACCCCACTGGACCCGACGCCAGGTCGCCGTCCCCCAGCCGGGCCCCGGTCAGATCGTGGTGCGAGCACACGCCGTGGCACTCAACAACGCCGACGCCGCCATGCTGGAAGCTGCCGACCCCACCGCGGGCGGCAGCGGCAAGGAGTACCAGGCGGGCTACGAGTTCGCGGGACAAGTCACCGCCGTCGGCGACGGCGTCGACACCACCGCCGTGGGCCAGCGCGTGACGGGCACCGCCCCCGAGAGCTTCGCCCAGTACGTGCTGGCCGACCACCGGCACGTCCTGCCCATCCCCGACGGCCTCGATGACACCGAAGCCTGCGCGCTGCCCACCGGCCTGCTCACCGAGCACGGTGCCCTCATGACCGGCGGCTTCCGCCCCAGCCAGTCGGTGCTGATCACCGGCGCCACTTCCAGCATCGGCCTCATCGGCCTGCAGATCGTCCGCGCCCTGGGCGCAGGCCAGATCATCGCCACCACCCGCAGCGCCGCCAAGCACGACCTGCTCAAGCAGGCCGGAGCCGACACCGTCGTCATCACCAGCGAACACGACCTCACCCAGTCGGTACTCGACGCTACCGCTGGCGAGGGCGTCGACCTAGTCCTGGATCACGTCGGCGGCCAGACCTTCTCCGCCTGCATGCCCGCCACCGCAGTGGACGGCACCGTGGTCAACATCGGTCGCCTCGACCAGGCCGCCGCCGCCATCGACCTCGACGCCCTGTCCTACCGGCACCTGCACGTGCATGGCGTGTCCTTCGGCTTCACCCGCGCCGCAGAACTCGGCGCCGTCATTGCAGCCGCCGGCCAAGACCTGCTGCCCGCCGTCACCGACGGACGGGTACGCCCCCTCATCGACAGCACCCTGAGCTTCGATTCCGCCGACCAAGCCGTCACCCGGCTCCGCTCCCACCGAGCCCTCGGCAAGATCGTCCTCACCGTCCCCTGACCCGAAACGATCAGCGTCGGACCGACACACAGCACCTGTGAGACATTACGTATCGGAGATACTCTGCGAGTCAAACCGTCTCATAGATGTCGAGTGACGTCGTCGGAGGCGCCGCGCCGCCACACAGCCAAGGAAGCAGGTGTCGGCTGAGCCAGGCCAAGATGCCCCCCGTCACAGCGGGACGGCCACGGCAGAGCTTCTGGGCGCGGACCTGGGGCGGTCACCCATGCCGCGGTCGCCGAACGCTCCAGTGACGGCCGGGCCACGGTCTACCCCCACTGGCCGCGGCAGCATCTCCTTCCCTGCCACAGTCTGACCCGCTCCGACGGCAGCAGGCGGGGCGTCGACACATTCGCCACGGCGAAGCCCGGGAGCGCCTTCCCGCTCGCTAGAGATTCGTGCCGGTGTCGCCCTCATCGTTCAAAGAGTCCCGCTGCTTCCTCTCGCCCGGAGCAGAGAGGTCTTCTTGCTCGTCCAGCAGTTCCAGGAGCGCAGCGTCTGCCTTCTGCCTGTCTTCTTTCGTCAGTTCAAGAGGTGCGTTGCTGTAGACGGTGTACCGGTCGGGATCAATGATGTTGGCGGCCCTCAAGGTGAACGTCAGAAGGGTGCGCCATCCCTTGCGGTGGCCGACCCTCGCCTGAAGCTGGACCTTGTAGTCACGGGGCTCCGGAACGAATCCGGAAAACGGTGCCTCGAACTCGATGAGGAGTTGCTGCGCTTCTCTGCCGGCCACGGCGAATCCGGCTGGCAACTTCGGCTCGTCCTCCGGTCCGGGTTGGAGACGAGACGGTGAAGACATCCACAGAAGTGGCAGATGAGAGAGGGGCTCATCAGGGAAGGTCAACCTGAGATCCTGCACGACTATCGGCTTGGCACCGGTGTTGTGAAGGACGAGCGGAAGCCGCAGGCGAGCCATGGAGCAGTGGATAATCGCGGCAAAGGAATGAGGCTCCCAGGACTTCAGGTGCCCTTGCCTGGCGTTGATCCACCAGAAGGATGCGACGGTAAAGATCAACGCGCAAACCGATACAACGCCGGCGCCAGGAATCGATGGAAACGCATCCTGAACTGCAGCGGCCATCAGTGGAAGCACAAATTCAGTGTGCCAGCCCCCAGGGTGCGCACGCTAACAGAACTTGGTGACGCGGGGCCCGAGCGGCCCAGCCTCTTGGTGCGGAGCATCTGGATTCCTTCATTTTTCGGCGATGAGGTGCGTCAGCCAAGCGTCCCAGTCGATGTGCCCGGGCTCGGCCCCCCTGGGCACCACGGCCTCCGTTTCCTGCAGGAACGTCTTGATTTCCCGCACCGGAACTTTGAGCAAGGCCGTGCCATCTGGCGGATTGAGAAGGATGCACAAGTCGCTGACATCATGCTCCTCGGCGGGCCATACGCGTATGTCCCCCTCGCCGGCGGGGCCCTCCAGACCATCGGCCAGAAGATCTCGCCCGATGATCCACTCCACCGTCTCGCCGCTGCCGACAACGGTGAATGCGGCGCGGACAGCCCAGGGATCGCTGGGCTCGTACTGCAGGCTCACGCTCATAGAAAGGGACATCTCATGCGAGACGACGAGCTGTACAGGTAGCCCCCGAATCACGGTTTTCAACGACTTCATTGCTCTCACTCTTGGTGCCGAGTCATACGGGGAGGGCCATCGGAAGTTCTGTCGCTGGAACAAACGAGGCCTGAACAGGGAGGCGGTACTACGTCGACCAGTGCGGGATGCCACCGACATCAGTTGCCTGACGAAGGCGACCTTCGTGTCAACGACCGGCGCTGTAGCAGTCGCCGCTGTACCGGCTCCCCTCGTCACGGTCCTCGCCGTGACGCCGGTCGTGGCGACCCTCCAACAGGTAGCTGATGCCGTGGTCCCAGCGGTAGTCGATGAAGCGGACCCGGCGGTAGTCGGCGTCGCAGCCTGCGCGGTCCCAGCCGTAGTCGTGGTCGCCACCCCAGCGATGGTCGTTGGTCTCGACGCTGACGGCCGGGGGCTGCGCATGTTCGGGCGTCGCCGTCGCAGCCGACGCAGTACTCCCGGCAGCAAGAACGGCTCCGCCGGCCACCGCCAGGGAGGCGATGGCGACGGTCATGCGCTTCGCGCGGTTACTCACAGGTTTTCCCCTTCGCCTCAGAGCGCTCCGCCAGTGCAACGGGTGCTCAGGTCACTGATGCAATTCGCGGGCAGCATTCGAATGCAGCAGCGCAGGCCGCTCTGCTTCCTGCGCGTCGGTCGGCTCGGTACTGCGTCACCAGACGCGAGAGAGGTGCCGATGCGTTGATACCCCGGGTTCCATACGCCGTACGGAACCCCTTCACAGTAATACCATACGTTGTATGGAAAGTGGAAGGATACCGTCTGGCGGGGCGAGACTCGCCTATCCCCCGTGATGACGGCGCGGCGGCGCCGGAACCCGGGCGTCGTGCCGGGCGACACTCCGCATGGCGAACTGGATCGCCGAACGTAACCCGCGCATTGCCCGAGGGCGGCCGTTACGAAATGTCCCGGCCCATCACGTGGTCAACGGCAGGTCGAGGACTTGTCCATTGCGAAGATCGCTCCTGAGCGGTCTTCACCCATCTGCTCGACCTGCGGCTGAGGCTGTCGCTACCGCTGGGAGCTCCAACTGAGAGACCGCGAGAGCCCACGACTTACCGAGTACAGCTTCCGGGTTCGCATCGACCGCTGGCGCCGGTGACGCGTCTTTCTGCTCGGCGACGCGGCCCATCTGCCTGGTCACGCGCCGCATCGTGTTGACGCAGGACTGGGCCATGAGCCGATGGGCATCGGCCGTCAGCCCGCCGTCAGTTCCGTCAGCGGCAGCGTGTGCTGGGTGTGGACCACCTTGGTACGCAGGTAGCCGACGTTGTGGGCCGTGGGGAAGACGCCCGTGGGAACGTGCTGGGTCACCGTAAGGCCCAGGGTGCGCAGCTGGGCCGCCTTGTCCGGGTTGTTGGACAGCAGGTCCAGCTCAAAGATGCCGAGGGCGGCGAGTATCTGCGCGGCGGCGGTGTAGTCGCGGGCGTCCTCGGGGAGGCCGAGGGCCGCGTTGGCCTCGTAGGTGTCGAGGCCCTGGTCCTGGAGGGCGTAGGCGTCGAGCTTGTTGTACAGGCCGATGCCGCGCCCCTCCTGGCGCAGGTAGAGCAGGACGCCTCCGCGGTCGGCGATGCGCTCGACAGCCTCGCGCAACTGGGGGCCGCAGTCGCAGCGGGCCGAGCCGAAGACATCACCGGTCAAGCACTCGGAGTGCAATCGCACCAGCGGGGGCCGGCCGGCGGCGGGTTCGCCGAGAATGACGGCCACGTGTTCCTGCCCGTCGGCGAGGTGGTGGAAGGTGGCGAGGTCGGCGGTCACCATATAGCCGTCGCCGAAACGGAGCGGGACCGTCACGCGGGTGCGCACCGTGGCTGCCGACAGGCCTGTCGGATTCCTGCTGTCGCTGGATGCGGTGGCGTTGCGTGAGTCGCGCATGTCGGTCTGCTTCTCCGGGGCGGGCGGCGGTTGCGGGTGTTGGTCGCGCTATGGGCCGACTCCGTCGCCGGGGCGGCCCATCGCGCTCGGTCGACTCGTCAGGGAACGAGGATGAGGCGGATCGGATCGCCGATCTTGTGCTCCAGGCGGTGGATCGCCTCGGGGGCGTCGGCCAGGGAGATGTGGTCGGTGATGGACGGGGCCAGGTCGAGACGGCCGCTGCCGGCCAACCGGATCAGCTCGTAGACGTGGTCGAACGAGGATCCGTAGTGTCCGTACACCTTCTTGTTCTTCAGGTTGAAGGTCATCTTCTCCGAGATCGTCAGCGGCTCGGTGGTGATACCCACCAGGACGAGCGAACCGTGGTCACCGAGGAGAGGCGACGCCTGCTCCCGGACCCGGGGAACGCCCGCGAAGTCGAAGGCGTAGTCCAGGCCCAGGCCGTCGGTGGCCCGCAGCACGGCCTCGGCGAAACCGGGGTCGGTCGGGTCGAGCGCGATGTCGGCGCCGAACGCGAGGGCTCGCGCACGCGCATTGGGCAGCGGGTCGACGGCGATGATCGGCGTGGCACCCATCGTGCGGGCCAGCCGGACGGCATGGGCACCCACCCCGCCGACTCCCCAGATGCCCACGGACTGGGCGGAACGCACCTGCACCGTGTCGACCAGGGCCGCGTACGAGGTGGAAACGGCGTCCGGGATGATCGCCGCCTGGTCGAAGGGAAGTGTGTCGGGGATGGGGACGACGGTGTCCTCACGGGCGATCGTGTACTGGGACCAGCCACCGTCGTAGTCGACGCCGCGACCGCGGAACGACGTGCACGTGCCGCCCCTGACGCAGGTGGCGCACTCGCGGCACGGCTGTCCCGCCTGCAGGGCGACCCGTGTGCCGACGGCCAGGTTGCGCTTGAGGCCGGGGCCCAGGGAATGGATGACACCGGAGATCTCGTGCCCGAGGGTGAGCACGTTGGAGTTCAGGTGCAGCGGCGTGATGCTTCCGTCGATGAGGTGGAGGTCGGAGAGGCACACGCCCGCCGCCTTCACTTCGATCAGTACTTCGCCCGGCCCGGGTACGGGGACCGGGATCTCCTCCATGACGAACTTCTTCGTGTCCAGGTGGACGCGTCCTGCCAGCATGGTGTCCATCGTTTTGGGCCTTCTCAGGTAGTGGTTGCTGATTTGGAGTGCTGCAGCGGTCCCTGGGACCACAAAGGGGTGAGGGGCGCTGAGAGGGGCCGGGCGATGGGGGGGCGTCAGCCGATACGCGGCCGGGCCACGTCTGCCCCTGGCGGGCTGGTGCGGGGTCGGCCGAACAGCACGCCTGTCCGTCCGGCCGACCCCGTCGGTGCCCCATATCGCCGGCATCGCCGCTCGGCGACTATGGGGCAGCCTGTGCAACCCGGTTCTGCGCGAGGACAGCGCGCTGGAACAGGGCATGGGCTCGGGATGTCTGGCGGAATGCGAGGTTCTGCAGCGCCAGTTGGAGCCCCCGCTCGGCATCGGCCCCCACGGTGAGCCAGAAGTCGGCCGCGTGGTCGGCGTAGGCCTCCGGGTGACGCAACACCAGTTCGTCGTAACCGGCTGCCGCGCGCTCGCGCCACTGGTTCGCCTCCTGAAGCCTGTCGCATGCGTGCAACGCGGCCGCGAGGTGGCCGGCGTACTCGGGGTCGTCGCTGGACCGGGTGAGGGGACGCAGGAGGGCGACGGCGCCGTGAGGGTCTCCGCGCAGCAGCTCGACCTCGGCCAGGTGGCCCAGTGCCGGCGCGTAGTCGGGCACCCGGCGCCGGGCGGCCTCGTAGCACGAGCGGGCCGCATCGAGATCGCCCTCGCGGTGCCACATCACACCGCGTCGGAAGTCCAACTGGGCGAGCGGAAACGGCGAGGTCCCCTGATAGTGGCGCCGCGCCTCGCCGAACAGCCGCTCCGCCTCGGTGACCTCCCCGCGCTCGGCCTGGAGTACGGCGAGCGAGCCGAGCGTCGTGAACTCGCTCTGCCGCTCCGCCGCTTTGCGGATCAGGGCCGTGGCCTCCGCGTAGCAGCCGAGGGCCTGCAGAACGACGGCTCGCTCCGCGTCCAGTGTGGCCTCGTCCGCGCCGCCCCGGCCCGCCGCGCCGAGGTCGGCAACGGCCTCGGCGAAGCGGTGCAGGGTCGCCCGCGTCCTGGCGCGGGCAAGCAGGGCCGCGCCGTCCTCGGGTGCGCCGTGCACGAGCCGCTCAGCGAGGTCCGCGGCTTGCTCGTAGTCGGCGACGCGACCCAGGATGTGGCCTCGGAGGTTGAGGAGGTCGACCAGGGCCGCTCCTTGCGCCACCGCCAACGGAGCCCCCGGCGTCTCCCCGGTACCCGTACGGCTGAGCCGGACGGCCAGGCCGTCGATCTGCCCGTGCAGATTCGTTACGGCGATGGTGCCGTTCGTCGTGACCGGCTCCCGCTCCTGGGGAGACGCCCCGGTCATGCCGCTTCCTCGCGGGGAGGCATCTGCGCGGCCAGGCGGGCACCCAGGTCCGGCGGGGTCGGGTTGGGAGCGTTCAGGTAGGGGAAGGTGTCGGTGGCCGGCTGAGTGGGCTGGTCGACGCCGTCACTGATGCGCTCGCCGTCGATGCCGCCCACCAGCAGCGTGTAGAGGGTGTCCACGATGTCGTCGTTGAGCGACCGGCCACCGCAGGTCGTGTGCGGGCGGCCGGCGAGCAGGGCGGTCTCGATCTCGAAACAGCCGTCCTCGGAGAAGGGCTTGGACAGGTCGACGACGAGGAAGTCCGCCAGCAGCAGTTCGGTCAGCGGGTGAGCACCCTGCTCGTCCAGCGGCCAAGCGGTCTTGCCGTCCAGGCCGTCGTAGAAGGCCAGGTTGGCGTTGAGTCGTGCGCGGTAGGTGCTCGCATAGTCGGGCCGCACGCTGAAGGCGTCCTCCTCGTTGAAGAGGTCGCGGATCTCCAGATCGCTGTTGACGGTGTCGAAGTTCTTGGGCGACATGACCACGTTCTTGATCTCCGGCCGGCCCATGCGCTCCAGCCTGACCGGGCGTCCACCACCGGAAGTCAGGGTCTCGCCGACGACCGCCACCAGCGAGCCGGCGGCCGGGCCGAGCACCGCGGCGTCGATTTCGAGCACGATGCTCAGCGCGTTCAGGCCCTCCAGAACGTTGCTGGCATCAGACCGGAAGGCCAGCTTCCCCGTCGCCTCGGTGGCGATCACGCCCACGAAGTCGATGAAGAACGGGTCGAGCCGCGACCCGGCGAAGATCTTCAGTCCCTCGGCCTCGGTGGGCACCTCGTTGCCGACCTGGAAGGAGACCTTCCGGCCGCCGGGCGCCTGGCACGTGCCCGCCTGCACCAGGGTGTCCGTACCGCCGACCTTCTGGGGGGCGTCGAAGGTGAAGTCGAAGAGGTACTCGTCCTCGCCGACATTGAACGCCGCAGCGGCGCCCTCGCTCACGCAGGTGATCGGCCGGACGCGGAAACGGTGGGTGATCACGTCGGAGAACAGGGCCGTAGGGGCCGAGGCCGGGAGCACGTTGAGGATGAGCACCAGGTTCCCCGGCCGCTCCGGGCTCGGGAAGGCGTATACGTCGCAGATGTCGGATGCAGGGTCCGCGATGGCACGCGGCCCGGAGAAGTGGTCAGCCATGAGAAACGCTCCTTGTCGTGTTGTTTGTGAGAGATGTCAGGTGTCGAGGTCGGCGATCCAGCGCAGCGCCGACAGTCCAGGCATGAAGCAGTACTCGCCACCCCGGTTGACGACGAACGGCGGTAGCCCCTTGAAGCGGCGGCGGATCGGCTGGCGCGGGACGGTGAACCCGCCGTCGTCGTTCACGCCGATCAGCGGGTCCTTTTCCGCGGGCGCCCCGATGAACTTGCCGTCGTTCACCCACTGCCTCTGGACGAACTCGAACTGCCGGTCCAGGTGCGCTCCGACAAAGGCGAACATGATGCCGCGGTCGGCGCCGTCGTCCTCCCGCACTCCCTTGGGCAGCGGCGGGCCGTAGGTCGTACCGCGCCGGATCATGCGGTGCAGGCGCACCTCGCCGGTGACGACCGCGTCCCGCGGGTTCATCCGCCGGGCGTGGGCGCCCACGGGGCACTTGAGGCCCTGCGGGTCGTCGCCGTACAGATACGCGTTGTTGCGCTTGGGATCGGCACCGAGTTCCGGATCGTCCTTGTCCGGCGTCAGTGCCAGCGGGGCGCCACTGGGCCAGCGGCCGACGAACTTGGCCGCCAGCAACTCCTCATCGGCGGGGTCGGTGGCGCGCTCGTGGAGGTACTGACGGAAGTCGGCCACTCGCGTGTGCAGCTTGCGGAAGGCCACGTACGTTCCGTTGCGCCCGAGCACCTCGGGCTGCGGAACGGGTGCGATGCCGTGGGTCTCGTCCACGTATCCGGTGATGAACTCGCCTGCCCTGAGCGGCTCTTCGTACGGATTGGTACCGGGGATGCCCGTGCCCTCGATCGCCGGCTGACCGATGCCGTCCCGGAACCCGAACGGTTCCTTCTCGTCCGGTCCGACGTGCACGTCCTGCTGCCAGATGGCAACGACACCGGGCAGATCACGCAGGGCGTCGCGGACCAGGAGGACGACCGTCTCCAGGCGGGCGGCATCCGGGGCGAGTCCGCCCAGGATGAGGTGCACGTCCTTCGAACCGAGCGGGCCCTCCCAGTTCTCCGGCGCGCTTTCCCCGACGTCCCCGATGTACTCCGCCCGCGCGGCCATGCCCTCCCGGAACTCCTCCGGGAAGGTGGCCAGCGACTCCTCGGGCACCCCCAAGGCCTTCAGGCCCTGGAAGCTGAGTGCCACCGCGAGCGAGACCTGACGCTCGGGGTCGAACGCGGCGACCGAGTCGAGGGCGGGGGTGAGCCGCCGCAGCAGCTCGCGCCCCTGCCGCCGGTCGTCGATGCGCAGGGCGAGGTAGGCGCCCGCGTAGGGCGTCGGCCGTGGCTCCAGAGCGGCGGCCTGGACGTCGTCGAGCTCCAGGGCGTTGCCCTTCTCGATGCTCATGATGCCTTCCAGAACTGTCTTGCGTGGACGGAGTCGTCACGCGGATCGTGGAGGGGGCGGGGGCGCCGCCCCTCCTCGGGGGGGGTGGGGTTGCCGCCCCCCTTTCCGGGGGTGTGGGTCAGCTGGCGGCCTGGGCGAGCAGCGGCTTGAGGGCCGGGTGCTGGAGGGCTTCCT
>NZ_JBEOXO010000028.1:0-116896 GCF_040296605.1 Streptomyces sp. NPDC002088 | reverse complement strand
ACTTCCCGCCGTATGCCCGATGTGCGTACGGTCCCCGCCACCACCCCCACCGGGATGGTCCAGCGTCCGGCGGGGCATGACACCCAGGCACCAGCCCCCACCGGGCCGGTGCCAGGTCATGGAGTACCCGCCCACGCCCAGGCAGAAGACCTTCTTCCCCCCGGACGCAGGCGGCTCTCACGCAGAACCTGTCGACGACGCACCCGCGCCGCCGAGCGGACCGGCTTCCACCACCTGCACGCCACCGAAGTCCATCCCCTCACCCCGAGGTTCGGACCACCGGACAGCGACCGCACACGGCCACGCCGCGCCCGAAAAGCCCGGAAACCCCAGGCACACACAGAGTTCTAGAGACGCTGGATAGGGGTCGTAGCAGTCCAGGGCCGGGTGGTAGAGCACTTGCCAGGTGCGGCCTTCGATGACGCCGCTCGGCGGCAGTCCGTGGCAGCCCTGGATCCACACGATCTTCTTCAGCATGACCGAGTCGAAGGCCCCGTCGAGGGTGAGCTTGGGCGGCTGGCCTCCCCACGCGTTGCTCAGGCATTGCGCCTGCTTGACCGCCACGCCGGTGTCACCGTACGTAAGCGTGGGCCGAGACGCCGATGAGAGGTAGGAACACTGATTGGGTACCGCTGCGGCGACATCTGGCACTTCCAGGCCCAGTGCTGCGGCCGTGCACAGCGCCGCGCCCAAGGTGACCATTCTGCGCTGTCTCATGCCGCTCCTTCTGGTCCGGCCACTTGCTGGAGCGGCTCGGCGTCTGGGGGCGGTGGATGCTCCCATTATCCCCACAGTCAACAACGCCCGCGAGTTGCGACCGTTACGACCGTGGCAACGACGTCATGAGGCGGTCAGGTTCGTCCGTTGTCTCCCGCCACTGACAACAGATGAACACCGGCAAGCCGGCCGCACCGACCGTCTCGTGCGACACGTACGAGGAGAACGGCTGGACGGCGAAGGCCGACGACGCCGTGTCCTTCACCATCGACACCTCCTCGTCCGACGGCGCCGGCTACTGCTGGGGCCTGGACAACTCCTCGGTGCCGAACAAGAAGCTCGACACCACCGACGTCAACGGCGGCGACGCACAGACGATCACTATCGACCCTGCGGACGGCTGGCACACGCCCTCACCCTGTCGGCGAAGGGCCGTTCCTCGTGCACCGGTGTGACCTGGCAGTACCAGCGCGGTGAGACGGCTCGCCGGGCAGTCATCGCGGTGGAGCCATGAATCCCACCGCAAGACAACCTCCCGAACGAAGACCGCTGTGGACCACATCGCAGCGTAATCAACCGGCCACCCGACAGCCCCTTAACCGTGCGCGTGATGACAGACTTCTTCCGCAACACGAACTGGGCCTCTCCCGGGCAGTGACCTACAAGGGCCTCGCCAACGGCGGTCTGGAGGCGCTGACTTCAGTCACCGGGCAAGGGGACCGGGAGTTGTAATCCCCTTCGGCGTCATGCATCCGCCTGCTTGAGGCACAGCAGTGCGGTGCCGCTGGAGATCCAGGTGCGGTTGCCTGAACTTGCCGCAGTCCAGGGCACGGACGGGGTGTCGCCCTCGTAGGGGAGACTCCAGACCAGCTTGCCGCCGGAGAGGGCGTATCCGTAGAGGCCGGGGCGGCTGCCGCCGGTGATGCCGAGCAGGACGAGGCCGGCTCTGGCGGCGAGGACCAGGGACAGGCCCTTGCCGAGGTCCGCAGTACGCCACAGGCGGTGTCCGCTGCGCAGGGAGTACGCCGTCAGCGGGCCGCGCCCCGCGGTGAAGTCCGCGCCGGCCGGAGGCGAGGCGGTGGTGAACAGGGTGGTGCCGAAGGGGTTCAGCTGCTGCACGGACGCCGGTCGTCCCCGCCACAGGGTCTTGCCGCTGCCCGCGTCCAGGGCCGCGAACGAGCCGTTCGCCAGGCTCAGTTGGAGGATCACCGTCCTGCCGTCGCCGGACAGGAGTGCCGTGCCCGCGAGCGCCTCGTCCACGATCTGGTCACCGGGGTCCAGGCCGGTGGGGACCGTCCACAGCGGGTGGCCGTCGGACAGGCGCAGGCCGGTCAGTTCGGCGGTGTCGTAGCGCAGGGCGACGGCCATGCGCGTGCTGGGGTTCTTGCCGATGCCGAAGACGTCCGCGGGGTGGCTCCACAGCTCCTTGCCGGAGCGTGCGTCCAGGGCGTGGACGGTGCGCCGGTACTCCACGCCGCCCTCCGGGCGCGTCACACACAGCAGCACCTTTCCGCGCGGATAGACCGTGGTGAGGGGGGCCTCGCGGTGCCAGTGCAGCTTGCCCGAGCCGTCGAGGGCGTACAGGCCGCGCGTCTGCGCCGAGGTGACGTACGTCCATCCCTCGCTGCCCGCCTGTACGACCAGGTCCGCCGCCTCGGGGTTGCTGTCGCCGGGTGGGGCGAACCGCCAGCTCCGGTCGCCGGTCTTCAGGTCGCGCGCGTGTACCGCACCGTCCAACTCGATGGCGTACACGGTGTGTTGGTCTCTCACGGAGGGGGCGGAGCCGTAGGGCTTGCTCTGCCACAGGGTGCGGCCGGTGTCCGGGTCGACGGCGGCCGCACTGGCGCCGTTGCTGTCCGTGAGAAGGACCCGTCCCGGGGCCGCCGTCCACACCTTGGTGAAGCCGTCGGGCAGCTGCCTGCGCCACATGACCCGGGGCGGATCCGGTTGTTCCCCGGACGCGTTGCCCCGGGTGAAGTACCAGCCGCCGAGGGCTGCCGCCGTGATGCCGCCGCCCGCTGCCGCGAGCATCCTGCGCCGCCCCCACCGGCCCGACGGGGCGTTCGCCAGTTCCTCCTGGACCGTCTCCGCACGCCGCCGAACGTCGCGTTCCACGGACTCCGGCAGCCAGCCCGTGCCCGGCAGTGGCGGCGCGCCGAACAGCGCGGCCAGCTGCGGCACTTGAGGCCGCTGCCACGGCTCCTTCGCCAGGCATGCCGCGAGTGGCTCGCGCAGGGCCTGCGGTGTCCCCTCCAGGTCCGGCTCCTCGTGCACGGTGCGGTACATCAGGATGTGCAGCCCGCTCGACCCGAACGCGCCGCGGCCGGCGGCGGCGAACACCAGGGTGGCGCCCAGCGAGAACACGTCACCGGCTGCCGTGCAGGTACGTCCGGAGATCTGCTCGGGCGGCATGTAACCGGCGGTGCCGAGGATCTGGCCGGTGCCGGTGAGACCGGACGCGTCCACGGCCCGGGCGATGCCGAAGTCGATGACGCGGGGCCCGTCCTCGGTGAGGAGGATGTTGGACGGCTTCAGGTCATGGTGCACCAGGCCGGCCGCGTGGATGGCGGCCAGCGCCTCGGCGAGCCCCGCGGCCAGCGCGCGTACCATCGGCTCCGGCATCGCCCCGTGCGCGGTGACCGCGTCACTGAGGGACGGCGCGGGCAGGTAGGCGGTGGCCAGCCAGGGCAGAGTGGCATCGGGGTCGGCGGCGAGGACGGGCGCGGTGAAGGCGCCGCTGACCTTGAAGGCGGCCTCCGTCTCGGCGCGGAACCGCTCCCGGAAGCGCGGGTCCTGCGCGTAGCTCTCCCGTACGACCTTCACCGCCACAGGGCGCCCGGCCCGGGTGGCGGCCAGGTAGACCCGGCCCATACCTCCGGAGCCGAGCAGCCGGAGCACCCGGTACGGGCCGACGGTGGCGGGCAGCGGCGCCGAGGACGGCGGCGGCGCCAGGGACGAGGACGACGGCGGCACGGTCACTCGGCGCCCGCCCGATACGCCCGGACCCGGCCGCCGCCGCTGACGAACACCGTGCTGTCGTGCACCGCCACGCTCCAGCTGACGAAGCTCACGGAGGCGCCGCCGATCGTCGAGGCCGACGGCGAGGGGCCGCCTGAGCCGGGCTTCTCCCGTAGCGCCCACAGCTCTTTGCCGTCCGAGGTACGCAGCACCAGGCAGCCACCCGTACCGCCCGACGGGGACGTGCCGCTCGCGGTCACCGCGAGGGTGCTGAACAGGACCGCGGTGACCTGCTCCGACGCAGCGATGGTGCGGCCTAACATGCTGAAGGCGGACAGCTGCACGGGGCTCGTGATGCGCCACCTGATCGTGCCGGTGCGCCGGTCGACGGCGTAGACCTTGCTGGTGTCGTTCGTCAGGATCAGGTCGCCGGCCACGACCGGGGGCGCCGCCGCCGTCATGGACACCGCCCAGCGGCGCTTCCCGCTCGCCGTGTCGTACGCGGTCATGCCGCCCTTGAGGTTGATCGTGATCAGCAGGTCGCCGGCCACCGTCAGCGAGGAGCCGAGATCGCCCCTGCCGCCCTGCATGTAGGCGGGGAGGTGGCTGTCGGGGTTCGCGGGAACCTTGACGGACCAGCGCGGCGCCCCCCGCGCCGCGTCCACGGCGTGCACGGTCAGGCCGGAGTCGGTGTCTTCGGTGTAGTAGAAGCCGTGGCGGTCGGCGGCATAGCGCATGGTGGCGACGGAGTTGGGGACGATGGGCTTCTGCCACAGGACGCGGCCCTTGCCGAGGTCGATCGCGGCGGCGGTCTGGTCGACTTTGTAGTTCGGGGTCGCGCCGGGGCTCGGGACGATGCTGCCGCCCTCGACGTTGCTGACCAGGCAGTAGACGGTGCTGCCGTGGTCGGCGAGAAGCCCGGTAGGGGTCATGCTCTGGGGTTTGAGGGAGGTCTTGGCCCGGGTGCGGGCGGTGGCCGGGTCCACGTCCTCCACGTCGTAGTGCAGGGTGAAGGACCGGTCCATCCCCATGCGATAGAAGAGCACCTTGTCGTCGGTCATGCCGAGGATGAACGCCTTGGTGGTGAGCGGGTCCTTGCCGCCCACCGGCTGCCCGTCGGCACGGGTGCCGTGCCCCCAGCGGACCGCTCCGGTAGAGGCGTCGAACCCCGCCACGTACGCCGAGTCCCGCAGTACCACGGCGGAGCCAAAGGCCCGCAGGTCCGGGATCATGGACTCGGCGGCACCCGTCGCCGTCCACAGCGGCTTCGGCGGGTCGGTGAGCTTGACGGTCTCGCCCTTGGAGCCGAGCGGTTTGCCGCTGTCCGGGTTCTTGCCGACGCTGTCCTTGTCCCCGTTGTTCTTGAGCACCACGGCCGCGCTGCCCGCCGCGAGGACGCCCAGCACGGACAGCCCGCCGATCAGTGCCTGCCGACGGCCCAGGCGCGGCTCCTTGCGGCCGGTGCCCGGCACCGTCCCGGGAGGCGGCGGCGCCACGGCCATCAGCTCGGCGTCACGGGCACGTACCGCCAGGTCCTCCCGCAGCGCCGGAACCAGCAGGGCCGCCGGGTCGGCAGGGGCCAGCTGGGACAGGACCTCGTCGAGGGTGGGCCGCCGGGACGGTGTCTTGTCCAGGCAGCGCTGCAGCAGCGGGTGCAGGGCGTGGGGTACGCCGGACAGGTCGGGCTCCGCCGTCACGACGCGGTGCAGCGCCCCTTCGTCGCCCGTCCCGAAGGGGCCCTCCCCGCAGGCCGCGTACACGAGCAGCCCGGCCAGGGAGAAGACGTCTCCCTCCGGGCCGACGTCGTGGGACGAGGCGATCTGCTCGGGGGCCATGAAGGCAGGTGAGCCGATCATGGTGCCGGTGCCCGTCAGCCGGGTCTCGCCGAGGGCCTTGCTGATCCCGAAGTCGATGACGCGCGGCCCGTCGGCGGCGAGCAGTACGTTGCCGGGTTTGAGGTCACGGTGCACCAGCCCGGCGCCGTGAATGGCCTGCAGCGCCTCGGTCAGTCCGGTCTCTTCTCCGAGATATTCATCGCGGGCCGAAACAGGTCGACCGCGTGGCCGCCGGTCTTGCGCAGAGCCGGCGCGCGCTCGACGACGGTGACGGAGAAGCCGTGTCTGGTGAGCCAGTAGGCCAGAACCGGACCGGCGACGCTGGCGCCGGAGACGAGAATCCGCAGGGCACCCCTCCTTTCCATTCAGTCCACCCGTACGGCGTGGATCGCGGTGAACACCAGCAGGGGGTTGGCGGTCCGCGGTGGATCCTCGAGCAGGGGCGAGTGCCCGAGACCGGGCAGCAACTCGACCTTCGAGCCTGGAACGGCGCGGTAGTCGGAGGCGGATGAGGATCGCCATCTGCGGTCGTCCTCGCCGAAGATCACCAGTAGTGGCTTGCCCAGGACCGTCAGCCGATCCGGCAGCGCCCGCTGCTCCAGGTAGGAGCGGGTGGCGCTCATCGTCGTGGTGAACGTGTGGTAGGTCATACCGCGCACATCGTCCAGGAGCTCTTCTGGGATCTGGTAGCCCGCGCGGCTGAAACCCGTGCTCGCGATCCGCCGGAGCTGCTCGTCGGTCGGCGGCCACTGCGAGGGGCCGATTGCGGCGGACTCCGATGCGATGAAGGCGTCCAGGCTGGGTCCGGTGTTGACGAGCGCGAGCGCGGTCACCAGGTCGGGCCGCTGTTCGGCGAGAGCGGTGGCGACCGCGCCGCCGCTGGAATGACCGACGACCACAGCGTGCTCGACGCCGAGCCGGTCCAGTACCACGCCTGCCCGACGTGCCTGGTCCGGGATCGCGTAGCTGTGGTCGGCCGGTTTGGCCGACCGGCCGTGCCCGAGCAGGTCCATCCGGATGACGCGGTGAGATCCGGTCAGCAGCGGGACCATCGGATTCCACGAGCGGGTCGAGGATGCGGACCCGTGGATGAGCAGGAGTGCAGGGGCGTCGCGGGGGCCGTCCTGGCACACGTAGATGTCGCCGTCGTCCAGCGACAGGGTTGAACTCTCGGCCTCGGCGCCGCCGTTCGCGTACGGATCGCCGTCAGAAACAGTCATGAGCCCACTGTCTCCGCCGGAACGCGCCGCTGGATTGGACGAATGTTCCCCTCAGTCGGCTCACATAGCATGGAATGATGCGGACCTTCGTGCGCGGTGCGGCTATGTGGGGCGTCGAGTGCCCGCAGCGGCCCAGCCGGGTGACCGGTGTCACCATGGCCGGGTTCCATGTCCCTAACCTGGAAACGCTCCGGATAGTCCCGCACCCGGCCGTGACGCTGCTTCTGGAGTTCGGCGCAGGTTCGCCCGTCCTTGACTGTCCCGCAGGGCGGCAGCAGCGGGGAAGCATCGTCGCCGGGCCCGGGCTCGGGTCCGGAGGCGCGGTCCGGGCGCGGGGAGAGAACGTCGAGTGCGTGCAGGTGCGCCTGTCTCCGGTGATCGCACGCGCGATTCTGGGGGCCTCCCCCGCCGACCTCGGCGCCGCCGTTGTGACCCTAGGCGACCTGTGGGGCCGGGAGTCATCACGGATCTGCGAGCAACTCGGCGATGTCTCGTCGTGGCAGGATCGCTTCGCGTTGACGGACGTGCTGCTCGCCCGCCGGCATGAGGCGGGCCCGCCGGTGGACCCGGAGGTGGCCTGGGCCTGGCACCGGATCGTCGTCAGCCGTGGCCTGACCCGGGTCGACGGACTCGCGGCCGAGGTCGGGTGGAGCCGTAAGCGGCTGTGGTCCCGGTTCCGGTCGCAGCTCGGCCTGCCGCCCAAGCGCGCCGTGAAACTGGTCCGCTTCGACCATGCCGCCCACCGCTTGGTCGCAGGTCAGGGCGCGGCCCAGGTTGCGGCCGACACCGGCTACGCCGACCAGTCCCACCTGCATCGGGACGTCATGGCGTTCACCGGGGCGACCCCCGCGACCGTTGCTGGCGAGCCGTTTCTCGCCGTTGACGACATCGCATGGCCCAGCGGTTCGGCGTGTGGTCCTCGGTAGCGCCGTCTGGCTGAGATTCTGCTCGACAGCGCGGATCGGCCCCGGACTCCCTCTGCCCCAGCCGCAAAGGGGCGGTCAGGGCTTCGTGAGCGTGGTCTTCTTGGGTTGGCGGGGCACGGGGGGAGAGAGCCTCGCCCGGCGATTTGTTTGGCTGGGCAGTGCATCGGGATGGTGCTGACCTCGCACCATGGAGAGGAACTCGCCGAACCAGTGACTTCGACCGATAGGAGCGCGAGCGGGCCCCAACGCGGACAGCTCCGCAACGCCGTCAGGCCCTCCGGATTCGAGCCGGAGCACGGGACCCCGGTGGGCGCTCACGTCGATCAACTGCCCGAGGTTGACAGGCCATTCAGGGCGCGCGTCCACCGCTCTGTGGATGACGGGTGTGCTCGGCATCGTCATCGTCCTTAGCGGGGCCGTAGACGAAGCAGCTGTGATGGCGCGACGGACTGAGCTTGGCTGATGAGGATCGCTGGTGAGCTGATGCTCTGCTGGATTGAGTACGGGTACTCATGTGGGCGGTGGTCAGCAGCCTGCATGGTACGGACATGCGATCGATTTTCCTCCCGAAGTCCTTGCTGGCGGCCGCGCTCGGCGGCGTCGTCGTCCTGGCCGGCTTCGGCGCGCAGAACGCCTCCGCCGATCAAAGCTCTGCGGTCAGCGTCGCCGCGGCGAGCGACGACGATGCAGAGATGCGGTTCCTGGAGTTGGCGAACCTCATCTCGCAGAGCTGCGCTCCGGACGTCTCCAGCGGCATCGATGATGTGGCATCGGCTTCCACGGCCGACACCACGGCAGCGGAGCCGACCCCCGACTCCACCATGCCCATCCTGGTCGATGAGGTGCCGCTGACCACGGAAGCGCAGTGCGCCGCCGAGAGGCACGCACGGCGCATCAGCCGGGCGTTCTCGGGCACGGACACGGCCACGTACGAGGAGATGCAGGAGAAGTTGACGAGCTTGCGCTACCCGGCAGCGCGGATCTACCGCATGCCGGATTTCTCGGCCGAGCCCGTGGCAAGGCTCGACCTGCGCGTGGGGGCCGATCACTTGGCTCTGGAGGTCACCGGTACCTACCTGGGCGTGATGGTCGAGGCGTTCGGCGCTCCGGAGGGCGTGGGCGTGACCGAGGTGCGGCTGAAGCCGCAGCTGGACGCGCCCACATCCTGAGGCTCCTGCCGACGCCCTACCGGGCCGTGCCACCGGGGCACTCCGAGAGCGTTGGCTCCGGCGGCGTAGTACCACTGCCGGCGTTTCCACTTCCCTGCTTGGTGAGCGCGTCGAGGTCCGGGGGCGGGTATCCGCGCTGCGGGACCGCCACTCCACCTCTGAGCTCAGCTCGTCGCTGCCTGACCCTGCTGGCCTTGACACATCCAGGCGATGACGTCGAACACACGTAGGACGCCGATGTCCTCACCGATACCCGCCTTGATGCGAAGACGGACCAGTTGCACGCGGTCTGACCAGGCTGCCAAGCCGAGGGTGCCCAGCTCGGCGGCGGCACGAGCACAGGAGCACAGGCCGGGCGAGCAGACGGGGGCGAAAGCGTTTGTCGGGATACGGCAGAGATCTGGCGCTGCCCGGCGGGTGGGTACGGCGGGGGAGTGGGACCGGGGGCCGCAAGTACGGGCAGCGATCGAGGCCTTCCTCCAGTACACCGTTGGCCCGTCCCGCGCACGTGTCCGGCTCGCGGGTCGGCTGGACGCCCCCTATCGCAGGCGGCGGTGAGCCACCCGGCCAAGGCACGCTATACTTGATCTTGAGCGTGCTGCAGAACTGCAGGGAAGCGCCGTGCGTTGGTGGTCCAAGGAAAGACGCCCCGCTTCCTGCGGGGAGATGCAGGTGCAAGGCCTGCCCGGCGCTCAAGCAAACCCCGCCCCGGAACATCCGGAGCGGGGTTCGTGCTTTTCGGCGGGCTCGAAAGGCGCGCTGCGCCGGTGCGGCCAGGCGGAGCAACTGCGGCGCCCCAGCGGAGGGCGCCGCGGCGCTTCCTTCGGCGTCTGCACTGGCCAGGACTACGTCATCGTGCTGGAGACCTCCGAGATCCGGTACGTGAACCCGAACGGTGATCCGTAGAGTCTCCGGGCGACTCAAGGTCAACATGAGGAGCCGCAAGTACGACTCCACCTACAACGCGGTGGACTGCCCCGCACCGGTCAACTCCGAACCCCGGGACGTCTACTTCGAGGATTCCACTGATGCGCACGAAACTGCGCTGCAATGCGCCTCCGACCGAGACTGGCCCAAACCGTTGGCCGCCCTGGTGGTCTCCGTGTCTCTCCACCATAGGTACCGCGCTGCTGACCGCCGGAACGGTCAGCGTCCGGCTGCGCCGTCACGACGACGTCGTGCAAAGGGCTCAGAGCCAAGGCGGCAGGCCATGCAGAGAAGGTAGTCCACTCAGGTCCCGCAGCCGGCCGGTGGTGGCCGGTCGTCCACGCCCGTGCCGGGCGCAACCGTTCTTGCACGCCGCGGCTTCGTCGGCGTGATCATGAGCTCCTACGCCCTTTGAAAACCGGGCCGACGGATTTGAGAAGACGCTGAGTTCCGGGGCTCCGCTCCATTGTCAGGTGTGTCCACACCACGGGGATCATCTCATCCAGCAGGGCTCGCGGTGGTAGTCGGGTCCACGCCCGTCCGGCGTTCAGGCGGCCGGGGGCGCCTCGCTTGACTTGCGGTGGCCGGTCGGGTGGGCATCGGCCTGCTCGGCAGCCCTCGCCTTGCGAGTGCCCTGCGCAGAGGCCCATCCTGAGAGAGAGGCATGCCACGCAATCGTGTGAACCGAGCGCAAGGACTGCGGAGCCGGCGGCGACCGCGGCCTGGCAGAGAGCGTGTTCCAGATGAGGCTTGTCGTTGATCTCAACCGGTGCCAGGGATTCGCGCAGTGCGTCTTTCTCGCCCCGGATGTCTTCTCCCTCCACGGGGAAGAAGCGCTGCTGTTCTCCCCTCGCTTCGACGAGGCACAACGTGACCGCGTGGAGAAGGCCGCTGCCGCCTGCCCGGTCCAGGCCATCCTCGTCGACTACTCCGATGAGCCGACGAAGCGGGTGGAGCCCCATGTCGGCTGACACGGACGTCGAGGTCCTGCGGCGCCAGGGCCGCATTGTCGTCGTCGGTGCCTCGCTGGCCGGTCTGCGTGCGGCGGAGACCTTGCGCGAGCAGGGCTTCACCGGATCACTGACCATGATCGGCGACGAGCCGTACGAACCCTACGACCGGCCGCCGCTGTCCAAGCAGGCGCTGCTCGGACGGGCACGGCCCGAGGACACCGCGCTTCCGAGGCGGCGGGACATCGACGCCGAGTGGCGTCTGGGCGTCGCCGCCGAGGGCCTGGACCGGGACGCCAAGCAAGTGCGCCTGACGAACGGCGACACCGTCCCCTACGACCGCCTGCTCATCACCACCGGGACCAGAGCGCGGCCTTGGATCCACCCGGAAGAGGCCGCACTGGACGGGGTGTTCGTGCTGCGTACCCGCGACGACTCCGCCCGCCTGCGGCGGAAGCTGACCGGGGGCGTGTCCCGGGTGCTGGTGATCGGCGCCGGATTCACGGGCTCCGAGGTCGCCTCCGCCTGCCGAGAGCTGGGCCTTGAGGTCACAGTCGCCGAACGCGGCCCGGCACCGCTGGTGGGCGCACTCGGCGGAGTGCTCGGTGCGGTCGCGGACCGGCTGCAGCGCAAGCACGGAGTCGACCTGCGTTGTGGCGTCAGCGTCACCGCCCTCGAGGGCGACGATGTGGGACGGCTCAGGCGCGCTCATCTGTCCGACGGTTCGGCGATCGAGGTGGAGGCGGCGGTCGTCTCGCTCGGGGCTATGCGGAACACGGAATGGCTCGCCGGCTCGGGGGTGGCCGCGGGTCCCCGGGGCATCGCGTGCGACGCCGGGTGCCGGGTGTTCGACGTCAACGGCATCGTCACCGACGACATCTACGCCGCCGGTGACGTCGCCCGCAGCCCCCACCCCCTGTTCGACTACCAGTTCCTGGCGCTGGAGCACTGGGGCAACGCGGTCGAACAGGCCGAGATCGCCGCCCACAACATGATCTGTGCGGGTCCGGATCGCCGTCCGCACCTGTGGCTGCCGATGTTCTGGTCCACCCAGTTCGGCGTCAACATCAAGTCGGTGGGCGTGCCCTCGCTGGGCGACCAACTGGTCGTCGCCCAGGGGACACTCGCCGAGGAGCGGTTCGTCGCGGTGTACGGCTACCGCGGCCGCTTCATCGCCGCAGCGTCGTTCGACGGAGCCAAGTGGCTGGGGTTCTACGAACAGCAGATCGCGTCCGGCGCCCCCTTCCCGCCGGAGTACCGCACGGTGGACCGCCGGACCGAGACGTTGCAGCCGATCGACCCGGCCTTCCCCGACCCCCATCTGCCCACCCACGGGCCCACCGTCACGCTGACGGGCCACTCACCGAGCGAGCGGCGTGTCACGTTCGTTCCGTCGCATGCCTGATCACCGGCCCTGCACCGCCCGGAGCCCTCAGGAGTCACCATGACGTCCGGCACCATCTCCGCGCAGATCACCGACTACGCCAATCGGGCCGATCCCTATCCGCTCTATGCGGAACTGCGCAAGCAACCGGTCAGGCGGGAGGACGACGGCACCTACCTGGTCAGCACCTACTACGAGGTGCGGAGCCTGGCCAACGACCCGCGGCTGAGCAACGACACGAGCAACCGTCCACCCGGCTACGCCCGCGTCGGGCAACCAGTGGAGTCCGGCCTGCCGCCCAGTTTCATCTTCACCGACCCGCCCGTCCACGACCGGCTGCGGGACACCATCAACCGGCCGTTCGGCCCCCCGCACAGCCCCAGATTCCTCGACGGCCTGCGCGGAGATCTGGCCAAGGTCGTCACGGAGCTGCTCGACGCCTTCGAGGGCAAGGACCAGGTCGACATCGTCGAGGACTTCTCCTACCCCCTTCCCGTCACCGCCATCTGCAAGGTCCTCGGCGTGCCGCGCGAGGACGAACCGCGCTTCCACGCCTGGGCCGACGCCCTGGCGTCGTCACTCGATCCCCAGGCCGGCGAGGACGGCCAGGAAAAGGCGCAGCGGGCGCGCCAGGACATGGGCGCCTACCTGGCCGATCTGATCGAGGCCAAACGCCGCCACCCCGGCCCCGGGATTCTCAGCGCGCTCGCTCCCGACATGACCCCGGCGGACCTTGAGGCCACCGCGGTGCTGCTCCTGGTCGCCGGCCACGAGACCACCGTCAACGCGATCACCAACACGACCCTCACCCTGCTGCGCCACCCCGACATCCTCTCGCGGTTCCAGAAGGACCCGGACCTGGCCGTCCCGCTCATCGAGGAAGTGCTGCGGTACGAGCCCCCGGTCCAGTTCGTCCCGTGGACCACCGCCCTGGCCGACATCGACGTCGCCGGCACCACGATCCCCAAGGGCTCGCCGGTCTGGCTCATGCTGGCCGCGGCCAACCGCGATCCCCGGCGCTTCGAGGACCCCGACCGGTTCGATCCCGACCGCAAGGACAACGAGCACCTGGGTTTCTACACCGGCATCCACTACTGCTTCGGCGCCCCGCTCGCCCGGATAGAACTCCATGTGGCGGTGCCCGAACTGTTCCGCCGGGTCAAGTTCTCCGGGCTGATCGAGGACCCGCCTCCGTACCGCGCCAACGCCGTGCTGCGCGGCCCCCGCCACCTTCCCGTGGCGATCGAGGGCCTCACAGCCTGAGCACCGCCACGAGGGCCGAGGGAACCGGTTCGACTGGAGTCCTTGGAAGCCGTCGTCTTTCCGGATGTGATCGCTTAGTTTCCGCTGGTCGGGCATGGTTTCGGTGTTGTCGCGGGAGCGGCGATGTCGTCGTCAACCGTCTCCGCGCCGAACTTCTCCGCGTGAGTGCGCATGTTCGCCATCAGGTCCGGGCCGTCGATGCCCTCGGGGAAGCCGGGGAAGTTCTCGACCTCGGTGGTCGTGGTGAGCGCCCCGCCGACGAAGATCGCGCCGCCGAACACGAGCGGCTTGAGCTGGGCGCGGGCGGTGTAGAGGGCGGCGGTGTATCCGGCAGGGCCGGAGCCGATGACGATGACCTCGCGTATCCCGTCTCTGTCGGGCACAGGGTCATGCCTCCTGCTTGGCGTCGATCTCGGCGATCAGGGCCTCGATGCGGGTCTTGATCTCGTCGCGGATGGGGCGGACGGCCTCGACGCCCTTGCCGGCCGGGTCTTCCAGGGCCCAGTCGAGGTACTTCTTGCCGGGGAAGATCGGGCAGGCGTCGCCGCATCCCATGGTGATGACGTAGTCCGATGCCTGGACGGCCTCGGTGGTAAGGATCTTCGGCTTGGCGTCGGCGATGTCGATGCCGACTTCCTTCATGGCCTCGACCGCGGAGGGGTTGACCTGGTCGCCGGGGATGGAGCCGGCGGAGCGGACTTCGATCCGGTCGCCCGCGAGGTGGGAGAGGAATCCGGCGGCCATCTGCGACCGGCCGGCGTTGTGGACGCAGACGAACAGCACGGAGGCGAGCGGGCTGGAGGACATCGGTTCTTCCTTCGTAAGTCGATCAAGAGCGTGGTACGGAAGGTGGGTTCAGGTGCTCGGCAGGGAGGCGAGCAGTTCGGTGATGTGGGCGTCGATCTCATCGCGGATGCCGCGGACGACGGCGATCGGGGCGCCCTCGGGGTCGGTGACCGGCCAGTCCAGGTAGCGGCGGCCCTGCAGTACGGGGCAGGCGTGCCCGCAGCCCATCGCGATGACGATGTCGGCGGCCTGCACGACCTCGTCGGTCAGCGGCCTGCAGAACGCGTCCGCAAGGTCCACCCCGGCCTCGGTCAGCACCTCGGCGACGACCGGCTCGGCCTCGGCGGCCGGATGCGTGCCTGCGGACGAGACGGTCACCTGGCCTGCGGCGCGGTGGGCGAGGAGGGCGGCGGCCATCTGGGAGCGGCCGGCGTTGTGGCTGCACACGAACAGCACGCGGGGCAGGCCGACACCCGGCGCGCCCTGGATGTGGGCGAGCGCGTCGAGTCGCTCGGTGGCCAGGTGCTCGGCCGGCACCACGAGGTGGGTGCGGACGCGGGCGTGTTCGGCGAGCCGCTCGTAGGAGTCGATGACCAGGCGCTGGATGGTCTCGGCAGAGAAGTGCCCGCGGTAGCGCAGGGCGAGGCGGGCGATGCCGGACGCGAGGCGTTCGTCGGGCAGGACAGGGGGCGGGGATGCGGTCATGGGATCCCCCTTCGGGGCATGGGGCCCCACGCGGTGTGGGGATGCGGGTCCCAAGGATCACCCCAGGCTGGTATCAGTCCGGAGTGATGTGAGAGTATCAGCCCATGATGATGTCAGTCGACACTGATCTGATGCGGGTTCTGGCGGACCCGCTCCGGCTCCAGATCGTCACCCTGCTCGCCAAGGAGACGCTCTGCAGCACGCACCTGATCGAGGAGACGGGGGCCAGACAGACCAACCTCTCCAATCATCTGAAGGTGCTGCGCGAGGCCGGGGTCGTGGACACGGAGCCGTGCGGCCGGTTCACGTACTACCGGCTCAAGCCCGACGTCATCGCCACCCTCGCGGGCCAGTTCGCCGACCTGGCGGAGTCCGCGCGCGCCACCGCCGAGAACGACGTCAAGCGGTCCTGCCCCTGATCCCCGCCCCCGCGGCGACCTGCACCGAGGAGTCCTGTTGACCGCCACCGAGGCCACCGAGCACGACCAAGCCGAGGAATCCGCCATAGCCCCCGCTGCCGCAGGGACCGAGCCGCATCCCGCCCCGGGCGCCACCCTGCCCCAGGCGCCCCCGCTGATCGCCAAGGCCGCCGCCGAACTGATCGGCACCGCTGCCCTGGTGGCGGTCGTGGTCGGCTCCGGCATCCAGGCCACCGAACTGACCAAGGATGTCGGCCTGCAGCTGCTCGCGAACTCCACGGCCACCGTCTTCGGCTTGGGCGTCCTGATCCTCCTGCTCGGCCCGGTCTCCGGCGCGCACTTCAACCCCGCCGTCACCCTCGCCGAGTGGTGGAGTACCCGCCGCGGCGGCGCGGGCGTCTCCCTGCGCGAGACGGCTGTCTACGTTCCCGCCCAGATCGTCGGCGCGATCGCGGGTGCGATCCTGGCGGATGCGATGTTCGGCGAGCCGCTGGTGAAGTGGTCCACCCACGACCGCTCCGCCGGCCATCTGCTGCTCGGTGAGGTCGTCGCGACGGCCGGTCTGATCCTGCTGATCTTCGGCCTCGCCCGTGCCGATCGCCTGCGCTTCGCCCCGGTCGCGGTCGCCTCCTACATCGGTGCCGCGTACTGGTTCACCTCGTCCACGTCGTTCGCCAACCCGGCGGTGACCATCGGCCGCGCCTTCACCGACACCTTCGCGGGTATCGCCCCCAGCTCGGTCGCGGGCTTCATCGCCATGCAACTCGTCGGCGCCGTGGTCGGCTTGGCGCTGCTGGCGCTCATCTTCATGCCCGGTCGGAAAGCCGCCGCGTGACAAGGGTTCTTGGGGCCGGGGCTCAGCTCAGGGTCTGGGCGGCGTACAGGGCGCCGAGGGCAGTCGCGAGGGCTCCGAGCAGGAGCCGCAGGGTTCTGTCGGGGAGGCGGGGTTGGAGGCGTGCGCCGAGGTAGCCGCCGATCAGCCCGCCGGTGCCGCAGGCGAGCCCGAGCCACCAGTCGGGGGCGACATCTCCGGAGCTCACGAGCGACAGCAGTGCGTAGGCGGTGGCGCCGACGAGGGAGGTGGCGAAGGTGGCGGCGAGCGCGGCCGGGGCGACGCGTGCCACGGGCAGACCGCGTCCGACGAGGATCGGGCCGAGGAGGGAGCCGCCGCCGATGCCGTAGATGCCGCCGACCACGCCGACCGCCAGGGCGAGGCCGGTGAGGGTACGTGGCGGCAACTCGCCTGCGGGCGGCGGGCGGTGGTGTGCCGGGGTGAGGGCGCGCAGGCACAGCCAGAGGCCGAGCGGCAGCAGCAGGGTGGCGATCAGGAGCCGGAAGACGTCCGGGCCGGGGAGGGCGAAGACGCGGATGGCGGCACCGAGGACGACGCCGGGCAGCGTGCCCAGCACCAGGCGCCGGGCGAGGTCACCGCGCAGGGCGCCGTCGTGGCGGTAGCGCCACAGGGCGCCCGGTCCGGCGACGACGTTGAACAGCAGGTTGGTCGGGGTGACCGCCGGGTTGGGCACGCCGAAGACGCTCAGCTGGACCGGGAGTAGGAAGACCGCGCCGGACACTCCGACCGGTGCGGTCACGGTCGCGATCAGCAGGCCGACGGCCAGCCCGCCCGGCACTGTCCAGTCCACCCACGCCCCCGCGCTTCCCTTGGCCCTTCGAACGTCCGGCCAGTATCAGCGTCCCGGAGAGCAGCGGGGTGGCCTGCAACAAGCTGTTCATGATCGGCTGCAGGTAGCGGGGGCGGAGTCGACCGTCCGCCGCGGAGTCCCCCGGGACTGCGGCGGGCACGCGACCACTGGCCCGCCCCCGCGTAGCCGGCGGGCGCCCTTCGCCGTCGTGGTGGTCAGGCTGCGGCCGGCACGACGGCCAGCAGCTTGCCCATCGCGGCCAGTACAGACGGCTCGACCCGGTAGTAGACCCAGGTGCCGCGCCGCTCGGAGGTGAGCAGGCCGGCCTCCTTGAGCTTTTTCAGGTGGTGGGAGACGGTCGGCTGGGAGACACCCACGTCGGAGATGTCGCACACGCACGCCTCGCCGCCCTCGTGCGAAGCGACGGCGGAGAACAGCCGCAGCCGCACTGGGTCACCGAGCGCCTTGAACATCCGCGCGGCGGTCTCGGCCTCCCCCGCGGTGAAGGGGCGTTCCGTCAGCGGCGGGCAGCACGGCGCCACGGTCTCACCGGCATCCAGCAGCGGCAGCACCTTCGTATTCGACATGCATCTATGTTGACATACATCGAACCAGTGGTGCGAGGGCCGGTCGGCCGCGAGTGCGGGCAGGCGGGCGGTGATGTGCTGCGCGGCCCGGACGGCATTTCACCCGACGCGCACGGAGTTCGACGGCGGGCCGTGCCGACGCCTTGGATTCGATGAATGTCTATGTTGACGCTCATCGATACAGGTGCCATGCTGGGCCGCACAAGCCATCGACGAATGTCGAATCAAAGGGGATTCTCGTGAACGCGTCCACCACCGACCAGCTGCCCGTCGTGGTCGTCGGAGCCGGCCCCGTCGGCCTGGCTGCCGCCGCCCACCTCATGGAACGCGGCCTCGAACCGCTCGTCCTGGAGTCCGGGCCGTCAGCCGGCACCGCCGTAAGGGCCTGGTCGCACGTGCGGCTGTTCTCCCCCTGGGCCGAGGTCACCGACCCGGCCGCCGAGAAGCTCCTCGCCCCGACCGGCTGGATCCGCCCCGACGGCGCCGCCTACCCCACCGGCGCCGACTGGGCAGAGCAGTACCTGCAGCCGCTCGCCGACGTCCTCGGCGACACGGTCCGCTACGGCGTCACGGTCACCGGCGTCGCCCGCGCCGGACGCGACCGCATCGTCGACTCCGGCCGTGACGAGCAGCCCTTCACCGTCCACATCCAGCTCGCCGACGGCCACGAGGAGCGGATCAACGCCCGCGCCGTCATCGACGCTTCCGGCACCTGGTCCACCCCCAGCCCGATGGGCGCCGACGGCCTGCCCGCCCTCGGCGAGAAGACGGCCGCCGAGCGCATCTCCTACCGCGTCCCCGACCTGGGCGACCCGACCGTACGCGCCCGGCACGCCGGCAAGCGCACCGCTGTGATCGGCTCGGGCGCCTCCGCCTTCACCGCCCTCGCCTACCTCGCCGACCTGGCCAAGGAGGAAGACGGGACCCACGCCGTGTGGATCCTGCGCCGAGGCATCGGCGCGAACACGTACGGCGGCGGCGAGGCCGACCAGCTCCCCGCGCGCGGCGCGCTGGGCCTGCGTGCGAAGGCCGCCGTCGAGAACGGTCACGCCAGCGCGGTCACCGGTTTCCGCACCGAGGCTGTGGAACGCGACGGCGACCGGCTCGTCCTCGTCGCTGAGGACGGCCGCCGTCTGGACCCGGTCGACGAGGTCATCGTCCTGACCGGCTTCCGCCCAGACCTGTCCTTCCTCTCCGAGATCCGCCTCGGCCTCGACGAGCGCCTCCAGGCCCCCACCGCGCTCGCCCCGTTGATCGACCCGAACGTCCACTCCTGCGGCACGGTCTACCCGCACGGCGTGGGTGAACTCGCCCACCCCGAGCAGGACGTCTACCTCGTCGGCATGAAGTCCTACGGCCGCGCGCCCACATTCCTCGCGATGACCGGCTACGAGCAGGCCCGCTCCATCACCGCCGCGATCGCCGGGGACCGCGAGGCCGCCGAGCGCGTCGAGCTGACCCTGCCGGAGACCGGAGTCTGCGGCGGCGCGGGCCTGTTCGACGACCCCGACGCCGCCCAGAACAGTGAGGGCGGCGGCTGCTGCGCCACCCCGGCCACCCTGCAGATCGGCATCGGCGCCCCTGCCGCCTCCGGCGGCTGCTGAACCCCCCCACCCAACCGAAGGAGGTTCACCATGTCCCGCGTACAGCTCGCCCTGCGCGTCCCCGACCTCGATGCGTCCGTCGCCTTCTACAGCAAGCTGTTTGGCACCGAGCCCGCCAAACTCCGCGACGGCTACGCCAACTTCGCCATCGCCGAGCCCCCGCTCAAGCTCGTCCTCATCGAAGGCAGCGCGGATGAGACAACCCGCATGGACCACCTTGGCGTCGAGGTCGAGACCGCCGAGGCCGTCCGTGCCGCCACCACCCGCCTGGCCGAGGCCGGACTGACCACCGACGTGGAGAACGACACCAGCTGCTGCTACGCCCTCCAGGACAAGGTCTGGGTCCACGGCCCCGGCCAAGAACCCTGGGAGGTCTACGTCGTCAAGGCCGACGCCGACACCCTGGCCAGGCAGCAGGGCAGCACCTGCTGCGCAGATCCGGCCACGGTCGGCGCCGACTCCAAGGAACCGGCCGCACTGAGCAGCTGCTGCTGACCCGCAGATGACCAACCTCCCCACCAGCGAGGCCGCGACCGGGACGGGGGACCGGTCACGGCCTCACGCCGCCCTACCCGCCCTGTGCGCCACCCAGATCACCAGCTGGGGAATCGTCTACTACGCCTTCCCCGTGCTGAACCCCCGGATCACCGCTGCCACCGGCTGGCCGGCCGGAGCAACCACGGCATCGTTCTCGGCCGCGCTGCTCGTCTCCGCCCTCGCCGGGATCCGGGTCGGCCGGATCATCGACCGCCACGGTCCCCGCACCGTGATGACCGTCGGCTCTGTCCTCGGCGCACTCAGCCTCCTCATCGTGGCCGCCGCGCCCAACCTGCCGGTCTTCGCCATCGGCTGGCTACTCGCCGGAGGCGCGATGGCCGCCACCTTCTACCAGCCCGCCTTCGCCGCTCTCACCCGCTGGTTCGCTCCGGACCACGTGAGGGCCCTCACCATCGTCACCCTCGCCGGCGGCCTCGCCTCCACCGTTTTCGCCCCCACCACCGCGGCCCTCGCCAACCACCTGTCCTGGAGGGCGACCTACGCCGTTCTCGCCCTGCTCCTCGCCGCCGTCACCATCCCCGCCCACGCCCTCGCGCTCAAAGGGCCGTGGCCCACGGCACCACCGGCCCCCGCTCACACCAGCGGCGGCGCGACCGCCGTGGCACGCAGCAGGCCGTTCTGGATGCTGGCCTGCGCCCTGACCCTCTCCGCGTTCGCCGTGTACGCGGTCGTTGTCGCCCTGGTCCCGCTCCTGCTCGAACGCGGCTTCACCACCACCGAGGCCGCCTGGGCCCTCGGCCTCGGCGGTGCCGGGCAGACCCTCGGACGCACCTTGTACGCCAGCCTCGCCCGCCACATTGGCACTACCGCGCGCACGGTTATCATCATCGCTCTTGGCGGTGCAACCACCGCCGCACTCGGGTGCGTCCCCGGCCCGTACCCCCTGCTGGTCGCCCTGTCCATCGCGGCCGGCATGGTCCGGGGAAACCTCACCCTGCTGCAGGCCACCGCCATCACCGACCGCTGGGGCACCACCCACTACGGCCACCTGTCCGGACTCCTCACAGCTCCGGCGACCGCGGCCTCGGCCCTCGCCCCGTTCGCCGGTGCCGCCCTGGCGACACCGCTCGGCGGATACCCACACCTGTTCACACTGCTTGCACTCGTCTCCGCCGTCGCCGCCCTCATCGCCGCTGCGGCCACAACGCCGAAATGACAGAAGCAGCAACGAACCCGCAAAGCCAGGTCTCGTCGCGCATCTCATCGAACAGCCGGCGGTCGCCTCCGACGCGGCCCGCTTCCGTCTGCAGGCCATGGCGGACCACAGCGATGACGACGTCGACACGGCCATCGACATCCTCGGCACCTGCATCCGCGAGGCTCGGCAGGCCGCCTGCTGAGGTCTCGCCTGCTGAGCCTCAGCCCGCCTCGCCGCCCGGCATCCCCTGGGCGGGCCGGTATCTCACACTGGCCCGCCTGTTCGTGGTGTCCGGCGCGGTCGCCGTCCTCAGAGAGGCCGCGACTGGCAGGAGAACGACGGCCGCAGCGGCGACAAGACGGCCGCGCCGGCCGACCACCGGACGGCCACGGACCTGCTCCAGCACCGACTTCTGCCGGATGCACGGCAGTTGGTGTCCTCCAACGACCAGGCGTTCAACGCCCAGTACGCTCAGGCCCGTTCCACGCTCTCCGCCCAGCTCGCGGCAGCGGTCGCGATCGGGGTGCTGCTGCTCGTCGCGCTCGGTGTCCTCCAGTGGTACCTGGTCCGCCGCTTCCACCGGATCCTCAACCCCGCCCGAGACGGTGCCCGACGAGGTCGTACGGCGCGCCCATCAGATCGAGCTGGTGGACATGCCGCCCGAGGGACTGCGCCGCCGGATGGCGCACGGCAACATCTACGCGCCCGAGAAGGTCGACGCGGCGCTGGCCAACTACTTCCGGCCCGGCAACCTGACCGCCCTGCGCCAGCTCGCCCTGGTCTGGGTCGCCGACCGCGTGGACGAGGCCCTCCAGTCGTACCGCTCCGAACACGGCATCGGCGGGGTGTGGGAGACGCGGGAACGGGTCGTGGTGGCGCTGACCGGCGGGCCGGAAGGCGACACTCTCATCAGGCGGGCCGCCCGTACCGCCGACCGGTCGGCGGGCGGGGATCTGCTCGCCGTGCACGTGACCCGCAGCGACGGCCTTGCCGTGGGCGCCTCGCACGCCTCCCTGGCCCGGCAGCGGCGGCTGATCGAGGATCTCGGCGGCAGCTACCACTCTGTTGTCGGCGACGACGTCGCCACCGCCCTGGTGGAGTTCGCCCGCGCCGAGAACGCCACCCAACTCGTGCTGGGCACCAGCCGCCGCGGCCGGCTGGAACGCTTCCTCACCGGGCGCGGCACCGGAGAGACGGTCGTCGAACTCTCCTCCGACATCGACGTCCACATGGTCACGCACGAGCGGGCCGCGCGCGGCACGTTGCTGCCCTCACGCAGGCGAACGCTGTTCCGGGTCTCCTGATCTCGGCCTCTCCGCATTTCCCCAGTCTCTGACATCTCACGACAGCCCGCCCCTGCCCGGGGCGGGCCGTCGGCGTACTCAAGCGGACAGGGAGATTCGTTTCCGCAGATGGAGGAGTCAGCCGTAAGAGTTCCGTCAAAGCCGGACTCACTGCCGTAAGGGAGGTGTCAACGGCGGCCTGATCCGGCCACGGAGACGGTTTCCTCTAACCGTCCGTTCGAACCGAACCTCATCTAGGAGCTCGCGATGGCCGACCTGGCCTTCGTCGTCACCACGATCGCGGTGTTCGCGCTGGTGGCTCTCGTCGCCAAGGGGGTGACGAAGCTGTGACCGCCGAGAACATTGTCGGCCTGGTCGTGGCCGTCGCCCTGCTGGGCTATCTCGTCCTCGCCCTGATCTTCCCGGAGAGGTTCTGACCGTGACATCAGCTGCTACCGCAGCGGGCGATATGAGCCCCGTCCTCGCCGGCGTGCTTCAGCTGCTCGCGCTCATAGCGGCACTGGCACTCGCCTACCGTCCCCTTGGCGACTACATGGCCAGGGTCTACTCCTCCGACAAGCACCTGCGCGTCGAGAAGTGGATCTACAAGGGCATCGGCGCCAACCCGAACACGCAGATGCGCTGGCCCGCCTACCTGCGCGGTGTCCTCGGCTTCTCCGCCGTCAGCGTCCTCTTCCTCTATCTGCTGCAGCGACTCCAGGGCCACTTGCCCGGCTCGCTCGGCTTCGCCGCGATCGACCCGGACCAGGCGTTCAACACCGCCGCGTCCTTCGTGTCGAACACCAACTGGCAGTCGTACTACGGCGAGCAGGTCATGGGCCACGTCGTGCAGACCGGCGGCCTGGCGGTGCAGAACTTCGTCTCCGCCTCGGTGGGTATCGCGGTGGCTGTCGCGCTGGTGCGCGGCTTCGCGCGCTCGCGCACCGGTGAGCTCGGAAACTTCTGGTCGGACCTGGTGCGTGGCACCGTCCGTATCCTGCTGCCGATCGCGGTGACCGGCGCCATCGTGCTGGTGGCGTGCGGCGCGATCCAGAATTTCTCCGGCATCCACTCCGTCGGCCAGTTCATGGGCGGCAGCCAGCAGTGGAACGGCGGCGCGGTCGCCTCGCAGGAGGTCATCAAGGAGCTGGGCACCAACGGCGGCGGCTACTTCAACGCCAACTCCGCCCACCCCTTCGAGAACCCCGGTCCGTTCTCGAACCTCTTCGAGATCTTCCTGATCCTGCTGATCCCGTTCGCGCTGACGCGGACCTTCGGCCGGATGGTCGGTTCGCTCAAGCAGGGCTACGCGATTCTCGCCGCGATGGTGACGATCTGGGGCGGCTTCACCGCGCTGATGATGTGGACCGAGTTCCACCACCACGGCCCGGCGTTCGACATCGCCGGCGGTGCGATGGAGGGCAAGGAGACCCGCTTCGGTGTCGGCGGTTCCTCGATCTTCGCGGTGGCGACCACGCTGACCTCGACCGGTGCGGTGGACTCCTTCCACTCCTCGTTCACCGGCCTCGGCGGCGGCATCACCCTGCTGAGCATGCAGCTCGGCGAGATCGCGCCCGGTGGTACCGGCTCCGGCCTCTACGGCATGCTGATCATGGCGATCATCGCGGTGTTCATCGCCGGTCTGATGGTCGGCCGTACGCCCGAGTACCTGGGCAAGAAGATCGGCACCCGCGAGATCAAGTTCGCGGCCTGCTACATCCTCATCACCCCGGCGCTGGCGCTGGTCTTCACCGCCGCGGCGATGGCCCTGCCCACCCCCGGTAACTCGATGACCAACTCGGGTGCGCACGGCTTCTCCGAGATCCTGTACGCCTACACGTCCGGCGCCAACAACAACGGCTCGGCCTTCGCGGGTCTGAACGCCGACACGCAGTGGTTCAACAGCACGATCGGGCTGGCCATGCTGCTCGGCCGCTTCCTGCCGATGGTGTTCGTGCTGGCGCTGGCCGGTTCGCTCGCCGAGCAGAAGCCGGTGCCGGCGACCGCGGGCACCCTGCGCACCGAGAAGCCGCTGTTCACCGGTCTGCTGGTGGGCGCGATCCTGATCATCACCGGTCTGACCTACTTCCCGGCGCTGGCGCTGGGCCCGCTGGCCGAGGGGCTGGCGTCATGACCACTGGTATAGAGAAGCAAGAGGACTCGATGTCCACTGCCACCCCGACCCGGGCACCGCACAGTGATGTGCCGGCCGGGCACAAGGACGAAGGACGTGTCGGCGCGGGTCTGTTCGACCCGAAGCAGCTTCTGAAGTCGCTGCCGGACGCCTTCCGCAAGCTCCACCCGCGGGTGATGATCAAGTCCCCTGTGATGTTCGTGGTGTGGATCGGCTCCCTGCTGACCACCGTCTTCTCCTTCAAGGACCCGGGCGACTGGTTCGGCTGGGCGATCAGCGCCTGGCTGTGGCTGACCGTCGTCTTCGCCAACCTCGCCGAGGCCGTCGCCGAGGGCCGCGGCAAGGCCCAGGCGGACACCCTGCGCAAGGCCAAGACCGACACGATCGCCCGCCGTCTCGTGGGAGATCGCGAGGAGCGGGTCCCCGGCACCGAGCTGCGCATCGGCGACCTGGTCGTCTGTGAGGCCGGCGACATCATTCCTGGCGACGGTGACGTCATCGAGGGCGTCGCGTCCGTCGACGAGTCCGCCATCACCGGCGAGTCCGCCCCGGTCATCCGCGAGTCCGGCGGCGACCGCAGTGCCGTCACCGGCGGTACGAAGGTGCTGTCCGACCGCATCGTCATCAAGATCACGACGAAGCCCGGCGAGACCTTCATCGACCGCATGATCGCTTTGGTCGAGGGCGCGGCCCGGCAGAAGACGCCCAACGAGATCGCGCTGAACATCCTGCTGGCGTCGCTGACCATCGTGTTCCTGCTCGCGTGCGCCACGCTGCCCCCCTTCGCGGACTACGCGGGCACGCACCTGACCATGGTCGTCCTGGTGGCCTTGCTGGTCTGCCTGATTCCGACCACGATCGGCGCACTGCTGTCCGCGATCGGCATCGCGGGTATGGACCGGCTGGTGCAGCGCAACGTGCTGGCGATGTCGGGGCGTGCGGTCGAGGCCGCGGGCGACGTGTCGACGCTGCTGCTGGACAAGACCGGCACCATCACGCTCGGCAACCGTCAGGCCGCCGAGTTCGTGCCGGTGCACGGCACCACCGAGCCCGAACTGGCCGACGCCGCCCAGCTGTCGTCGCTGGCCGACGAGACGCCCGAGGGCCGTTCCATCGTCGTACTGGCGAAGGAGAAGTACGGGCTGCGCGAGCGCCACCAGGGAGAGCTCGCCGGTGCCGAGTGGATCGCCTTCACCGCCCAGACCCGAATGTCGGGCGTGGACATCGACGGGCGCAAGATCCGCAAGGGCGCTGCCGGTTCGGTCATCGCCTGGGTCCACGAGCAGGGCGGCGAGGTGTCCGAGGACGCCGGCGTGCTCACCGACCGGATCTCCGAGGCGGGCGGTACGCCGCTGCTCGTGGCCGTCGAGGACGCGGACGGTGCCCGGGTGTTGGGCGCCATCCACCTCAAGGACGTCGTCAAGGAGGGCATGCGGGAGCGGTTCGACGAGCTGCGCCGCATGGGCATCAAGACCGTCATGATCACGGGTGACAACCCGCTGACGGCCAAGGCGATCGCGGACGAGGCGGGTGTCGACGACTTCCTCGCGGAGGCCACTCCCGAGGACAAGATGGCCCTGATCAAGCGGGAGCAGGCCGGCGGCAAGCTCGTCGCGATGACCGGAGACGGTACGAACGACGCCCCGGCCCTGGCGCAGGCGGACGTCGGCGTGGCGATGAACACGGGCACGTCGGCCGCCAAGGAGGCCGGCAACATGGTCGACCTCGACTCCAACCCGACCAAGCTCATCGAGATCGTCGAGATCGGCAAACAGCTGCTGATCACCCGAGGTGCGCTGACCACGTTCTCCATCGCCAACGACGTCGCGAAGTACTTCGCGATCATCCCGGCGCTGTTCGCTGCGGTCTACCCGGGCCTGGACAAGCTGAACATCATGGCGCTGTCCTCGCCGGACTCCGCGATCCTGTCCGCGGTCATCTTCAACGCGCTGATCATCATTGCGCTGGTGCCGCTGTCGCTGAAGGGCGTGCAGTACCGGCCGGTGAGTGCCGACAAGATGCTGCGGCGCAACCTCGGGATCTACGGCCTCGGCGGCCTGATCGCCCCGTTCATCGGCATCAAGATCATCGACCTGCTCATCTCCCTCATCCCCGGAATCGGCTGATCCCCATGAACAACTCGGTATCGAACACCGCCCGGTTGCTGTGGGCGGGGCTGCGCGCGCTGCTCGTGCTGACGGTGGTGACGGGCGTGATCTACCCGCTGGCCGTCACCGGTGTCGCCCAGGCGCTCTTCAACGACAAGGCGAACGGCTCCGAGATCAAGGCGGACGGCAAGGTCGTCGGTTCGTCCCTGATCGGGCAGTCGTACAACCTGCCGCTGAAGAAGGGCCAGGAGACCCCGGAACCGGACCTGAAGTGGTTCCAGGGCCGCCCGCGGAACGGGCTGGGCACCAACAGCGTCAACACCCAGTACAGCCTGATCCTGTCCGGTGCCACCAACCGTTCCGGTGACAACCAGGACCTGATCGACTGGGTGAAGGCCGCCAAGGCCGCCGTCATCAAGGACAACTCGGTCGGCGGCTACACGGTCAAGCCCTCGGACGTGCCCGCCGACGCGGTCACCTCCTCCGGCTCCGGCCTGGACCCGGACATCTCCCCGGAGTACGCGGACATCCAGGTCCACCGGATCGCCGAGAAGAACGGCCTGTCCGTCGCCCAGGTGCAGAAGCTGGTCGACGAGCACACCGACGGCCGCACCCTCGGCTTCATCGGCGAACCCCGCGTCAACGTCCTCGAGCTCAACATCGCGCTCAAGGAACTCGCGGCGAAGAGCTGATGGCGTTACGCACACCATGCGGGAGTCGGCGGCCGGGGGACACCCCGATTCGTCGACTCCCGCTGCCATGAGGCCGGTTCCGCATGATCCGGCCCTCCGCACAAGCAGGAAAGGCGTACCCCGATGACCCGGGTACTGGTGGTGGAGGACGACCCTCAGCTCGTCCGGGCCCTCGTGATCAACCTTCGGGCACGCCGGTACGGAGTGGACCCGGCGCCCGACGGCACCACCGCACTCCGGCTCGCCGCCGCCCGCCAGCCCGACGTGGTCCTGCTCGACCTCGGCCTGCCCGACATGGACGGCACAGAGGTCATCAAGGCCCTGCGTGGCTGGACACGTGTACCGATCCTGGTGCTGTCCGCCCGCCGGGCCTCTGACGAGAAGGTCGCCGCCCTCGACGCGGGCGCCGACGACTACATCACCAAGCCGTTCAGCATGGACGAACTCCTCGCCCGGCTGCGCGCCGCCGTCCGCCGCACCGAGGACGTCCCGCTCGCCCCCGAGACGACCCTCGTCACCACCGACGACTTCACCATCGACCTGCTCGCCAAGAAGGCCGCCCGGGGCGGACGCGACATCCGCCTCACCCCGACCGAATGGCACCTGCTGGAGATCCTGGTCACCAACCCCGGTCGGCTCATCACCCAGAAGCACCTGCTCCAGGAGGTCTGGGGGGTCTCGCAGAGCAACAAGACCAACTACCTGCGGGTCTACATGGCCCAACTGCGCCGCAAATTGGAAACGGACCCCGCACACCCCCGCTACCTCATCACCGAGCCCGGGATGGGCTACCGCTTCGAGAGCTGAACGCCTTCGCGCCCGCCCCGCACCTACACCCCGGCCCCCGACCGCAGTGATGAAGAGACGAGACCATGGCACGCGGCAAGCTTCGGATATGTCTCGGTGCGGCACCGGGCGTCGGCAAGACGTACGCGATGCTGTCCGAGGCGCACCGCCGGGGCGAGCGCGGCACCGACTGTGTGGTCGCGTTCGTCGAGCATCACCACCGGCCGCGCACCGAGGTGATGCTGCACGGCCTGGAGCAGATCCCGCGCCAGGTGCTGGAATACCGCGGTGGCACGTTCACCGAGATGGACGTGGACGCGGTACTCGCCCGGCGCCCGCAGGTGGCCCTGGTCGACGAGTTGGCCCACACCAACATCCCGGGCTCGCGCAACACCAAGCGCTGGCAGGACGTGGAGGAGCTGCTGGCCGCCGGGATCGACGTGATCTCGACTGTCAACATCCAGCACCTGGAGTCGCTGGGTGACGTCGTCGAGTCGATCACGGGCGTACGGCAGCAGGAGACCGTCCCCGACGAGGTGGTGCGCCGGGCCGACCAGATCGAGCTGGTCGACATGTCCCCGCAGGCGCTGCGGCGCCGTATGGCGCACGGAAACGTCTACAAGCCGGACAAGGTCGACGCGGCCCTGTCGAACTACTTCCGGCCCGGCAACCTGACCGCCCTGCGTGAGCTGGCGCTGCTGTGGGTGGCCGACCGGGTCGACGCCTATCTCACCGAGTACCGCAGCGAACACCAGGTGTCGAAGATCTGGGGCTCACGCGAGCGGATCGTGGTCGGTCTGACCGGCGGTCCCGAGGGACGCACACTGATCCGCCGGGCGGTCCGGCTCGCGGAGAAGGGCGCCGGCGGCGAGGTCCTGGCCGTCTACATCTCCCGCAGCGACGGCCTGACCTCCGCCTCGCCAAGGAGCTGACGGTCCAGCGGACTCTCGTCGAGGATCTGGGCGGCACCTTCCACCACGTCGTCGGCGAGGACGTCTCAGCGGCGCTCCTCGACTTCGCCATCACCCACCGGGTCGAACAGCCCGCGGTCGCCTCGGACGCCGCCCGCTTCTGCCTCCAGGCCATGGCCGACCACGCGGCCGAGGACGCCGACCTCGCCGTCGACATCCTCGACACCTGCATCCGCAAGGCGAAGGAGAACGCCTGACGAATAGTCGACAGCGGCTGCCGGGCACCCGCGCAGCCGCCGTACGGCCTTGGCGCGTCCTTGACGCGCCGCGCCGCCGCAGGCCCGGCACACTGACCTCAAGCAGCTCCCCACCCTGCACCGCGAGGTCACGCATGGCGTACGGTCTGGCCCGCCGCGAACTGCGGCCGAGAGTCCCGTTGCTGCCGGGGGAGGGCGAACGGCACCACCTGACCAGCCTCGAGGGGCTCGCCGCCCTGTCCCTGGACGCGCTGAGCTCGGTCGCGTACGGCCCCGAGGCGATCGTGCTGGTGCTGATCGCTGCCGGGACCGGGGCGCTGACCGCCACCCTGCCGGTGACGCTGGTCATCGCCGGGCTGCTGGCGGTGCTCGTCGTCTCGTACGGGCAGGTGATCGCCGTTCACCCGGACGGCGGCGGCGCCTACGCGGTGGCGAAGAAGGACCTCGGACCGAGGACGAGCTACCTCGCGGCGGCCAGTCTCGTCGTCGACTACGTGCTGACCGTGACTGTCAGTCTGGCGGCGGGCGCGGCCAGTCTCGCCTCCGCCTTCCCGTCGCTCGGCTCGTATCTGCTCGAGATCTGTCTCATCGGACTCGCCCTGCTCACGGCCGTGAACCTGCGGGGCGTCGCCGAGAGCGCGCGGGTGCTGATGCTGCCCACTGTGCTGTTCATCGCGAGCATCCTCGGCATCATCGTGATCGGGCTGTTGCGCGACCATCCCGCGGACGTCGTCGGTGACGCCCAACCCACGCACGCCACCGAGGTGTTGGGGCTGCTGCTGATCCTCAAGGCGTTCTCCTCCGGCTGCTCCGCGCTGACCGGCGTGGAGGCCATCGCCAACGCCGTGCCCGCCTTCCGCGAGCCGCGGGTCAGGCGGGCGCAGCGCACCGAGCTGATGCTGGGCGCGCTGCTCGGGCTGATGCTGATCGGGCTGGCCGTGCTGATCCGGCGCGACCATGTGGCCCCGCGTGAGGGCGTGACCGTGCTGGCGCAGCTGACGGCGGGCTCGTACGGGACGGGGTGGGCGTACTACGCGACCAATCTCGTCGTCACCGGGGTCCTGCTGTTCGCCGCGAACACCAGCTTCGGCGGCCTGCCCGTGCTGATGAGCCTGCTGGCCAGGGACCACCGGCTGCCGCATCTCTTCGGCTTGCGCAAGGAACGCCCGGTGTATCGGTGGGGTGTGCTGGCCCTCGCCGTGCTGGCGGCGCTGCTGCTGATCGCCGTGAACGCCGACACCCACCGCATGATCCCGCTCTTCGCGATCGGCGTCTTCATCGGCTTCACCATCAGTCAGGTCGGGCTCGTGCGGCACTGGGCGGGTCAGCGGCCGCCCGGCTGGCTGCGACGTGCGGTGCTCAACGGGTTCGGCGCGGTGCTGACCAGCGTGGCCTGCGTGGTTCTGCTGACCACCAAGTTCCTCGAAGGGGCGTGGGTCGTGGTCGTCGCGGTGCCGCTGCTGATGCTGCTGTTCGCCCGCGTCCAGCGGTACTACACGGCCGTCGGGCTGGAACTCGGGCTCGGTGAGATCCCGCCGCCGCTGCGGCGTACCGACTCCCTCGTCATCGTGCCGGTCGGGGAGGTCAGCAAGCTCACCCAGCACGCCCTGACCGCCGCCCGCGCCCTCGGCCACGAGGTCGTCGCGGTCGCCGTGCACAGCGATCCGGCCAAGGTCCGTGCGCTGGAGGAGAGCTGGGACCGCTGGGATCCCGGCGTACGGCTCGACGTCATCGACAGCCCGCAGCGCTCGCTCGTTCAGCCGATCGTCGACTACGTCCAGCGGGCGGCGGAGGGAGGACGGCAGATCGCCGTGCTCATCCCGGAGGTCGAGCCCCTCCACCGCCGCTACCAGATCCTCCAGAACCAGCGCGGCCTCCTGCTCGCGGCCGTGCTGAGGGCCCGTACCGATGTCGTCGTGTGCGTGGTGCCGTACCGGCTGAGCCTCTGAAGATCCCCGCGGCCTACAGCAGTCCGTCGGCGATGGCGCCGAGGGACAGCGCCGGAAGGAAGTTGAGCAGCGCCAGGACGACGGCCGCTGCCGTGGCCAGGACGACGAAGTCGACGCCCTGGGCCCGTAGCGTGCCGACCGTGACGACGCCCGGCTGCTGCCTGGCGAGGCGCCCGGCCAGGGCCAGGACGCAGACCATCGGCAGGTAGCGGCCGGCCAGCATGGCGACCGTCATCAGTAGATTGTGGAAGTCGGTGGCGCCGTTGAAGCCCGTCATCGCGCTGCCGTTGCTGTTGGTGTTGCTGGTGTAGGCGTAGATCAGCTCGGTCAGGCCGTGCGCCCCCGGATTGCCCATCGAGCACTGCCCGTCGCCGAAGGCGAGCGCGATGCCGGTGCACGCCAGGATCACCGTGGGCGGGATCAGCGCGTACACGACGACCCAGCGCATCTCCCCGAACCCGATCCGCTTGCGCAGGTACTCGGGCGTGCGGCCGACCATCAGACCGCCGACGAAGACGGCTACCAGGACGACCATGATCAGGCCGTAGAGCCCGCTGCCGGTGCCGCCGGGGGCGATCTCGCCGAGCATCATCGCGGACAGCAGCACTCCGCCGCCCAGGCTGGAGAAGCTGTCGTACGAGGCGTTGGCCGCGCCGTCCGCCGAACCCGTAGCGCTCACGCCGAACAGTGTGGAGCCGGGGATGCCGAAGCGGGTCTCGGTGCCCTCGTACTGGCCGCCGACCGCCTGGGTGACCGTGCCGGTGTGCGCGGACTGGGCCAGGGCGCCGGCCGCGAGGAGCAGGCCGAAGAGGATGCCGACGACCGTGAGCAGGGTCCAGCCCTGCTTCAGGCTGCCGATCATCCGGCCGAACATGCGGACGCAGGCCGTCGGGATCAGCAGCATCAGCACGATCTCGAAGGCGTTGGTCCAGGCACTCGGGTTCTCGAAGGGGTGGGCACTGTTGGCGTTGAAGACGCCGCCGCCGTCGCCGGTGAACAGCTTGATGGGTTCCCAGGAGCCGACCGGCCCGTCGGGGATCGTCTGCTTGGCGCCCGTGACGGTGGTGATGGTGTGTCCGGATCCGAGGCTCTGGATGACACCGCCCGCCATCAGGATCAGACCGGCGACGACCGCCATCAGGAGCAGGACGCGGACGATGGTCCGCAGCAGGTCGACCCAGAAGTTGCCGGGGTCGTCGGTGGACCGCCGGACCAGGCCCCGGACCAGGGCGAGCGCCACGCAGATGCCGACCGCCGCCGACGCGAACGCCTGCACGCCCAGGCCGGCCGTGACAGCGAGGTGTCCGGTGGTCGACTCGCCCGCGTAGTTCTGCCAGCTGGTGTTGGTCGTGAAGGACACGGCCGTGTGCAACGCGAGCCGCCACGGCATGCCCTCGTGCCCCGTCGACCAGGGCAGCCTGCCCTGCAGGGTGAAGAGGGCGAAGAGCGCTGCGATACTCATGACCGAGAAGGCGAGCAGCGCGGTTAGGTAGTGCCGCCAGGTCTGTTCTTTGTCCGGGTCGATTCCGCAGACCCGGTAGAGGGTCTTCTCTCCCCGCCAGTGCTTTCCGCCGTCGAGGGCGCGGGCCATGTAGTCGCCGAGCGGGACATGCAGTCCGACCACCACGGCGAGGACGATCGATGCCTGGATCCAGGCCGCCGGCCACACTCCGGTCACCACCCGCCGCCGGGACGCCGCGTGTTCACCGTGGGCAGGTCGAATCTGGCAGCGGTCAGCGGCACCGCGCACACCAACAGATTCTTCGGCCACTGCTGCGGCCGCACCGAGCGGAGAAGGCCGGTCAGAGTCCTCCCCCACAGGGGCATGGTGTCCTCGCCGCTTGCGGTCGCGGATCGCGGTGACAACGGCGTCCATGTTGGTGACCTTCAGCCCGCCCGGATCGTGACTGCTGCCTGGCCGCGCGGCCAGGGCCTTGGAGGCGGACAGACAGCCCCCAAAGGTCCGGCGGAACGTCCGCCGAGAGGATCGCCGGTCCCGCCGGCGTCCTCGTGCTCTCCGCGCTGGACGGTTTCGTCCGAACTCGTAGGTGTTTGTACGCGGTTGCGTACGGATTGCGTGGGAGGCTGGGGCTTTTCGTGATGAACGCAGGGGCTTTCGTCCGTAGACCTCATCGCCGTTTCGGTCGGCGTGGTGAACGATTCCGCTTGCATGGCCACTTCGCCGACGAGGAGGGCCACCGGTTCAAGGGCATCTGCGTCGACGACCAGGTTGCCGTCGACGACTGGGGGCCCCGGCGAAGGACGTCCACGCGGCGATCGTCGCTACGCAGACCGACGGCGAAGCGGGCACCTTCGCATCGAGGGTGCCCGTTGCGCTGTGTGAGTCAGGCCGGCGTCTTGACTGCCGAGCCCGCCTGGGCCGGCTCCCGCACGACGCGGTGGCGCCGGGTCGGCATTCCGACCGTCGGGTTGGCGACGCCCCAGGCCGCGCCTTTGCAGATGAGCTCCTTGTAGACGGCGGCGAGCCGTCCCGTCAGAGCCGCCCGGACGGCACGGTCGTCGGCGGTGACGTACTGGATCAGGCCTTCCTTGCGGCCCAGCGAGATGCACTGGTTGAAGTAGCGCAGCGGCACGTTCGGGAGCTTCCCGCCGGTCAGGCGCGCCGCGATGGCGTCGGCGGCCTGCCACGCGGTGGGGGTGCCCGAGGCGCACGACATCCGCAGCGGCTTGTCGCCGGGGCCCGTCACCATGGCCGCGTCGCCGATGGCGTACACATCCGGGTGCGAGAGCGAGCGCATGGTCCCGTCGACCACGATCCGGCCTGTGTCGCCGGCCTCCAGGGTGGTGGCCTTGGCGATCGGGTGGACGGCGAAGCCGGTGGTCCACACGGTGACCGCGGCCGGGATGGACGTGCCGTCGGCGGTGGTGATGCGGTCGGCCTCGACGCCGGTGACGGCGGCGTGCTCGTGCACGGTGATGCCGAGCTTGTCGAAGACCTTGTGCAGGTGCCGGCGGCCCTTGGGCGAGAGCCAGTCGCCGAGGCCGCCGCGGGCGGCGAGGGCGACATCGAGGTCCGGGCGGGCCTCGGCGATCTCGGTCGCGGCCTCCAGGCCGGTGAGGCCGCCGCCGACGACGACCACGGGCTGTCCGGCGTCCAGGCGGGCCAGGCGCTCACGCAGCCGGAGCGCTCCGGGGCGACTGGCGATCTCGTGGGCGTGCTCGGCGGTGCCGGGGACGCCCTGGTTGTTCCAGCCGCTGCCGAGGGCGTACACGAGGGTGTCGTACGCCAGTTCTTCGGCGCCGTTCGCGTCGATGACGGCGACGGCCTTGCGGTCGACGTCGACGCCAGTGACCTTCGCGAGCCTCAGTTCGACGCCGGTGCCCGCGAACATCTCGGTGAAGGGCCGGGACTTGAGGTGCTGGCCGACCGCAAGCTGGTGCATCCGGACGCGCTCGACGAAGTCGGGCTCGGCGTTGACGAGAGTGATGGCGACATCTTCGCGGCGCAGCCGCTTGGCGAGGCGCCCGGCGGCGATGGCTCCGGCGTATCCGGCTCCGAGGACGACGATGCGGTGCTGCATGTCCTAGCTCCTGTCTTCAGCGGGTTCGCCCCTTGAACCGGGCGGCCCGCCGTTTCCTGACAGGAACGCGATGTGAAGCACCTCACATCAGGGTCTGGAGGGTCAGAAGGCGTTGAGCAGGGGTTCGCCGTGGACGGCGGCCGCCCACCGCTGGGTCGCGCGTTCGAGCTTGTCGGGGTTGACCTGGTTGCGGGACGCGGCGATGCCCTCGGCGGTGACCTGCAGGCACATGACGCCGATGACCCGGCCGTCGAGGACCGCCACGATCGCGGGGTCGCCGTTGGCGGTCGTGGCGTGGATCTCGGGCGAGCCGCCGACCAGGGCGCGTTTGGCCGTGCCGGGTTTGAACAGGCCCCGCATGAACTTCGCGACCGCGAGAGCACCTTCGAACGCCTTGGCGCGGGCCGGGACCTTCCCGCCGCCGTCGCCGATCGCGACGGCGTCCTGGGTGAGCAGCCGTACGAGCGGCTCGGTCCGGCCGCTGGTGGCGGCCGCGAGGAACTCCTCGACGATCCGCTGGGCGGCGGCCTCGTCGATCTCGGTGCGGGCCTTGCCTTCCGCGACGTGCTTCTTGGCGCGGTGGAAGATCTGTTGGCTGGCGGCCTCGGTGATGTCGAGGATCTCGGCGATCTCCCGGTGCGGGTAGTCGAAGGCCTCCCGCAGCACGTACACCGCCCGCTCGTTGGGGGAGAGGCGCTCCAGTAGCGTGAGGACCGCGTACGAGACCGATTCGCGCTGTTCGGCGGTGTCGGCAGGGCCGAGCATCGGGTCCCCGGCGAGCAGCGGCTCGGGCAGCCATTGGCCCACATAGGTCTCGCGCCGCGCGCGGGCCGAGGTGAGCTGGTTGAGGCACAGGTTGGTGAGAACCTTCGTCAGCCATGCCGCGGGGACCTCGATGTGGTCGACGTCGGCGGCCTGCCAGCGCAGGAACGTCTCCTGCACGGCGTCCTCGGCTTCGCTCGCGGAGCCGAGGAGGCGGTAGGCGATGGCCTCCAGGCGGGGCCTGGAGGCCTCGAACCGGTTTACGTCGTTCATGGTCAGGGCCATGACCAGGATCCTAGCTTCCGTGGTACGGGACAGCCGCTGCATTGCGGCCTTGCGCTTCGCGACCGGTGCTCTTCAACTTCCCGGACGCAGTGGACCGCGGTGACCGGGAGCCGGGTGACCGACGCCGGCCTGCCCTGGACATCGGGTCCGGGGCGGGCCCTGGCCTCGCGGCCGATGTCTGCCGGCCGACGGCGACGTGGTCCTCGCTGGCGGCCTGTTCACCATGGGCTTCCTGAGCGCCGCCGACCCACTGGACTACCTCGCCCTTGGCCCGGTGCCGCACGGCCAGTTCAACTGGATCGGCTGGAACGACGCCAGGACCGCCGACCTCATCGCCAAGGCCCGGCAGACGACGCACGCCACCAAGCGCGCCAACTACATCGTCGAAGCGCAGGCCCGCTACGAGGCGGTCGCCTGGTCCGTCCCGCTGTTGAGCATCAACGAGGTCACTCACCTCAACAAGCGCGTCACGGGTGCCCCACTCACCACCGCCGCGATCTTCCAGCCCTCGCTCGCTGTCATCGGCTCGGCCAAGTAAGGGGCTTCCACCATGTGCGTCCTACTCCGTACCGTCTCAGGCGCCCTGCTCACGCTGTTCGTCTCCAGCCTGGTTCAGAACAGCAATGACCGGGCCCTGCAAAATCACGGCCTTCTGCAACACGCTTTAGGCTGCTTGCGCGCAGGCACCCGCGCTCGGTCCGTGCGGCTGCACTTCGCCGAAGGGCTTGAGGCCACCGGCGGGCGCGGAGGAGCGGTCCGCCCCATCGTCCGTTCGATGGAAATCCGAATGCCGACCCGTTCAGGATCCGGGGTCGGCGTACGTCCGTAACGCTCTGCGCACCGTGCAACGGCGTCATCGACCGCTGCGGCGTCCGTGCAGACCAGGACACTGACGTTGGCCAGGATGAACTTGACTCCCTGGTCAAAATTCGTGTCCGGGGTGAAGATGAATATGAGCTGGCCAACTTTACCGACGACGAGCTTGTGCCGACCGTAACGACGATCGCCGAGAAGCTGCAGAACTCACGCGTTGAGTCGGCAACATGGGGGCAGGAACTCAGGTCGGAACTCCGTTGTGTTGGAAGCCCGCCAATTGGTTTCAAGGCTCGCAGGCGTGTTCTGACTCATAGGGTCGGCCTCGCCCTGACCAACGCCTTCAAACGCCGTCACATGAGCCCTTCACGATCTTCAGCAGGTCCCGCCAACCGGCCTCCACGCGCTCCTGCGGTATGCCGCATTGATGTACGAGGTGGTTGAGGAGGGCCATGTCGAGGTAGGCCAGGAGTGATTCGGCGAGCAGTTCCACGTCGCCTCCAGCGCCAGTCTCACGCAGCAAAGTGAGGATGTGGGCGCGGCGGACGTTGAGGGGCGGCGCGGAGAAGCGGCGGTCGGGTGGCGGGTCGGCCGCGAGAGTGAGCTCCCGGTGAGCCAGTAGGTACCTGATCGTGGCCACGCCGAAGGCCTCCAGCCGCTCGATGGCGGGGGCGCCCGCGCCGAGCGGCGGCGGGCCGGTGAGGAAGGACGCCTGGTAGGCCTGCTCGGCGTGGTCGAGCAGTGCCATCAGCAGCCTGGACCGGTCGCCGAAGTGCCGGAAGACGGTGCCCTTGCCCACTGAGGCGGCACGCGCGACCGCGTCCATGGTGACGTGCGCGACGCCGTCCTTGGCCACCAGGCGGGCTGCGGCCTCCAGCAGGCGCGCGCGGTTGCGCACGGCGTCGGCGCGTATCGGCCGGCCGGTCTGCGCCGACCGCCCGGCCGACACGACTGTTTTCAGCGGTGGCAGACGGGTTGGAGTACGCGAACTCATATGTCTTTCCTCTACGTGACGGTTCGACGGTTCGCTGAAGGAGAGGCGACTACCTCGCGGGTCGCAGTGCGTCCAGTTGCTGTGCGAACGGTATGACGGTGGTGTTGTCGGTCGCTCGGGCGGCAGCCCCCGCGCGCCCGCGCATCAGTCCGGCCAGTTCGTCGGCCGCGCGGACGATTCGGTTGGGCAGCGTGTCGGTCAGGGGATCGCCGTTGCCACCCCAGTCCTCGGAGGCCGCGTACACCGCTGTGGGGACGACGACCGCGCGCAGGTAGGCGAAGAGCGGACGCAGTGCGTGCTCCAGGGCGAGCGAGTGCCGTGCCGTTCCGCCGGTCGCCGCGGCCAGCACGGTCTTTCCGGTGAGGGCGTCGTTGTCGATGACGTCGAAGAACGACTTGAAGAGCCCGCTGTACGAGGCCGTGAAGACCGGAGTGACGGCGATGAGACCGTCCGCCGAGGTGACCGCCTCCACGGCTTCCGCCAGGGTGGGTGAGGGGAAGCCGGTGACCAGGTTGTTGGCGATGTCGGCGGCCAGGTCGCGCAGTTCGACGACCTGTATCTCGACATCGTGCCCCGCGTCGGTCAGTTGCTTGCGGACTGCCTCGGTGAGGCGGTCGGCCAGCAGGCGGGTGGACGAGGGGACGCTCAGGCCGGCCGATACGACCGTGAGATGCAGCGGCTGACTGGTGTTCTCGCTCACTTGTCCGTCTCCTCGGCGTGCGCGGTGCGCTGGGCGAGCAGGGAGGCGTGGGTGGGGGCCTCGGGAACCTGGCTGGGGTGTGCGGAGTCCATCTCCTTGCGCAGTGTGGGGAGGACCTCCTCGCCGAGCAGGTCGAGCTGTTCGAGGACGGTCTTCAGCGGCAGGCCGGCCATGTCGATGTTGAACAGTTGGCGCTGGTAGTCGCCGAAGTACTCGCGGAAAGTCAGCGTCTTGTCGATGACCTCCTGTGGGCTGCCGACGGTGAGCGAGGTCTGCGCCATGTACTGCTCCATCGACGGGCCACCGCCGTAGACGGGGGAGTTGTCGAAGTAGGGGCGGTACTCGCGTATGGCGTCCTGGGAGTTCTTGCGTACGAAGACATGGCCGCCGGCTCCGACGATGGCCTGCTCCTGGGTGCCGTGGCCGTAGTGGGCGTAACGCTCGCGGTAGAGGTTGATCAGCTTCGTGAAGTGGTTCATGGGTCCGAAGAGGTTGTTCACGAAGAAGCCGTCGCCGTAGTAGGCGGCCTGTTCGGCGATCTCGGGGCTGCGGACGGAGCCGTGCCACACGAACGGCGGGATGCCGTCCAGCGGGCGCGGCGTCGAGGTGAACCCCTGGAGGGGAGTGCGGAAGCGGCCCTCCCAGTCGACGACCTCCTCGCGCCACAGCCGGTGCAGCAGCGCGTAGTTCTCGATGGCGAGCGGGATGCCCTGGCGGATGTCCTTGCCGAACCAGGGGTAGACCGGGCCGGTGTTGCCGCGGCCCATCATCAGGTCCACGCGTCCGTCGGCGAGGTGCTGGAGCACCGCGTAGTCCTCGGCGATCTTCACCGGGTCGTTGGTGGTGATCAGCGTGGTCGACGTCGACAGGATGATCCGGTCGGTCCGGGCGGCGATATGGCTGAGCAGGGTGGTCGGTGAGGAGGCGACGAACGGCGGGTTGTGGTGCTCGCCGGTCGCGAAGACGTCGAAGCCGACCTCTTCGGCCTTGACCGCGGTCGCGACCATCGCCTTGAGCCGCTCGTGCTCGGTCCGGGTCCTGCCCGTGGCGGGGTCGGTCGTGACGTCACCGATGCTGAAAATGCCGAACTGCATGGAGCCCTCCCGGGCAAGAGAAGTGTTGCGGTGGTGCTGGGGGGTGGTTACTTCTTGGGGAGGATTTCCATGAGGATGTTGATGATCTTGCTGCCGTTTTCGGTGGTCCAGTTCTGGGCGAGTTCGGCGAGGAGCTGGTTGGTGGAGGTGATGGTGGCGCCGGCCTTGTCCATGCGGCGGATGGCGGTGTCGTCGGCGATCTTGGAGGGGGAGCCGCCGGCGTCGGCGACGACCTGGACCTGGTTGCCGGTGGCGAGGGCGCTGAGGGTGGGGTAGACGGTGCAGACGTCGTTGGTGACGCCGGCGATGATGAGGTTGGTGCGGCCGGTGGCCTTGACGGCGGCGGCGAAGTGCTCGTCGTCGAAGGCGTTGACGACGCCCTGGCGCTGGATGCGGGCGGCGAACTCCTCGGGTGCGATGTCGGCGAGCTCGGCGAGGAGGGGACCCTGGGCGTACTCCTCCATGGAGGAGGTCAGGACCAGGGGGATGTCGAGGGCCTTGGCGGTCTTGGCGAGGGCGAGGGCGTTGGCCTTCATCTCGTCGCAGGAGATGGAGGTGACCCATCCCATGGTGCCGACCTGGTGGTCGATCAGGAGCATCGCGGTGTTGTCGGCGGTGAACGGCTGAGCAGTCATGAGGGGGCCTCTTCCGGGGGAGCGGATTGTGGCGTGCTGTGCTGATGTGGTGCGGACCGGTCGGTGATCCGTGATCGCGATCCTTGCGATTGCTTGGTCGACCAAGCGATAGGGTTAGCGTACGCCACCTGGGATCTATTCCCCATCCCAAAGGCGATCTGGTTCCCGCCCCATCGGGTGCCACGCACAGCCACTATTGGTCGGCCACCTTGTTGTTCCTCAATGGCTGGCTCCGTTCTTCGCGGGTAGCTCGTTCAGGTTCTCTGGGCAGCGGGGATGCGTAGGTTCCAGGCCGAGGAGGCCGAGGGGATGGAGCTGCACACCCCGGCTGATGACGATGTCGGGTGGGTCGGTGGCGTGACCGACCCGCAGCCGCAGGCTGGATAGGTGGTGGAACTTCATCGGCTGTTCGCAGCAGGACATCGAGGAGGCCCGGAAAGACTGGATGTAGGGGACTCGCTTCGGCGCAGTACACGGCTACGACGGCGCCCCACTGCCCGCTCCCGAAGTCCCGCTGGTACCGCTGAAGCCACGGGGTCGGGTGCGTTGACCTGCGGATACGTGTGGTGATCGACTTGGGCCGGAACGCGACGTGCGAGTGATGGCATCTGTGACCAGGTCTCGGCGGAGCTCGGTCACACCGCGCCGCCGCGTCGGCGCAGGTCGTCGGTGAGCGCCCGGAGGTACTTGCGGGGATGGGACTGGGCCTGGCCGCTCACCCGGACCGCGCCGACGATCGCGAAGGGCAGTTCGGTCTCGGTGACGAACTCGGCCGGCAGTCCCGCCTCGCGTGCGGCGTCGGCCTCCGCCCGCAGCACGCCGGTGCGTCGCGGGTCCTCGGCGCAGGTGGTCATAGACCAAGGTGTGCAGGGCGGTCAGTTCGGCCGTCGTGTGGTCGGTGACCCGCGGCGATGCGGTCGTCCTCCAGCGCCGCGACCTCGAGTCCCTGCCGGACCAGCTCCCAGGCCGTTCTGAGTCCGGCGATGCAGGCGCCGACCACGGCAACGTCGACGGTGAGGTCACTGGACGGCCTTGTCGTTTCCTTATCAACGGTTCAGTGCCAGGCGACCTGGTGACTCAATGTCATGACATTGTCAGCGCTTGAACTCCTTGGACCTCTCTTTCGCGCCCCGCATCATGCCCCGCGCTTCGAGAGCGGCGCCCTTTGCTGCGAGGACATCCTTGTGCGCCGCGTGGGCCGCCTTTCGCACGGTCTTTCCGACGACCTGTTCGGCCTTTGCCTTGGCTTTCTCTCCAGCACTCATCTCAGTACCTCCGCGCTCACTGGCCGAGTGCCCTTGAGACGGGGGCAAAACCCTGAGCAGGCGGTGTTTTATGCGCCGCGCCCTACGGAGTGATCACTTTGTCCCGAAGCAGTGAGACACTCACCGCCGGTGCGTTCTGTCGGTGCTTTGTGGTAGAGGAGTACCTGATCCGCAGCTCCTGGCCAGTCGCAAGAATTTCGTCCGTGCGCGCCGTGCGGCTCAAGCCGTACAGCAAGCAAGCACAGCAGCCAACGTCCCTCACGGCCATCGAGGCCGGCGGGCCGCGGATCAGAGGTGCGACGGCCGCCTACGCGGCATCGTCCTCTCTGAACCGCTTTACGCGGCGCATCATGCCAGAGCACTTTCCTTCCTCAACATTGCTGATAAGCACTGAAGCCGGAACCTGTGAAATTTCGGTGCCGCCTGGCAGAGGTTCGCCGGAACATGTGCGCTTTCGTAAACGCCTCGTTGGAGGCGTCGCGATACTGTTCTTCTCCGCATGCTCCCTCAGAGCGTGGAAAAGCATCTCGGCGCCGCGGCGGTCGAGGGGATGTCGTACACGAGGGGATGTCGTAGGCCTCGGCGAGCGACTGGGCGCGAAGGTCAGCGGGCCCGGCGGTTGCCGGGAGGGTCCTGAGGGTCGACGCCAGTGGTGGCGGATGCGTCTTTGGTTCCGCTGGGACGTTGGGAGCGGCCCTTGGGGCCGGTGTCGTGCATGCCCTTCTCGTCACTGCGGGCCTTGCTCTGTTCTTCTCCGCGGTGGCTCGTGCTCTTCACGGGCCTGCCGTGCGGATTACCGGCCTCCTCTTTGGAGACTGTGCGCCCGGGGCCCTTGTCGGGAGCTTGCTGGTCGGGGTGGAATGAGCGCTGGGCGCTCGGGTTGTCCTGTTGGCGGGTCTCGTCGACGTCCGGAGACCAGCCGTGCTGGTGGGTGCCCTTGTGCCGGCTGGGGCCCTCACCGTGCGGGGGCTGGGATGACTTCGGCTCCTTGGCCATGGCCTGGCCTGCCTTCCTTTCCTGCACTGAGTACGGACTGTGTGAGCATCTACGGATTGCGGAGCTCCCTGTGCCGATGCGATTGCTACCAATAGTGCTTGCGTCCGCCGACGCCGTGGCCGAGGGCGCCCACAATCCACAGGACGACTCCGATGACGACGAGGATCACGCCGATGGTCCACAGGATGCTGATTCCGGCGACGAGGCCGATGACAAGCAGAATGATGCCGAGGACGATCATGGTGTCCTCCGATTTTGCTGTGATGCCTCTTCCAGAGTAGGCACATCCGCGCCCCCAACGCGCTGTCGTCCACAAGGGACGGGCGTTTGCCGAGGCGGGCTGGTCCAGGCGCGGTACAGGCGAACGAACCGCTGGCGGTGGCGCCGCAACTGACACGCGGACGCCTCAGGCGTTTATGGCGAAGTACTGGCGCCGGTTTGCGGTGGGGCTGCACGGGCCGGCGGAGGCGGGGATCGTCAGCGCGGATCAGGGATTGAGTTCCGATGTCGCTTTGGACTCCGGACTGCCTGTTCGGCGCGGCCTGGCGGGCCTGCGATGGCTGGTGTCGCACCACGGGTAAGTGCGGCTGCGGCGGCAGGTGCACAGGGCCACGCAGAATCGGTCGGACGACACGGTGGTGCCGTCGTCCAGGGTGACTTCGACCGGGCCTTCAACGAGCAGGGGTCCCGCGCGCTGAGCGGTGATGCGGCGGCGTCGTTCACGGGAGTCGTTCGGCACGGATGATCACCAGCTCTTCCTTCTCGTCATCGCCGACCAGCAGGCCGCGGCTTTGCAGCCAGCTGCTTCGGGAGCGGAGGATGGGCCCGACCGCGATGTAGCGGTGTTCCACGACATCCGCGTTCAGGCCGGCCGCCCGCAACAGCCTCAGCGTCTCTTCCGGGCCGCTCAGGGCGGACTGGACGAGGAGCAGAACGCCGCCCGGCCGGAGGTGCGCGGGTGCGTCGCGGCATATCCGGTCCAGCAGAAGGCGGCCGTCATGGCCTGCGTCCCAGGACCGGGCCGCGCCGCGCCGTGGGCAGTCGGCGTCGGGTGAGGGTACGTACGGCGGATTGGACAGGACGAGATCGAAAGATCGGCCTGACACCGGAGCCAGCAGGTTGCCGCGCATGACGCGCAGCGGAAGTCGCGCCAACGCCGCGTTGACCTTGGCGTTGAGAACCGCCCGCCAGGAGATGTCGACGGCTGTGACCTTCGCGCCCAGCCGTGCGGCGGCCAAAGCGACAGCTCCTGTACCTGTGCCGATGTCGAGGACATGGGCCTGCGGGGGGAGGGGCTCCTGGTGCAGGGATTGCACGAGCAGGTCGGTGTCGTGTTGTGGGGCGTAGACGCCGGGAAGAGCAAGGGGAGTCATGGGGGTTTTATCTCCGGTTCTCGGGGTGGAGGAGAACCTGTTCGGGCCGGTCCCCGCTGGTCAGACGGGCGTACGCAGCGATGACTCGCCTGCTCGCCACGCGCCGAGGAGTCGTTCGGCAAGGCGGTCCTCGACGTAGTTGGTGGCGTCCACGCCGAACGCGACGTCGCTGTCCAGGTGGGGTTCTTCCTCGAGGAGGCCCGCGACGACTTCTCGGCGTACGACCTGCTCATGTACGGCGTCGGCCTCCACGTGCTCGTCGTAGAAGTGCTCGGCGGCCGGTCCCGCGCCGGTGCGCCGCATGGCTTGGGCGAGCCGCCGTGAACCGGGCGACGAGGTGATCTCGACGGTGGCGAAGTGACCTACCAGTGCGCCTCTGAGGGCGCGGTGCAGTCCGAAGAGGGACATCAGGTTCACGACGGCGAGTGCCTCGGCGCCGGCAGAGTCGAGATACCGCCCGTAGGTGGTGTCCAGGCCGAGGTCGGCCATGAGGTCGGCGAACAGCCGCGCGTGCACACGATCCGCCCGGCCGCCGCCGAACTCGTCGAACTCCACGGCTGCCATTCCGGCCTTCGCCCGGCCCCACAGGCGGGGCAGCACCCAGGCATGGGGGTCGGCCTCCTTGAGGTGGTACAGCGACCGCTGTGCGGCGTATTCGCGTAGCTGCCACAGTTCGCCGTCGTCTTGGAGGTAGTGGGTGACTCCGATGCCGTCCACGGGCTCGACGAGCAGGTCGTCCAGCGCCTCGGCGGCGCGTTCATGCCGTGTCGCCTGGTGGCGCAGGGCCTTGAGGAAGGGGCGCTCCAGGGCTGCCCGGGCCTTGAGCAGGTCGGGGTCCCATTCACGGGCGGCGTCCACGTCGGCGAAACCCCGGTAGTGCAGCTCGTAACAGAGATAGAGGCCGAGCTGCCAGTCCTCGCCGAAGGGGGATGCGTCTGCGATCGTCCCATCGTCGGGAGGTGGCCCTGTACTTCTCAAGTACTCAGCAATCGCCGTCGAAAAGGGGCCCCGGCTCGGCGGCAGTGGCGGTTCTTTCGACCAGAAATCCATGTGTACGGGGTACCCGTGATCCAGAACGTCTCACATGGTGTTCCTGGGGCAAGGAGCTGTCTGCGCGGACAGCGGTATTGCCGTTTGCCGCGTTGCCGGGGGTCAGTCGGAGGGCGGCAGCAGTGTGCCCAGCGGCCCGAGGTCGAGGTTGAGGTCCGCCATGGTCAGTCCGTACTGGGCGCACAGGTCGCTCATGCGGTCATGGAGGAGCATGAGGGTCGCTCCCAGGCGTTCTTCCTGTTCGTCGGTGAGGTCTCCTTGGTCGACGCGGTGCAGGGCCTGTCGTTCCATGAGCTGGCGCAGCAGTTCCACGAGAGTGAGGACGAGCTTCATGAGGTCCCGTTCGACGGTGTCGCGGTCGGAGCTGATCCGCCGGGCCGGGGAACGCGAGCCCTTGCCGGCCGGCGGGTCCAGGTCGCGTGGGGCGGCGGGCAGCAGCCGGAAGGCGCGTGCGGCGGCCTCCGCGACCTCGTCGGCGCGGCTCGACGGCCGCCTCTCTCCCTCAGTTGTCATGGTCGCCGCCTCGCGGCGGATTCGTTCTCGTCCATGGCGAGGGGTTCTGCTCGCTGATGGAAACGATCAGGGCACGCAGTGAGATACGTACCAGATCGATGTCCGCGATGGACAGCACAACGTCACCGGTGAGGACGACACCACCGCTCAGAAGTCGGTCCAACAGATCGATGAGAGCGACCTGCCGCTGAGGCAGACGCTCCGCCTCGGGCGCAGGGCCAGGCGTGATCACGGAGGTGCTCCCTCTGTAGCTGCAGCACCGCCGGATTCACCGAGTGGCATGGCGAAGGAGTAAGGAGCCCAGGGGCCGGTGGCCTCGACCCGCACCCCGGCCAACCCGTCAGCGGCATGTGCCACGTCGGCCAGGAAATCGTCGCAACGCTTCTGGGGCACAAGATACGCGTCATTGACGAAGTTCTCGCCGCCGGCACCGGCCGCGTCGGCGAGAACACCCTGCTGTACGCGATGCCGGACACGGTCGGAGGCGTGCTTGCGGCCTGCGGCCTCCACCCGCTCGGCGGCCTTCTGCGCCGCCTGGTACACGGTGTCGCGAACACTTTGCTGTTGCCGGCGGTTACGCAGGTAGGCGCGCCCGGGGGTGAGATCTCCTGCGGGAACAGTCGGCGCCGCGACGGCCGCAGACGATTCGACGTAGATCTTGACACCCCATTCGACATGTTCGGCGAGTCGAGCCAGGCGTTCCGCGAACATGGTCCGCCCGGCTGTCAGCACCTCCCGCGCCCGGTTGTCGTCGAGATAGACGGTTGCCAGGCGCAGCGGAAGGACGGTAGTACGCTCACCCAAGGCCTCAATGACGCCGTGGTGAGCGCGGGCCACCACCTCCAGCCACTCCAGGTCCTCGAGGTGCTGCTTGAGAGCGCCCTCCTGGAAGTCCTGCGTGGGCACATGGCTCACCGCGAGCCCCAGCTGATCGTCACCGGAGTCGGTGACGAGGCTGACCGGGGTGTCGGCGACGCCCCGGAGCAGCGTGGTTGCCTCCCGCAGTCCCTCGGCGTTGCGTACCACCGCATACGCGTATGTGAGCGGGTCACTCATCGCGAGCACTTCCCCGGCGACGGCTGCGCGTGTCCCGGGGCGCTTCCTCCTTTGCGGGGAGGGCGTGGCCCTGGCGGATGGCATCGATCTCGGCCCGCAACCGGCGGTTCTCCTCGGCCAGTGACTGTTCACCCCTGGCCCGAGAGGACAGCGACGGGTCGTGCTCCCACCAGTCGATGCCCATTTCCTTCGCTTTGTCGACGGAGGCGACCAGGAGGCGCAGCTTTATGGTCAACAGCTCGATGTCGAGAAGGTTGATCTGTATGTCGCCCGCGATGACGATGCCCTTGTCGAGTACCCGTTCAAGGATGTCGGCGAGATTCGCGGAGGATCCTTGCCCGTAGGGGGGCGCTGATCGGGACGGATAGGAACCGAGCCTGTTGGCCAGGGGTTCAGTCACGGTTGCGGCCTCGTATTCCCTCGTTCCGGATCAGGAGTGTCAGCCCTGCCGATAGGCACGGATCTCCTCCAGCCGGTCGAGCAGTTCGTCCTCGCACTGGTCGAACGTCTCCTCGTCGATGTCGCCTGCGACGAGGAGACGTTCGAGCTCGGCGAGTTCGCGGTGTACCGGCGCGGGGTCGTAGTACTGGTTCTCGGCTTCCTCCCGGACGCGCTCCACTACCCATACGACGCCCCGCACGGGTGCCAGGGGAAGGGTGACGAGCTGTGTGAGTAGGCCCATGAGAACTCCTTCAGACGAAGCTGTAGGGGGGCAGGGGGCCGTTGAGCCGGAAGTCGAAGTCGTCGCCCATCTGGTGAGCGACGCTCAACTCCGAGGTGAGGAACGTCTCTTCCTGGTCCTCGGTCACCAGGAACGATACGTTGAGAAAGTCCGAACCCGTCGGCTGGGATGTTTCGAGTGTCCGGGCGAAGGGGCGCAGTGCTTCGACCACACCCGCTGCCAGCGCCTCTTGCCGGGCCATCACTTCTTGGGCGACCAGCTCACCGAGTCGCAGCGATGCGTCGGGGTCGGCGGTGCCGCTGCGGATCTCTTCATTGAGTTCTCGCGCCACGTCCGACTCTCGCAGGATCTGCCGCAGCAGCGCGTCTTCGTCCTGCGACGCCTTGAGGTGGTACTCAGTGCACCCCTCCAGTACTTGAAGCCTGTCCGTATAGTCCGCGGCATTCTGCTCCAGAGCCAGCAGGACGGCCTCGTCGTTCTCGGCTATGAGGCCGAACCGCATGGGGAGCACAGTGCCGTCAGCCATGAGGCGCTTCTGCACTTCCTGGTGGGCGATGATGTCGCGACGCTTGGGGCGTAGATCCTTTGGCGCGTCGCTGACTACAGCGCACAGCGGTCCCGCTGTCACTGACCGCAGGCCCGCCGGTGACTCACCGACTCCGCTGAGACCGTCGAGGCGGAGCGGGTGCTGCTTGCCGGTGATGGAGTAGATGTATACGGCCATGGCGCATTCCTTCTCGCCGGGCGAGCCTTATTCGCGCTCACGTCGGGAGGTGCGCCGAGCCGGCCGCCGTCGCCTCTCCACGGGTTCCTTTTCCTTGCCTTCGTCTTCTTCCTCGGCCTCCTCCTCTTCGCCGTCGTCACGGCCGGTGATCCCCTTGAGGGAATCAGTGACCGCTTCCGCCGCGCCGGAGAGGGCTCCCTTGGATTTGCCCTTGGCTCCGCTCTCCACCGTGTCTCCGACGATGTCGGTCAACTGGGCGGGTGCCTTTCTCCCGGTCTCGAGGTCGAGACGGTTGCATGCCTCGGCGAAGCGCAGATAGGTGTCGACGCTGGCCACTACGATGCGGGCGTCGATCTTGAGGATTTCGATTCCCACCAGTGACACGCGGACGAAGACATCGATGACAAGCCCGCGATCCAAAATGAGTTCCAAGACGTCGTAGAGGCTGGTGCCGCCGCCACCACCGCGCGCGACACCGCCTCCACTCTGTGGCACCACCGTCATGGTGCCTCCCTTCATGGCCGTTGCGGCCTCAGCCCAGCCGGTCGATCTGGCCGCGGCTGTAGCGGCGCGTCCTTCGGTACTCCACCAGGTCGCCTTCGTCGTCCAGCGTCACTCGGTAGGTAGCCATCACACTCGTGGTATCGGGGACGCGTTCCAGTTCGAGTACCTCCACGTCAGCCTCCCAACCGGCCTCGGTGGATTTCAGTGCCGAGACGGACTCGGGGGCCCGCCCGAGCAACTCCTGAAGTTGTTCGACGGCGGAACGAATGGCCCAGGCTGCGTTGCCCTTGCCGGGGCGTCGCCGGGGGCCACCTGTGGTTCCCCGGTCCGTGCTGCGGCCACTGCTGCTGGATCGCCGCCGGGGTTCTGCTGCGGCCATGGTCTCTCCGGTGGTCGGAGCGCGCGCCATACTCCACGCGAACACTATAATTTCATCATATAGGGGTACATATCTTCGGGCATGGATGGCTTTGAGCGAACCTGCCCGGTGGGGCCCACGACCTGCCCCGGTGGGGCCCCGCATGGCGTGTCCGGGGTGCTCTCAGCGGGTCGAGAGACGCGTCGCGTGCGATCCGTATCTGTCTCAATCACTGTTTGAGCAGGGGATTTTGGCCCGTATTCGAGTGTCTTCACCTGCCCTTTCCGAAGGGAACCGCCTCATGAACGACACGACCAAGATCGGCCTCGCCGCCGCGGTCGCGACTGGCTATGTGCTCGGACGTACCAAGAAAGCCCGTTTCGCCTTCGGGCTGGCAACCTATCTCGCAGGTCGCCGATTTGGGCTCGATCCGCAGCAGTTGTTGACGACCGGCCTGAAGAAACTCGGTGACGTTCCTGGAGTCGCCGAGCTGAACGAGCAGGTGCGCGGCGAGCTGCTGGACGCCGGACGCAAAGCCCTGGCCGCCACCGCCGACCGGCGCCTCGCCGGCCTCGCCGACTCTCTCCATGAGCGCACGCTGCGCATCGGTGAGGAGAAGGGCGAGGAGGAAGAGGGCGAGGAAGAGCCTGAGGGCGAGGAGCGCTACGAAGACGAGGAGGAGACGGAGGGCGAGGAAGAGCCTGAGGGGGAATTCGAAGAGGAAGAGGAGGAGGAAGAGGAGGAGGAAGAACCAGAAGAAGAGGAACCCGAGGCAGAAGCGGAGGAGGAGGAAGAAGAGGAAGAGCCAGAGGAAGAGCCAGAGGAAGAGCCAGAGGAAGAGGCTGAGGAGGAGCCGCCACGGCGTCGTCGCCGCCCCGTAGCGGGAAGGAAGCACGCGGCCAAACCCTCTCCCCGTCGGGCGGCCGCCAAGGAAGCCGCTCCCGCCAGGAAGAGGACTCCTGCGAGGAGAACTCCCGAGAAGAAGGCCCCCGCGAAGAAGACCGCGGCGCAGAGGCCCCCGGCCAAGAAGTCGGCGGCGCAGAGGCCCGCGGCCAAGAAGACTGCCGCCAAGAAGTCGGCGCCGGCGAAGAAGACCGCGAAGAAGTCTCCGCCCCCTGCCAAGAAGGCGGCGGCGAAGAGCGCGTCCGCGAAGAAGGCCCCATCCAAGAAGGCGGCCCCCGCGAAGAAGGCGACTGCCAAGAAGACTCCCGCGCGGCGGAGGTAGGTCATGGCCGAGAAAGAGCGTGACTCCGGCCGGGGAGAGGGCTCCGGCCTCGAAATGTTGCGCGACGAACTGACCGACTTCCTCGGTGCTCAGGTTGAGCATCTCGTCGACAAGGCCGGGGAAAAGTTGGGGGATGTCACCGACCAACTCCTTGACACGGCCGAGAACGGCGGATCTCTTCTCGGCATCGGCGGACGCATCCTCCAAGGTGATTCCCCCTTCAAGGCGTTCGTCGGTGAGAAGGCCAAGGGCCTCAAAGACAACGTGATGGACAAGGTCAAGAACGTTTTCGGCGGGGGACGCGGAGGCAAGTCCGGCAGTACCAAGGTGATGAACATCATTGAAGTGCTGGACGTGGGTGTGCCGATCCGTGTGGCGTATAACTACTGGACCCAGTACGAGGAGTTCAGCGACTTCACCAAGGGCGTACGGAGTGTGTCCCGGAACGACGAGATCGCCAGTGACTGGAAGGTGAAGGTCGGCCCCTCGACTCGTGGTTGGAAGGCGACGGTTCAGGAGCAGGTGCCGGACGAGCGGATCGTGTGGAGCTCCGAAGGCGCGAAGGGCACTACTCACGGCTGTGTCAGTTTCCACGAACTCACGCCCGACCTGACGCGGATCGTGCTTGTCGTCGAGTACTACCCCTCGGGTTTCTTCGAGAAGACGGGCAACCTGTGGCGGGCCCAAGGACGCCGTTTGCGGTTGGACTTCAAGCACTTCCAGCGCTATGTCACGTTCGCAGACGAGGAAGTCGAGGGCTGGCGCGGAGAGATCCGCGACGGCGAGGTGATCCGCAGCCACGAGGAAGCACTGGAAGAGGAGGAAGCGGCAGCGGAGGACGAAGAGCAGGAGGAGTACGACGAAGAGGCGCCCGACGAAGAAGAGGAAGAAGAGGAGTACGACGAAGAAGGGCCAGAGGACGAGTACGCTGAGGAGGACGACGAGGACGAGGGCTGACGCGGCCCGAGCGGAGCGATTCCCCTCGGTGCGACCTGCCCCAAGAGTTGGTCGGCTGGCGTTCCCGGACGCTTGGACCTCGTCTTCTGGCCGGAGTGAGCGACCGGTTGGAGAAGCCATCGGACGGGCGCGGGCGCGGCGCTTGAACCACTGCGCGATCACCCGCGTCCGGCGCGATATCGACGTTGACGACACGAGCCCCCGAAGACGCGGACCAGCCGTACGTCCTCGATCAGTGCCCGTTCCGCTTACGGAGGTGGCCCGCCGCCCTTTCCGTCATCTCATGTGCCTTGGCACGCAACTGTTCCCCACGTCCAGCCTGCTGCATCGATGAGTCCCCCAGGGCCTTGCCGAGAGTCTCCTTCATCTTGCCCCTGATCTGATGCACCTTCGCATTGCCCTTGGCCATCGGAATCGCCGTCCTCTCGAAGACGCTGGGAAACGCGGCCCGTCCAGGACCGACGCATCTCTGTTCACCGTGCGCCTGCCCGCGGGGCCCGGCAACTGGGAGCACCTCGTGCTTGCAAGCGGGATCCGCTGCTGAGGCAGGCCGTCGGTGTCCCCCCTTACTGTGCGCGGTGCGGTTTGTGGTGGGCGACCTGTAGGCGGACGTCGGTGTGCATGTCGGGGGAGCCGGTGGACCGACGAGCGGTACGGAGCGGGCCTTCGTCCAGGGCGTCGAGGGCGGCGCCGGGTGCACCCTGGGGGGTGAGAGCGAGCGTGATGTGGGTGCGGGGGTGGACAGGCCGGCCGGTGATGTGCACGGTTGCATGCTCAACGCCCGGCTGGGCACCGGCTTCGGCGGCGATCGCGTCGCTGAGCGCGTGGTCGCGCAGTTCGACGCCTCCCTGCGGGGGTGTGCCGCCGACGGGCAGTGCTCCGGGGTGGCGTCGGTGCAGTTGTGCGAGCAGCCACCACAGAGCGAGCAGGGCGACGAGGGTGAGGGCGGTGATGACCGCGGGCCACCACCACCAGCCCTGACCGCTCCAGCGGGCCCGGTCGGCGGAGCCGAGAAGGACGTCGTGCGGGGTGGTCAGGGGCCAGCCGACGGGCGGGACCAGATCGTGTCGCCGGTAGACGTCGAGTCCGGCGAAGAGAATCAGCAGACCGCCGCCGAGCAGTACCAGTCCGGCGAGGGCCAGCAGACTGCGGTTGAGTACAGTTCGCGGCGTCATGGTGTGGGCTCCGGTGTGGGGGTTTCGCTCAGTCGGTGCGTTGCCGCACTCGTACGACGATGCGGGGAGGGCGGGCGAGGGCGAGCTGATCGCGCTCCTCGTCGAGGACGGCGGTGAGGTCGTCCTTCACCTGCTGGGGGTCGCGGAAGCGGACGTCCGCGCGGGCCTTGACGCGGTGGCGGCGCACTCGGACGCGAGCCGTGCTGACTCCCGGGACCCGCATGGCGGCGTCGCGCAGCAGGTCGGCGGCGCCGTCGCGGTCCAGGGAGGCCCGCAGCCCTGGTGCGGGGGAGCGCAGGGGCAGCCAGTGGCGTAGGCCGGGGGTGAGGGCCAGGACGATCAACCAGATGCCGAGCGCAGCGGCCACGGCGGCCCCCGTGAGCACCCACACGTCGTCCAAGGGGCGGGTGGCCAATTCGTCGGCCAGGTGCCGTCGCCAGGCTGCCGCAGGGCGTCCTGCCCGCACGGCGACGACGTCGAACAGCGCCGCGACCGCCGCCACGAGAATCACCGAGGCGACCAGCGCGGCCGGAATACGGCGCGCGGACCACGGGCGGTGGGTGCGGTGCCCTCTGTCGTGCTCGCCCGCCGTCAAGTCCGGCGGAAGGGGCGCGTCGTGTTCGGGTGGACCGGGCTCCGTCGGCTCTCTCGGCTCCTCCGGCTCCTCAAGCTCCTTGGTCATCGGCACGGTGGCTCGGCGCGCGGATGGCGTGGAGCTGCGTGCGGGAGGGTCCGGGTCGGGTGTCATTCCGGTCCTCCTTTCTGCGCGGCGTGCCCGGCGGCCCGGGCCGCGTGGCGCCTCATCGGACCCGTCCTCGGCTCGCGTCGGCGGCGGTCAGCAGCCGCCGGACGGTGAGGGTGACCTCTCCCACCTCCAAGCCGGTCAGCTGAGTCACCCGTTCGGCGACGTCGTGCTGGATCCGCTCGCAGACGTGGGGGATATCGGTGGGGTAGGGCAGGTCCATGGCCAGGTGCAGGCGCACCGTTCCGGTACGGACGGTTGCCGAGGCGCTGGGTGCCGCCGGCCCGCTCCGGTCGGGCGGTATGGCGGCGCGCCGGGACTGGGCTGTGCGTGCGGCCCTGGCGGCGATACGGGCGACCACCCTTTCCGGGATGACGGTGGCGCCCCGTTCGGCCGGCGGCGGCAGGTCGGCGGATCGGTCCGGCGGGCCGGCCCCTTCGTCAGGGGGTTGGGAACCGGGCCGGGTACTCACCGCTGCCTCCGCGCATGGAGGTCGAGGTCGCCCTGCACGACGAGGCCGACGATCAGTCCCACCGCACCCAGAGCCAGAACCAGCAGGAATGCCCAGAAGCCGCCGAAGTATCCGGCGAAGCCCAGAGCCATGCCGGCCGCGAGGCCCGTCGTCGCTGCGTTCATCATCCACTCACCCGTCTCGCGAACGTGAGTGTCCGTGTGATCACCCGCTCATGCCCAGGGCATGGCCGTGGTCACGGCGGTCGGTCACCGCACGCGGCCCTCGTCCCGTTCGGCCTCTTCCTCCTCGTCGGGGAGGTGCACGTCGTCGACGGCGATGTTCACTTCGACGACCTCCAGTCCCGTCATTCGTTCCAGGGCGCTGATCACGTTGGTGCGTACGGCGCCGGCGACGTCGACGATGGAGACGCCGTACTCGACGACGACGTCCAAGTCCACCGCGGCCTGGCGCTCGCCGACCTCGACCTTCACCCCGCGCGTGACGCCTCCGCCTCCGCCGGGGACGCGTTCCCGCATGGCGCCGAAGGCGCGGGCCATCCCCGCTCCCATGCTGTGGATGCCCGGTACCTCGCGTGTGGCCATGCCTGCGATCTTGGCCACCACGCCGTCCGCGATGGTGGTCTTCCCCCGTGTCTCGGCCGGTGCTCCGGCCCCGGTACGGCCCTTCAGCGCGCTCACGCCTGTGTCGGGCCGGCTGCCCCCGCCGACGCTGGTGATGTTGTCCGTCATGGCGGTCGCCTCGAGTGGCTCGGTGTGACACCTGCGTGGTGTCTCTCAAGAGGTTGGACACCCGGGGCGGCGTACCTCTCACAGACGTGGCGTGTGATGTGTATCACACGGGTGTGGCGGGGGTACACGCTCTTTCCGAGCCCCCTGCGAGAGCGTCATGATTCAACGCACTGCTTCCCCACAGCTGGGATGCGACCTGCCGGACGGAGTGCTTGCCGTGCGGGCGGCCGAGGGAGACGAAGACTCCTTCGCCGTTCTCGTCCAGCGGCACAACCGGTCCCTCCTGGCCCTGGCCCGCGGCATGCTCGGCAACCCCCAGGACGCCGAGGAGGCCGTGCAGGACGCCTTCGTCAGCGCCTGGCGGCGTCTACCGGAGTACCGTCACAGTGCGGAGTTCAGCACCTGGATGTACCGGATCACCATCAACCGCTGCTTGACCATGCGACGGCGGCGCCGACCGCCGCCCCTGCCCCTGGACACCGTCGCCGAACCCGCGACGGGCGACGCGAGGAGCCAGCCCGCCCGGTCCGCCGAGCAGGACGCGGCCACCGAGGCCCTGTCCCGCGCGCTCGCGGAGCTCGACGACGGCCAGCGGATCTGCTGGATCCTGCGTGAACTGCAGGGCCTGCCCTACAACGAGATCGCCTACGTGACACGGACCAGTGAGCAGACGGTGCGCGGCAGACTGTTCAGAGCACGCCGATCCCTGCAGGAGGCGATGGGCCCATGGCGCTAGACGACCCGCAGGCCCGGCCTTCCGAACCGCCCCATGTCGACGGGCCCCGCACCAGCCCCATTGACACCGACGTGCCCCCGTTCGCGGGTGATGAGGTTCTGCCCTGCGGCCGCCTGCTCAGCTGGGTCTGGGAACAGGCGCGGGACGCTGCGCCGGTCGCGGACCCGCACACGGTGTCCTGTCCTCACTGCCGTGAGGCGGTCGAGGGACTGGCCACGGTGAACGCGGCCGCCCAGGTGCTGCGTGCGGAAGACCCTCCCGGCCTGCAGGCGCTCGCCGACCGTGTCATGAACGTCGTCAGGGCTGAGATCCGGCTCGGACGGCTGCTGCCCCTGGCCGACCCGGACCGGGAGCTACGGATCGCCGAGAGCGCTGCCGCGAAGGTATTGCGGCAGGCCGCGGACATGGTCCCCGGTGTGAGGGCCGCGACCTGCCGGCTCGTACCCGCGGGCGAGGGCACCGACGTGCGGGTGACCATGGAACTGGTCGCTGCCCTTGACCGCCCGCTGCCCGACCGGGTTGATCAGGTACGCCGATCGGTCCTCGACTCGGCCGGACGGGACCTGGGTCTGACCGTGACGGCCGTCGACATCACCATGGTCGACGTTCTGGAGCCGTGGCCACCCCTGAGCCCCGGCGACCCTACCGGCAGGGGCACGTGATGATCGCCACCGGCACGACCACGCTCCTCAGCGTCGCGGCTGAGGCAGCCCTAGCGGCTCCCGGCGTGGCCGGTCTGCAACCCAGCCTGGCCCACTGCCTCGCGGCGGCCGCCGCGCTCACCCGGACAGACACTGCGCCGCACCGCATGCCGCCCGAGGCGGGCATCCGCGCCGACCGGGCGCCGGACGGTTCGGGATGGCGCATCGAGGTGCGCTGCGTCCTGGCCGAGGGCCACCGAGTCCTGGACACCGCCAGGAACGTCCACGACCGTGTACGGACTGCTGCCACCTCCCACCTCGCCACCCATGGCGTCGTGGAGCCGGTCACCGTCGCGGTCACGGTGACCCGTATCGCCGCCCGACCCGCCATGGCATGAGCGCGGCGAGCACCAACTCCGCGAACCGTCACCGCCTTGAAGGCCTTCGCGATGACGGGCGTGCTCCTGGCGGTGATCGCCTCAGGTGTGCTCATGCTTCAGGGTCCTGGAGGACACCCACACCTTGTCCGGGCGCCGCAGAAACGACCCGGCCCTGACCGTGCGCCGGATCCTGGTCCACTCCACCGCTGTCGCGGCCGGGCAGCAGGCCGCCCGGGACAAACGCCTGGTCAAGGCCGGCGAGGACCTCGACAAGCTCGCCGCCGCCGCGGGCGGCCGAGGACCTCACGGGCATGTTGTCGTTCCTCGTCTCCGACGATGCCGCGTTCGTCACCGGTCAGACGCTCTTCGTCGACGGCGGGCTCGTCCGGTCATGAACACGGCAGAGGGGACGACCTCAGCCGCCGGTGCCGCCGCGGTGGCCACCGCGCTGGTCGAGGCCGCACACGTACTGGCCGGCCTCGGGCTGGTCACGGCGTTCGGGCATGTGTCGGTGCGCCACGACGGGTACATGCTCATCACTCCGCCGAAGGAGCTGGACCTGGTCGTCCCGGGAGAGCTGGTCGAGATCCCGCTGACAGCCGACACCCTGCCCACCGGGGCGCCGCCCGAAGCCTGGGGGCACCTGGCGGTGTACCGCGCGCGGCCCGACGTCACCGCGATCGCGCGGGCCCAGCCCGAAGCCGTCCTCGCCGCCGGTGCCGTCACCGACCGGATCTCTCCCCTGCACGGCCAGGCCGCGTGGCTGGGCGCCTCGATCCCGGTGCACGACGATGCCCACCTGCTGCGCTCCGCCGAGCGCGGCGAGCGTGCGGCCCGCACGCTCGGTGAGTCCGACGCACTCGTCCTGCGCGGCAACGGGGGCATCACCACGGGCACCTCCCCCGGGCATGCCGTGACCCGCATGTGGCTGCTGGACGCCGCTTGCCGGGTGCACCTCGCGGCGCACGGTGCCGGTCCGGTGACGACGCTGAGCCCTGAGGAGATCGCGGCGTGGCGCACGGCCGCCCCGTCGCTGCTGGAGCGGTTGTGGGTACACCTGCGACGCACCGCTGGGACGGCGTGATCCCGACCCTCTGGCAGTCATTCATCAGTGCATGTCCCGAGGGAGGAAGCACCATGGAAACCACCTTGCGTGCGGGGCAACGGCTCGCCGATACGTGCCTGATCCAGCGGCCCGGAACCGGGCCCGACATCGCCGCCCTCGCGCTGTACCTCGCCTCCGACGAATCAAGCCGGGTGACGGGACAGAACATCTCCGTCGAGGCGGCTGGACCGCGGGCTACCGCTGATCCGCGGCATCCGCTCACGGCGAGGCCCTCTGCGGCAGGTCCTCGGTCGTACGGAGCATTCCATTGGCTGACCAATACAATGGTGGGTGAAATGACTCCCTGGCTGGACTGCCAGGGACGTGACCTATCCGCCAGGAGGATCGACAGCCATGCCGCGGAAATCCGATTCGATGGAGGAGAGGGAAGATACGGTACCGACCGTCGCCAACGCTCCGATGAGCGAGGCCCTCTTCCGTGCGGCCCGTGTGCACCGGATCCTGGCCGGCAGTCTGCTGCGCGACACCGGCCTGTATCCGGGCCAGGAACTGCTGATGATGCAGCTGTGGGAACGCGGCGAGCAGCGCCAGGCGGACCTGATCAAGACGCTGGGCCTGGACCCGTCGACCGTCACCAAGATGCTCCAGCGCCTGGAACAGTCCGGCTTCGTCACCCGCAAACCCTCCCCGAACGACCGCCGGGCCGTCGTCGTGAGCGCCACCCGCGCGGGCCAGGCCCTGCGTAACCAGGTCAGGCAGGCGTGGTGCGCCCTGGAAGAGGCCACCGCGGTCGGCTTCACCGAGGAGGAGTACCGCCAGGCCATGCAGGTGCTGACCCGGATTGAAGCGAATCTCACGACTCCGTCACCCGCCGCCGGCGCCGCCGACACCACCGGTCGCACCTCCACCGCCTGACGCCGGATCGGCGGCTTCGAGGCCGACGCCCCGGCGCGGCGGTGGCCTTGAGGCCGACGCCCCTGGCGCGCCTGTCGTTGATCACCCCCGCCGGTAGGCGACGTACCGGCGATCCGGTCCGATGGCGGGGGAGGGGTGCTGTGCCGGCCGGTCCGGTTCATACCAGGCTTCCGCCCGCCACCAGGGTGCTCGGTTGTATGCCTGTGCGGCGCCACTGATGTCGCGCTTTGGCGGTCGCGGCACTCCTTGCTGCCCTCCACCGGCTGTCCGCCCTGGACCTGAGTCAGGCCGACGTCGAACCCGGAATGGTTTCCTTGGCCAACCAATGTATAGTCGCAAGGGATTAGTTGGTCGACCACATGTCTAAGTTGAGGTCATCAGTGCCGACTACCTGACCACCGTGCTCGCGACACCCGCGGCACCGTGCGCCGCGTTGCCGAGGGCGGTGCGGCGTCACCACTCCATAAAGAGAGGGAAGCACTCAAACATGGCTGGACAGAAGACAGGTCGGCTCGCTGGCAAGCGTGTTCTCATCACGGGCACGGGCGGCGGTCAGGGCGAGATCGCCCAGCGTATCTTCGCTGCCGAAGGAGCCACCGTCATCGGCTGTGACCTCAGGCCGGGTGGAGCCGAAGGCACCGCCGAGGAACTGCGCTCGCAGGGCTATGACGTCCAAGGCTTCACGGTGAACCTGACGGATCCCGATGAGGCGGGGGCCTGGGTGCGTGACGGTGCCGCGAGTATGGGCGGCCTCGACGTTCTGTACAACAACGCCGCCGGGTTCGGGTTCGCGCCGTTCGACAAGATGGACTTCACGCTCTGGCGGCACGTCATGAACGTCGAACTCGACCTGGTCTTCCACACCACCAACGTCGCATGGCCCCTGCTGCAGGACGGTGGCGGCTCTCTGATCAACATCGGCTCGTACTCCGCTCTGCTGGGCATCCAGCCCCTCAGCCAGGTCGCGCACGCCGCGGCCAAGGGGGGTGTCATCGCCATGACCCGTGCGCTCGCGGCGGAGGGCGCGGCCTACGGGATCCGTGCGAACTCCATCTCGCCCGGGTTCATCAGTACCCCGGCGACCGACAAGGCCGTTGACGCGGAGGGCAAGGCGTTCCAGCTCAGTCACGCGCTGATCCAGCGGGCCGGCACGGGGCGGGACGTCGCTCTCATGGCTCTCTACCTCGCCTCGGACGAATCGTCCTGGGTGACTGGTCAGAACTTCAGCGTCGACGGCGGCGCGACCGCGGGCTGGCGTGACGACGCGGAGACCGCGCGCCTCGCCGCCAAGGCGACCACCGCATAGCAAGCACGTCCTTCTGCGGCACCGGTGGAATCCCGGGTGCCGCACGAGGCCCGCTACCGGGATTCATTCGCAGTGCACCGGCCTTCAGGTCGGTGGTGAAGCGAATCTCGTAGCGGCGACGCGAAGCGTCGCGGTGGCGTTCCGGCGGAGCCGGACAATGCCGCCCGCAGGAGACGGCGAAGGCTCGTACGGATGTTCCCCGTAGCGATCGTGTGGGGTGGATTCCTACGGTCAGCGGCATGCAGCTCCGGTACGCCTTCAGGTTGTACCCGCAGCCCGGTCAACAGGGTGCGCTGGCCAGGGCGTTCGGGTGCGCGCGGGTCGTGTTCAACGACGCCGTACGCGCCCGCCGCGACGCCCGTGCGGCGAAGGAGCCCTACCCGACCTTCAAGACCCTGTCCCGTTCCCTGATCACACGGGGCAGGCACCACCGGGACCGGTACTGGCTGGGGGAGGTCTGTGCCGTCGTCCTGCAACAGGCCCTGCGCGACGCCGACACCGCCTACGGCAACTTCTTCGCCTCCCTCAAGGGCGAACGCCAAGGCCCACCCATGGGCGAGCCGCGGTACCGGTCGCGGAAGGATTCCCGGCAGGCGATCCGGTTCACCGCGAACGCCCGCTGGAAGATCACCGAGACGGGGCGGCTGCGCCTGTCGAAGATCGGCGAGGTGCGGGTGAAGTGGTCGCGCCCGCTGCCGGCGGTGCCGTCCTCGGTCACCGTCGTCAAGGACTCCTCGGGGCGGTACTTCGCCAGCTTCGTCATCGCCACCGACCCCGACTCCGACGCCACCACCCTGCCCCACACCGCACCCGACTCCAGCGTCGGAATCGACCTCGGCCTCACCCACTTCGCGGTCCTGGACGACGGCACGAAGATCGATTCCCCGCGGTTCTTGCGCCGCGCGGCGGGCCGGGCCGTGCAGGGTCCTGACCCGGATCGAAGCGAATCTCACGACCGCGCCCCCGTCGGCAGGTGGCCTACCGGCGATCCGTGCCTGGCGGGGGAGGGGCGTGGGTGTACCCGTCAAGCTGATTTCCTTGGTCGGCCAATGTATAGTGGTGCGGAATTGATTGGTCGACCACATTCTGGAGGTTTCTGTGACCACCTCATTCGATCCGCTCAACCTCGCCGGCGCGACGCTGAACAACCGCATCGTGATGTCGCCGATGACGCGCAGCCGTGCCTACGGCCCCGACCAGACGCCGACCGAGGCGACGGCGGTCTATTACTCCCAGCGCGCGTCGGCGGGCCTGATCATCTCCGAGGGCATCCAGCCCAGCGTGGTGGGGCAGGGCTACCCCAACACCCCCGGCCTGCACAGCTCCGCCCAGGTGGAGGCCTGGCGCCGGGTGACCGACGCCGTGCACGAGCAGGGCGGCGTGATCTTCGCCCAGCTCATGCACACCGGCCGCATCGGCCACCCCAGCCTGCTGCCCGACGGCCTGAGCTCCGTGGCTCCCTCGGCGGTGGCCGCGGACACCAAGGTCTTCACCGCCGAGGGCCTGCAGCCCTGCGTCACCCCGAAGGAACTCACGCCGGCCGAGATCGAGCAGACGATCGCCGACTTCGTCTCCGCCGCCCGCAACGCGATCGCCGCGGGCTTCGACGGCGTCGAGATCCACGGCGCCAACGGCTACCTGATCCAGCAGTTCCTCTCGGACAACGCCAACCTCCGTACGGACGAGTGGGGCGGCACGACCCAGGGCCGTATCCGCTTCGGCGTGGAGGTGGCCAAGGCGGTGACCGACGCGATCGGTTCCCACCGTGTCGGCTTCCGCATCTCGCCCGGAAACCCCTTCAACGACATCGTCGAAAGCGACCTGTCGGGCCTCTACGGCGAACTGCTGACGGCGCTCTCCCCCCTCGGTCTGGCCTACGTCCACCTCATGGAGGGCCCGGACCGCGAGCTGACCCTCCAGCTGCGCAAGCAGTGGCAGGGCACGTTCATCCTGAACCCCTTCACCCACCCGAACCCCACCGGCCTGGATGCGCTGAGCCTGGTCGAGGACGGCACCACCGATGCGGTGTCGTTCGGCGCGCTCTTCATCTCCAACCCGGACCTCCCGCTCCGGCTCCAGCAGGGCGGTCCGTTCACGACGCCCGACCCCGCGACGTTCTACGGCGGCGACGAGCGCGGCTACACGGACTACCCGACCCTCGGCTAGTCGCCGCGCGTAGTCGCCGCGCGCCGGACCCGGAGCGCGATCCGGACCGTTCAGCGCAATGACCCCAACGGTTCCGAGGCGGTACGGCCGAGATATGGCCGTATCACCTCGAGCCGCCACGGAGCGGGCGCACAGGCGTCCGCTCCGCCCTCCCCCCGCGCATTCCCCCCACACCAGACGGAGTGGAACCTTCATGGAGAAGCTCACTGGCAAAGTAGCCCTCGTCACCGGAGCCGGTCGTGGCATCGGCAAAGCCGTCGCCGAGCGCCTCGCGCAGGACGGAGCGACGGTCGCGATCAACTACCGCAGCAGCGCGGCAGGCGCCGAACAACTGGTCGCGGAGTTCGAGAAGAGCGGCACCGACGTGATCGCTCCAGGCGGACGTCTCCGACCCGGAGCAGGTCGGACGCCTCGTCGACCAGGTCGTCGAGCGCTACGGCAAGCTGGACATCCTGGTGAGCAACGCCGGGATCGAACGCTTCGGCCGCCTCGACGAGATCACGCCGGAGAACTTCGACCGGGTCTTCTCCGCCAACACCCGCGGCCGGCTCTTCGCCGTCCAGCATGCGGCTCGGCATCTCCCCGACGGCGGGCGTATCGTGTCCGCCGCCTGCCGTGCGCATCCGTACGGCGTCAGGATGCGCGGCCGGCCGATGACGGTCGCCTCGGCCCGCGGACTCCTCATGGCGTGCTGTCGTCCACAGCTGAGGGATTCAGCGACGCCAACAGTTTCAGCAGCAGCGAGTGGGCCTGCTCCTGCTCCGTCGGCGTCAGCGCCTGCAGAGCTTCGGCGTGGGTGGCGTCCACCGCTTTTCTTGCCTCCGTTGCGAGCCGCAGGCCGGCCTCCGTGGCGTGCAGTCGATGCGTGCGTCTGTCGCCGGGGGTGGTCCGACGCTCCAGGAGCCCCCGCTCGACCAGCCCGTTGACCGCGGTTCCCATGGACTGCGGGGTGATCGCCGCCCTGCGCGCGGCGGTCGCACTGGAGACACCCGGATCGAGGATGGCCTGTGCCAGGGCGCTGTTCTGGGCGAGGGTCAGCTGGAAGGGGCGCAGTGTGCGCTCGATCCGGGTCGCCATGATCTGGCCGATCTGCCAGGCGACATAGCCGGTGCGCCGGTCGGGATGGTTCATGGAGCGGACCTCGTTTGTAAGGCAACTGATTATGATGTACAAATACTATCAGTTGCCTTCTATTCTAGGAAACGCTTCGATGCCCCAGCGAGTCGCCACCCGACAGCCCCACAAACACGCCCTGGACGTGGCCCATGCACTTCCGCGCCCCGGAACCCCACGCGCCGTCCTGCTCCCCGTAGCGGTCGTCCTGCTGATCGGTACCGTGTTCGTGAGTGTCTATCTCGCCGCCTTCCACGCGCCGCGCCCTCATGAGCTCCGTGTGGGCACGACGGAGATCGGCACGCAGCAGGCGCACCTGCGCCAAGACCTCGCCCGCGCCATTCCGGGTGGCTTCACCCTCGAGACCTACCCTGACAAAGCCGCCGCCCGGCAGGCCGTCCAGGACAGGTCCGTGTACGCGGCCTACCTCGGCAAGGGGAACCTGCTCTACGGCAGCGCCAACGGAGCCGCCGTCACCGCGACCGTGACCACCGCTTTCGGCTCCGTGGCGCACGCGGAGCACCATGACCTCTCCGTCGAGGACGTGGCCCCGGCGGCGGCGGGGGACACCCGGGGTCTCTCCGTGTTCTACGCGGCGTTCGGCCTGGTGCTGGCCGGATACCTGTTCGGCATGACGACCTACCAGCTCGCACCCCGGCTCCAATACCGCTGGCGCATGGCCAGCCTGGCCCTGTTCGGCATCGTGGGCGGCATCCTGGTCACCACCATCGCGGGAAGTGCCGGTTTCGGCGCGCTGCCCGGTCCCTTCCTGCCCCTCGCCGTCGTCGTCGCGCTGATGGGCGCCGCGGTCGGCGCCACGACCATGGTGCTGCTGCGGCTGTTCGGCCCCGCGGGCGTCAGCCTCGCCTCGATCCTCCTGCTGATCCTCGGCAACAGCAGCAGCGGCGGGATCATGCCGGCGGCCTACCTTCCGGCCTGGCTGCGCCCGCTGTCCGAGATCCTGCCGGTCGGTGTGGGTGTCCGCGCGATGCAGGGGCTGTCCCGGTTCCAGGACGACGGTCTGTCCCGCGCCTTGGTGATCCTCCCGCTGTGGGTGCTCGGCGCCGCCCTGGTGCTCTACCTGAAGGACGTGTTCCGGCGTGAGACTCCGAGCGGCGCGGTGGAGAACCGGGAGGCTCCGAGCGGCGCGGCGGAGACGGTCGAGCCGAAGCCTGCGGTGGTCTGACGTAGGCATACCAGGCGGGCGGTCGAGTTCGGCTCGCCCGCGGATCGTGGCCGCGTACTGCTCTCACCCGAGGTCCCAGGCCGTGCCCGACATCGCCGGAGTCGCCTCAGCGGGTGTCGTAGCGTCGGCGGGATTCCTCGATCTCGTCGTTGTGGTCAGTCGCTCACCGCACGAACGCGGAGAAGGTCTCGCGGAGACCTTCTTCCAGCGGGGTCAGCTCGTACTCCACACGCAGCGGAACCGCAGGGTAGACGGTCCTGGTGAGCAGCCCGTCGCGTTCCAGATGGCGCAGGGTGAGGGTCAGCATCCGCTGGGAGATGCCGGGGACCTGATCCCGCAGGGTGCTGTACCGCAGGGGGCCGGCCGCGAGGATGCCGATCACCAGCACGGACCACTTGTCGCCGACCCGGTCGAGGGTCTCGCGGATACCGGCGCCATTGTCCGGCCATCCCGCACACGGGTGTGGTGGGGCGAACTTGGGGGTGTCGTGGCTCTCGCCGGTGTTGCTAGTGGGCCTCGCCATCGCCCGCCGCTTCGGCGCGGCCGGCCATTCGGTCGCCCTGATCTCCCGCAACCAGGCCAAGCTGGAGGCCCTCGCCGCATCCCTCTCCGAGGAGGGCCTCACCGCCCGTGCCTACCCGGCCGACGTCACCGACGCCAAGGCGCTCACCGGCGCGCTGGATGCGGCTGCCGAGGAATTTGGGCGGATCGGGATCCTCTCCTTCAGCCCGGCCCCCACTTTCCCCAGCACGGCCGGAGAGGTACCCGACCTCAAGGCGATGGGGTTCACCTCCGCGGCAGAGACCACCCCGGAGTCCGTACGGCCCCTGTTCGACATGCTTGTCGGTGGCGCCCTCAACGCGGCCGCCGCCGTCCTGCCGGGCATGCGCGAAGCCGGTGACGGCGCACTGCTGTTCACCACTGGGGCGACTGCCCTCGCCCCCATTCCCGGGATGGCCAACTCCGGCATTGCGCAGTCCGGCCTGCGCTCCTGGGCCCGCTCCCTGCACGACGACCTCGCCGGAGAAGGCGTCTACGTGGGGCACCTGTCCATCGGCCTCCCCATCATCCCCGGCTCGGGCGCCGGCGACCCCGCCGCTATCGCGGACCGCTGGTCAGCTCGCCCAGACCCGCGACTCCTTCGAGACCACCATCGGTTTCTGATCTCACCGCTCGGCCCGGCCGCACAGGCGGCGACCACCGCGCGGCCCCTCCTCCGTGGAGTCCGCTCGCAGTTCAGGTACTTGGTGGGTAGGGAGATCAATTGAGCAGGAGTGGGGTTAGCCCTGAGCAGCGGGTGGCCGTTTTCAAGGTTCTGTCAGCGATCTCGTGAATGCCGCGGTCAGAGGGCTGCGCCGACGGGAATGCCTTGGTCATGGGGGACGTCTACTTATCGGCCGAGGGCTTGCTCTTTCCTGGGACTACTGGTGTACGGGTCGAGCGCGTGGAGGCACTCGCGAACGGAACGCTGGTCCATCTGTCCAGCACACGCTCATCGAGAACGTGCCCGGACTGCGGTATCCCGTCACGTCGGGTGCACAGCCGCTACGGTCGGCAGTTGGACGACCGGCCCATAGCCGGCAGAGCCTTGCTCCTCCGTCTGACCGTGCGCCGGTTCTTCTGCGATACCCCAACGTGCCTCCGCAGGACGTTCGTTGAGCAGATCGACGGGTGTGAGCGAGCCCTATCAGCGAGCCAGCTCCAGCCTGCGTTTCGTGCTGCGCTCCGTCGCGGCTGACCTGGGCGGAAGGCCCGGAGCACGGCTGTGCCGGAAACTCGCCGTACCCGCAGGGCGGATGCGGCTACTCGGACACCTGACCGCTCCGGCGGTGCCGGACCGGGCCCCGCGCGTGCTCGGAGTGGACGAGTTCGCTTTCCGCCGCGGCCGTCGCTACGGAACGATCCTCGTCGACGTCGAAACCCACCAGCTCGTCGACGTCCTGCCGGACCGGAGTTCCGAGACTCTGGCCGGATGGCTCCGTGACCATGCCGGTGCCGAGGTCGTGTGCCGTGACCGGGCCAGCGCCTACACCCGCGCAGTCAAGGAGGCCGCCCCTGACGCCACTGAGGTGGCTGATCGCTGGCACCTGCTGCGCAACCTGTCGGTTGCTGTCGAACGGGTCTGCCATGATCACCGTGCCTGCCTGCGGAAATACGCTGAACACCAACAGCAGGCCCCGCCGCGGCAGCCCGCCTTGGAGCTTGTGCCCAGCACACTGGTCGTGGACCGGGTCCGACGCCGGCACGAAGTGATCAACCACATGATCGAGACTGGCTACCCGATCAGTGAGATCGCCCGCCGCCTCGGCCTCGACCGCAAAACCGTCCGCCGCTACCGCGACACCGACTTTGACGTTCTGCTCGCCTCAGCCCGCGATCGCAGGAATGTGCCCCTCGACCGTTTCAAGCCCTACCTCCAGACGCAGTTCGCCGCCGGCCACACCAACGCCAGAGAGTTGTACGACCAGATCTGCGAACGCGGGTTCTCCGGTGGCTACTCGACGCTCTCTCGCTACGTGCGAACCCTGCGCGAAGGCACCGCGGTCCCGGCCCCCGCACCGATCCCGAGCCCGCGCACCATCAGCGGATGGATCATGCGGCCACGCGAGAAGCTCTCGCTTGATCATGTCGCTGAGCTGGAACGCGTCCGGCTGGCCTGCCCGGATGTGACGGAAGCATGCAACCTCGCCCGTGCCTTCACCGACCTGGTCCGAAACCGCCGCGGCCATCTCCTCACCGAGTGGATCCGGCAGGGCGAACGATGCGGCCAGCCGTCGATCCGGTCCTTCGCCGGCTTCCTCCGCCAGGACCTCGACGCCGTCACCGCCGCACTCACCCTTGCATACAGCTCGGGCGTGGTCGAAGGGCATGTCTGCAGGGTCAAGCTCCTCAAGAGAAGCATGTACGGTCGCGCGTCCTTCTCGCTCTTGCGAGCCCGCATCCTGGCGCGGCCCTGACCTTGGCTGTTTTCGGCGGGGTGAATGAGAGCCAGCGAGGCGGTGAGCTCGGGAGCCATTAGTGATCTTGTGAACACGGATCGAGCGTTCTTGCCCGGAGAGCTGGCGAGCGCCTGTTGCTTCACTCTGTTGAGCGACCCACAGTTCGGGACGGGGAAAGGGCGCCGCCTGGGTGCTGTCAGGGCAGTTCGGAGATGTTGGTGCCGGGGGGTAGCAGGAGCCCCTCGGGCGCTGTTGGCAGGCCGAAGCGCGGGGGGTGAGTGAACGTCGCGGTACGGGAAAGATCAACGGTGCCGCCGGTGAAGCGGGCGGGCGGGACTGTAACGTGGAGGCTCTGCAGGCGGTGCTCACCGAAGCCCACGATGGTGCCGGTGAAGCTGGAGCCGGCGAAGTCGACGAGACCGCCGGAGAACTCCGCATCCTCGAAGCGGATCTCTCCGGCGCTGAAGGCGGCATCGCGGAAGTTCACACGGGCGCCAGTGAAACGGGCACTGTCGAAGGTGACCCAGCCGCCACTGAAGACGGCCCGGTCGAAGCGGACGGAGCCGCTGCGGAACTCGGCGAGGCGGAAGTAGACGCAACTCCCGTCGGCGAATTCGACCTCGTCGAAGACTACCTGTTCTCGATCGTGGCCAGCGAAGAGCGCCTTGACGAAGATGATGTCGGCGCCGGTGAAGCGGGCGCCGCGGAAGGACGCATCGTCGAGGACGGCTCCGGTGAAGTCGAGGTCGTACCCCTGCCAGGATTCGGGGGAATCATCTCGCAGATGGGCGGCGATGAGCCGAAGGACGGTCTTGCGTATCTCACGTTCGCCTTGCCAGGCGACGAAGGCCGACTCGTCGGCCGGAGGATCGGGCGCATAGGGCATCCTCAGGTAGCCGCACAGCACGTCGATACAGGTCTGACGCTCCTGGCGCCACTCGTCGGCGAGCCGGGCCATGGCATACGCACCCGCCATCCGGGCCGCTGGTTGATCCGCCCCGAGCTGATCGGCTGCGGCCCCGAACCGGTCGGTGAAGGACCTGCCGTGCTCACGCTCCTCACGCACCTCATTGAGGTGCTGGCGCCGGTAGCCGACGACCAGAGCCACCACACCGCCAGCTCCGGCAACGATCGCCAATGCAATCTTGATGCCGTCGTAAATATCTCCGGGCTTGAGTGGTCCGGCTACGTGCAGCCGAGGCGTACCCAGAAGCAGCCAGAGCGCGGCTGCGACGATGCCGACTGTGAAGGCGGAAAGCAACAGCACAACAGCAACATGCAGGCTCAGCGACCACCGCATCACGCTTCGAGGATCTGGACCTGAACGCTCGCCCCTGGCCGCCATGCCATCAGCCTAGGACCGGCCTCAAGATCAAGTAATGGCGTCCGATTGAATTTCCGCCAGAGCGACCAGTCCGCCCAGTTGCCCCTGAGGCCCCCGACGAACAGTCGCTCGGCTTTGACGGTCATTCAACTCAACGTGTGTGGCGACCAGAAGCCGGCCACGACCTCTGGCGGGAGGCTTGAGCGTCGAGGAGTGGCTCTCAATCACGCCGCCCTGATGGCTCCGAATCATCCTGCCGAAAACACCTTGGCATTCACGAGATCGCTGACAGAACCGTTTTCAACGAGCGTCATCACCACGGGAGTCGGAGCCCTCTACGCCGTCCAGACGCTTACCTTGAACGTGAGCGGTGGGCCACCCCGGATCGGAAACAGGCACTGACCGGTCCCGCGCGCATGCGAACCCTCGTGGGCGGGTGGTTCGTCGGCGAGATGCCTGGTGCGCAGGGTCAGACCAGGGCCAGTCCGGCGATCGGGACGAGACGGGTGTAGGCGGCCAGCCCGGTGTTCCAGTGTGTGGCCCAGACGTTGCCCCTGCGGTCGGAGACGATCACTTCGATGTCGTTGGCGCCCTGGCAGCAGGCGCCGTCGACCGAGGCCACGCGTAATGGCAGGTTGGCGACCACGGGCTGGCCGCCGATGGCGGTCAGCGCGGTCCACACGCCGGTGCCCTGGTCGAACGAGGTGCGCAACAGCTCACCGGTGGCGGCGACCGCGAAGGCGTCGATCACGGTCGGTGTCCGGCTGCAGGCGGCGATGGCGCCCATGGGTTCGAGCGCCGTCGCGGCTCCGCCGACAGCCTGGGTGGCCGCGGACCAGTCCGCGTTGCTCGTCCACGAGATGAGCTGCAGCAGCCAGGGCTGGGTTCCGTCGGCCCGCCCGATGAACAGTACGTCCAGGTGGTTCGCGTCCCGGCTCACCACGGCCGGATTCGTGAACGGGTGCGCGCGGACCGTGGGGGCGCCGATCTGCCGGGGAATGCCCCACTGACCGGGTTGTAGTGATGCGGTCGTACGTACCAGGCCGTCCCCGCCTACCCAGAACAGGTCGAGCAAGCCGGCTCCGCGGCTGACCGCCGTGTGCCGATTGGTCCGGCGTACCTCGGTGGTGGCCGATGCTCCGGTCTGCGTGGTGAGGGGCGTCAGCGCCGACCAGGTGTGCCGGTCGCGATCGCGGCGGGCGCCGGCCAGCCGACCTGTGGTGTCGTCCACCACGAATACCTCGACAGAGGCGTCGGATCGGGTGGACGACGCCACCCCGGGGAGCGGGTCGATGGAGAAGCCGGCCTGCGCGAGCGTACGGTGCTGCCAGGTGCTGCCGCCGGGCGCGCGCCGCAGCACCTGGACGCGCCACACGTGCTCGGCCTCGGCCGCCGCGAAGCCCAGGGCGATCAGCAGGTCCGCGCCCGCCGCCGTGCGCACCGCGGCCGGCTGGGAGAACGGGTTCCACTGGTACGGCAGGGCGGCCGGAACCAGGTCGGGATCGCGTACATCGGCCTGCCCGGCCGACCAGGTGACCCGCACAGGGCGTCCGCGCCGGATCGCGTGGATCGCGGCCATGGCCGGGTTCGACGGGGTGACGGCCACCCGCCCGCCGCGTATCTCGCCTGGCTGGTTGCGTCGTTCCGGGAAGGACGGATCCGCGACGACCGAGATATCGAGGTCGGGCCGGAACGGCCGGAACGGTTGCACGGGGAAGCCGACCACCGGGTTGTTCAGCAGTGGGAAGAGCAACTGGGTGTCGAAGGCCCACTGCCGGATCAGCGGATCGGGATCGGCCGGGTGCCCGACGGCCTGGTCGCTCTCCAGGACCAGCTGGTTGCGGATGACCTGCCAGGCGTTCGGCAACGGTGGCGGCGGGTTCCCCGGCGGGTTGGGTTGCAGGCGCACGTTCCACACCAGCAGCCCCGGGCACTCCTGACGCAGGGTGGGGGATACGGTCCGCGGTGCGTACAGGCCGGGCCGGTATCCGAGTTCGGCGAGCCGGTGGAACCAGGCGCGGGTGTAGGTGATGCCATCGGCGACGACCGGTGCGGACCGTTCGTAGTCGAGGTAGATGACGCTCCCGACGGGCACCCCCGCCGCCTGGGCCTGCGCCACCGCGTTCTCGGCATTGGTGACGCCCATGATGTTGCGCAGGTCGAAGGGGCCTTGCGCGTCCCACAGCCCGGTGTTGTTGTTGTGGTGGCCGTTCGCCGGGTCCTGCTGGCCCCAGTAGATGACCAGCACCCCGAAGTGGGGGGTGATCTGCGCCCAGGCGGACATCCACGCGTCCGGTGCACCCGGAGCCGGGGCGTTGCCGGCTCGGTTGTGCCCGTTGCTGATCTGTCCGAGTACCTCGCCCTGGGGCACGTTGGGTGCCACCACTTGCTCGGTGCCCTGCGCGAACGTCGGGGAATCCAGATACAGGCCGGTCCACATGATGTTGGAGTCGGTCCAGGCGGTGTCCATGACCTGTCGGCGGGGATAGCGGCTGATGTCCATGCCCGGATAGCGGATCATCGGCCGCTCCGGCACGCGGGCCTTGCGCACCGACCGCGCGGCGACTCGGTGGTCGGTGCGTACCAGCCGGGCGACGTCGGTCTCCTGGGTGGCGATCGGGTCGTCGTCGGCCAGGACGACGGCCAGCAGCAGCCAGCCGGGCCGGTCCCAGTGCGGCCCGGCGAGTGACACGTCGAAGACCGCGACCTGAGGACAGGACGGTTCGATCGTGGCGGGAGCCTGCCTGAACTGGTTGGCCCGGTCGGCGTACTCCCACGATGAGCCGGCCAGCCAGGCGCCGCGGGCGGCCGGCGCCAGGGCGCGGTCGGCGAGCAGGGCGGCGGCCCATCCGGCGGGCAGCGGGGCGGCACCGGTGAGATCGCGGCTGGCCGGCCACCTGGTCCTGAGCAGCGCGACCGAGACCCGTGCGGCCGCGATCGGGTTCCAGTGCCTGCTGTGCACGACGACCTGCACGCGGGCGAGGCCGTCTCCCGTCGCGCAGGACGCGGGTGCCCCCTTGGGCCAGCGGTCCGGCTCGTCACGCAGGTAGGCGGCCAGGTCGGCGTGATCGGGAGGGTCCAGGTCGTACGGCATGGCGTTGCCGGCGGCCACCCGGTCCCAAACGTGCTGCGCGGTGGCGTTCGCCGGAAGTGCCGGCGCCAGGGCCGCCACTCGGGCGGCCAGTGCGGGAGCGATCGCCGGGTCCCAGATTCCGTCGGGATCCAGCTCGGCTCCGGCCGCGGCCAGTGCGGACTCCAGCAGCCAGATGTCGTGGGTCGCCGATCCCGGACCCACCGGCAGCGCGACCGGGTTCGCGACGGTCGCCATCGGCTGTGGCGGTGGTGCCGCGGGGGTCCGCCAGATCCGGATGTCGGGGGAGGCGTCCAGCCGCGCCTGCCCGCCGGCCGCGGTCAACGGGTCGGCGGGCCCGCCGGACGGTGTCCCGGTGAGCCTGTCGTCGTGGGCGTGGGCGCGGAGGTAGACCTGGGGTCCCTGTGCGCGGCCGTCCAGTGGGATCTCCCACACGCCGCGCCCGATGAGCGCCGCGCGCAGGAGCCCGTTGCGCAGCGCGAGGTCGACGCAGGGAGCCTCGGGAAGGCCGGTGGAGAAGTGGTCCCACTGCCAGGCAGGGTCGCTGCCGGTGAAATCCCCAGTGCCCCGCCACACTCCCGCGTCGGTGCCGAGGTACACCGTCTCGGGGTGATCGGGGTCCACCGCGATCGTGTGAACGGGCGTGTCACGCTCGAATCCGGCGGGCAGCCAGCGGCCGCTTCCGTCGAACCACCACAGGTGCCGCTCGTTCCCCGGCCCGGCGGTGCCCACATACAGGGTGCCCTTCCCGGTGCCGGCATCGTGTACGGCGAGCGTCTGAAGGGGCAGGCCGTCGGGGATCTGCCCGGAGGGGACCTTGCCCTTCCAGTTGCGGTGGACGGCCGCCTGGTCGTACAGGTGGTCGGCCTGGGGCGCCCACGTCCCGGTCGTGGGGTCCCGGTCGAACAGGTAGACGCTGGTCCTGGTCAACGCGTAGAGCCGGTCGGCCGTCCCCCAATATGCGGCCAGGACGGCGCCGTCCAGCCGGTCGAGGAGGCGGTCCGGGGCCGCCTGCCGGGCCGGGTCGAAGGGGTCGGCCGCGGTGGGAAGGGTGACCCAGCCGGACAGCGCAGTGTTCTCCGCGGCGCGGAGGGCGGCCGCGTCGGCGTACCAGATCCGGTCGGTGCCAAGAGCCAGTTGGGTGCCGCGTGGACTGTCGTCGTCGAGGAAGAGCGCGAGCCGGCCGGTCGCGGCGGCCGCGTCGGTCTCCTGTCTGTGTGCGTCCTGCCAAGCACGTTGCCGGGCGGCGGTGGCGCCCGCGGCGGCTCGCGTCAGATAGGGGAGTTCCTTCCAGGTGCGGCCGCCGTCGGTGGACCGCTGCCAGCGGCCATTGCCGACCTGTGCGTACATTCGCGCGCCGCCGTCCGGGTCGGCCGCGACACCGCCCCGCGCGCCGGGCAGTGCCACCGTCCACGTTTCGCGGTCCAGCGGGCGCAGAACGCCGGTTCCCGGCGCGGTGGCCAGCAGGAGGTCCCCCGAGGCGGCCGGCCCGAGGGCCGTGACCCGGGCTGCGGCCAGGCCCGTGTTCCGCGCCGTGAAGCTGCCTCCGGCCCCGTCGGTCACGGACCGGAAGAGCCCGCTGTCGCCCGCCACCCACAGGTGGGGCACGGAGGACAGCCACGCGAGTGCATGGACGCCCACCGGGATCCGGTCGCCGATCCATTCAATGGGCGAGACGAAGGTGAGCCCACCGCCGACGCGGGTGATGGCGCCCTTGTAGAGGGCCGCCTGGCCACCCTCCGCCTGGCCGCCGACCACGATGAGGTCTGCGGTCACCGGGTGCGCGGCCAGGGCCATACCGTACGGGTCTTCGTCGAGGACGTCGCCTCCCAGCATGCGGGGCGGCAAACCGGTGACGATCTCGGCGGCGGCGCCGTCCACCCGCCACAGCCGTGGCCCGTCACCGAGCACCCACACGACGGCCGGGGGTCCCGCGGCCAGCCGGATCCGGGTCATGGGGGTGCTCGCGGCCTGGGGCAGCGCGATCTGCTGCCAGTTGGTTCCGTCGGTGGTCCGTGCGAGTCGGCCGTCCGGTGTGGCCGCGTAGAGGGCGCCTCCGGACGCCACCACGTCGCAGACCTCCCCATCGCCGAGCCCGGTGTCGCGCGCCTCCCACCGTCCGCCGCCCGCGCGCCGACGGTAGAGCCCGCGGCTGGTGGCTGCCCAGACGACGCCGGGTGTCGTGGGGTCGAGTGCCAGGGACCGGACGGCCACGCCCGCGTCCTCGATCGTCTCCAGCCGCCAAGGGTCGGCAGCGGCCGCTCCGGTGGCCGCGACCGCCGCGGCGGGCCCGGTCGCGACCCGGACACCGACGCCTTGCACGGTCCCGGTCTGCGCCCCCGGGCCGATCGGCGGCCGTTCGCCGGTCCCCACATAGACCACGTCGGTGGCCGGGGTGTCCCACTGCACGGCGATGGCTCCCACGGTGAGTGCGTCCGCGTATCGGGGACGGCCGTCGGCGTCGCGTACCGAGGCGTACAGGTCGAGAGCGATCCAGTGGTCACCTTGGTCCGCGCTGTACCAGAGTCCGCCGAGGGCGCTGCCCGCGTAGATCCGGAGGCCGTCCGGGCTGACCGCGAGGGCTCGGAACCGCCCGGTGACCCGGGGCCGCCCGGTGGCCGAGCCGCGGACGACCACGGACGGCCCGACCTGGGTCCACTGCCCGGCCTGGGGTGCTGTGGGGTCCGGCGGGGCGGCCCGTACGGGGTCGCCGGAGGGAACGCGGGCCGGGGCCGTCATGGCGTGTCCTCCTGGGGGTCGAGCTGCTGCACGCGGATCCAGCCCTCCTGTGCGGTCGAGGGCAGGTCGGGCAGGTAGGCGGTCTGGGTTGCCGCCACGATCGGGTCATCGCGCCAGGTCAGCGAGGTGTCCCGGCGGGTGAACTGCTGGCCGTCGCCCAGCCCGGTGATGGCCGGGAGCCGGACGGCGGTGGGGTCGACGAGCACCGGGCCGACCCGGAACGAGGGCGACAGCCGCAGGAGGGCGGGGTGGAACCAGTCACGGGCCAGCGCGAGCGCCTTGCGTGGCAGTACGCCGCAGGTGGCGTGCACCTTGCCGCCGGGATGCAGCAACAGGGTGAGCCGCGCCGTGTGCCCGGGGCGCAGCGCCACATCGGTGGGCCCGGCCACGTACGGGTGGCGGATGGGCACGACCGCGGGCGGCTGCCGGGATTCCGCGCCGAAGACGGCCAGTTGGCCGCGCAGCCGTCCGCTCACCCTGGCCTGGGTCCTGACTTCGGACGCGACCAGCCGGATCTGGCTGTAGTCGTCGTCGAGGACGTACCCGAGCAGGCCGTCGTCGGTGCGGGTCAGCTCGCCGAGGCGGACCGCGACGGCTCGGGCGGCGAGCTCGGCGTACGCCCGGGCTCGGGCCTCCCGCGACGGTTCCGGTCCGTGAACGAGCGCGTCGAGGTCGTCCAGTACGTCCAGGCGCAGTGTGGCGCGGACCACCGCGATCGGGCGGCCCACGAGCCCCGCCACCGCCCCGGTGCCGACCGATCCGAGTGGGTCGACCGTCCACAGGGTGGTGTCGATCGCCCGCAGGAGGGCCGAGAGTGCGCTGTCGGCCCCCTGGCCGCTCGGGTCGCGGCGGGCCCGCGCGTCCGCCTCGACCAGTCCGGCGGCCAGCCGGGTGACGTGCCTGGCGCCGGGATCGGCTCCCGGATCGGGTGGGCCGCCCGCGGGTCCCGGCAGTCCAGGGGCGCTCTCCCAGACCACGGCGCCGGTCAGCTCGTCGTGGCGGAGCTGGCCGAGCGGGGCGCCCGAGGGATCGAAGAACTCCATTGCCTCGTCGACGTGGTCGGGCAGCAGCCAGCCGGCCACCGGGCTGACCGCCTGGTCGGGGTGTTGCTGGTCGACCCGGGCTTCCACGTCGGGGTCGCCGTCCGGGACCTGGGGATCGACGAACCGGAAGGCGAGCCGGCCGGGCCGCTGGAGGCGTGGCGGCACGGTGAGCGAGGGCGGTCCGGCCGGGTGCCGGTTGGCGGTGGCGATCTCGGCGGCGGCCAGCCGTTCCGCGGGGATGTCCAGCCACCGGCCGAACGCGTCCACGACGCGCAGCCGGACAAGCGTGGCCGCGCCGCCGGCGAGGAGCAACGGCAGCTCCCGTGCGAGCGGCTTGCCGAGGGGAGTGCCGTCCGCCGCGATCCGGACCCGGGCCGCGTCGTGCGGGTCGAGTCCCAGCAAGGTCTCCCGTATGCCGGACAGTGAGCCGGTGAGCAGGTCCGCCCCGTCGGCGGCGGCCGCCGCCGCGGCGAGCGCCTCTTCGTGTTCCTCGCCCACCTGGTTGTGGCCGGATTGCTCGCGCGCGTCCTCCTCGGACAGCCACCGCCGTATCCGGCCGGCCAGAGCCTTGGCCGTGGCGGAGGCCAGCAAGGTGCGGCCGCGGAGCACTCGGGACGAGGAGGGAGCGACCGGGTCGGGGTGGGCGCTCTCGAGGTCGATGGGGCCGAGCTGCCACCGGTCGAGGCGGTCGTCGACCCGTAGTTCGAGTTCCCAGTCGCACCACAGGGGCACCCACGGCTGGGCCCAGCGTGTCACCCCCACCGGGGAGACGTCGTCGCCCTCTTGGAGCGAGGCCCGTCGCAGCACGTCGGCGACGTGGTCGTCCACCTCGGGCCGCAGTCCGCGGGACGTGGGTCGCACATGCCGCAGCGCCAGCTCGGCCCGGACGCGCGCGCCCACCGGGCCTTCGTCGGCCTGGGCGGTAGTGGTGGCCCACTCGGTGATCTCCCGCCAGCGGTAGGGATCGGTCAGCACCACTTCACGGAGCAGCGCGTCGACCTCCGCCGGCACCGCGCCCGACCCCACCGACCGCAGTCCCGTCGGCAGCCTGCCGACGCCGAGCAGGCCGTACAGGCCGCTGACGACCTGGCTGGGCAGCCGGCAGGCGAGCAGTCCCTCGTGGGTGAACGACCCGTCGCCGCCGTGCCGCGGGGAGCGGGCCGCCCCGCGCAGCACCAGCGCCGGGTCGTTCGGCACGAACGAGCGCGGGGCCGGCACGGCGACGTCTCGGTAGGTGCGCGGGGCCGCGGTGCGGGAGGCGGGGAAGCGGCGGGACAGGGAGTCGGCCAGGACGGAGTGCGACGAGCGGGGAACCAGCCTGGACCTGAGCGATCGCTCGGCGCGCGCGGTGGGCCCGCCCGCGTCCGGTGGGGTCTTGACCGACGGCATGGGTCCGGGCCGGTCGCCCGCCATGATGTCGCCTTCGGCGATCCGGTCGGGCCGGGCGCGCGACCCGCCGGACAGTGCGGTGAAGCCGCCCGCGTGCCGGTCCTCGTCGACCGCGGCCAGCCCGCCCGGGGTGTCGATGGTTTCCAGCAGGCCCGAGGCGAAGGCCGCGAGCGCGCGCTCGGTGGAGACGCGCTGTTCCCCGTCGCCGTCCGCGAGCAGGGCGCCGAGCGCGCTGAACGACGACGGGCCGAGGGCGACCTGGACGGCGTGCGGATCGGGCGCGAGGTCGGGCCCCGTGCTCAAGGCCAGGCCGAGCAACGAGCCGTGCAGCAGGGTCTGGCGTGGCATGGCCGGGCCGCGGGCGGTGACCTGTTCGGCCGTCTCGTCCAGGAGTGTCTCGGGCGCCAGGGTGATCTCGGTGCCGTCGGCGGCGGTCCGGCCGGTCTTGGCGATGGGCGGCGAGTGCAGTCCCACGGTCGCGCGGCGGTCCCGCTGGGCCGTGCGCTCCGCTGCGGATTCGGCCAGCGCGGCCGGCTCGGGCGCGAGCCAGCCGAGCCAGGCCGTGCGCTCGTGGTACGCGCCGGTGGAGGTGCAGTCGTGGAGGGGGTCGAGAGCCGGATCCGACCACCAGCCGGCCACCAGGTAGGAGAGCGAGGCCGCCGCGGGTACCCCGTCGAGGTCGTCGTGGAAGGCGAACCGGTTGATCACGGCGTCGTAGGTGGCGGCCCAGGCGGGGTCCCCGCCCGCGACCGCGGTCAGCCGGTCCTGCGTGATCACTCCGTCGCCCGGCGCGGCCGGTCCCGGGTCGGTCCATCCGGCCAGATCGGTGCTTCGGCCGCGGTCGGACTCCAGGATCCATGAGCGGGTGTCGGCCGTGCCGTGCGTCAGTCGTACGACGATCCAGCGGTCGGGCAGCGGTGGCAGGCCGGTCGGATTGCCCGCCGGGGCGGATGTCTCGCGTGCGGTGCCCGCGTCGCCCTTGGTGAGGCCGTCAGGCATCGCCCAGTGCAGGTGCACGCCCGGGGCTCGCTCGACGGGGTCCCCGAATGGCTCGGGGGGCACCGGCAGCACCGCCTCGTCCGGATCGCCCGGCTGCGACACGGGCACCACGACCGCGGTGGGGACGGCGCTCACCCCCGAACCGGCCGGGACGGCCAGGGCCCGGACGTCGATCGGGACCAGCAGCCGGTCGTCGCGTGGCAGCGCGGGATCCCATGAGGTCACGGCGTCGAGCCGGAGCCCGGCGCGGGCGAGCGCGGCGAAGCGGGGCGTGACCATGGCCTCGGCGATCCGCTCGAGTGGGATGTCGGTCATGGGCGGGTCCAGGTGCGGATGGTGCCGATGCCGATCGTCGGCTGGAAGAGCGTGGCGAAGGGGACGGGTCCGCCGCCGGCTGCGGTGCCGAGTTCGGGGTCGCCGAAGACCTGGCGGAAGGGGAATTGGAGCATCTCCATCGCGAACTCGGCGCTCTGCACGCCGGCCGCTTCGAAGTCGTCGACGTGGGTCGCCGGTTGCGCGGCGATCCGGCGGGCCAGCTCGGCCACGCCGATCACCCCGGGCGCTCCCTTGCGGAACGGCACGGACACCTGGTGGAGGCCGGCCGGAGACGGGTCCACCCGGTCCAGCCGCTCGGCCGTGGTGACGTCGCGCAGCGGGATCGTGGCCCCGGCCGTGCCGCTGGCGCCGGGCACCAGGTCGACGCCGAACTGGATGCCCTGCCTGGGCTCCTCGACGTGCACCACGGCCGGTATGCCGTCGAACAGGCAGAGCAGCACCGCGGGGGCGAGCCGTTCCAGGCGCAATAGCCGCAGGCGCCGTGGGTCGTCCTCGTCGGTCCTGCCGTCGTCCGGGCCGACTTCCTCCCGGTAGCCGCGTACGTGGAGGGCGGGCCAGCCGGAGACGGTTCGTGAACGGAGCAGGAATCCCGTGATGGTCTCGGCGGGGGCGGCTCCCGGCGGGTCGCCGCCGACGGCGCGGATCTTCCGTTCCTCGGCGTCGATCTCCCGGCGGATCGGGGCGTGCAGGGCCTGGACGTCCTCGCGGTCCAGGGTGGTCACCGTGCCCACCGACAGACCGCCCTGCACGAGTGAGTCGGTCCACTCCCGGTCCAGGTAGAAGAGGCGGATCGACTCCGGAGGGAGCAGGGCGCTGTCGGCCACCAAGTGGGCGAAGGGCACTCCCTCCAGCAGTCGGAGGCGGGCCAGCCAGCCGCGTACGGAGTCCGGCAGGATGCCGCCGGTCGGGGTCGCCTCGGCCTCGTCGCGGTGGGCGCCGACGGCGGTCGCGGTGGCTTCCAGCAGCAGCGGGGTGTTCAGGTACGCGGCTCTCATGATCCGGCGCCCTCCTGCCAGACGGTGATGGCGCGATCGGACAGCGCGTCCCGCGCCAGCTCAGTGACGGTGTCGAGGGCCGCGTCGCGCAGTGGGGCGAACTCCCGCTCGGCCACCTCGGTGAGGGCCCCGAGTCGGGTCGGCTGATCGGTGACGGGCACGGTCAGCCCGCCGTCGCCGGCCTGGCCGGTCATGATGAGCGTCTTGACCAAGTCCCGCGACAGTCCGAATCCGGTGGCGAGCAGTTCCACGAGATCGGCGTCGTCGATCTCCTCGACGGGCCGTCCCGGGTCGACCGGAAGGCGGACCGGGCCGAGCCGGGCGGCCTGCTGGTCGCCGAGCCCTGTGATGACCTGCAGTCCGGCTCGGGCGCCAAACCTGGGGGTGACCTTGCCCAGCGAACCCAGCAGGGGTTCCCGGTCGATCAGCACGGCCCGGCGGAACCGCTCGAAGCCTTCCTTGCGCCAGTTCAGCAGGGCCGCGACCACGCTCGGCTCGGCGAGCGCGAGCAGCCGTCCGATTTCGAACGCGACCGCCAGCGAGAGGTTCTCCCGGCCGTCCGGCCCGATCCGGCGGGCCTGGTCGCTGGCGTGCAGCAGCGGGAGTCCGCCGTCGGCGTCTGGTTGTTCGCGGGCGACCGGACGCGGGACGAGCGGGCCGCGGTACCAGATCGTGCCGGCCTCGCCCGCGCGGCTGACATGGCCGAGCGCGACGTGTCCGGTGTCGAGTACCTCCGGGGCCGGACGGGTGGAAGGTGGCGGGGGTTTGCCGGTGCTGGGCGGCTGCGCGGGCAGCGTGCCCAGCATGCCGACATCCAAGCCCTGCATGAGGGACTGGAAGTCGCCCGCGCCGGTGCAGGTGAACTGCCAGTGGGCCAGCACGGGGAAGGTGAACTGCCGGGCGGGTGGATCAATGATCGACATATCGACCGTGTGCATGGCGCCGACCAGGTGCGCGGTCTTCGTCGGCGGCGCCGTCAGCCGTGTCGCGCGGTTGGTGGCCGCCCTCGTCGACCAGGCGTCCGTGACGGTCATCGAACGCGCGGACGAGACCGCGGCCGGGCCGTCCGCCCCCGGCCGGGCGCTGTCGACGCGGGAGCCGTACCGGTGGGACAGCTCTCCCGCGGACAGGGCGGCGTTCTCGTAGACGAAGGGGGTACGGAACGCGTCGGCCGGGTTCGGTTCGATCTCGGCCGAGTCGGGAAGGACCGCGTGCTGCCCTTCCAGGGAGATCAGGCAGGCCCGGTACCGTACGCCCGGCTGCGGCAGCCGGTTGGACAGGACGACGGCGAGCCAGCCGTCGTCGTCGCCGAGGGCCAGCTCGGTGTCCGAGAGGTCCACTTGGCGTACATGGGCGAGCAGCGGCAGCTCGTCCTTGGCCGGGAACACCTTCCGGACCACCGTCTCGGTGACCACGACGCAGTTGCCGGTGGTGGCGTCGGAGGTTCCGGAGAGCACCACCCCGGGGGTGACGCATTCGGTGACCGGCCGGGCCGTGCGGAACTCGCACTCGGCGTCCGCGAGAACGACCAGGGCGAGCCAGGGGAGGCCGGGGACGTCACCGCTGCGCTCCCAGGGCAGGGTCCGCCGCTTGAGGACGATCTGGGGCAGGCGGGAGCCGAACGCCCCCTCGGCCTGGTTGGGCGGAAACGTGGAAAGTACCTGGTCGGGCGGGAGCGTGAAGCGCGGCGCCGTGACTTCCAGATGACGCTCCAGCGTGTGCGCGGAGGCGCCGGGCGCGGTGATCGTCTGTGTCAGTCGTACGGTGTACGGACCGGCGGGCAGGTCCGGTACGGCCTTGCTGTGCAGCACGAACGTTCCTGGAGTGGGCATGGTCACCGACCTTCCTGGGGAGTCCAGCGCACCCGGGCCGTGCCCCGAGACGTGGTGATCAGCCGGGCGAGGGTGCCCGCGAGATCGCGGGCGGCCAGCGCGGCGGCGAGTTCGGACGCCGGGCCATGGCTGCCGAGAACGCCGCCGAGGTGGAGGTGCTCGCCACTGGCCACGGTCACCTCGACCGGCAGCCGCCCGTTCGGCCGAATGCCGTAGACGGCGATGGACCGGCTGCCGGCCACGATGATCCTGACCGGCTCGGCCGTACGGCGTGCACCCGTCAGACCGAGGTCGAGCACATCGGCTCGTTCGTCGTCGATCCCGGACGCGGCCTCCAGTACCACGGCGACCGCGGTGAGGCCGGCCGGGAGCCGCGTTGTCACGATCGAGTAGCCGTGTACGGCCGCCGCCGCGGTGACGAACGCGGTGTCGGCGGGGCCGCCCGGTCGCCGGGTGGCCGCGGCGGTCGAGGTGAGCGCGCAGCCGGGCCCCAGCAGGGTACGGGCGCCGACCTGGGCCAGCCGGGTGCCCGTGTGCCATCCGGGGGCCCCGTCCAGCGAGCCGCCGCCTATGAGGGCGACCCGCTCGGTCCGCTTCGGCAGAGGTACGGTCGCGCCCGCTCCCGTGCCGTCCAGCGCCGTGACGTCAAGAGTGACTGCCCCGACGGTGTCCAGCGCGACGACCCGCACCGGCAGGTCGCCACTGACGACCAGAGCGGGCCTGGTGTCCTTGATGTCGTAGTGGGCCTCGGGCGCGGTGAGCACGACGACCTCGCCGGGCTGCAGACCGGCGCCCGCGTCGTGCAGCGCTTGCGACCAGGTGTCCATGCGCTGCCGCCGCCACGGGAACTGACCCGTCCGCCGGCGGATCTCGCCGCCGGATCCGGCACGGCCGGTGGCCGGCACGCGCCCGGCGCCGACCACCGTGCCCGTCACGGCCCCGGCGGTACGCCGCGCCCCTGCGGCGGCGGCCGAGGGAGCGGCCGTCACCAGGCGTACCGCGTAGCGGGGGTCGAGGCCGGCCTGTACGTCGCCCGGCCGGGGCGGGACCGTGCGGGGGAGGCCCGCGCCCGCGTCGCCGACCGTGGTCCGGGCGCTCGGCGTTGCCGGGAGCGGAAGGGAGGACGTCAGCACGGCTTCGACTCGGGGAGGCCGTGCCGTGGTGTCCACTTCGGGCGGGGGTTCGGGTGTCGAGCCCGGAGGAACCTCCGCGGCGGGGAGCGGATCGGCCTGCATCCGATGGGCCAGCGGGACGAGTTGGGGCGGCGCCACCCGGCCCTGGGCGAAACCGGCCGCGGCGAGTGGGGTGAGGGGCACGCCGTGGACGCCTCCGGTCAGCCACTCGCGCGCTGTCTCCAGGACCGCGTCCGCCGTTGTCGGGGCCTGCTCCACCGCCGCCGCCGCCGCTGCCACGTCCTGGGCACGGTCCTTACCCGCGGCCCGCTCGGCCAGGAAGGGGAGCTGATGGCGCGGGCCGATCTCCACCTGGGCGTAGTCGATCTCCACAGTGCCCGGGGAGACGGTGGCCTCCGCCGTCAAGGTCACCCCGTTGACGGCCGCCACGGTCTCCCCGGTGGGTACGGGCCTGGGCTCGCTCTGCGGCTGCGGCCCCCACACGCCCTTGGGGAACTGTCCGATGATCGGCGCGGGCGCCAGCGTCCCCGCGTATTCCACTGCGGCGGACGAGGTGACGGAGACCGACAGGGTGGAGGTGACCGCGGGAAGCTGCATGGGCCCGATCGCGAGGACGACCGGGAAGGGCGGGCTCACCGGGCCCCCCGCGTCGACCGCGGAGGTGGCCGCGGTCGTGGTGACGGTCAGGACGAACTCGGGGAGCAGCAGGTACGGGTCCCGGGTTCCCCCGGTGGGTGGCTCCCCGGCCGTCCCCGGCGGCAGCGTCCCCTTGCCCGGCACAACCGTCAGCACCTCGGCGTTCCCGGGCCGCAGGTATTTGGTGTCGAAGTCGGGCCAGGCCAGCTTCGGCGTGGACCGGTCGCTTGGGTCGCCGAACGTGATCGTGGCACTGGTCACGTCGAGGTCGATGGTGGCCTTCCCATGGAACTCGGGCCCCTCCAGCTCGACGTCGGCGTGCAGATGAACGGCGATGGTGATCCTGATGTGACCGAACCAGCCCAGGTCGACATCGATCGTGATGCCGGCCCCGAGCTCGGCGTACGCGGTGACCTGGAACCTGAACGGATCGAAGAAGACGATCGCGTCCGCGCCCAGCCGCAGATACGCCCACAGGGGCCCGGCCGTCAGGGAGGCCTCGAACCGGGTCCCCGCCATGATCGCCTCGGAGGTGAGCGCGAAGTAGCTTTCCCCCTTGATCACCAGGATCGAACTGACCGTCCACACGAAACCCAGCCGCGGCACCACGGGGTAGCCGTCGCGGTGGAACGAGGGGTGGTAACCGCCCATCGTGAGGACGAACTCGCCGGCCTTGTCGCCGGAGAACCACATGACGTACGCGAACCCGCCGGTCAGCCGGCAGTCCCTGGTGAGCAGGAACGAGTTGTCGGTCAGCTGGGCCTGCACCCACAGCACGCCCTCGCGCGAGGAGAAGCGGGCCACCAGCGCCAGTTCGAGCTGTACCAGTGGGAAGTCCGGATTGGGCAGTGCGGCGCGGGCCAGACCGATCAGGTTGACGTCCAGCCCGTCGCCGATCACGACGCCGACCACCGCGATGCCCTCGACCAGGGTGAACGAGGTGAAGGACAGTCCGGCGGCGAACCAGAACGTGCCGCGCGACGGCGGGAAGTAGGCCCGCAGGGCGTCCAGGGCGGTGTCCGGGTCGGCCGGCGGTGCCCCGGCGTCCAGGGCCCGCAGCAGGGGATGGGCGGGGAAGTCGTTCACATCGGCGGGGAGCAGCATCTGCCGGTTCACGCCCACGCCCGCGCCGATTCCGGTGACGAAGAAGGCGGGCGGGCCGCCGATCGGGGCGTTCAGCGCGCCGAAGACGAACAGCGAGGTGAACTCGCCCTGCGGGTCGGTGACCACGCCGTAACCGCCGTATGCGGAGATGCCATAGACACCGAACCTGATGCTGATCATGCCGAGGTAGTCCGGGAGCGCGCCGGGTGCTCTGCGCAGGCCGCCGGAGACGACCACTCCGGCGGTGTCCGCGGCGACGCCGAGCCCGGCCAGTCCGACCTCCCAGGACTGCGGGTCGTACAGGGGCGGGTCGCCGGGGGACTGAGGCCAGCGCGCGCCCAGTGCGAGATCGTCGACCGACACCGCCAGGCCCAGCAGGGAGATCCGGCCGTCCACCATGACCTGAGCGGCGATCACCCGCTCGCCCGAACGGGTGACCCCGAATCCGACCTGCTCGATGTAGACGGGGCCGAACGAGCGCTGGATGGGGAGCCACCACGGGCCGTCGCCCGGGCCCGCGCGCAGCGCGAACTCGGCCGGATCCGCGCCGTGCCGCTGGACCGCGAAGGCCGGGCTGAACTTCGGCTCCGGTTTCCGGTCGCCGTCGGCCGCGTCGCGCAGGACGCCGGCCGCGACGGGGTTGCTGCCGCCCGTCGCCGACCCGAGGGGGATCCGCAGGCCGGCCAGTTCCACCTGGCCTCCGGCGTCGGTGACCCCGTCCTGCGCCGTCACGGTCACCAGCGTGTGCACCGCCACCGAGTCCACGGCGAGGAACGTGTCCAGGAGCGGTCCACGGGTACGGCTCACCCGCAGGCCAAGGCCACGTACGGTGATCCCGAAGAACGGGTCCGGTTTTCCGGCCTGGACCCGGAGCAGTTCGACCACCAGTCCGTCCGGGGTGTCCGCGCCGGTGATCCAGGTGTCGTCCACTTCGACGTCGAGCGTCACGTCTCCGTCGGCCAGCGTGTACCGCCCGCCCGGAGGAAGGGAGACCGCGATCCCGAAGACCTGGTCGGAGTCGCTCAGGTCGCGGCGCGACAGCCGTACGATCAGGGGATCGACCGGCAGCGCGGGGGAGTGCGCCGCGATGGTGGAGGCCAGTCGGAGCAGGCGGGCCAGGAGCTCGTCCGGGTCGAGAACGCCGCGATCCAGCGTGCCCTCGTGGGTCAGGACGACGTCCTCCAGCAGTTCGGCGATGGTCGGCCCGCCGAGCACGACGTGGCCGAGCAGATCATGGACCTCCTCCGTGGCCAGCGCCAGGTCGACCGCGGGGGGCAGCAGGAGGGCCGCCGCGACCTCGGCGAGCGATCCGCCGGTGGCCTCGACGGCGAACGCGGCAGGCGGCCCGAACCGGAAGACGCCACTCAGCGTGCGGGTGGAGTCCGCGGCGAGTCCGACCGCGACGCGCGCGTCCGAGGCGGGCCCGATGGCGATCTCCGCGACCGGCGCGAGGGTGATCGGCCCCAGGCCGAGCCCGGCGGCCGGGTCGGCCGCGAAGGTGACGGCCGCTTCGGCCAGGCCCGCTGGGGTGATGGTGATCGTCGCGCCGAGTGTCGTCCCGGTCAACGGTCGCAGCCCGGTGACGGCCCCGGTGACCTGGACTCCGGTCGGGACGCCACCTGCCGGGACGGTCAGCCGGATCTGTCCGACCGGGGCCGTGAAGACCAGCTCGGTGCCTTGCCTGGCCAGCGAGTACCCGGTGGGCAGTGCGGGCGTGAGCAGCCCGGCCAGCGCGTCGAGCGCGGCCGGCAGGCTCCCGGCCAGCCGTGTGGCGAGCTCCGGACCCGGGCTGGCGGCCAGCGCCTGAATCTGCGGGCCCGAGAAGTGGCCGCTCACCCTTAGCCCGGTGGCGTCGCCAAATGCCGCGAGGGTGTCCCCCACCGGGCGCGCCGGGTGCTCTGGTGGGAGTGCCGCGACCGCGTCGAGAACCAGCGGCAGCGCGTATGCCACCGCCGCGGTGCCCAGTTCGGCCAGACCGGGGCCGTCGGGCAGCAGCGCGAGATCGATGCCCCTGCCCGGCATGACCAGCCGGGCCCCGAGGCCGGAGGTGCCGAGAGTGAGGGCGATCCGTCCGGCCGAGTCGAGTGGTGAGCCGTCGGGCAGCGCGAGGACCAGCTCCGCGACGGGGCCGGCCGGAAGGGTGGCCGTGCTCAGCCCCAGCCCCAGGGAACCGGTCACGCGCAGCCCCGCTCCGGCCACCGGTTCGGTCAGGCGCAGCGTGACCGTGGCCCGGCCGTCCCGGTTCTCCGCGGTCAGTTCCAGGCCGTACGGCAGGGTGAGCGTACCCGGCCGGGGCTGGCGGAAGCCGAACAGCGGTGCGAGCGCGTCCAGTACGGCTCCGGCTCTGGCGGGGTCGGCGCTTCCGAGGATCGCCGGGTGGGTCAGCCAGTGCCCGGGATCCGTCACCAGGCCGAACGGGACCGTCACCTCGTCCGACTCGGTGAGCAGCCCGAGCACCCGCAGGGCCGGATCGGCCAGGGCGACCGCGCCAGGGTCCAGCGAGCGCAGGAACGTGACGCCCGCCCAGAGCAACTGTGCGGGCACCAATGCCGCGATGGTCCGGTGGAGTCCGGCCAGATCGGGTACCGGAGCAAGCATGACGGACTGCGGCTGAGCGGCGCCCGCTCCTTCGAATTCCAGCCGTACCTCCGCGGCGCCGGCACCGGTCACGTTCAGAAACAGCACGGGGCGTCCGCCGGGCATGCCGCCGGGGCCGAGCGCGGCGCTCAGCTCGGCCCGCAGCGTCCCGTCGGTGCGCAGCTCCAACTCCCCGGCCAGGGCGGCGCCGGCGTCGATGGCCAGTGCCCCGGCCCGGGCGAGGACGGTCCTGGCCACGAGATCGGCCTCGAATGTGACGCCGTCCAAGTCGAAGGCGAGCCGGGCCGGCTGAGCGGCCGACGGGAGCGGGGTGCCGAGCAGGCGGGCCAGCGCGGTCGCCACCCGGCCCGCGTTCGGCGGGGCCGAGACGCCTGCGAACAGCCCGCCGGGATCGACCAGCAGGTGCCGCAGACCCTCCACCGAGAACCCCGCGCCGGTCATGAGTCCCAGCGCGTCCATGAGTTCAGCGAGCGCGCGCACCGGCTCGGCCGTGGACCGTCCGATCGCCTCGGCCAGCCGACCGGCCAGGATGAGCGCCTCGGGCAGCAGCGGATCCCCCGAGCCGTCGTAGCCGATGACCCAGCGCCGCTTCGCCAGCCCGAGGGCGCAGGCCTCGTGGAACACCAGCCTCGCGGTGGCCGAACCGGCGGCGGGCAGGTCGACCTCGATCGTGGCCCGGCGCAGCGACGGGTGCCGTGCCACCCCGGCGGGCCGCGCGGGGTCGGGCCCGCCCGCCAGCCAGCCGCCGGTGCGCCCGATCCCGATCCGGGCCCGCAGTCCCGGCGCTGCCCCGGTCAGCGCGAGGTCGGCCGTGATGTGGATCTCTCCGGGAACGGCGGGCGGATCCAGCGCGACACCCAGCCCCATCCCGAGCCCGGCTCCCGTCGTCGGCAGTGGGGTCGATTCCTCAAGACCCGCGGCGACCACGGCGTTGATGGACTCGATGACGGAGGCCGCGTCGCACCGGCCACGCACGCAGTGCAGCTCGACTTCCGGCGGAACGACGGGCGGCGGCGAAGGGGACGTCAGATCGGCGAGCGGCGCGGTGGACTCCGAAGCGCGCAGCAGTGGTGCCAGCAGGCCGCGGGCGCGCGTCAGGGCGGGCGGCTCCGGCCGGTTCTCGTCGAGGGGCGGCAGCAGCGCCGCGAGCAGGTTCAGGGCCCCGGCCACGGGCTGGGACTCCAGGACGTCCAGGCTGATGCCCCCATGGGGGGTGCCGATGGTGACCAGATGGGTGACGCCCGGACGGCTCGCCACAGCGGCCGCGGCGTGGCCCGCGGCACCGTACCCGATGACCGTGACGGGCCCGGCGCCCGCGATGCGCGCGCTGACCGCGTCGACGGCGCGGGCCAGCCGGTCGGCCTGCCGGGCCGCACCGTCGTCACCCGGTGCCGTCACCGCGTCGGACCGGCTCGGCAGCAGCACCAGCCACGGGCCGTCTTCCTCGGCGAGCAGGCCGATGTCGAACGCCTCGGGGGCGAGCCCGGCGGCACGCAGGTCGGTCACGTGGTCCGCGGCGACACCCGGCCAGGATTCGACGCCGAGCGGGCCGGACACCACGACCGTCCCGGCGTCGAGTGTGATCCCCGGAGGCAGGCCGGCCGTGGGCAGGTCCGTGTGGGTCACGCCGGGGAGGTCGTGGACGTAACCCTGGGGGAGCGCCGCGTCGGTGGAGGGGACCAGGCCGTCGGTGTCCGTCCAGCGCGCGACGAGCGCGGCCAGCCCGGCGGCTGTGTCACCGCGATCCGAGAGCAAGTCGGCGAACACGTCGCTGCCCGCGGCTGCGGCGGCCAGCGCCGCCGCGATCTGTTCGGGCCCGGCGCGGCCGTCGAGTTCGCCCGGACGGAGCATGTCCGCGGCGTCGGCGGTGTGGCCGGCCCACAGCAGCAGTTCGGCCTTCAGGGCCGCGGCGGTGGGGGTGAGTGCGACCGCCAGGGGCGCGGCGGCGTCCCCGCGGCCGCGGAGCCCGCCGGAGGACAGGCCGGGTCCGGCCGGGCCGGTGAGGACGAGCGCGAGGGCCGTGGCCAGGTCGGCCACCCGGCCGGCCCGGACGAGTTCGGCGATCCAGCCCCGTAACGCGCCGACGGGGTCGTAGGCCAGGGACTCGGCCGGGAGCCGGGCCGTCACCGCGCGCTCGGCAGGCAGCCAGCCGAGCAGCCGGACCAGTTCGTCCGCCCAGGGATGGCCCAGGCGCCGCATGAGATGCCCGCTGAGCAGTTCCAGGCCGCGCCACGGGACGTCACCGGCCAGCGTGCCGGACGGCGTGAGCCTGGGCAGCGCGAGCGCGACCTCCTCACCGTCGATCACGCCGCGCAGCCCGGGCGCCACCAGTCCGCCCGTGAGGCCGTCGCCGGGCGTCCAGCCCGCCTCGACACCGATCCGGTCCACCACGATCGCCGCGGTGGGATCCCCGATGCGCACCGGAATCCCGCCGCGCGCGCCGAAGACCAGGCCCACCGACACGCCCGGCAGCGCCTGCCCGCCGGTGCCGTTGAACGCCACCTCGGCCAGCCGGGCGACCAGGGTGAGGGTCACCGTGGGACAGCCGCCACCCAGGTCGATGGTCTGGGCATCGACGGCCAGGCCGAGGGTCAGGTGGGTGTCAGTGGTCCAGGCGACCACTGACACCAGGGCGCCGTCCTCTTCCAGGGGCAGCCGCCACGGGTCTTCGGCCTGGCCGATCCCGGTGACCGCCGCGCCGGAGAGACTGAACAGATCGCCCAGCGCACCGAGGAGGGCGGCGTACCCGGCCCGGTTGGCCTCCAGCACGCCGGAGTGGTAGGCGACGACTGCCCCGACCGGATCGGCGAGCAGATCGGGCAGGGGGGTGAGGGGCACGGGCCAGGACGGCTGGCCGGGGGGCGGGGTCACCCCGAGCAGCACCCGCACCGCCGTACCGGCCGGACCGAGCAGATCGAGGATCTCGCCGGCCAGGTCCCGCAGCGCGGTGTCCGCGACATCGGCGAGTGTCTGCGTGTTCGTCAGGTCGAGGACGGGATAACGGTGTTCGCCGAGTTCCACGTCCAGCGCCGCCAATACGAGCGCGGCGCGCCGGTCCTCGCCGAGGGTGAGCCCGGCCCGTAGCGCGCCGAGCTTCACGGCCTGGTCGACCAGCCGGTCCGCGGGGGGAACCCTGCCGTCCGGGCCGGGGGACGGCCCGATCCGCCCGGTGACCGAGGCAGCGGGCAGCCCCGTCACCGAAGGGGTCCCGCCGAGCGTGACCCGGGTGAGGGTCGCGGCCACTTCCAGGCCGCCCGGCGGCGTGCCGGTGGCCGCCAGCGCGCATTCCAAGCCGAGGTCCACCACCGGGACGCCCCCTGCGTCCCGGGCCGTCCGTACCACCGCCGCCACGGAGATGCCGCCGCCCACAGTCCAGCGCACCCGGTGCGGCAGACCGGGGCCGGCGGCCGCTTCCACCGTGGCGCCGTGACCGGCGAGCGCGGCCAGGTGGCCCAGCCACGCGGCGACGGCGGACGGATCGGCGATCAGGTCGTCGAGCCAGTCGCGCCAGGCCGCGACACCGTCGGTCAGCAGTCCGGCGATCGGCAGCGCGGGGATGGCCGGGTCCGCGCCGATCCCGGCCAGCGCGAGCAGCTCGGCGAGCTCACCCGACGCCTCGGCGACGGACTGCCGGACGATACCGAGCACCGTCTGCAGGGCCTCCTCCCCGCCGGCGAAGCCGAAGTCGGCCGGTTCGGCCTGGCCGGGCAGCCGCAGCCCGCGCAGCGTCACAGACAAATCGGGCGCCGACCCGTCGGTGGCGACCTCGGCGCTCAGGTTGATCCCGTCCAGTGTCTCGCTCGCGAAGGTGACCGTCGCGTCCACGGCGATCCGGCCGGTGCCCCTGGCGATCGGCACGGTCACCGGGCCGTTCTCGGGGATGCTCAGCAGCGGAACGTACGCGGTGACCTCGGCCCGCGGATCGGCCGCCGTCAGGCGGGCACCGACGCCCAGTTCGACCGGCCCGTCGGCGGCCGCCGTCAGGACCGCGTGCAGTGCCACGCCTCCCTCGGCGATCAGCGGGATCCAGCGCCTGCCCGCGGCGTCGCGGAGCGGCGGTGCGCCCTGCGCCAGCAGTTCGTCCGCCGCGCGCAGCAGCGCCTCGCGCTGGCCCTGGTCGCGCAGCATCCGGCCGACACGCGCACCAGGATCGGAGAACCATTGCGGGTCGAACTCCCCGTCCGCGCGCACGAGTCCGATCGCCGTCGCCAGGTCAAGGAGCGGTCCGAGCCCGGACACCTCGAAGCTCACCGGCGCCCCCTGTCAAACGTGTGCGGCGCCTGCGCGGTGACCGTGAACTCCTTGGCGGAGACCACGAGCGCGGCCGGCAGCAGAGAATCGTGCGCGTCGTCGACGCCCGAGGCGGAGGCGAGACCGGCCGCCACATCCACCAGCGCCCGCCAGGAGGTGGCCACCAGTTGCTCGCCCCAGCGCTCGACGACCGCGGCGGGCCCGCGCGGAACAGGCTCGGTGGCGGCGACCATGCCCAGCGGCGCACCCGGGCGGCCCACCGCGAAGGCCACGACGACCTCCGCGTCCTTGGTCTGCTGGGTGTAGACGGGTATCCCGACCAGTACGAATCCGTCCCGCAGTACGGTCCGCAGCTGCTCGGCGCGCACCAGCAGCTCATCCTCACCGTCCACCCAGACGACCGCGCCCCCACCTGCCGCGTCAGCGAACGCGACCCTGTACAGGTCGGCAGCCTGCGCGTCGTCCAGCGTGATGTCCGGCCCCACCTCTCCGGGACCCAGGCCCGTGGGGAACGCGTCGGGACTGCGGCGGCGCAGCTGTTCGACCAGCCGACGGCACTCGGGATCCACCGCGCGCCCGACTACCGCGCGCCCTGATCGTTCGCCTTGCTCTGGCTCTCTTTCCACCATGAAAGCCTCCAGAATGCCAGAATTGGCGACCTTTCAGATATTCCTCTCTGTCTGCCCACCTGTCGAGACAGACCTTCGAATTCTCGGGAAACGGTTCGCATGAGTGGTCCGCAGTCCTGAAGTGCCGGCCGTGGGTGGGGACATGAGAGGGCGGGGCGGTATCGGGGTGGACGGCATGCCTGCGGCCCAGCGGTAACGAAGGGGCTTGGGGAGGACGTCGTCGTCACTCGGCCGCCACGTGGTCCGCCCGCTTGCCCCCGGGTCGTGGGGGGCATCGCGTCCTCGTACCGCGGCAGGCCCAGGTCGGTCTTGCGGGTGATCGCGGGCAGCGAGAGGCGCCAGCCGAATCCGAAGGGCCCGTTGCCCGAGCCCGAGTCGTACGACAGCGACAACCGCGGCCCGAAACCGGACCGCCCCGGGCTGGTCGCGATCGGCACCGACAGGATCCCCGTCCCCGTGACGGGACTGGCCGCGAACTTCTCCCCGATACCGCGGATCGCCCTGCCGCCCTTGGACAGAGAGACCGAAGTCGGCGACAGGACGCGGGACTCGGCGGGGAGGCTCTCCCGAGCCGCACCCGCGTCCCCCAGTGAACGATCGACCATGGCCCCCCACGCCCCCGTCACCCACGTCGTGATCAAGAATCACTTCGCGTGCCCCACAGGGTAGCGACCATGCGTGCGATGCCGACGCGAAACGGACACATCCATTTGCCCGCTCCCGGTCGCAGCCCGGCGGCCGCTGATGGTGAGCGCGACCGCCGCCGACTCGGTTTGGCCCGGTTGTGTCAGGGGCGGGCGGCGGAACGCAGGGCGTCGGCGACGAGGTCGAGGTGGCGCGTGGTGCGGATGTTGGCCGGGCTGGAGTCCAGCGTCCACGCACCGTCCCCGGCGTGGGAAACCAGGCCGAACTTGGTCGCCAGGACGACTGGGTCGCGGCGGCCCTTCAGGGCTTGGCCGAGAAGGGTCTCATTGATGTAGGGGCCGTAGATCTCGGCGGTGTCGAGGAGGGTGACGCCGAGGTCGATGGCCTGGTGCACGGTGCGGATGGATTCGCCTCGTCGGCGTCGGCGTCGGCGCCGACGCCGGTCAGGCCGTGGGACATGCCCATCGCTCCCAGACCGATCCGGGAGACCATCTGGAGCACACCTTCCGGTTCGGAAAGCAGACGCTCGGCTGGACCACACCGAAGATCCGTACGCCTGAGGCAGTGGACCGCTGGACCTGGCTCCTGGTCGTCGCCCACATCCAGCTCCGCCTTGCCCGGCCGCTGGCCACCGATCTCCGCCGGCCCTGGGAGAAGCCGACCAAGCCAGTTTGCTGGGGCGCCCGGGCGACTTGCCTGGGCGGAACCGGGCTGACCTATCGTTGGGCGCTATGAGGGTCCTGATCATCGGCGGCAGCGGGTTTCTGGGGACGGAACTTGTGCGTCAGGCGGCTGCTGCAGGCTGGGAGACGGCCGCGACGTACTGTTCCCGCCCGGGCAGCATGCCTGGAGCCTCGTGGTACCAACTCGACCTTCGCGCCCCCGGGCAGGTCGATGAGGTACTGGCGGCGGTTGCTCCCATTGCCGTCATCAACGCGACGAGCGGAGGGAGCGACTGGGCGGTCACCGCCGACGGCTCGTTCCGCGTGGCGGCAGCCGCGGCGAAGCGCGGTTGCCGTCTGGTCCACGTCTCCAGCGACGCCGTGTTCTCCGGTTCCCGGATCCACTACGACGAGGCCTGCGTGCCTGATCCCCTCACCCCTTATGGTGCGGCCAAAGCCACCGCCGAGACCGCTGTGCGACTGCTGGCGCCGACCGCTGCGGTCGCACGCACCTCGTTGATCATCGGGCACGGCAGATCCGTGCACGAGCGGATGGTCCACGCCCTGGTTGCCGGCACCCGCGATGGCGTCCTGTTTACCGACGACATCCGCTGCCCGGTGCATGTCGAAGACCTCGCCTCCGCTGTGCGGGAACTCGCCATGTCCGACCAGGCCGGCATGTTCCACCTTGCCGGAACGGACGCCCTCAGCCGTCACGAACTCGGCGTTCTCATCGCCCGACGCGATGGACTCGACGCAACCCGGCTGCCTGCCGGGCGCCGAGCCGACACCCCCATGCCCGGGGCCCTGGACGTCCGCCTCGACAGCAGCGCCACCCAGGGACGCGTGCGCACACGGCTGCGTGGAGCACGAGAGTTCCTTCAAGCCCGGTAAGAACGAGAGCGGGGTGGGAACTGCGGCAGAAGCCTGAACTGCGAAGAAGTCGCTCTCTCGGACCGCGCGAGACGATTGCTCGGCAGGATCGACCTTCGTACGGTGGCCGCATGGCCAGGAACGGGGTGCCGCGGCTGCGGCTGGTCGTGGCCACGGACAACGACACCGGGCCGCGGCTTTGCCGCGGATGCGGCGGTCCGCTGATGCCGACGGCGGTGTTCTGTTCGTCGGCGTGCCGGTCACGGCACTGGCGTCAGATGCGACGAGCGCGGGCGAGAACACGGGCGGTCAAGGCGGGCGTGATGTCCAGCTGCCCGGAGTGCGGAACGCCCTGGAGGTCGGCCTCGAACGTCCTGCCTCGGCAAGGTACTGCTCTCCCCGCTGCCGCAAACGGGCCTGGCACAGGCAGCGCACGGGACAGAGCGAGACGTGAGAGCGCGCGTCCGACGACCACGGGGCCGCTCCACGCGCCAGGACCGCACACCCTTTCCGACGGGCTCCGGCCGCAGGATGGTGCGAAGTGACGGGCTGCCAGGGCAAGTTGTCGGCATGGACAGGATGCCGCACCCCGGCCCGTGGGGGTGGTGTCGGGATGGGCCCACGATGATCGGGAGTGTGACCCGGAACCGTTACGACGAGCTGGCCAAGCTGGGGCGGGACTGGGTGTCCGCAATGAGCAGTGCCCAGCGGCGTCTCGGGGATACCGCCCTGGAGATCGAGCCGATGCGTTCGTATGGGGGGTGAACCCGTCTGGAAAGGACGACCTGTTCACCGTCAGCGAGGCCATCCGGATGTTGGCCGAAGACGTAGGCCTGGCTTACACGACGGTCCGCAGTTACCGGTGGGTGTCCTCGCGCTGGCCAACCGAGCGCCGACGGGCGGACGTCTCGCACACGATCCACAAGATCCTTGCCGGCATCCCCGATGAGCAGGAGCGTTTCGAGGCGGTCAGCACCCCCCCGCCCACCCCGCGCGGCGGACAGCCACGCTGGACGCACGACAGGGCCAAACGCGTGGTGGGCTGGAAGGTCGACTCCCCGGAAAGCGTCCAGGAGAAGGTCGAAGCGATTCACGACCTGGCCATCGACGACGCGGTCGCCGCCGTAGTGACCACCGACTTCCTGCGCCGTCCCGCAGTAGCCAACAAGGCCATGGCCGACGAAACGGCTCGGCACGCTGTTAATGAAGCTCAGTTCGACCGGTTCCGGCAGCAGGCCCAGTTCGTACAGGAGGAAGCCGTCCCGCAGCTGCAGCGCATGAAACACAGCGCCCAGTTCATGGACCTGGTCGCGGCCTGCGCCCAGTTCGTGGCCACGGCCGGGCGGATCGTGCCGAACCTGCGCGGCGAGCACTACGACGACGGCGAACGCGAGACGATCGGGCGGGAACTTTCGCGGGTACGCGCCGCGGCCGACTGGATCGAGAACGCCGTCACCCGCGGCGAAGTCGACCTCGACGAGCAGTTGGAGAAGCTACTGAAAGGCTCGGGTGAGTAGGCGATGGGGCGGGGTGTCCCCGCTCACGTCCACGCCGAAGCGATCCTCAGCGCCCCGCTGGAAGCCCGTCCCGCCGGCTTGAGCATCACCCAGCTGATGGCCGCCACCGAACGCACCCGCGCGCAGGTCCACACCGGGCTCGCGCACCTGCGCAAGGTCTCGGCCGCGAAGGGTCTTCCGCCCGTGACCTGGGACAAACGATGGGGATACCGCATGCTGGACGACGCGCCGGAGGTGTGGATCAGCTACGAACAGGCGAGGGCCGCATCGAGACGGACGGTGTCGTGGCCGGCTGCGGCGGCGACGGCCGCGGCCCTATTCCCGGCGGACCAGGGCGTAGTCGGTGCGGCCTCGCTCGGTGGTGTGGACCGTCACTCAGCGGCCGTCGCCCGGGTCGGCACGTCGCTCGATGAGACCCTTGCGCTCCAGTCCGCCCAGGACGGTGGACAGATTGGTGCGCTGCAGCCCGGTCGCGGCGGCGATGCGGCTGGGCCGGGCGGCGGGGTCGTGCCGAAGGCGGCGCATCACCATGCCCTCGGACGGTGACAGGGGGATGGCCGGTCGGGCCGCGGGCGATCGGCACCCTGCTCGTCGTGGACCCTCACTCACCAGCGCAGACATGCCGCAGCGTAGCCGCCCCCCGACTCGGCGACGCTGCGGCTGGACGACCACACGTTGGTGATCAGCACACTCGCCGACGACTACGCCGTGTTGCGGCAGTACATGAACACATCGATCACGGCACGGCCGACGAACCGCCAGGCATGGGAGGACAGGGCCGGGCATCCCCGAGGGTGACGTGACGCGGCCGGGCCCGGCCCATGGTGTCTCAGCGCCCTTCGCTCCGGCTTCCGGCCTTCTGCGGTCCACCCGCGCGCTCCGCGGCGTGGACGGCGATGTCCCGGCCGACCTGGTAGCCGAAGACCATCGCGGGACCGATGTTGGATCCGTAGCCCGGGTATCCGCCGCCGAAGACGCTGACGGCGGCCGTGCCGACGGCGTACAGGCCCGGGACCGCCGCACCGGCGGAGTCGACGACTTCGCTGCGGTCGTTCACCGCGAGTCCCGCGTAGGTGCCCAGGTCACCCATCTGGATCTTGACGGCGTAGTACGGCGCCTTCTCGATGGGGGCGAGGTTGGGGTTGGGCTTGTGCTCCATGTCGCCCTTGAAGTGGTGGAACCAGTTCGAGCCGCGCTGGAACCTCAGGTCCCGGCCCAGGGCAGCGTCGATGTTGAAGTCGTCCAGGGTGCGCCTGAGGCCGGCGGCCGGCACGTCGATCCTTGCGGCCAGGTCTTCCACGGACGAGCCTTTGACGAGGTAACCGACCTTCCTGTAGTACCAGGTGGGCAGTGGCCAGGGCTTGGCGTAGCCGATGCCGTAGGTGTGCATGGCCTTCTTGTCCGCGATGATCCAGCCGTAGGTGTCGCGCTCGGCCGCGTTTTCTTTGATCATCTCGACGCCGAAGTCGTGATAGGAGTACGACTCGTTGGCGAACCGCTCGCCCCTGCGGTTGACCGCGATCAGGCCCGGCAGGCCGAACGCGCGCAGGTGGGGGAAGATCTGGTCCTGTCCGCGCAGGTTCTTCCAGACGGTGACCGGGCCCCAGGACGCGGGCTGGTGCGGCCGGGTGTCGAGCACTCCGCCGTGCTGCTCGGCCAGGAAGTAGCTGTCGCCCTGGTGGCCGATGGTGGGCGTGAAGTGGTTGTCCCCGCGTGGGTCGTGCCCGAACACCTTGGTACGCAGCCCGGTGTTGCCGGAGAAGCCGCCGGCCGCGATGACCACGCCGTGCCTGGCCCGAACGGTGCCGGAGCGCGCACCGGTGATCAGCGCGCCGTTCACCACGCCGTCGGCGTCCTTGAGGACCTCGGTGACCTTGGTGCCGGTCCACATCGGGATGCCCATGGCGCCGGCGCTCGCCAGCATGCGGGTCATCAGCGCGTTGCCGTTGGTGCGGGTGAAGGCGCGACGGAAGAGGATGCGCTCCGCCCACGTCTTGACCAACCGATTCCCGACGTAGAGGAACGCCTTGAGGGAGCGGTTGGCCTTGATGAACGTGGCGATGTCCGGGCCGATCTCCGGCATGTAGCCGAAGACGGTGTACGTGTACAGGTAGGGCTGGACCCGCAGCCGGTCCCGCTTCAGCATCCGGCCGCTGGCCTTCTTCACCGTCAGCGCCCGGCCGGACTTGCGGGCACCGGGGGTGTCCATCTGGTAGTCGGGCGCCATCTCCGGATAGTGGAACTCGACATCGGCGTCGTTCTCGAAGAAGTCCAGCGCCTCCGGCACCAGGTCGAGGAACGTCTTCACAGCGGCCGGGTCGTAGGAGTCTCCGGCCAGTGCCTTGATGTAGGTCTCGGCCTCCTCGCGGGTGTCGCCCTCGGCGACGCCCTGCTTGTTGCCGGGCACCCACAGCCAGCCGCCGGAGACGGCGGTGGTGCCGCCCAGGTACGGCTCCTTGTCGACGACCAGGACGTCGAGGCCCTGCTGTTTGGCCTTGAGGGCGGCGGAGATCCCGGCGGCGCCGGATCCGATGACGAGCACGTCGCACTGGTAGGTCGTGTCACTCATGATGTTCAACTTTCGCGGCTCTGGATTCGGTTCGGTCAGGTGGTCGGGGCCGCTACGGGGTACGGCCCGCGGTGAGCCGGAGTGCCTCGGCCGCGGCTGCGCCGGGGTTGGTGAGGGCCGTGGGCCAGCCGGTGTACGCCTCGGCGAGGAAGGCGCGCCCGGCTTCGGAGCCGGTGACCGTGTCCAGTTCGCCCAGTTGGCGGCGGGCGTCGAAGTCGGTGGCGGACTCGTCGCGATGCAGCATCGAGGTCATCCACCAGGAGAAGTGCTGAGCGCGCCAGATACGGTCCGAGGCTGTGGTTCCGTAGCTATCCAGGAGATTCGGCTCGCCGTCGAGGAAGAAGCGTTCCATCGCCTGCGACAGCACCGCCACATCGGAGATCGCGAGGTTGAGTCCCTTCGCACCGGTCGCAGGGACGGTGTGGGCGGCGTCTCCGGCGAGGAAGAGGCGGCCGTACCGCATCGGGGCGCACACGTACGAGCGCATCGGGACGACGCCGCGCTGGAAAACGGGACCCTCCTTCAACGCGAACCCATTGCCGGCGACCCGGGACTGCAGTTCCTCCCAGATCCGCTCGTCGCTCCAGCGCTCGGCCCTCTCACCGGGGTCGCACTGGAAGTACATCCGCTGCACCGTCGGCGTGCGAGAGCTGATGAGGGCGAAGCCGCGGTCGGAGCGCGCGTAGATCAGCTCGTCGCTGCTGGGGGGCGCCTCGGTGAGGATGCCGAACCAGCCGAAGGGATAGGCACGAAAGTAGTCGGTGCGCAGGGTGTCGGGGATGGCGAACCTGCTGATGCCCTGGGAGCCGTCGCAGCCGACGAGCAGGTCGCAGCGCAGTTCGACGGCTGTGCCGTCGGCGTCCGTGAAGGTGACGGCGGGACGGTCGGTGGTGAGGTCCCGCAGAGCGACGTCGGTGACGCCGAACCGGATGTCGCCGCCGTCGCCGAGCCGTGCGGCGATCAGGTCCTTGAGCACTTCGTGTTGGGGGTAGAGGTAGACGCAACGGCCGGTCAGCGACGGGAAGTCGATACGCCGGCTCTCCCCGCCGTAGCGGAGTTCGATGCCCTCGTGGCAGCTGCCCTCCTTGCGGACGCGGTCGCCGACACCCGTGGCGACCATGAGGTCGACGGTGCCCTGTTCGAGGATGCCGGCCCGGATGGTGGTCTCGATGGTGGCGCGGTTGCGCGTCTCCACGACGGTCGAGTCGATCCCCGCTCGGGACAGCAGGTGCGAGAGCATGAGGCCGGCCGGTCCGGCCCCGATGATGCCGACCCGGGTCCGGGCATGGGTGGTCTGTGTGGTCATGTGGTGGTTACCCGTCCTTGCGAGAGCGGTACGCGGGTGAAGCACGCACCGAGAATGCTGACGGCGTGTCAGTGGCGATGAGGAGAGCCAGGTGGCTCGGCGGCGGATGCGGGGGCCGGTATGGCGTGGATCGCGGACTTCCGCTCCGGGCCCGGCCGCTGGTCCGTGTGGGGTCCTTCGATCGGTGCGACCAGCGTGCAGCCTGGACGCGGTGGTCCACAACATGCATTCCGTTCAATGGGAGAATCGTTGTCAGGCGTCGTCAGGCGTCGTCAGGCGTCGTCAGGCGTCGCCCGGCAGCCGGGGACCGTGGCTGCGCAGCAGGTCCTCGTCGGCGGTGGGAGCGCCCAGGGCGCGGGAGATGCCGCGGCCGGCCGCGAGCAGCGCCGGCACCAGGGTGCGGGGGTTCGGGTCGGCGGCCGGGATGACGACGGAGAGCGCCGCCACCACCTCGCCGCCCGCGTCCCGGACGGGGGCGGCGACGCCCGTGCCCGCCTGGCTGATCATCTGGGCCGCGACCACGAATCCCTCGCGGCGGATCTGCGCCAGCAGTGAGCGGAGCCGCACCGGGTCGGTGACCGTCCGGGCCGTGTACCGCCGTAGCGGCTGCGACAGGACCTCCTCCTGCAGTTCGAGCGAACTGTGGGCGAGGAGCACCAGGCCGGCCGAGGTCGCGTGGATCGGCAGTCGGCCCGCGATCCTGGTGATGTTCCGCACCGCGCCACGGGCGGAGAGCCGTTCCAGGTAGAGCACGTCGGTGCCCTCCAGCACACCGATCTGCGTGTGGTGCCGTACCACCGCCTGAAGGTCTTCCATGAACGGCATCGCGACCTCGCGCAGATCGAGGACCCGGGAGGAGCGGGACGCCAGTTCCCAGAGTTGGTAGCCCATGCGCACCTGTTTGCCCTCGGCCCGGTCGAGGGCTCCGAGAGCGACCAGCTCGCCCACGATGCGGTGGGCCGTCGCGACGGGAAGGCCGGCCCGACGGGCGATCTCCGACACGGTGAGTGCGGGCGAGTCGGCCGTGAACAGCCGCAGGACGCGCATCGCGCGGCTGAGCACCGACTCACCGGCGTTGGACCTGGCCATGTACGGTTACCTTCCGTTCCAGACTGGCACACGTCCTCGTGTGTGCGCACCAGCGTGCGGAGGACTGCCTCGGGACGCCTCTGGACCCGGACTTCGCGGGTCAGTGATGCGTATGGTGTGACCGGCCTGGGGTGTCCCGGGCCGGTGGTGTGGCGTTGGGTGGGGTGTGTCGAAGACTTCCCGGTCCCCGCGGCCACGGTCGCAGCGTCAGCGCTTTGAAGTGGCGGTGACGTCCGTGGTGGAGAAGCGTCTGGGCGCTCTGCCTGTCGTTTCCGAGTTCACTCGTCGGCTGGATCTGGCCGGGATCGTCGATGAGGTGTGCCCCGGCGGCGCGAGTGCGCATGTGACGCACGGGCAGGTGATCGAGGTGCTGGTGGCCAAGCGGCTGACCGCGCCTGCGTCATTGGTGCGGGTCGGGGACTGGGCCCGCAGCTGGGCGGTGGAGGAGGTCTTCGGGATCGAGGCGGACCTCCTGAACGATGACCGATTGGCGAGTTCGGGATCGATGTGGCCCAGCACAACCGACGCGTCGCCGCTCTGATCCAAATCATCTGCCTGGCCCTGCTGGTGCTCTGCCTGATCGAGCGGCGGGTCAGACGTGCCCTCGGCCCCGAGCAGACCATGGCCGGCCTCTACCCCGACAACCGCCGCATCCGCCCCACCGGCCGCCTGATCTTCTACCACCTCGGCGAACTCGCGCTGCGGATCGGCACTATCACCGACCCGCCCACCGTCCAGATCACCCGCGGCGTTCAACTCCACCTCCTCGATCGCCTCGACACCGACATCGGACAAACCCGCTGGCCACAAACCTGAAACGGTGACCCACGAAGTCCGGGTCTAGATCTCCGCAGCCAGCCGTCCCAGCATGGGGAGCCACTCCCGCGCGGCGACGGCGCCGACCAGCCCATGTCGTCGGAAGGGGTCGTCCTCGGTGAACCGGACGGCCTCGTCCTTGCTGCCGGCCCGGATCAGGAGCAGGGCGCCGGGATCCTCCTGGGAGCCGAACGGCCCGGAGCAGAGGTTGACGCCCCGGTCGCCGAGTCCGGCCAGGTACTCCTTGTGGGCGGGGCGGTGTTCGTCGCGCCCGGCGCTGTCGTCGGTGTAGGTGTAGGTGACGGCGTAGACCGGCATGGCGGTTCCTTCCTTCGTGGGTGAGTAGCGTGGGTGAGTAGAGGTGCGAGCCGCTCAGCGGCGGGACAGCGGCTTGCCCAGCTCGGCCAGGGGGACCTTGTGGGTTTCGCGGGCTGTCAGGACGGCGATCGCCGAGACCACGCCGCAGACTGCCGCGAAGGCCGCGACCGGCACCCAGCCGGTGACGCCGTCCCCCATGATCGCGAAGCCGATGGCCGGGGCGAACCCGGCGAGCAGGAAGCCGAACTGGCTGCCGGTGGCGAACCCGGAGTAGCGCACCCGCGCGGCGAAAAGCTCGGAGAAGTACGCGGGCCAGAGGCCATTCATGCCCGAGTAGGCGACGCCGTTGAGCAGCACCGCCACCAGGATGATCAACGGCAGGCTGCCGGTGGACACGGCCCAGAAGTACGCGCAGACCAGGACGGCGCAGCTCAGGGCGGCCGTGATCCACACCGGCCGGCGGCCGACGCGGTCCGAGAGTGCCGCCGATGCGGGCACCGCCACCACCGCCACCGCGTTCGCGGCCACCGACACCCACAGCATGGTCGACCTCTCCAGACCGACCGCGTCGGAGGTGGCGTAGGCCAGGCCGAACACCATGAAGACGGTCTGGAACACCGCGAAGAGCGAGGCGAACATGACCTTGAGGACGTCCGCCCACTGGGTGCGGAAGAGATGCACCAGGGGCAGCGGCGGGGGCTCCTCCCCGGCCGCCTCCGCCTTGAACACCGGGGCTTCGTCCAGACGCCTGCGGACGAGGTACGCCAGCACGATCATGACAATGCTCAGCCAGAAGGGCATCCGCCAGCCCCAGGACATCAGCTGGGCCTCCGGCAGGGCCGCCACCGGGATGAACACGAAGTTGGCGAGCAGGATGCCGGCCATCGTGCCGGACATCGCGAAGCTGGTGAAGAAGCCCCGGCGTCCCTCGGGCGAGTGCTCCAGGGCCAGGGTGCTGGCGCCCGCCGCCTCACCACCCGCGGAGACGCCCTGGCCAAGACGCGCGAGCACCAGCAGGACCGGGGCGACGATGCCCACCTGCTCGTAGGTGGGCAGCAGGCCGACGACGAGGCTGGAGACACCCATCAGCAGCAGCGTGAGCACCATGACCTTCTTGCGGCCCACCTTGTCGCCGAAGTGGCCGAGGACGATGCCGCCGAGGGGACGCGCGGCGTAGCCCACGCCGAAGGTGGCGAGGGCCGAGACGGTGCCGACCGTCGCGTTCCCGGAGGGGAAGAACAGCGTCGGGAAGACCAGGGCCGCGGCCGACCCGTAGATGAAGAAGTCGTAGTACTCGAGCATGCTGCCCAGGAACGCGGCGAGCGCGGCCTTCCTGGGCTGGGCCTGCGGGCGGGGGGTGTGGCCGACCGGGTGGCGGGCGGCCGTCGGGGACGGGAAGTGAGCGGACATGAATCCTCCGAACGCGGCTCGCGGAGAGAGTTCCTGTGTGGTGCGCATGCGATGGGGATGAGCGTGGCCTCAGCCACACAGCCCGCGATACAGCCATTCCGTTCAATGAGAAACTTCCGCGCCTTGTCGACCCAGGTCAGCCGGCCCAGGTGAATCCGCCGTCCACGTACAGCGTCTGTCCGGTGATGTAGCCCGCACGGGTCTGGTCCAGGAGGAACAGCACGGCCTCGGCGACGTCCCGCGGGGTGCCCAGCCGGCCCAGCGGCACCCGGTCGGTCATCTCCTTCAGGTCGATGGCGCCCTCCTCGGCCATCCGCCGGGTCAGCGGGGTGTCGACCCAGGAGGGGCCCACGGCGTTGACCCGCAGTCGGCGGGGCGCCCATTCGGCGGCCAGGGACCGGGTGAGGCCCACCACGCCGGCTTTCGCGGCGGAGTACGCAGTGCGCTGGGGCAGGCCCCGGACAGCGGCGATCGACGCCAGGTTCACGATCGCGGCGTCGCGGGCGAAGTGCGGAAAGGCGGCCTGGCAGGCGTAGAAGGTGCCGCTGAGGTCGACATCGACCACGGTCCGCCAGTCCGTCTCCGGCAGGGTGCTGGAGGGGCCGGGCCGGGTCAGCCCCGCGCTGTTGACCAGACCGTCGAGCGGGCCCAGTCGTTCGACGACGGTCGCGAACGCGGTGCCGAGTTCCGCCGGGCTGGTGACGTCCGCGGCGACGGCCAGAACGCCCAGTTCGTCGGCGGCGGCGGTAACGGATCGCGCGTCGCGGTCCAGCAGGGCGACGGTCCAGTCCTGGGCGAGGGCCTGGACGGCGATCTCCCGCCCGAGACCGGATGCGGCTCCGGTGACGACGAGAACGCGGGGGGAGGGTTCGGGGGTGGACAACGTTGCTCCTGGGGCTCGGGGATGTCCGCGGGTGCTGGCATCGAACCCTCTTGCGGACTATCAGTCAATACACTTCTGTCCTGCTGAGTGGGACAGGCATCGGTGCAGATAGGCCCATGTTGTCGAGGTGTAAGGTTGTTGACGAGGAGTTCGATTCCGGCCTCATGGAAGCCCTCGCGTACAACTGTCCCGCAGAGAAGGACAATAGTGAGGTGGGTGCGAGGCCCAGAAGCACAGTGAAGGAGCACACGGCCATGGCAAACGGACGCGTAGAGGGCAAGATCGCCGTCATCACCGGCGGGGCGCGCGGCATCGGCGCCGAGATCGGCAAGGTCCTCACCGCGGAAGGCGCCACCGTGGTGGTGGCCGACCTCGCCCCCGCCGACGGCGTTCCCACGTCCGCCGAGGGCGGCCCCGCCGGTTACCGCCGGGTCGACGTCACCGACGAGACGTCGGTGCGCGCCGCGTTCGACGACATTGCCGCCACCTATGGCCGGATCGACATCCTGGTCAACAATGCCGGTGTGCCCGGCCCGATCAAGCCGTCCCACGAGGTGGAGGAGAAGGAGTTCGACCTCCTCTTCGCCGTCGACGTCAAGGGCGTCTGGCTGTGCACCAAGCACGCCGTACGGCACATGCTGGAGCAGGACGGCGGCAGCATCATCAACATGTCGTCGATCTACGGACTGGTCGGCGGTGCCCGTATCCCGCTTTACCACGCGGCCAAGGGCGCGGTCCGGCTGATGACCAAGGCGGACGCCGCCACCTACGCCAAGTCGAACATCCGGGTGAACTCGGTGCACCCCGGCTCGATCGAGACCGAACTCAGCAAGTCGCTCTCCGCCGACCCGTCGCCCGAGGCCGCCGCCTACGCCCAGCGGATGCTGGACAGCACCCCGGTCGGCCATCGCGGAACCCCTGCGGACATCGCCTACGGCGTCCTCTACCTGGCCTCGGACGAGTCGCGCTTCGTCACCGGCACCGAGCTGGTGGTGGACGGCGGTTACACCGCCGTGTGACCGGCCCGGGATGATGGGTGCCGAACGCCGCACCACGGACCCAGCGGCACCCGGCACTCGTAATCCACCGAGAGGACACCGTGACCGGCACCAAGAGCTACGTCATCGAGTCACTGGACACCGGACTGCGTCTGATGCGGCTCTTCCTCACCCATGACACCCTCTCGGTCACCGACGCGGCCAGGGAACTGGGCGTGGCCCGCTCCACCGCTCACCGCGTGCTCAGCACCCTGGAGGCCCGCGGCTTCGCCACCCGCGACGCCTCGGGCCGCGGCTACTCGGCGGGCCCCGAACTGGTCACCCTCGGCCGCCCCGCCGGCTACGGCCCGGAGCTCAGGGCACGCCTCCAGGTGGTCCTGGACGCGGCGGCCACCGCCACCGGAGAGACCATCAGCACCGCCGCTCTGATCGGCGACCAGGTCATCATCACCGATGGCCGGGAGTCGCCCCACCCGGTGCGCGCGGTCCTGGAGATCGGCCGCGCTCACCCCGCGCACGCCACGTCGGCCGGCAAGGTGCTGCTCGCGCAGCTCACGACCGAACAGGTCTGCGCCCTCTACCCGCAGGAGCGGCTGACCGGCGTCACCGAGCACACCGTGATCTCCCGCACCGCCCTGCTCTTGGAACTGGCCCGCATCCGCACACTCGGCCACGCCGACAGCGTCGGCGAGTCGGTGCGCGGCATGAACGCCGTCGCCGTGCTGCTGACCGGCAACAGCTGGCGGGACCGGCTGGCCCTGATGGCATCCATGCCCGCGGACCGGGGCGGCGACCCCGAGCGCGCCCGGCACGCCGAGGCCCTGAGCAGGGCCGCCGGGCTCCTGCGCCCGCCGGCCGCCTGACCCGCGAGGCGCCCGCGTTCGTACCTGGGGCGGCCGGCACCCGACAGCAATCCGAAGGAGAACACTCCCCATGCCGCCCGGCTCGGCCCCCACCAACGGGACACGCGCCCACATCATCGCTTTTTTCCGTTTCGCACCGGCGCCGGTTCCAGGGCAGTGGCGTACGGCCCTGCGCACGTCGCTGGTGATGGCCGTCTCCATCCTGGTGATCACCGCGATCGCGGGTTTGGACGTGGGCCCGATGGCTCTGTTCGGCTCCCTGATCGCCCTCTGGAACACCGGCCAGCCACTACGCTCCCGAATCCGCACCTTCTCGGCCGTGGCCTGCGTCCTGCCCGGCTCGATGGCGCTGGGCGTACTGATATCGCCCCTGCCCTGGCTGATGGCCCCGGCCCTGGCCACTGTCACCTTGGTTGCCGTTGCCCTGTACTACGCCTTCATGATGGAGCAAGGGCCCGGACCACTGAACACCTTCTTCGCCTGCGCCCTGGGCGCCTACCTGGGCAGCCACACCGACAAGGCATGGGACATCGTCCTTGTCACCCTCTGCTCGGCCCTCTTGACCGGCTTGCTCAGCTTCACCGACCTGGCGGTGCGTCCGCGCCACCCCGAGCGGAGCACGGTGGCTGCTGCCCGGAGCGCCGTCGACGCCTACACCAGGCTGCCCGCGCACTCCGACGGCCCGTCCGACGAGCCCCTGCTCACCGCCCGCGACCACGCCACCAGAGCCGTCCACCGGGCCTGGGGCGTGCTCCACGCTGCGCAAGCCCACAACGCCGCGTCCGCCGGGCACCGCGCGCTCGCCGACGAACTGCTGCACACCGAGTCGAGACTGGCCCACCGGTTGGTGGCCGACCACTTTCCCGGAATCGTCGCCGGATACGCGGAGACGCGAGACAGCCACGTCGGGCGGCCGGTGCCGCGCAGGCTGCTCCGGCACGCCCTCGACCGGCACTCCCCGGCTCGCCTCACCGCCGGCCGCAACGCCTTGTCCGCCGGGGCCGCCGTGCTGATCGCCCAACTTGTGGGGATCGGGCACCCATATTGGGCCGTGCTTTCCTCGGCCGTCGTGCTGCACTCCGGCGCCGCGCGGGACTTCACCCTCAGGCGGGCCCTGCACCGCGTCCTCGGTACCCTGCTCGGGGTCGTCGTGGTAGCCGGTGTCTGGTGCCTGGGCCCCACCAGGTCCGAGCAAGTGGTCATCCTGCTCATCGGTGTGTACGGGATGAACCTGTTGCTCAGCCGGCAGTACACGCTCGCCGTCATAGCGGTGACAGCGATGGCGACGATGGCGAACACCGCCTCCTCGCCGGGGTCGGCGGTCGGGGACCTGTTCGCCGACCGCATCGTCGAGACCCTGCTCGGCTGCAGTCTGGCTTTGGTCGTCCTGTGGACCACCGGGCGGCGCGGACCCCGGACCGCCCAGGTCCGCCAGTACCACCGCACAGTGGATGCCATTGCCCGACTGCTGGCCTGCAGCGACCAGGGCGACTTGGCCTCCTCCGAGGCCCGGCACGCCCGCCGCGACGTCGCCTACGAACGCGAACGGCACAACGAGATGCTCATCCGCGCACTCGCCGACGACCCGGCGCTGGCTGCCTGGCTGCCCGCTGACCGGGCCCTGGGCCACCTGGCCCACGACGCGCTGGCCGCGGTCTGGCATCCCGATGCCGCCACCGCGCTGTCCGCCGGTGCCGCCCGGGACGTGCTGCTGCGCACCCGGCGAACGCCCGAGCCCCGGGCCACCGACCCGGTGGACGCCGCCCACGTGGTGGCCGCCGTCAAGAAGACCCGCGGCACTTTGCGGGCCGGCCGTACGACGCTGAACAGGCGGAGGATGTCCATTCCGTCCATTTCCTGTAGTCCGCCTGCCTGAGACCGCGTTGGGCCGCAAGGCGGTGCGGCTGAACCCCACGATCGGGCAGACGCCGACCTCCCCGGCGGGCCGCGCGACGCCGGCCGAGAAGCTGTATGGGCCGGTGACCGACTTCGTCGGCGCGCAGCGTGCCGTGGCGTCGGCCGCCGAAGGCACGGGCCCGCTGCGTACCGAGCAGTTCGTGGACCGGCTCGCCGCCTGGACCCGCCGGCACAACACCGAACGCGGCCCACACGGCGAGCACGATGGAGCCGTGGCGGCAGGAGGTCGAGAAGCCGTCCTGGGGCCACGACCGCCACCACGGCGACGCCCGTCGCTGACGCTGCACATCGCGCGGATGGCAGCTGAACACGCCACCCGCGCACGCAGATGAGACATCGGCGCGTCCAGCCTTCTGCGCGGCTGGGCGCGCCGCCGACGTGGGGTGCGGCGGGGTGCGCGGCCGCGCTCGATCGGGGCGCCAGCGGCAGGCAGCCCGGGCGCAGGCCCGCGCGGTCCAAGCACGCCGGCCGCACTGGTCGTGAACCGCGCCACCGCGCTCACCAGGAGTTCTGGACACCGCGGCCGCGGGCCCCGGGGCTTCCAGCAGTGAAACCCCAGCGACCCCGAACGCGGGGCGGCAGCAGCGCTGCCAGGCGACGTCCTACCCGAGCGGGCACCAGTCCGTGGCGATGGCCTCACACGCCTCCATACGGCTGGCCCGGAGCTCCCCGACGCCGGAGACCCGCTCCCTGCCGCGCGCCGCTCGGCGTGGTGCAGTGTCCGCAGTGCTGCGGCGAGTACGGTCCAGGCCCCCTGCTGCGCGCGGCAATCCGCGGTTCCTCCGATGCGACGGTCACCGGCATCCTGCCAGGCGGCGATCAGGGCGCACTGGCGTACCGCAAACGGCTCTGTCATGAGCCTTCATCCGGGTCGATCTTGAGGGATGGTGAGTTGTCGCTATCCGGCAGTTTGGCCGTCCTCTTCCGCCAGTAGTCGAGGCAGCAATGACCTGGCCGGCCTCGCCGAGGCGGTGTCCTGCGCGGCGACCGCGCCACGCGCTGACCAACAGGGATCGATTTCCCCTTTTGTCCACAAACGGCCTATTGTTAAAGAATGAGCAAAGTCGAGCGGGAGGTCGACCCTCAAGGGACGCTTGCGTGTCCGGTTTGCAAGCACTCCCTGAACATGATCGTCAAAAGGCGACACAAGACCCTTGGGATCTTTGTGCCCGTGCGGGTCCCTGGGCCCTGCCGTAACCCTGACTGCCCCGAATACCTGGAGGAGCCGGAGCTCAAGAGCCCCCCAAAGCGCTGACATCATGATCAACACCCATGGGGACTGATGCTCATGGACCGATGCACGTCAGTGGCGCAGAGGCGCATACGGACGGCGGATGCAGAACACGACGCCCATCTGCAGACTATGGACTGCGTGGTGTCGGCGCCCTCGGCCACGACCACCAAGGCTGTGCAACCTCTCGTTTCGCCGGTCAGTTCACACAATGAGTGGGACCCGCTGGAGGAGATCATCGTCGGCCGTCTCGACGGCGCGACGATACCCTCCCGCCATCCGGTCGTCGCCTGCAACGTCCCCCCATGGATGGGGCGGTTGCTGGGGCTGGCCGGCGGCTTCAAGTATCCGCGCGTGCTGCTTGAGCGGGCGCAGGACGAACTCGACCAGTTCATCGATCTCTTGCGGTCCCTCGACGTCACGGTCAGGCGCCCCGACGCGGTCGACCACAGGCAACGCTTCAGCACCCCGTACTGGTCGTCGCGCGGTTTCTGCACCACCTGCCCGCGGGACAGCCTGCTCGTGATCGGCGACGAGATCATCGAGACCCCGATGGCGTGGCCGTGCCGGTATTTCGAGACCCACTCCTATCGCCCGATCCTCAAGGACTACTTCCGGCGCGGCGCACGCTGGACGGCGGCGCCGAAGCCGCAGCTCACCGACGAGCTGTACAAACCGGAATTCCGCGCGCCCGAGCCCGGCGAGCCCATGCGCTACATCCTCACCGAGTTCGAGCCGGTCTTCGACGCCGCGGACTTCGTGCGCGCCGGACGCGACCTGTTCGTCACGCGGAGCAATGTCACCAACCGGATGGGCATCGAGTGGCTACGTCGCCATCTCGGACCCGGCTACCGGATCCACGAGATCGAGAGCCGCTGCCGCACGCCCATGCACATCGACACCACCTTCGTCCCACTCGCGCCCGGCAAGGTCCTGGTCAATGCCGAATACATCGACGTCGACCGCCTGCCCGACATCCTCAACTCGTGGGACGTCCTGGTCGCCCCCGAGCCCGACCCGATCGACGAACCCCTGCTCAGGATCACCTCGATGTGCGGCAAATGGCTCAGCATGAACGTGCTCATGGTCGACGAGAAGCGGGTGATCGCCGAGCGCCACCACACCGGCATGCTGCGCGCGCTCGAACAGTGGGGCTTCGAGCCGATCCCGAGCGACCTGCTGCACTACGCGCCGTTCGGCGGCTCGTTCCACTGCGCGACGCTCGACATTCGGCGCCGCGGCACGCTCGAGTCCTGCTTCGACTGATCGGACGCTCAGGCAGCCGTCGTGTAGTAGCCGACCGCCACGGCCACCAGCCCCACCGCATATCCGCCGAGCGCGGTGCCCGCGGTTGAGCGGCCTCGCGAGGAGCAGGTTGGCGGGGATGAGGCCGGGGTGGCCGTCGGCCAGTTCCAGCGCGACCTGCTGGGTGAGTCTGCCTCCCAGGCATCGCGGTCTCGTTCGTGGTCCTTTCGTGCGACTTTCTTGCGTTAAATCTCAACAGACCTGGATCGATCACACCGCCGCCTGGAGGATGGCCGCATTACCACCGCGCCCGCCACCGAACTACGCACCTTCACCACCCGCGATCCCGTCCGCGGCGGCCTCCTCGACGTGTACGCCGAGGTACGCGCCCCGCTCCTCCACCTGCCGAGCTTGCCGTCCGGGGCCACGGCCTGCCGGGCGGGGGTCGGGCTTCGTCGATGGCCAGGAGACAACCTGCCGGCGTCGGCTGCGCACCACCAACATGCGCAGGACGGGGCACGATTCCTCGTGCACGGCTATGGGAAGTTTTGGGGTGCATCGTTACCCTCCGCCCATGATTCCCACGGTGGTTTGGGGCACAGGCAACGTCGGGCGCGCGGCCATTCGAGCTGTCGCGGCGCACCCGATGCTCAGCCTGGTGGCCGTGTTGGTGTCCAGTCCCGCCAAGGTCGGCAAGGACGCGGGCGAGCTCGGCGGACTCGGCCGGCGCCTCGGGGTGACGGCGACGGACGATGTGGACGGGGTTCTCTCCGGAGCCCCTCGCGCGGTCGTGTACGCGGCATCCGGTGACGTCCGCATGGACGGCGCCCTCGATGACATCAGCCGCGCGGTCCGTGCCGGCGCGGTGGTCGTCACACCGTCCCTGTACGGCATGTACGACTGCACGAACGCGCCCGCCGAGATCCGCGACGTACTGCTCGCATCCGTCGAAGCCGGGGGCGGCTCCCTGTTCGTGTCGGGTGTGGACCCCGGTTGGGCCAACGACGTGCTCCCACTGTTGGTCAGCGGGCTCGGGTCCGACATCGACGCCGTCCGCTGCCAGGAGATCTTCGACTACTCGACCTACGACCAGGAGGAAGCGGTCCGCCAGCTGATCGGTATGGGACACCCTCTGGACTATCAGCCGCTGATGCTCGCCGAGGGCATTCCGACGATGATCTGGGGCGGTCAGCTGCGGATGATGGCACGGGCCCTGGGCGTCGAACTGGACCGCATCGAGGAGACCTTGGAACGCCGACCCCTCGAAAAGTCCGTCGGCACGGCCACGATGGGGGAGTTCTCGGCCGGTACCCAGGGAGCGGTGCGTCTTGAGGTGCAGGGCGTGGTGGCGGGCGAGCCCCGCATCGTCATCGAGCATGTCACCCGCATTCACGCCACCTGTGCCCCGGACTGGCCGGCACCGCCTGACGGTGGGGCGGGCGCACATCGCGTGATCATCGAAGGGCGCCCCCGCATAGAGGTCACGGTCGAGGCCACGGACGAGGGAGAGAACAGAGCCGCAGGCGGCAACGCGACGGCGGCCGGCCGTCTGGTGAACGCCATCGACTGGCTCGTCGAGGCCGAACCGGGTCTCTTCGACGCACTCGACGTCCCGCTGCGCCCCGCGGTGGGCAGACTGGGAAAGAAGTGATCATGCAGATCGACATCCCCGAGGGCTCCGAGCCCATCCCGTACGTCTGGGGTGACATGGTGCCCAAGATCGGACATGCGGCCAGCACCTTCTCCCTGTCCGTCTATGAGTACTCGACCCTCGGACTGCGCGAGTTCGAGGCCGCCCGCCTGCGCATCGCGCAGATCAACGGGTGCCTGTTCTGCCTGGACTGGCGCACCGAACGCGACGGGGAGAAGGTCGAGGAGGGATTCCTCGACGCGGTCACGCAGTGGCGGACCACGGACACCTTCGACGAACGGACCCGACTCGCCGCCGAGTACGCGGAGCGCTACGCACTCGACCATCACCACCTGGACGACGAGTTCTGGGACCGGATGAAGGCGCACTACAGCCAGGCGGAGATCGTGGAGCTGACCATGAGCATCGGCTCCTGGCTGGCGTTCGGCCGTCTCAATCATGTGCTGGGTCTCGACAGCGTCTGTGTCCTGCCTTCGGCACAGGACCAGTGAGGCGTCTCGGGCTGCGAGTTGCGGGCCGCGGCACATCGGCTACGGCCCGCAGGTGTTCGTACGACGCCCCGACGGGACCCGGGAACGGTCAGAAGTCCTCGGTGATGATCTTCTCGATGTTGCGCTCGGCGAGCGCGGTGATGGTCACGAAGGGGTTGACGGTGGCGTTGCCGGGGATCAGCGCGCCGTCCATCACATAGAGACCCGAATGGCCTTGCAGACGGCCGTAGTTGTCAGTGGCCTTGTTCAGGACCGCGCCGCCCAGCGGGTGGTACGTGAGATGGTCGCCCCAGATCTTGTAGGCGCCGAAGAGGTCCGAGCGGTAGACGGTCCCCTCGGTGGCGTTGATCTTGTCGAAGATCGTTTTCGCCATGTCGATGGACGGCTGCTTCCACGCGGTCTGCCAGTTCAGTTCCACCTGTCCCGTCGACGTGTTGTACGTGAACCGCGCGCGGTTGGGATTGTTGGTGATCGACAGATAGAACGACGCCCAGGTCTCGATACCGGTCGGCAGCGGCGCCACCTCGGCGAACGCACCGCCCGCGGCCCAGTTGTCGATGCCCGCGGTCGGCATCGACGACTGGAGCGCTCCGGTCGGGTCCCACAGGTGGTTGGCCCGGCCGCACATGACGTTGCCGTTCTCGCCCCAGCTGTTGCCGATCTCGCTGCTGAGGCCGGGCAGCGCGCCCGTCGCCTTCAGCCGGACCAGCAGCTTGCTGGTGCCGACGCTTCCGGCGGCGAAGAACACCCGCGCGGCGAGGACGGTCTTGGTGGTGACGACGGTGCCGGTCGTGTCGAGCTGGTCCATGGTCACGGAGTAGCCGCCGGTGGCGGGCGTCACCGAAGTGACCTTGTGCAGCGGTGAGATGTCGACCCGGCCGGTCGCGCGGGCCTGCGCGAGATAGGTCTTCTGGAGGGACTTCTTGCCGTAGTTGTTGCCGTACAGGATCTCGGCGGCCAGGGCCGACTTGGGCACCGTCCCCGCGGCCTCCTGCTTCATGTAGTCCCAGTCGTAGACGCTGGGGACGAACCTGAAGGAGAAGCCCGACCGTTGCGCGTGTTTGCGGCCGACGCGCGCGTACTGGTAGCAGTCCGTCGTCTCGAACCAGGCAGGGTCGATCGTGGCGGCGCCGAGCGTGCTGTTCGCGCGCGGGTAGTACACGTCGTACATCTCGTCGGCGTCGACCGAGGGGAGCACCCCGGGGAACCGGGACCGGTCGGGCGTCACCGCCATACCGCCGTTGACGAGGGAGCCGCCTCCGACGCCCCGGCCCTGGTACACGATGATGCCGCCCATTTCCTCGGCGTCGAGAATGCCCGTGTACTTCGGCACGTCCTTGTCGAGCGGGTAGCCGAGGAACTGGATCACCGGCTGCTTGGTGCGGGTCCGCAGCCAGAAGGACCGGTAGTCGGGGCTGGCGGTGTTGGCGAAGATCTTGCCGTCCGTTCCCGGGGTGTCCCAGGCCATGCCCATTTCCACCATGTGGACGTCCACGCCGGCCTGTGCGAGTCGCAGTGCGGTGACGGAACCCCCGTATCCGGTTCCTATCACGAGTGCGGCGATCTGTGCGCCGGGTTCGATCAGGTCGGCCTCCCGAGGGAGCGCCGCAGCGGTCGGGATGTCGAATGCGCCCAGAGCTGCGGCGCCAAGAATAGAACCAGTTCCTCCAATGAGTCGGCGTCGGGTCAAACCTCTTCCTTGCAGTGTGTCGGCAGGTCTGGTGCCCACGTAGATCTCCTTCCCCTTGTATAATCGAAACGAGTTCTACTAAGAGGCGTGAGATAAGTCACGAGAAACCTGCGGGTAACTTAAGTGTTGTTCACGGGTTTTTCGCATCAGGAATCAACCGATAACGCACCCCTCCCTCTGGCATCAATTCAAACTCGTGAATCATGCCTTGCGGAACTGATCCCTTTTCGATTTCGTCGCGTGAGGGTTCCCTCGCTCTGCTGTTTCCGGCGGAGGGAGACCTGACTCGACGGGACTGGCACGGTCCACTTCGGCGCCTACGGTCCACGCGGGCATCAAGCGACTACGGCGAAGCCCTGGCTGCCCGCCCAACGACGAACCCCCCCCTGGCTGCGTAGGTGAGAACCAGAAACGGTTGTCGAGGAGTAGTGAGAACGAGCGAGGGCTGGCCGTCCGGTGCATGTTCGTGAGAAGTGAGAACACCTGGTGGGTGTGTCGGTCTGGTTGCGGGTCACGCCGGTTCCAGCAAAACGGCCGGCAGTGTCCCGCTCACGATCGGTTCCCTTGGCAGCGAGAGCCCGAAGAACTCCTCGACAACGCCCAGCGCGGCGCGGTGGACCTCCCTTCGGTTCCGCTCCGGGTCCGGGAGGCCGGCGGCCGTGAGCCGCTCCTGCAGTCGGGCGGCTGTAGCGGGGTCACCTTCGACCTTTTCGTAGCCCCATGATCCGTCCAGGTGCAGGTTGAAGGCGGCCAGCAGCCGGCCGTCGTGGAAATAGGCGAACTGGGGCGGCACCGGCTTGCCGTTCTCCTCCTCGTACTCCAGGAGGCAGACATGCGCGCCGTCGCGCGAGATCGGTGTCATCGGTCCGAACTCGGCCTGCCAGCCGCCGTACGCAACCGCGTAGGTCCAGTCCCCCGCGGAGCCGAGGCGCAGCCCGACGTCGTAGTGGTCGTCCATGAGCTCCAGGAGCGAGGTTCCAGTGTGGTCCCCGACCGGCACGACGACGTGCTCCGTGTCGTACAGCAGGGTCGCTGCAAGGCGGTTGGCGAGTTCCTGCGGGGAGAGCCCGCGGGTGAGTACCACGTGGTAGCCCCCGAAAGCGATGGATTGTCGGTCAGCGAGCCAGGTCGTTCCGTCTGTCATGACCGTCATCCTGACCGCTGCCTCTGACAGCGCATGCGGCGGGCCCATGGCGCTGGCTCAGCACACCAGCGGTCCCGGAGCTGGTATCCCTGCGTTTTCGGAACTCGCAGACATCGTTCTCGCGCCGCACCAGGAGATCTCACCAGTGAGCAACAAACGTTCCCGATACTCCTCTACAAAGCCACCCGCCCTTCCGCGCTGGAAGGACGGGGGTTTGCGGTGGGGAGGTCACGTTCGCAGGTCGCGATCGTCGACAGGGACGGTGCGGTGCAGGTCAACCGGGATCTGCCCAGCGGGGTCAAGACGGTGCTGCGGGTGATCGGCGATCCACGTCCATGCGGTCCACGTGCCCGTGTCACGGGCCGATGGTGCCAGGCGTTTTCACGCCCGCCCTGGTGCACGTCATCCGCCGGCGGTGTCCTCGGCCTCCCAGCGCAGCAGGTCGCCCGGCTGGCACTTGAGCACCTCGCAGAGCGCGGCGAGCGTCGCGAAGCGTACCGCCTTGGCGCGGCCGTTCTTGAGTACCGCCAGGTTGGCGGGCGTGATCCCTACGCGGTCCGCGAGCTCGCCCACGGACATCTTCCGCCTGGCCAGCATCACGTCGATGTCGACGGCGATCGGCATCAGATCACCTCGTCCAACTCGGCCTGCATCTGCGCCGCTTCGACGTCGCGCGCGACGGCCTGGGCGAGCAGCATCCGCAGCACGAGCACGATGAGCGCGACCCCCAGGATGGCCACGCCAACCCCGCCCATGATGACGGTGACGCCCGGGTCGTCCCGCTGGCCCGGCGCATTGAGGGCCGTGACCGCGAACCACACCAAGGCAGCCGCCACGATCGCGCCGATCACGCCGTCCACGTACCGGAACGCGGCGTGGGAGAACACGGTTCCGCGTCGCACCATCGTCACCAGCCGCCACACGCAGACCAGGGCGACCTGGACCGACACCATGCCCAGGATCGTGATCACGCGCAGCGGGGTCAGCGGAAGCGACCCGTCCTCCGGGTCGGTGGCCAACGCCCACACCATCCCAACCTGCACGAACACGGTGCCCGCGAGCACCACCACGAGCACGGCGCACAGCGCACGCACTGTCAGCTTCCCCACGACCCATCCTTCCATCGAGTTGCGATGGGAATCTATCGAAAGTCGATAGGTGAAACAAGGGGTGGGACGGAGGGCGGGCGGCGTCTTTGCGCCGCGGCGGGACGCCGCCTCTCATGGCCTGGCGGTTGCGCGAACCGTCGAGATCTTGTCGAAGTCGGCATCGCTTGAGCACAAATCGGACGCCACCCGACTACGCTCGAAGCCCTGCTTTCTGGGCCGGCTCGTAACAGTGAGTGAGTCGCCCGGTGGCACCGGCCCAAGCCGCGTGATCATCTGCCCGTATAAGCCGCCGGCCCCCGTTTTGAGGTCGTCGTTCGTCAGCTGGCCTTGAACTGCAGGGAGTGCCGTGTCAGGTTGCCCCGACGACGATCAGCGCGTCGGCCGGCTTGTCCATGAACCAGATGTCGTCCTCGCCGAGCATGCGCTCCACCGATTCGGCGGCGAGATCGGGCGCGATCACAGCCGGCACGGCGATCCGGTCGACCGACTGGAACTCCTCGCGGTCTGCCAACTGCACCTGGCCAACGAGTCGCTCAGCGCGTCGCGGGTCCAGGTGGAGCAGGGCCCGCGCCAGTCTGTAGCGCGTCATGGGGGGCCAGCTATCCGCGAGGGTCGGATCCTGTGCGACGTCAACGAGGACCCGCTCGGCCCGCTTCGGTGCCGCATACGTCAGTACGTCGACCAGCCCCTCCCCATGCTTGCCGGGGTTGGGTCCGGCCGCGGGCGCGGCCGATCGCTCGATCGACGAGGGCGGCGGCACGGTAGGGTTGAAGATCCTCCAGGACCGCCGACGCCTTGACCAGGTCTGCGTTGGTGATCTTTTCGAGGGGCTGACCGTTGGGATCTCGCCACCTGGCCTGGTCGTCGAGGCCGTCGAGGCCGTCGAGAAGGCGCAGTGTGTCCGCCGGCGAGCTCCGGGAATGGGCCAGGGCCATGTCGGCCCGCAGCAAGGCGGGGACGCCGCTTGCCCGGTACATGCCTTCGGGCGCATCGAGGCGGCCGAGCCGGACGAGAGCTCGAGCGAGATACTCCTTGGAGTTCCCCCAGGTGTCGTACCGCGGACGTTCACGTGCTGCCTGTTCCGCCTCGGTCGCCAGCTCGATGGCGAGCGCGCGGTCGGCCGTCACCGAGGCCGCTGCAGCCAGCTGCGCCAGCATTTTCGGACGCAGCGCCGACCGCCTCGCCCATTGCACGGCCTGAAGTAACAGGTGGCGCCGCTCGCCGCCCCTACGGCCAGGTGGTGTGTAGCCCTGCGTAACACTCGGGGCTGCGGTCGTATAGCTCGGCTACGCCGCCGAGGCGGCCGCTGTCTGCTCGTCGTGCTCGCGGAGCATCCGCATCACGGTGGCGGGTGAGGGGTGTTGGCCCTTCTTCTTGCCCGTGGTGATGACGAGGCGCTTGGCGATGTCGCGCAGGCTCATCTCCTGATCGCGCAGGTGGAGGGCCATGGACAGCATGTCGTCGTCGGTGACGCCCGCGCCGTCGATGGTCTTGCCGGCTTGCGAGCGGACTTGTGGCCTTCCAGGGTGCGCTCACGGGTGTACTCGCGTTCCATACCGGACAGGGTGGCCAGGACGGTGAACATGACTCCGGAGGGGGCGTGTGAGCCCTGGAGCTCACCGGTGAGGAACTCGAGGCTGATGTCGCTCGCCTTCAGCTCCTCGGCCAGGGGCGCCAGTTCGATGCCGCGGCCGAGCCCGCTTGTGCTCGTGGACGACGAGGGTGACGCGTACCCCGGGGCGCGTGGTTCGCCGGCGAGGGCGACGGTCTTGTCCAGTTCGGGGCGCTGGGTGGCGCGGGTGGAGATCTTCTCGGAGAAGATCGGTGACCCCGGCTTCGGAGAGCGAGTCGAGTGGGGAGTCGAGGGACTGCCGGGCGGTGGATGCGCGTGCGTACCCCAGGCGGGCGTGCCCGACGGGTTCGACGCCGGTGTTCCTTGGTCGGGGCAGATCGGCCCAGGCGGAGCCGGGCTTGCGCACGGCGGGGGTCGGCACGCTGAGGGCCTTCGCAAGTTGGGGCACCAGACGGAAGCGGGCGGTGTGGTACTGGATCGCCACCTTGTTCTTGCCAGTGCGGCAGGGCGAGTCTGCCGGGGCGGCTCAGGTGGACATCGGACAGTCGCGCGATTCCACGCGCTTGAAGTCGTCGCTCACGAGCCGAGACTGTTTCATGAGGGCGTTTCAGGCGTCGAGTTGTTTGCAACAGCTCATGAAACGTAATCGCCGCAGGTGGACTGCCGGGTGACCGCGTGTTTCACAGGCGAACGCCTGTGAAACACGCGATGGGCGGCATCGGAGACACCGAAGACCCCGCCGTCGTGCGACGGCAGGGTCCCGTGAGCAAGTCCTAGGCGGCGGAGCTGCCG
>NZ_JBEOXO010000027.1:0-138302 GCF_040296605.1 Streptomyces sp. NPDC002088 | reverse complement strand
TTTTTGGCACGCTGTTGAGTTCTCAAGGAACGGACGCTTCCTTTGTACTCACCCGAGAGACTCTCTCGCGGCTTTCCTCCGGGCGCTTCCCTTCGTTGTTCCCAACACTATCAGTGTTTTTCCCTCTCTCTGACCGCGATCCTGCAGGCATGCAGAAGGCGACCCCGAGATAGGATCTGACAAGTTGGGTTCTGCTGGGTAAGGGTGCCAAGTGGCGCCGCTCACCCTCAAGCAGGGGCACGACTGTACACGGGGCCGCAGAGAGGGTGCAAATCGATTCCGGCTATGGTCTAGACCACCAATCGGGAGCTCTCATGCGGAACCGATACTTCATCTGACATACCCTGCTGCTCAGTGCGCCGTCCGGGACAAGTAGTGACGGCCCATCTGCATCTCCACTCCTGGGAGGCTTCCCATGACCACCGTGACGTCCCCGATCGCAGGACGCGCCATCGGACTGGCAGCTGTGCCGGATCCGGTCTTCTCCGGGGCAATGGTCGGCCCTGGGACCGCCATCGACCCCGCACGTGAGCCTTCCGAGGCGGTCTCGCCCGTGGACGGAGTCGTCGTTTCTCTTCATCCGCACGCGTTCGTCGTCGTCGACGAGAGCGGTCATGGCGTCCTCACCCACCTCGGGATCGACACCGTGCAGCTCAATGGCGAGGGTTTCGAACTCCTCGTCAATAAGGGAGACACCGTGACGCGCGGACAGGCTGTGGTGCGCTGGAACCCGGCCGCGGTCGAAGCAGCCGGCAAGTCCCCGGTGTGCCCGATCGTGGCGCTCGAGGCCACGGCCGAATCCCTCTCCGACCTTCGCGACGACGGCGATGTGAAGGCCGGCGACACTCTCTTCGCCTGGAACTGACGGCATTGCCGTCCCGTTGACGGCGAACAGGACAACCACCGCGGCGGCGGGACCTGCCGCACTATCGGAGACGGGTGAGATGGAGACAACGCTGCGAGGCGTCGGCGTGAGCCATGGTGTGGCGATCGGCGAGGTTCGGCACATGGGAACGGCGGTGCTCGAACCGCCGGCCAAGCAGATTCCGGCGGAGGAGGCAGGGCGCGAGCAGGGCCGTGCCCGCAAGGCCGTGGAGGCTGTGGCAGCCGATCTGATTGCGCGCGGCAATCTGGCCGGGGGCGAAGCCCAGGCGGTGCTCGAGGCGCAGGCCATGATGGCCCAGGACCCCGAGCTGATGGCGGATGTCGATCGGCGCATCGCTGTGGGCAGCACCGCCGAGCGGGCGGTGTACGACGCCTTCGCGGCGTACCGCGAGCTGCTGGCGAATGCGGGCGAGTACCTGGCCGGTCGTGTGGCCGACCTCGACGACGTGCGGAATCGTATCGTCGCCCGGCTGCTCGGGGTGCCCATGCCAGGTGTCCCGGACAGCGACGAGCCGTACGTGCTTGTCGCCCGTGACCTCGCCCCGGCCGACACGGCTCTGCTGGACCCCACCCTGGTGCTCGGCTTCGTCACGGAGGAGGGTGGGCCGACCAGCCACAGCGCGATCCTGGCGCGGGCGCTGGGTGTTCCGGCCGTGGTGGCGCTGCCCGGCGCCGGTGAGCTTGCCGAGGGAACGCTGATCGCCGTCGACGGCAGCACCGGCGAGATCTTCGTGAACCCTAGCGACGAGAAGAAGACTCAGTTGCGAGCCGCGGCCGCCGAGCGCAAGGCCGCGCTGGCGGCTTCGACCGGGCCGGGCGCCACCGCCGACGGTCACAAGGTGCCGCTGCTGGCGAACGTCGGCGGTCCGTCGGACGTCCCGGCCGCTGTCGAGGCCGGGGCCGAGGGGGTCGGTCTGTTCCGGACCGAGTTCCTCTTCCTGGACGACAGCAAGAACGCTCCCTCCGAGAAGAAGCAGGTCGAGGCCTACCGGCAGGTTCTCGAAGCATTTCCCGAGGGCCGGGTCGTCGTCCGTGTGCTGGACGCGGGTGCGGACAAGCCACTGGACTTCCTGACTCCGGCCGACGAGCCGAACCCGGCGCTCGGTGTGCGGGGTCTGCGGGCGCTGCTGGACCACCCCGACGTGCTGCGTACCCAGCTGACCGCGCTGGCGAAGGCGGCCGAAGGGCTGCCGGTCTACCTCGAGGTGATGGCCCCGATGGTGGCGGACCGTGCCGACGCCAAGGCGTTCGCGGACGCGTGCCGCGAGGCCGGACTTCAGGCGAAGTTCGGCGCGATGGTGGAGATTCCCTCCGCTGCGCTGCGGGCCCGTTCGATTCTGCAGGAGGTCGAGTTCCTGTCGCTGGGTACGAACGACCTAGCGCAGTACACCTTCGCCGCCGACCGTCAGGTGGGCGCCGTGTCCCGTCTCCAGGACCCGTGGCAGCCCGCGCTGCTCGACCTGGTCGCGCTGTCCGCGGAGGCGGCGAAGGCCGAGGGCAAGAGCTGTGGCGTCTGCGGTGAGGCCGCGTCCGACCCGCTGCTCGCATGTGTACTGACCGGTCTGGGTGTCACCTCCCTTTCCATGGGTGCGGCGTCGATTCCTTATGTCCGCACGACTCTGGCCAAGTACACGCTGGCCCAGTGCGAGCGGGCCGCGGCGGCGGCGCGGGCTGCGGACGGTGCCGATGAAGCACGCGAGGCGGCTCGGGCGGTGCTGTCCGGCGAGTAGTCTCCGCGTCGGCCGCCGGGTGATCGGCTGTTCTTGAGGGGCGCTCCACCTCTGGGTGGGGCGCCCCTGCTCTGTTCAGTGGTGGTGGCCCGATCCCGGTGCCTCCCCTCCGATGTCGGGCGGCTCGCAGTAGTCGACGTCGGACTCCGGGGAAATGAGGTCTCCGTTCTCGACGTCGGTGCAGTAGGCGTCGAAGACCTCGCCGGCAGTGAGGGGCGCGAGGCCGTCGCCGCGCAGTCGCCACCCGTAGATCCGGTCGGAGCTGCCGGGTGCGCTGGTCCTCATGACGAGTCCGCCGGGGCTCTGGGTGGCGATGCCGAGGGCCAGGACGGTGGTGAACTCGAGCGCTTCGGCCTCGTCCAGTTGTGTGGCGCCGTCGATGTCGTCGTCGGCATGGAGTACCGAGACGAGCGTTTCCGGTGTGGCCGAGACGCTGCATACGAGGTGTCGGTTGCCGGGCGGGGCGGTCTCGAGGATGCGGGCCAGCAGGTGCGAGGCGTTGGTGTAGGCCGCGCGGCCAATGTCCTCGCCGCAGGATGCGCAGGCGCCGAGACGGGCGAGGAGTGTCGTCGCGTACTCCCAGGTGGCCTGCCGAACGGCTTCGTCGACGAGGGCGGGCACGAGGTCGCTGAGGGACTGGCCCTCGTAGGGGACGGTGGGGCCCGTGGTCGCGAGTTCGGCGGTGAAGCGAGTGCGGCTCGACGCGATGTCGGGGTCGAGGCCGCTGTCCGTGCAGTACTCGGCGTACTCCTGCGGGTCGAAGAGGGCGACCGTGGTGTGGTTGCCCTGGGCCGCGCGGGTCTTGAGGAGTGCTTCGACCTGCTTGAGGTAGGTCGTGTGGTCGTCGAAGGTGAAGCTGCGGTAGCGCCGCATGGCGCGGAAGTCATGCTCGTCGGTCAGCAGGCCGATGGTGCCGGCGATTTCGCGGCGCAGGACACGTCGCATGGTCTGGTCTTCGGTGTGCGCCATGTTTCCCCCAGTGCACGGTCGATCAATGCTCACTCACAGTAATCGACGGCACTGACAATGAGGGTCCAGTGAGGCGATCACGGACTACTCGGCGCTGAATCATGCAGGTCAGAGCGATGGCGGTGCCGAAGTAGGCCCAGCCGACCGGGCCGGCGGAGATGGCGGCGGTGACCGCGAGTGGTCCGCCGCTGCGCTGGGCGGACTGGGCCAGGCCATGGACGCCGAGGTAGGCGCCCTGTGCGGTGTCCGGGGCGAGGGCCACGGACAGCTCCCAGGAAACGGTGGCGTGGAGCATCTCGGCCAGGGTGAAGGCGCAGGCCGATGCGGTGAGGAAGAGCGTGGCCGAGACCGCTCCGCCGGCGGCAGAGAGGGCCATGGTGGCGCCACCCGGGGCGAAGGCCGCCGAGAGCGGGATCAGCAGTTTCCGTGCGGCAGCCGTGGTGGCTCCGAAGCGTGCGAGGGGGACCTGAAGGGCCACCACCATCACGTTGTTGAGGACGAGCAGCAGGGGTGCGAGGCCTTGCGGTACATCGCTCGCGTGCGCGATCCAAAGGGGCAGGTCGACTTTGAAGACGGCGTCGTCGCGGAAGAGGACGGTCTCGGTGGCGACGTAGGCGAGGTACGTGCGGTCGCGCCAGGGGTTCGTCGGCTTGGTTGGAGACGGGTCCTTCGAGGTGGCGACGGTTCTTCGGGTGGACGGGGGTTCTCCGCAGCGCACGGTGAGGAGTGCGGCAGCGACGAAGGAGAGGGCGTCGCCGGCGAGGAGCCACTGGTACGCGGCCGTGCTGCCTAGAGCGAGGGCGGCAGCGACGGCGAGGCCGCCGATCGCCCATCCGGCGTTGGCGAGGGTGCGGTGGACCGCCTGGTAGCGGACGCGGTCCGGCCCTGCGACACGGGTGGCGTAGAGCTTGGTGAGGACGCTCGCCGCGCGGTCCCCCAGACCGCCGAGCGAGGCGGAGACCAGCAACAGGACGTAGGGGTCCGTGACGAGCAGTGCGGAGGAAGCCAGCGCTCGTAGAAGTTGGACGGCTATGAGGACTCGGGTGAGCGGGAACCGGTCGGCGAGGCGGCCGCCGATGCGTGCGCCCGCGATGCCGATGGCTCCGGCGACGGCGGCGAGCGTGCCGATCCGGGCGACGGTTGCCGCGTCCGTCGAACAGGGCGTGGCCGAGGGCGTGTTGGGGCCGGGGGCCGCGCTGCCTCCGGTACGGCGGCTCGCGGACGAGCTCGGGGTGAGTCCGGGAACGGTCGCCACGGCCTACAAGGAGCTGCGGCAGCGGGGAATCGTCGTCACGCGCGGGCGCGGCGGAACGGTGGTGGCACCGGCTCCGGCGGTCGCGTCACGGCGGCCGCCCAGAGTCCCCTTGGGGTTGCGCGACTTGTCCGGCGGTCATCCGGATCCCCGGCTGCTCCCCACTCTGGTGCCTCCTTCCCAGCTGTCCCCCGGTACGCGGTCGCATCGTTCGACGCCCAGGCTGGAGCGACTGGAGGAGGCCGTGCGTGACTGGCTCCGGCCGGGCGGCGTGCCCGTGGATCATGTGACGTTCGCGCATGGGGCACTGGATCTGATCGGCCGGCTGCTGTCCGTCGAATTGCGGCCCGGCGACGCCGTCGCCATGGAGGACCCCGGATACCACCTTCTGCTGGATCTGGTCACGGCTCTGTGGCTGCGCAGCGTGCCGGTGGCCGTGGACGACGAGGGCATGCGCCCCGAGGCCCTGGGTCAGTCCCTGCGGGCGGGTGTCCGAACCGTGGTGTGCAGTCCACGGGCACAGAACCCGTATGGCGGCTGTTTCTCCGAGTCGCGCCGGGACGCGCTCGTCGACGTCCTTCGGGACGAGCCCGATGTGCTGGTAGTGGAGAACGACCATGCGTCCGCGGTGTCCGGTGCACCCCCCTGGACGCTCACCACCACTGGCCTGACGAGGTGGGTACAACTGCGGACGGTGAGCAAGTTCCTGGGCACCGATCTTCGGTGGGCAGCGGCGGCCTGTGATGCGACCACGCTGGCCCGGCACGACGGACGGATGCTGCTGACGTCGGGCTGGGTCAGCCACCTGCTCCAGGAGACGGTGTACGGGCTGATGGCCGACGCCGGTACGCGCGCGTTGGTGACGCGCGCGCAGCAGGCGTACGCGCTGCGCCGGAACACTCTGCTCCACGAACTCGGCGCACGGGGCGAGCGGCATGAACGTCTGGGTGCCCGTCGTGGATGAGTCGGCCGCGGTCAACGGGCTGCGGTCGTACGGCTGGTGGGTCGCGGCCGGGCGCGCTTCCGGTTGGCCTCGAAGCCGGGGGTACGGATCTCCGTCGCTGAACTCGAGCCGTCCGACGCGCGGCGGCTGGCCTCGGACTTCGCCCTCGTGCTCGGCGAGTCCGAGGCCACCTATGGAGGATGACCGGCTCCTCCTCCTGGAGGACTGTCAGGCGCGCTTGCGGGCGAGGTCCTCGTAGAAGTGGAGCAGGTCCAGGTTGTCGATGGAGCCGGGATTGACCGCCTTCTCCAGCGGAGTGCCCTGGAGGAGGCGCTTGACGGGGACCTCGATGCGTTTTCCGGTCAGGGTGTGCGGGATTCCGGGGACCTCGATGACCTCGTCGGGGACATGGCGTGGTGAGAGCTGTTCCCGGATGGTCTGCTTGATTCGGTCCAGGAGGGCGTCGTCAAGGACTGTTCCAGGGGCCAGGTGCACGAAGAGGGGCATCCAGTAGCCGCCGTCGGGCTGTTCGATGCCGATGACGAGGGATTCCTTGATCTCGGGGAGGCGTTCGACCGCTTCGTAGATGTCGGCCGAGCCCATCCGGACGCCCTGGCGGTTGAGGGTGGAGTCGGAGCGGCCGTGGATGACGACGGAGCCGCGGGAGGTGACCGTGATCCAGTCGCCGTGGCGCCACACGCCGGGAAACGTGTCGAAGTAGCTGTCGTGGTAGCGGCCGCCGTCGGGATCGTTCCAGAAGTAGATCGGCATCGACGGCATGGGGTTGGTGACCACAAGTTCGCCGACCTCGTCGACGACGGGCTCGCCGCTCGGGTCCCAGGACTGCAGATCGGTGCCCAGTCCGGGCGCCTGGAGTTCCCCCATGTACACGGGGAGGGTGGGTACGGCTCCGGCGAAGCATGAGCACACGTCCGTGCCGCCGCTGACGGAGGCGATCCAGAGGTCGTGGCGGACCTCGTCGTGCAGCCAGCGGAATCCGTCGGGCGGCAGTGGCGAGCCGGTGGTGGCGACGCACCGCACCCGGGAGAGGTCGAAGTCACGGGACGGATGGACGCCAGCCTTGCGGCATGCCATGACGTACGCGGCCGAGGTGCCGTAGAGGGTGGCTTCGGTGCGTTCGGCCACCCGCCACTGGGCGCCCGTGTCCGGGTAGCCGGGGCTGCCGTCGTAGAGGACGACCGTCGTGCCGGTCAGCAGGCCGGAGACGAGGAAGTTCCACATCATCCAGCCGGTCGAGGTGTACCAGAAGAAACGGTCCTCGGGGCCGAGGTCGCAGTGCAGGCCGAGCTGCTTGAGGTGCTCGACCAGGATGCCGCCCTGGGACTGGACGATGGCCTTGGGCAGGCCTGTCGTACCGGACGAGTACAGGACCCACAAGGGGTGGTCGAAGGGGACCTGCTCGAAGACAGGTTCCACGTCCTCTGCTGTCAGGGCCGACCACTCCAGCGCTCCTTCGGGCGCCTCGGTGCCGAGGAGAGGGATGTGGACGACGGCACGCAGGGTCGGCAGCTCGCGGCGCAGTTCGGCGACGGTCTCACGGCGGTCGTGCTGCTTGCCTCCGTAGCGGTAGCCGTCGACGGTGAACAGGACGACGGGTTCGACCTGCTGGAAGCGGTCGAGGACGCTGCGGGCGCCGAAGTCGGGAGCGCAGGACGTCCAGACGCCGCCCACGGCGGCCGTGGCCAGGAGCGCGACGACGGCCTGCGGGATGTTCGGGAGGTAGCCGCTGACGCGGTCTCCTGGGCGTACGCCGAGCGCGCGCAGCTCGGCGGCCAGGGAGCCGACCTGGCGGCGCAGCTCGGTCCAGGTCACTGGGCGTGGGTCATGGCTCTCGTCGACGTACAGGAGGGCCGGTTCGTCCGCGCGGGTGGCGGTCGCGCGCAGGGCGTGCTCGGCGTAGTTCAGCGTCGCTCCGGGGAACCACTGTGCGCCGGGCATGGAGCGGTCGTCCAGCACGCGCGCGTAGGGGGTCGAGAACCGTACGTCGAACCACTCCGCGACGGCCTTCCAGAAGGTGTCCAGCTCGTCGACGGACCAACGGTGCAGCGCCGCGTAGCCGCCCTCGGCGGGGGCTCCGTGCCGTTCGGCCACCCAGGCCTGGAACCTGGTGACCTGTGCCTGGGCGATGCGCTCCGGATCGGGCTGCCAGAGCGGCTGCGGGTTCAGGGTCGACATGGGGCGGCTCCCGGACTGTGCGCGTCGTGTGCGTCGGTCGCGCACAGGCTGGGGGTGTGCGCGTGACGCGGCTGACACGGACGATGCCATGTGATCGACTCCTACACCAGGGTGCGCCCCACATAGTCCATGCCGTGAAGATGTGGTCCCGGCACGGGTGAACGGAAGTTGAACGGCACGCCCGCGTGGGGCAGTCAATGGCAGGGTGAGCAGCATGGACGGTCGTGACCTGGTGTGTTCGGTGAAGGCGGGCGGCTCCGCGGGGGCGGCTCAGAGGCTGCGTACCGTCAGGGCCGCGTGGCGCAGGAGGCGTGCTGACGCCGCCGGTCTGCCGCCGCGGGGCGCCGAGCGCGCCCGGGTCCCCGGTCCCGTGCAGGACGTGGAGCCGGGGCCGGGGGGCGGCATAGTCCGGTTCAGCCGTTCCGAGCTGCGGATCCTCGTCGCTGTGAACGGGGCCGTCTTCTGGGGTTGGGACGGAGCGGGTCCCGAGCCGTCGTACGCGCTGGCGGGGCGCTGCCCGGAGCCCGATCCGCGTGCGGTGCTGGAGCCGGACAAGGACGGCGGCTGGCGGGTCGTGGCCGAGCGGGTGACGGTGGCCGTCTCGCGGCACGGCGCGGTCGAGGTGCGCACACCGGGAGGCGTGACCCTGCGCCGTGACCTGCCGCCCCGTTGGTGGGAGCCCGTCGGCGGTGGGCCGGCCCGTTGGAAGCAGCGGTCGGAGGTACCCGCGGACGCGCGGTTCTTCGGGCTGGGCGGGCGGGCGTCGGGTCCCCGCCTGCGGGACGGAGCGTACCGCCTGTGGAACACCGACCCCGGCCGTCCCTTCGCTCCCGGCGACGACCCGCTGTACCTCACCATGCCGGTGCAGGTGGTGGTGGCCGACGCGGCCACGCATCTGGTGTTTCACGACACCTCGTGGGACGGCACGGTGACCCTGCGGGAGGGCGAGGAGGGCGCCGGGTCCGGGCACGACCGGCCCGGCACGTGCGAACTGCGGATGGACGGCGGCCCGCTGCGCTGCTGGGTGATGGTGGGCACCCCCGCGCGCGTGCTGCTCGCCTGGGCCTCGCTCACCGGTGCGCCCGCGCTGCCGCCGGCGTGGGCACTCGGCCACCAACACGCGCGGTGGGGCTTCGGCAGCGAGCAGGAGGTACGGCGGATCGTCGCGGGCTACCAGGAGCGCGGTCTGCCGCTCGACGCCGTCCACCTCGACATCGACCACTACGACGAGCACCAGGTGTTCACCGTCGACCACGAGCGCTTTCCCAAGCTGCCGGTGTTCGCCGAGGAACTGCGCAGGCAGGGGATCCGCCTGGTGTCGATCGTCGACCCGGCGGTCAAGGCCGCGTCAGGGAACGCCGTGTACGACGGCGGGGCAGCCCTGGACGCCTTCGTGCGGGACGCCTCCGGGGAGCTCGTCCAAGGGGTCGCGTGGCCCGGGGAGGCGGTGTACCCGGACTTCACGCACGCACGCGTGCGCAAGTGGTGGGGTGGCCTGTACGCGGAGCGGCTGGCGCAGGGCTTCTCGGGGTTCTGGCACGACATGAACGAGCCGACGTCGTTCACCGCCTTCGGAGAGTCGACGCTGCCGCGTTCGGCCCGGCACTCCCTCGATGAGCGGGGCGGCGACCACCGCGAGGCGCACAACGTCTACGCGCTGTGCATGGCCAGGGCGGCGTACGAGGGCCTGCGCGAACTGGCTCCCCAGGAGCGTCCGTTCGTCTTCTCGCGCTCCGGGTGGGCGGGCCTGCAGCGGTACGGGGGCACGTGGTCCGGTGACGTGGCCACCGGCTGGCCCGGGCTGCGGGCGTCGCTGTCGCTGGTCATGGGGCTGGGGCTGTGCGGGGTGCCGCACTCGGGGCCGGACGTGGGCGGCTTCGACGGAACTCCGTCGCCCGAGCTGTATCTGCGCTGGTTCCAGCTGGCCTCGTATCTGCCGCTGTTCCGCACTCACGCGAGCCTGCGTGCGGGGCGCAGGGAGCCGTGGGAGTTCGGCCCCGACACACTGGAGCACGCGCGCGTGGCGCTGGTCGAGCGTCGGCGTCTGCTGCCGTACTTCATGACGCTGGCGCATCTGGCCAGGCGCACGGGGGCACCCTATGTGCGGCCGCTGTGGTGGGGTGCTCCCGAGGACCGCGCGCTGCGTGACTGCGGGGACGCGTTCTTGCTGGGTGACTGCCTACTGGTGGCGCCGGTGCTCGATCCGGGTGCGGACCGGCGTGCGGTGCAGCTGCCACGGGGGCTCTGGTACGACACGGCGACAGAGCAGGCCTATGAAGGGCCCGGCCAGGTGCTCGTCGACGCCCCCTTGTCGCGAATACCGGTGCTCGCGCGCGCGGGTTCCGTCATTCCCGTGCGCGGCGAGGACGGTTGCCTGGAACTGGAGGCGTGGGCGCCGGCCCGGGGACGCACGGGGGGCGGCCTGGTGGTCCAGGACGCGGGCGACGGCTGGGACGAGCCGGAGGTCGAGCGCTACACGGCCCGCTGGGAGGGTCGGCGGGTGATCGTCGAGCGGGAGGGTGAGGACGGCGTGCGCGAGCCGTCCCACCCGGTGCGTGTACGAGGACTCACTGCGCGCAGGGCTCAGACGTAGCGGCCCTCGAAGAACGCCCGCACGGCCAACGTGTGCAGGGGGAAGGCGAGCTCCTCCGGCCTGCGCAGGAGGTGCCACCCCTCCGTCTCGTTCGTGGCGGCCGACGTCGGAAGGCGGTCGGCCGGGCATTCCGGAAGGAGCCCGAACAGCAGAAGGTGGCCGTCGGGAGAGCTCATCGCGTCGACGAGCCGCACGTCGCGGCTCGCGGCGTCGATGCCGGTCTCCTCCTTGAGTTCGCGTACGACGGCGCGCCGCCAGTCCTCGCGGTCGTCGATGTAACCGCCTGGCAACGCGGTGCCCCCGCGCGCGGGGGCGATGGTGCGGGTGATGACGACCAGCGCGGTGCCCTTCGTGTCGTACACGGGCTGGAGCGCGACCGCCACGGGGAGCGGATTCCGGTAAGAAACGGTGCCGCAGGCCGGGCAGGTGCGGGGCCAGCCGGAGACGCCCTCTCCGTAGGGCGCTCCGCAGCTCGAACAGTGGGAACCGGGCGCGGAGTTGGGGGCGGAGTGTTGATTTTCGGACACGCGGCGGACTGTATCCGATCACGGAGAGGGCGTCTTCCCCGGGCGGCTCAGTGGTGCTTGGTGAGCGACTTGGCGGACACGGGGAAGTCGAAGTAGGTGTCCGGGTAGGGCTCGGGCTTGAACGTGTAGTGCCACCATTCCTCGGCGAGGTTCACGAAGCCGAGATTTTCCAGGGTGCTCTTGAGCAGCAGTCTGTTGGTGCGCTGCTCACCCTGGATGCGCGGGTCGAGGGTGTGGGCAAGGGTGTCGAAGCAGTCGAATCCGGTGCCCATGTCGACGGAGTTGTCGGGGAAGCGCTCGCCCTTGGGGGCGTAGCAGGGCATCAAGGTCTCTCCGGGGATGTACGGTCGGGTCGGCTTCGCCGGGAGCCTGACGATCGTGAGGTCCATGGTCGAGCCGCGGCTGTGGCCGGATTTCTCCGCGATGTAACCGTCCTCGAACAGCCGGGTCTTGTCGACGTTCGGGTAGAACTCGTCCTTCATGCGCTGGTCGTCGAGGTCCTCGGCCCAGCGGACGAAGTGGTCGACGGCGCGCTGCGGCCGGTAGCAGTCGTAGACCTTCAGGGTGTAGCCCTTGCGCAGCAGCTGCACCTGAGCCTTGTGGAGCGCTTCGGCGGCGGGTCGGGTGAGGATGCACAGGGGCTGCTGGTAGCCGTCGATGCGCTCGCCGACGAAGTTGTGCGGGGTGAAGTAGCGCATCTCCTGAACGATCGTCGGGTCGACGGTTCTCAGGGCCACGAAGTCGGCGGGTGCCCTGGGGTCGGTTCTGGCCTCTGCGGTGGCGGAGGCCGCGGTCACGGCCAGCAGGGCGGCGAGCGCGGCGACCAGACCGCGTACTGCACTGGAGAGTCGTGTCATGTCTCCTGCATCTATCAAGAGCGCGTTCCGCAGGGGAAGCGGTCGTATGCAGTCCTGCCCATTTTCCGTGACCCGTGGCACACTTCTGACGTTCCGTCAGATTCGCAACCGGGGAGGCACCGTGTCGCGTACACGCACACCCGTGGTCGCCGGATGGTTCACCGGCGACGCGGAGGAGTTCAGGCTCCTCGGCACGCGCTGCTCGGCCTGTGCCTCCGTCTTCTTCCCCCGCGAAGACACCCACTGCCGCAACCCGGGGTGCCCGGGCGGCGAGCTGGCGGAGGTGCCGTTGTCCCGCCGTGGGCGCGTCTGGTCGTACACGGACAGCGGATTCCGGCCGCCGTCACCGTATGTGACCGACCTGGAACTTCCATGGGAGCCGTACGCGTTGATCGCTGTGGAGCTGGAGTCCGAGCGGATCGTGGTGCTGGGACAGGCGGTTCCCGGGGTCACCGTCGCCGACCTGACGGTGGGCATGGAGGTGGAGGTCGTCGCCGGCGTACTGCACGAGGACGCGGAGACGACCTGGACGACCTGGCACTGGCGGCCGATGGGGGTGACGACATGACGGAGGACGTGGCGGTGCTCGGCGCGGGGATGCACCCGTGGGGCAAATGGGGACGCGGCTTCGTGGAGTACGGGGCGGTGGCGGCACGCGCGGCCCTCGCCGACGCCGGTCTGGACTGGCGGGACATCGGCTCGATCGTCGGCGCGGACACGGTCCGTGGCGGCTATCCGGGGTATGTGGCGGGGGCGACGTTCGCGAAGGCGCTGGGCTGGCAGGGCGCCCGGGTGACCAGCGTGTACGCGGCCTGCGCGTCCGGGGCGCAGGCGGTGAACACCGCGCGGGCGCAGATCCTCGCGGGCCTGGCGGACGTGGTGCTCGTGGTGGGGGCGGACGCCGCGCCCAAGGGGTTCTTCCGGCCCGCCGGCGGAGACCGGCCCGACGACCCCGACTGGCTGCGCTTCCGTGTCCTCGGGGCGACGAATCCGGCGTACTTCGGGCTGTACGCACGCAGACGCATGGCCGTGCACAGGGACACGCCTGAGGACTTCGCCCAGGTCAAGGTGAAGAACGCGGCGATGGGCGCGCTGAATCCGTACGCGCGCTACCGCAAGCGCGTCACTGCCGAAGAGGTCGCCGCCTCCGCCGTGGTCGCCGATCCGCTACGGCTGCTCGACATCTGCGCGACCTCGGACGGCGGGGCGGCACTGGTGCTGTCCAGTATGGAGTTCGCACGCCGGAGCGGGCTCCTCGAGCCGGTGCGGATCCGCGCGGTGTCGACGGTGACGCCGCGGTATCCCAACACCGTGCTCGACCTTCCGGACATCGCCACGGACTCGGCAGCAGCGGTGGCGCCCCCCGCCGACTCGTTCCGCGCGTCGATCGCCCTGGCCGCCTACGAAGAGGCGGGCATCGGCCCCGAGGACCTGTCCCTTGCCGAGGTCTACGACCTCTCCACCGCCCTGGAGTTGCAGTGGTACGAGGATCTGGGGCTGTGCGGCGAAGGCGAGGGCGCAAAGCTGCTGCGCGAGGGCGCGACGGGACTGGGCGGGCGCATACCCGTGAACGTGAGCGGGGGGCTGGCCTCCTTCGGGGAGGCGGTTCCGGCCCAGGCGATCGCGCAGGTCTGCGAGCTGACCTGGCAGTTGAGGGGTACCGCGGGCGAGCGGCAGGTCACTGGGCCACGCGTGGGGATCAGTGCCAACCAAGGGCTGTTCGGACACGGGTCGGCGGTGATCGCTGTCCGCTGAGGGAGAGCGCTCCGAAGGAGGCGGGCCTCGCGTTGCGCGGGCCGGCTCCCATACGCTGCGTGATCACCCCGGAATGCTGCGTGAACGTCTCATGAACTGCGCCTGGGCGCACGCCAGTAGCGCCATCATGCTTCCCGTGCACTCCTGGACGGACACTCTCCGTTTCGCATTCCAACCGGTGATCAACCTCTCGACCGGCGGGGTCGCGGGGCTGGAGATACTTGCCCGCCCGGAGACCGGCGATGTCCTGGCGGAGGCCCGCCGTGATCCCGAACTCGACGGCAGGCTGGCTCTGTTGGCAGTCCGCGCGGCGGCACACAAGGAGACGCTGCTGCCGCTGCACGTGAACGTGTTCGCCGGCACCCTGGCCGACCTCGGCGGGCTCACCCCGCTGCACGACGCGGTGCGTCAAGCGGGGCGGCTGCCGTGGGAGGTGACCATCGACGTCGGACCGCCGTTCACGCATGTGCCGCAGCCCGCGCTGTTGGAGGCGGTGAGCGGGCTGCGGGGTCAGGGTTTCCGGATCAGTGCGGACGGCGTCGGGGACGGGGACATCCCCCTGCGACTGCTCACGGACATGGCACCCGACCTGGTGAAGCTCGACGCGTCGCTGCTGGCGCGGCCGACGGCGGTACGGGCGATGCGGACGCTGTGCGACGGGCTGGGAGCGCTGCTGTGCGTCGAGGGCGTGGAGACCGAGCTGCAGTGCGCGGCCGCACTGTCGGCCGGGGCGCAGCTGGCGCAGGGCGACCTGTTCGCCCCGCCGTCCCGGCTGCCCGCGGTGGACGTATACGTTCCGCCGCGCTCCCCCGACACCGCGCCCAACCCACGGTCGGGGCCGTCGATCCGGGAGTTCGTGCGACCCGCCGCGTTGCTGCCCGCGACCGCCTCCGCGGGGCAGGTGCGGGCGCTGCTGACCGGGTCGCCGGAGGTGTCCGGGGTACTGCTCGTGGACCGGACCGGGGTCCCGGTCCGGTCGGTGCACCGGTCCAGGTTCCTGCTGTCGATGTCGGGGCCCTACGGACATGCCCTGTACGCCGAAAGGCCGGCTGCGAAGCTGGGAGATCCGCCACGCACGGTCGGCATCGACGCCACTGCCTGGGAGGTGCTCGATGTGGTGGCGATCGGCGGGCGGAGCCGCACCTCGGACGATGTGGCGGTGGTCGACCACCATGGGCGGTGCGTGGGCGTCGTACGGCTCGCAGACCTCGTTCGGTCGCTGGCCGAGTCCCGGGTCGAGGAAGCGGCCGGGCTCAATCCGCTGACGCGGCTGCCGGGCTCCGACGCGATCACCGGCGAGGTCGACCGGTGCATCGCGGACGGGCGGACGTTCGCCCTGAGTTGGCTGGACGTGGACCACTTCAAGCAGCTCAACGACGGGGCCGGGTTCGCTGCGGGCGACGAGCTGATCCGGTCAGTGGGACGGGCACTGCAGCGGGCCGCGTCCGGGAGCACCCGCGTGGGACACATCGGCGGGGACGACTTCCTGGTCCTCGCGGATCCGGAGGAGCTGGATCCGCTGGCTGCCTCCGTGCTGGACGCGCCCTGGTCGGCGAGTGGACGTCCCGTCACGCTGTCCCTGGCCACGGTCATCTGCGCACCCGGCAGCGTGACGGACCACCGCCAGGCGGCCGGCTGGCTGGCCCCGCTGAAGAAGACCGCAAAGTCGTTGCACGGCGCGAGCTGGGTCCTGGGCCATGCGGGGCTGCCCGGGCACGAGGTGCGGCGCGGCTCGGGGGCGGCCCCGACCCGGGCAGAGTGGGCGGCGGCCGAACCGGGGACGGGCTGAGCGGCGGGGGTGCGGTGGCGCGGCGCTCGAAGCCTTGGGGCAGGGCAGGAGTCCAGAGCCTGTCCGACGGATCAGGTCGGAGAGTGGTGGTGAGCGCCGCATCAGCGCAGCCATGTCCCGCGTCTGCGGCGTGATCTGCCGGACGGGCCCAGGGGGCCGGGGCGAGGTAGCCTGAGCTTGAAGGCCGTTCCGTCATGCCGAGCTCACCGAGCGACCACGTGTGACGGCGGCGTGCCCCGTCGCGTCGCCCTCAACCGTTGCCGTCGGTGTGCTTGACGCTCCCTGGGTGCCGGTGAAGACTTCCCGGTGTCAGTCGACATCGCCGTACATTCTCGGCGTATTCCGGCACTGCGCCGGACGGGCCCTTGAGCCAGGGCCCGTTCTCCATGGGCGGTTCGGCTGCAACGGCACGCTCGTCACGGACGCCGGGCGGGGCGCGGGTACTGCCTGCCCTGGCAGAAGTCGCCACGGGAACCGCACCCTGCACGGAGCACCGGGGTCGGTCATCCGGGGCCCGGCCTAGGAGCAGCCATGAGCAACGGAGACATTTTCGTCGGCGGGGTCATCGGTACCTCAATTCTGGTCCTGTCCGGCACGGGCGTCTGCGCCGCTGTCACCCCCAGATATTCCAGGGCGAGCGCCTCGGGGTGGATGGTGATCGCGTTCGGCTGGGGTTCGGCGTGCCGACGGGCGTGTACACCGCCGCTCCGCTCTCCGACGGACAGATCGCCCCCGCCATCACCATCGTTGGCACGGTCGCCGACATTCGGCATCTTCTCCACCGTCCCGGAGATCCGGAATCCAGTGGCCAACCTGATCACCGAGATCATCGCGATGATCGCACTCGTCCTGCCGATCCTCGCCTTCGGGCTGACGGACGGGCTCGGTACGTCCGGCACGCCGGCGCTGATCGTGTCGCTGCTCGCTATCGGCATCGGCCTCTCGCTCGGCGGGCCGACCGGCTACGCCATCGGCCCGCGCATCGTGCGGCGCTTCCTGCCGATCCCGAACAAGGGCATCTCCGACCGGGGCTACGCCTGGATCCCCGTCGTCGGTCCGCTGATCGGCGGAGCACTGACGGGCCTCACCTACAACGCAGCCTTCTGAAACGAGCCCAAGGGGTAGCCATGACGGACAACGCCGAGAAGTACGTCGCCGCGATCGACCAGGGCACCACATCCAGTCGCTGCATCGTCTTCAACCAGGACGGTGCGATCGTCGCCGTCGACCAGCGCGAGCACCGCCAGATCTTCCCCAAGCCCGGCTGGGTGGAGCACGACGCGACGGAGATCTGGGCCAAGGTGCAAGCGGTGGTCGCCGGGGCGGTCGCGAACGCCGGTCTGCGTGCCGACCAGCTCAGCGCGCTCGGCATCACCAATCAGCGCGAGACGACGGTCCTGTGGGACCGGGCGACGGGCAAGCCCGTGCACAACGCCATCGTGTGGCAGGACACACGCACCGCCGCACTGTGTCACGAGCTGGGCGGCTCGGACGGACAGGACCGCTTCCGCGAGCAGACAGGGCTGCCGCTGGCCAGCTATTTCTCCGGCCCCAAGGCTGCCTGGTTGCTCGACAACGTGCCAGGGCTCAGGGGCCGTGCCGAGCGCGGCGAGATCGCCTTCGGCACGATCGACTCCTGGCTGATCTGGAACCTGACCGGTGGCACGGACGGGGGACAGCACGTCACCGACGTGACCAACGCCGGCCGCACCATGCTGATGAACCTCGAGAGCCTTCAGTGGGATCCCTCCATCCTGTCCGCGATGAACGTGCCGGAAGCCGTCCTGCCCGAGATCAAGTCGTCCGCCGAGGTGTACGGAACCGCCGTCGGCCAGCTCGCCGGCGTGCCGGTCGCCTCGGCGCTGGGCGACCAGCAGGCGGCCGTGTTCGGGCAGGCCTGCTACGACGTGGGGACGGCGAAGAACACGTACGGCACCGGCAGCTTCCTTCTGCTCAACACCGGCAACCGGCCGGTGCCGTCGAAGAGCGGGCTGCTGACGACGATGGGTTACAAGATCGGCACTGAGGCGCCCGTCTACTGCCTGGAGGGCTCCATTGCGATAACGGGCGCACTCGTGCAGTGGTTCCGCGACCAGCTCGGCATCATCCGGACCGCCGACGAGATCGAGCCACTGGCGGCAAGCGTCGACGACAACGGCGGCGCGTACATCGTGCCCGCGTTCTCCGGCCTGTTCGCGCCCTACTGGCGCTCCGACGCGCGCGGTGTCGTCACGGGGCTGACCCGGTACGTCACGAAGGCACATCTCGCGCGCGCGGTGCTGGAGGCGACGAGCTGGCAGACGCGCGAGGTCGTGGACGCCATGTTCCAGGACTCGGGGGTGCACATCACGACCCTGAAGGTGGACGGCGGCATGACGAAGAACAACCTGCTCATGCAGCACCAGGCGGACGTGCTCGGCGTGCCCGTGATCCGCCCCAAGGTCTCCGAGACGACCTGCCTGGGCGCCGCGTACGCGGCCGGCCTCGCCACCGGTGTGTGGAACGACCTCGACGAGCTCAAGGCGCACTGGCAGAAGGACGTCGAGTGGACACCGGCCATGGAGGCCTCGGTGCGCGACCGCGAGTACCACAACTGGCACAAGGCGGTGGAGAAGAGCTTCGGCTGGGTGGAGCAAGGTGACAACTAGGCACGCACACGCCTGCACAGGTCGTGCGGCACGCGCGCGTGGGTGTTCGCTCAAGGCTGCGGCCCGTACCCCGGTCGGCGGGGGTACGGGCCGCGCGTGGTCAGGTGGTGACGACCTGGCGGCGGGCCGCCGCGTATGCCATCGCGTGCTCGACGACGCCGATGAGGATGTCCTTGACCGACTCGCGGGCGCGGGCGTCGCACAGCAGGAGCGGCACGTCGTCGTCGAGGTCGAGGGCCCTGCGAATGTCCTCCGCCGGGTACCGGGCGGCCCCCTCGAAGCAGTTGACGCCGACGAGGAAAGGTATGGAGCGCCGCTCGAAGTAGTCGATGGCGGCGAAGCAGTCCTCCAGGCGACGCGTGTCGGCGAGGACGACGGCGCCGAGTGCGCCTTCGGAGAGTTCGTCCCACATGAACCAGAACCGCTCCTGGCCGGGCGTACCGAAGAGGTACAGCACCAGGTCCTCGCGCAGGGTGATGCGCCCGAAGTCCATGGCGACGGTGGTGGTGTGCTTGCCCTCCACGCCGCGGGTGTCGTCGACCGGGCGCCCGGCCTCGGTGAGCAGTTCCTCGGTGCGCAGCGGCCTGATCTCGCTCACCGCGCCGACGAGGGTGGTCTTGCCCACGCCGAAGCCGCCGGCCACAAGGATCTTGAGCGTGACGGGCTCGACCGGGGGCTTGTCGCGCTCAGAACGCCCGAAGATCATCGATCTCTTCTCCTGCTTGATGGGGGGCAGCCGACGATGGACCGTAGCCTCCGCCGCCGGGGGTTTCGATGACGAGTACGTCGCCGGGGTGGACGTCCACCGAGTCGCTTCCGCGGAGTCGGACGACGGTGCCGTCCGCGCGTTCCACCCGGTTGGCGCCCAGGGCGCCGGGCTCGCCGCCGGCCATGCCGTACGGCGGCACCCTGCGGTGCTGTGACAGGGTCGAAACGGTCATGGCCTCGTGGAACCGGATGCGGCGCACGGCTCCGTCCCCGCCACGCCAGCGTCCCGCGCCACCGCTGCCGCGCCGGACCGCGAACTCGTCGAGCAGGACCGGCAGACGCCACTCAAGGACTTCGGGATCCGTCAGCCGCGAGTTGGTCATGTGGGTCTGGACGACGCTCGCGCCGGGGAAGCCGTCCCCCGCGCCCGCTCCGGAGGCGACGGTCTCGTAGTACTGGTGGCGCTCGTTGCCGAAGGTGACGTTGTTCATGGTGCCGGAGCCCTCTGCCTGGACGCCTAGAGCCGCGTAGAGGGCCCCGGTGATCGCCTGGGAGGTCTCCACGTTGCCCGCGACGACGGCGGCCGGAGGTTCCGGCGCGAGCATGGAGCCCGGCGGCACGACGATGTCCAGGGGACGCAGACAGCCGTCGTTGAGTGGGATGTCGTCGTCGACGAGGGTGCGGAAGACGTACAGGACGGCCGCGTTGACCACGGCGAACGGTGCGTTGAAGTTGGTGTCCAGCTGCGCTGAGGTACCGGTGAAGTCGACGGTGGCCGAGCGGTTTTCGCGGTCCACGCGCACGCGTACGCGGATGACGGCGCCCGAATCGGTCTCGTAGGCATACTCGCCGTCGTCCAGGGCGTCGATGACGCGGCGTACGGCCTCTTCGGCGTTGTCCTGGACGTGTCTCATGTAGGCCTGGACGACATCGAGGCCGAAGTTTTCGATCATGCGGCCGACTTCGTCGACGCCCTTCTGGTTTGCGGCGATCTGGGCGCGAAGGTCGGCGAGGTTGGTCTTCACGTTGCGGGACGGGTGGGGTGCGTCGGTGAGGAGGCGGAGGGTCTCCTCCTCGCGGAAGCGGCCGTCCTCGGCGAGCAGCCAGTTGTCGAAGAGGACGCCTTCCTCTTCGATGGTGCGGCTGTCGGCGGGCATGGAGCCCGGGGCGATGCCGCCGATCTCGGCGTGGTGGCCGCGGGAGGCGACGTAGAAGAGGATGCGGTCACCCTGCGTGTTGCCGGTTGTCTCGGTGTCGAAGACCGGGGTGATCACGGTGACGTCCGGAAGGTGGGTGCCGCCGTGGTACGGGTCGTTGACGGCGTATGTGTCCCCGGGCCGCATCGCGTCGCCTCGGCGGCGGATGACCTCCTTGACGCTCGTGCCCATCGAGCCCAGGTGGACAGGGATGTGCGGGGCGTTGGCCACGAGGTTTCCATCGGGGTCGAACAGGGCGCAGGAGAAGTCCAGGCGCTCTTTGATGTTGACGGACTGGGCGGTGGACTCCAGGCGGGCGCCCATCTGTTCGGCGATCGACATGAAGAGGTTGTTGAAGACCTCAAGGAGAACCGGGTCGGCTTTCGTGTCGAGATCGGAACTCTGCGTAACCGCCGCGCGTTCCATGACCAGATGCCCGTCGTCGGTCGTCGTGGCCTGCCAGCCGTCGTCGACGACGGTCGTCGCACTGGTCTCGGTGATGATCGCGGGGCCGGTGACGGTCTCGCCGGGGGGCAGGTCCTCACGGCGGTGCAAGGGTACGTCGCGCCAGGCGCCGCCGGTGTGGAGGCGAACGGTCTCAGGTGTGGCGGAGCGGCCTTCGTACGGGGCGAGGGCGGACAGATCGGGGGGTTCGGTGATGCCGGTGGCTTCGACGGAGAGCGCTTCGACGACGATCGGGCGGTCCAGGACGAAGGAGTATGTGGCGCGATGACGTTCTTCGAAGGCGTGCCTCATGGTGCCGGGCTCGGTCAGCTCGACGGTGAGGGTGGTGTCGGTGCCGTCGTAGCGGAGCTGGGCGCGGCGGGTGACCCGGACGCGCTCTTCCGGGACGTCCTCGGCGAGGAGTTCGCCGCGGGCCGCGGCCTCCAGGTCGTCGGCCGTCTTGTGGACGCCGGGCATGGATGCCGCTTCCAACGGTGCTTCGACGGACTGTTCGCGCATGGCCGTGGTGTCGGCGAGGCCGATACCGAGCGCGGACAGGACACCGGCCATGGGAGGCACGAGGACCGTGCGGATGCCGAGCGAGTCCGCGACCTTGCAGGCGTGCTGACCGCCCGCACCACCGAAGGTGGTGAGGGCGTAGCGGGTGACGTCGTGGCCCTTCTGCACGGAGATCCGCTTCACGGCGTTGGCGATGTTGGCCACGGCGATCTGCAGGTAGCCCTCGGCGACCTGCTCGGGGGTGCGGTCGTCGCCGGTCTGCTCGCGGATCTCGCGCGTGAGGGCGGTGAAGCGGTCGCGGACAAGCGCCTTGTCGAGGGGCTGGTCCCCGTCGGGGCCGAACACCTGGGGGAAGTGGGTCGGTTGGATGCGGCCGAGCATGACGTTGGCGTCGGTGACGGCGAGCGGGCCGCCGCCGCGGTAGCAGGCGGGTCCCGGGTCCGCGCCCGCCGAGTCCGGCCCCACGCGGTAGCGCGATCCGTCGAAGTGGAGGACCGAGCCGCCGCCGGCCGCGACGGTGTGAATGTCCAGCATGGGCGCGCGCAGCCGCACCCCGGCGATCTGCGTGGTGAAGACGCGTTCGTACTCGCCCGCGAAGTGCGAGACGTCGGTGGAGGTGCCGCCCATGTCGAAGCCGATGACGCGGTCGAAGCCGGCGAGCTGCGACATGCGGGCCATACCTACGATGCCGCCCGCGGGGCCGGACAGGATGGCGTCCTTGCCGCGGAACTGTCCGGCTTCGGCAAGACCTCCGTTGGACTGCATGAACATCAGTCGTACGCCTTCGAGTTCACCGGCGACGTGCTGGACGTAACGGCGCAGCACGGGCGAGAGGTAGGCATCGACGACGGCGGTGTCACCGCGCGGCACGAGCTTCATCAGCGGGCTGACCTCGCTGGACAGCGAGATCTGCGGGAAGCCGATACGGGCGGCCAGCTCGCGGACGGCGTGTTCGTGGGCGGGATGGAGGTGGCTGTGCATGCAGACCACCGCGACGGCGCGGATCCCGTCGTCGTAGGCCTCCTGGAGGGGACCTGCGAGGGAGTCCAGGTCCGGGGTGCGCAGGACGGTGCCGTCGGCGGCGATGCGCTCGTCGATCTCGACGACGCGTTCGTAGAGCAGCTCGGGCAGTTCGATGCGGCGGGCGAAGATGTGGGGGCGGTTCTGGTAGGCGATGCGCAGGGCGTCGCGGAAGCCGCGGGTGGTGACGAGCAGAGTGCGCTCGCCCTTGCGCTCCAGGAGGGCGTTGGTGGCGACCGTGGTCCCCATGCGGACGGCCTCGACGGGGTCCCGCGAGCCGTCGAGGAGCCGGCGCACGCCCGCGACCGCCGCGTCGGCGTAGCGCGCGGGATTGTCCGACAGCAGCTTGTGCGTCAGCAGCCTGCCGTCCGGGCGCCGCGCGACGACGTCGGTGAAGGTACCGCCCCGGTCCACCCAGAACTGCCAGCCTGTCACGTCTTCACCCCGCTTCCGCGCTGCTCACAGCGCCCGGAGGCCGTTGATCACGTCGCGCAGAATACTCTCGTCCGGCAGTTCGGCAGGAGGTACGGGCCGGTTCACATGGACGAATTCCCCGTCCACGAGATCCCCGACGAGGACTCGCACCACTCCGACGGGCAGGTCGAGCTCGGCGGCGAGTTCCGCGACCGACTGCGGGGTGCCACGGCACAGCTCGACGATGTCCACGTGTTCCGGGGACAGGCTGTGGTCCCCCACCGGGTCGTCCGCGTGGGGTTCCGTGACGACCACCGCGATCAGATCGAGGCGGTGCTGAGCCGCACTGGTGGTGCGGCCGCGCGTCATGGCGTACGGACGGACAACCGGCCCGGCGTCGTCGTCGAACCACTGGCTTCTGCGCTGACCGTCAGTGCTCATGCCATCTCACTACCCGCCCGAGGGCACATCGGTGCGTGGGGCTGCGCCCAGATGTACGCCCACCCGCTTCACGAGCAGTGTCATCTCGTAGGCGACCTGGCCGACGTCCGAGTCGGCGTCCGCGAGTACGGCGAGGCAGCTGCCGTCGCCGGCGGCCGTCACGAACAGGAAGGCGTCGTCGAGTTCGACGACCGTCTGGCGGACGTTGCCCGCTTCGAAGTGGCGGCCCACGCCTTTGGCGAGGCTGTGGAATCCCGAGGCGACGGCGGCGAGGTGCTCGCCGTCCTCGCGGGTCAGGTCGTTGGAAACCCCGGTGGCCAGGCCGTCGCCGGAGAGCACGACGGCCTTGCGGATGCTCGCGACGCGGTCCACCAGGTCGTCGAGGAGCCAGTTCAGCTCGCCCTTGCTGCTTGCGGTGTGGCCGGTCGGCTTCGGTGCGGTCATCGACCGTCCCCCTTTGTCGTTCCTTGTGGTGCTGTGCCGCTGTGGGCGTCGTCGCCCTCGGCGTTCTCCTCGCGGCCGCGTTGCCAGCCGCGCTGGAGCGAGGCCATGCGGTTGCGTACCTCGTCGGCGTCGCGCTCCGCGAGCTCCGTGCTTTCCTCGGCGCGCCGCACGGGACCCTGCTTCAACTGCGGAGCAAGGCTGGCCTGCCGTACGCGGCGGGGCAGCGGACCCGTGCCGGGGCCTGCCTCGTGAGGCGGGGTGCCGGGGGGCCGAGCCGTGTCGTCCGGGCCACTCGGCGGGACCGCGGGGCCCCGGCTGCGCCTGGGGAGTGCCAGGGCTTCCGGCGACTCGTCCTGGCCGAGGGTCTGAGGTGGTGCAGTGGAATCGGCGGGCTGGCCGGCCACGCCGGTCCCACGGCGCAGGGGCGTCGTCGCACCCCTGCGGCGGGTCGGCAGGGGCGCCGGGACATCCGTATCGGAGCGGCGCGGACCGGGGAGCGCGGAGGGCTCCTCGTCCGTCTCCTCGCGCCGGGAGCGCTGCTCGCTGACCGGGCGGCCGTGGGAGCTGACCAGCTTGGGCGTGCTCCGGCGGGGCAGCGGGACAGGAGCGCTCAGGTGCTCGGCGGGATCGCTACGGTCTCCGCCGTGTGGGCCGGGAAGCTGGTGATGTCGCTCGTCGCCGTGTCCGCCCGCCCCGTCCTCCATGGGGGCGACCGAGCGGCGCGGGCGGAACAGTCCGCCGCGTTCGCTGTCCTCACTGTCGAGCACGCCCGGGAAGTCGTCGAGGGCGTCGAGGTCGATGGGGGCCTCCAGTTCGACCGGCCCGTCCAGGAGCGAGGCGGGCAGGCCGGGAAGCTGCGCGGGCATCTGGGAGAGTGCGGTCCGTCGGCTCTCGGCAGGCGCCCCCTCCATCGGCGGCTGGGGCCGGTCGAGGCGGAAGCCGATGCCGTTGGTGTCCGGGACGTCGTCCGTCAGCAGGACGTCGGGGATGAACACGACGGCCGTGGTGCCGCCGTAGGGGGACGGCTGCAGGGAGACCCGGACGTTCTGCCGCTGGGCGAGCCGGCTGACGACGAACAGGCCGAGCCGGTCGGTGTCGGACAGCGCGAACTCCGGGGTCTCGGCGAGCCGGAGGTTGGCGTCCAGCAGCGCCTCGGCGGCCATGCCGAGACCGCGGTCGTGGATCTCCAGTGTGAAGCCGTTGGCGACCCGTTCGCCCAGGACCTGGACGGCGGTGTGTGGCGGCGAGAAGACCGTGGCGTTCTCGAGGAGCTCGGCGACGAGGTGGGTGAGGTCGGCGACCGCTGGGCCGGTGATGGCGGTGCGGGGCAGCCGGCGGACCTCGATGCGTTCGTAGTCCTCGACCTCGGCGACGGCGGCGCGCACGATGTCCATGAGCTGGATGGGCTTGCGCCACTGCCGCGAGGGGGCTGCTCCGGAGAGGATCACCAGGCCCTCGGCGTGGCGGCGCATGCGGGTCGTGAGGTGGTCGAGGCGGAACAGGTCGGCGAGTTCCTCGGTGTCGTCGGTCCGGCGTTCCATGGCGTCGAGCAGGGAGAGCTGCTTGTGCAGGAGCACCTGGCTGCGACGGGCGAGGTTGACGAAGACCTCGGAGACGCCGGCACGCAGCTCGGACTGTTTGACGGCGGCCTCGACAGCGGCGCGTTGCAGGGTGTTGAGCGCCTGGCCGACCTCACCGATCTCGTTCCTGTCGTACTCCAGGCGCGGCGCTTCGGTCTCCACGTCGACCTGTTCACCCGCGGACAGCCGGCGCATCACGCTGGGCAGGCGCACACCAGATGCCTCGTGGGCCTCCAGGCGCAGTTGACGCAGGTCGCGGATGAGCCTGCGGCCGACACGCACGGACAGGAAGAGCGAGAGCAGCAGTGCAATCAGGCCGAAGACACCCACGACGGCCGCCTGGACGATGACGCCGATCGCGACCGGGCGGACCCGGTCCTGGTAACGGTCGTTCGCCTGGTCGTCGAGGGTGCCGAGTTCGTCGAGGACGTTGCCCGCCGCGGTGTCCCAGTTCTTGGCGGTGACGCCGCTGGGCATGCTGTCCGCCGTGGCGGTGGTGACGGACTGCTCGGCCGTCCGCAGCGGGGCGGTGGTGGCGTTCTTCCAGAAGCGCTCGTAGCGGTCTCGCTCCGCGGTGGGCAGCTGCGCGAGGCTGATGTCGTACACAGCGTCCCTCTGGGCCTCGAGGTCGGAGACGTCGCGGATCTCGTCGCGCGTGACCCGGCCGACGACCAGGGCGGAGCCGAGCAGGGCGTCTTCCTGGGAGAGCAGTTCGCGGGCGCGGGCGACGTTGACGAGTGCCCGGTACTGCTTGTCCATTGTCACGCTGTCGACCACGTCCAGGGTGGCCAGCAGGGCATAGCAGGGGTCGATCACACGGTTGTAGAGGTCGAGGGCCTGGGCCCGGGTGACGGTGCCCTCCTCGACGGTGCGGCGGAGGGAGTCGATGCCGTCGAAGGCGTCCAGGACGGCGGTGACGGCCTCGGCGTCGTCCTGGTCCAGGACGTCACGGACGTCGGCGTTCCCGGCGTTGCCGCGGACCTCGGCGATGGCTCTGTCCGTCGCAGTCCGAGTTCGGTGGAGCGCGGAGAGAGAGTCGGAGGCGCGGGGGTCGGCGAGGTAGACGAGGGTCTGGCGGCGTTCCTGCTGAACGACGCGGACGGTGTCCTCGATGGGGTAGCCGATGTTCTCCACCACCGACGACACGTTGAACAGCCGGTTCGCCTCGCGACCGGTAAGTACCGTGGCGAAACCCCAGACGGCGGTCAGGGACACCAGCGGCACGAGAAGCAGCGCCACGATCTTCCGGCGGATCGACTTCCCGCGAAAGCGCATGGCCTCCCCCAGCTCGACCCCCGCGTGGAAGGGGGTACACATGTGCGTCAACAAACGGCGCGAGCCTACTACCGACCCACAGGTAACTCGAAGAGCCGTCCGGAACCTGAACCTCCGTACTGGCGAAGCGACATGGGGAGTTGTCCGGCCATTGCGGGAGATTGCCTCCCCGAAACCGACGGTGGCCCAGGAATGGGATCCGACCGGCCCGTAAGACCAGTTGGCCAGAATTCTTCGCTCGTTGGGAATCTTCGGGAGGCTTCGTTCGTCTTTCTCTATGGGAATTGGGGGCGGAATCGGCCACAGGAGCCGCATCCCGCACCTGGGCGGCGTAAAACAGCGCAAGCCGGGCAGCCACTGGGGAGTCGGGGTCTTCGGGCCGGGGCGAGGGGTCTGCTGGCGGTGGGGAGTGACACGGTGATGGGCACGGCTGAGCGGCACGACGCGCCTGAGGACGGCGCGGTGGTGCACAGGGTGGCGCAGCGGCACCCCGAGGCACCGGATCGCGACATTCCGGGGGACGGCCACGGGGCGGCGCACCGACGCGGCGTTCCAGCAGGCGTGAGTGCGGGGCCGGCCGCGCACGAGGGCACGGCACGATCAGGCGCGCCCGACGCGCCGAACTCGCCCGGCTCAGCACAGGACTTGATACAAGGCTCAGCACAAGATCTGATACAAGACCGGGCGCGGTACCGGCCGTTGTGGATCGAGGAGCCCGCCCGGCGACGCCGGATGCCCGATCCGGTGCGCACCGCGGCCGTGCGTGCGGTAATCATCATCGCCGTGACGCTGATCCAGGCGATGGTGGCGTTCCTGTGCACCATGGCCGGGTCCTGGCTGGCGTTCCCGATGGTTCTCAGCAGCGTGACCAGCACCGTGGTCGCCACGTGGGCCGTTCTCGATGTGTGGGTGACGCGCCAGGTCTGGAATCAGCGCAACGGCGTCGTGTCGGTTCCGAGCAGCACTGCCCGGTCACTGCGCCGCGAGCGCCGCCGGGCTCGGCGGCAGGCGCGGGCCACCGAGCGGGCGAACGAGCGAATACGCCGGGCCGGCGGCACGGGCACGGGACAGCTGTCACACTCCTGACAAGGCAATGTCGGACACCTGATCAGGCGAACCGGCCCGACGGGACGGAGCGCGTGATCAGGCCATCCGGACCGACGGGACGGGACGCGCCGAGACGGTATGACCAAGCAGGCCGGGCCGTTCCAGGGAGCGCTTCCTCGAGCATCCCCAACGCCCGAAGCGCGCTCCCCCTCGTCAGAGCGCGGCCGGCGCCCTCCGCCCCTGGCCCTTGCCCTGCCCCTGATCAGCCGACATCCCCCGGGCCTGTCCCCGCAGCAGTTCGCGGCGTGCGCGCATGAAGGGGCGTGGCCGGTCCACGGAGAGCACCGCGGTCGTACGGCCGTCCCGCTCATACAGTGCGAGGAAGCCGTCGTCGGCCGGTGAGCCGTCGGTGAGCGCGCCCTCGGCGATGCGGACGCTGTCGCCGTCCTGGCGCCGGCCGGCGAACTGGATGCGAGCGCCGTACTGGTCGGACCAGAAGTACGGCACCGACTGCACGGTCTCGACGGTCCGGCCGACGAGCAGGTTGGCCACGGCGGTGCGCGGCTGCTCCGTCGCGGAGGTCCAGTGCTCGACGCGGGTGCCGCCGATGCGGGCGACGTCGCCGACGGCGACCACCTGTGACAGCGCGGTCACACAGCCGTCGTCGCACAGGACACCGTTGTTCACGGCGAGCGTCGAGCCCGCCAGCCAACCGGTGTTGGGGGCGGCGCCGATGCCGACGATCACGACGTCGGCGGAGAGGGTGCGGCCGTCGGCGAGTTCCACTCCGGTGACGGCGACCGTGCCGCGCAGTCCCGCGACGCCGGTGCCCGTGACCAGTTCCACGCCGCCCCGGCGGTGCAGGGCGGCGCACACGGCGGCCATCTCGGCACCGAGTTGGGGCACAAGCGGGATCGGGGCGGCCTCGACGACTGTCACGCTGTGGCCGAGGGCGGCGCACGAGGACGCGGTCTCGGCGCCGATGAAGCCGCCACCGATCACGACGACCTGACGAGGGCCCCGGGCGAGTTCCTCGCGCAGGGCGCGGGCGTCGTCGAGGGTGCGAAGGGTGTGGACCCCGGCGAGGCCGTCGCCCGGCAGGCGGCGGGCGGAGGCGCCGGTGGCGATGACGACACCGTCGGTGGAGACGGTGCGGCCGTCGTCGAGCAGCACGGTACGGCCGCGGGCGTCGAGGCCCCGGGCGCGGATGCCGAGGACCCATTCGGCGTCGAGTGCGGCGATTTCCTCGCTGTCGGTGAGGGCGAGCTGGTCCTCGCTCGCGCGGCCGGTGAGGAAGTCCTTGGAGAGGGGAGGGCGGTCGTACGGGAGGTGGGGTTCGTCGCCGACGATGACAAGTCGTCCGTCGAAGCCCTGGGCACGCAGTTCCCGGGCGGCGTACAGGCCCGAGAGCGAGGCACCGACGACGGTCACGGTCCTCATGCGGCGCACCTCCGCCCGTCAGCGGCGAGGGCGTGGGCCGAAGGGATCGGCGCAGAGGAGGTTCGGGAGACGGGCACGGTGTTCACGCGGCGCTGCCCTCCTGCGCGACGAGGTGGACGTGGATGATGCCGTCGTCGACGGTGACGCGATGAGTGTGGACGGGACGACGGGCCGGCAGGCACGTCGGTTGTCCCGTGCGGAGATCGAATGAGGCGGCGTGCAGTGGGCATTCGACCAGGCAGCCCTCCAACCAGCCCTCGGAAAGGGAGGCGTCCTGGTGGGTGCAGGTGTCGTCGATGGCGTAGAGCTCGCCGTCGTCGGTGCGGAACACAGCGACGGGTGGGGTGGTCTCGACGCGGACGGACTCACCCTCGGGGAGGTCTTCAAGGCGGCAGACGGGAATCACGGGCCCCCCTCTCGGTCCCGGGACACTCGGTCCGGGACCTGCTCGGTCCAGGCAGTCAGGGAGCTCGGACCTTCTTCGGTCCGGGCGATGAAAGTGGAGCGGAGAAGCAGAAAGCAGAAGCGGTGCCGGCGACGCGGGAAGGAGTGACGGACCGTCATTGGTCCGGCTCGTCCGACCCCCTTCCGGGATCCGGACGCTTCGGTAACATGATGTTTCGTATGGCGCACGAACTCGCGCTATGCGCAACAGAATCCGGGCGGGGCGACCGTCGCGTCAAGGGTTTCCCGCAGATGCGGCCCAAACCGGGCTGTCAGGTGGTGAGAGTCGAGCTATGACCCGCACGCAGAAGCAGTCCGACCGCGGCGCGGAGAACGAGGCGAACCAGGAGCGGCCCACCGGCAGAGGCGCGGCGAGTGCCGTGCAGTCGGTGGACCGCGCCGTGAGCGTGCTGGAGATCCTCGCCCGGCACGGCGAGGCGGGCGTCACCGAGATCGCCGAGGAGCTGGACGTGCACAAGTCCACCGCGTTCCGGCTGCTCGGCGTTCTGGAGAACCGCGGCCTGGTGGCCCAGGCGAAGGACCGCGGGAAGTACTACCTGGGCGCCGGCGTACTACGCCTGGCGGGGGCGGCGGCAGTGCGGCTGGACATCTCCCAGGAGGGCGTCCCGGTGTGCCGGGAACTCGCCGACGAGCTGGGCGAGACGGTGAACATCGCCGTCCTGGACGACGACGCGGCCGTCAACATCATGCAGGCCCGCGGTACCGCGTCCGTGACGGCGCAGAACTGGCTCGGCAGACGCACCCCCCTGCACGCCACCTCCAGCGGAAAGGTGCTGCTGGCGCACATGCCGCCGACCCTGCGCGAGGGTCTGCTGGCGCGCCCCCTGCCGCGTTTCACCGAGCGCACGATCACCGGGGCGACGATGCTCCGCAACGAACTGGAGGCCGTCGTCCAGCAGGGCTATGGGATCACCATCGAGGAGCTCGAACTCGGCCTTACCGCCGCGGCCGCGCCGGTCCGGTCCCACGACGGCAAGGTGATCGCCGCGATCAGCGTCTCGGGGCCCGTGTACCGGCTGAACAGCGAACGACTGCCGGAGCTGGCGAAGCGGACGGTGGCGGCGGGGGCCGAGCTGTCCCGTCGCATGGGGTACGGCTTCTGACATAGGCCGAGTCGCGCCCGAAGCACAGCGCGGAGCCAGGGATCTCCTGGCCCCGCGCTGCTGTGTGTCCGGCAGGTTTCGTCGGCCCCGCTCGTTTTGCCAAGGGTTAACTCGCACCTCTTGACGGCCGCTTGATGGCGTTCTCACTATGTTCCTCATCGCGCAACCCATCGTGCATTGCGCAACAGCAGAGGAGCTTGGTCGTGCCATACGAGGTCCGTGCCGTAGTCGCTGTGAAGAAGGGTGCACCCGTCGAGGTGCAGACGATCGTCGTCCCCGACCCGGGGCCTGGAGAGGTCCTCGTCGACGTGCAGGCCTGCGGGGTCTGCCACACGGATCTGCACTACCGGGAGGGTGCGATCACGGACGACTTCCCGTTCCTGCTGGGCCATGAGGCGGCCGGCACGATCGAGGCGGTCGGCGAGGGCGTCACCGATCTCGCACCCGGCGACTACGTCGTGCTGGCCTGGCGTGCTCCCTGCGGTTCCTGTCGCTCGTGTCGCCGCGGTCGCCCCTGGTACTGCTTCGATTCCCGCAACGCCACCCAGCCGATGACGCTCCTGGACGGCACCCCGCTCTCCAACGCCCTCGGCATCGGTGCCTTCGCCGAGAAGACGCTGGTCGCCGCGGGCCAGGCGGTGAAGATCGACCCGGCCGCGCGCCCCGAGGCGGCCGGCCTCATCGGCTGCGGCGTCATGGCCGGTTACGGAGCCGCCGTCAACACCGGCAACGTCGGCCGCGGTGACACGGTCGCCGTCATCGGCTGCGGCGGCGTCGGCAACGCGGCCATCGCGGGCGCCTGCCTCAACGGCGCCATGAAGGTCATCGCCGTCGACATCGACGACAAGAAGCTCGACCAGGCGGAGAAGTTCGGCGCCACGCACACCGTCAACTCCCGGGGCACGGACCCGGTCGAAGCCGTACGAGCGCTCACCGACGGCTTCGGTGTGGACATCGCGATCGACGCCGTGGGCCGCCCGGAGACCTTCAAGCAGGCCTTCTACATGCGCGACCACGCGGGCCTGCTGGTCCAGGTCGGCGTCCCGTCCCCGGAGACGAAGGTCGAACTCCCGCTGATCGATGTGTTCTCGCGCGGCGGCGCGATCAAGTCCTCCTGGTACGGGGACTGTCTGCCGAGCCGCGACTTCCCGTTCCTCATCGACCAGTACCTGTACGGGCTGCTGGACCTCAACGCGTTCGTGACCGAGACGATCACCCTCGATCAGGTGGAGGAGGCGTTCGCCAAGATGCACCGCGGTGAGGTGCTGCGCTCGGTGGTGGTCCTGTGAGCCGTCGGGCACGCGTACAGCGCGTAGGGGCAGTTGTTCACTGCACGCCCCCGCCTTGAACGCGGTCTTCACCGGCGACACCCTCTTCCACGGCGGCCCGGGCGCCACTGGCCGCTCGTATTCGGACCGACCCACCATCGAGGCGTCCATCCGCAACCGGCTGCTCACGCTCCCCGGCGACACCACCGTCCACACCGGCCACGGCCAGGACACGACGATCGCCGCGGAACGGCCCTGCGTCCCCACCCCATAGCGGCCCCATCTCCCCCTTGAGTACCTCCCCAGCGCCTTCACCCCACCCCGGCAAGGAGGGGCATGTCCAGCACCCCCGAAAACCGCGCCCCAGCAACCCGCACCCCCGAAAGCCACGCCCACGAAAACCGCCCCCCGTCCCCGCGCGTGGTCGTCATCGGCGCCGGCATCGTCGGCTGCTCCCTCGCCGACGAGCTGACCGCCCGCGGCTGGACCGACGTCATCGTCCTCGAACAGGGCCCCCTCCCCGCCCCCGGAGGCTCCACCTCCCACGCGCCGGGTCTCGTCTTCCAGACCAGCCCGTCCAAGACGCTCGCGGAGTTCGCCAAGTACACCGTCGAGAAGTTCAGCGCCCTGGAAGTCGACGGCGTCTCCTGCTTCAACCAGGTCGGCGGCCTGGAACTGGCCACGACCCCCGAGCGCCTCGCCGAACTCCACCGCAGGGCCGGCTACGCCGCCGCCTGGGGCATCCGAGGCGAGGTCGTCAGCACCGCCCGCTGCAAGGAACTCTGGCCCCTCATCGACGAGTCGGTGGTCGTCGGCGGCTTCCACACCCCCGACGACGGCCTGGCCCGTGCGCTGCTCGCCTCCCGCGCCCAGATCGAACGGGCCACCGCCCGAGGCGCCCGCTTCCTCGACCGCCACACGGTCACCGGCATCGAGCAGGAGAACGGCAAGGTCACCGCCGTAGTCACCGACCAGGGCACCTTCCCGGCCGACCACGTGGTCTCCGCAGCCGGTTTCTGGGGCCCCGTGATCGGCCGCATGGCCGGTATCGACGTACCCCTGCAGCCGCTCGCACACCAGTACGCGAAGACAGCGAAGCTCCCCGACCTTGCCGACGCCATGGCCGAGGCCTCGAAGCCCATCCTCCGCTTCCAGGACCGGGACCTCTACTTCCGCGAGCACACCGACCGCATCGGCATCGGCTCGTACGCCCACAAACCCCTGCCCGTCGACCCGTTCGCGGTCCTGCCGTACGACGAGGCGCGGGCCCAGAACATGGACATGCCGTCCTCCTATCCCTTCACCACCGAGGACTGGGCCCCGAGCTGGGACGACTGCCGTCGGCTGATCCCGGCCCTGCGCGACACCGATATCGAGGAAGGCTTCAACGGAGTCTTCTCCTTCACCCCTGACGGCATGCCGGTCCTGGGCGAGTCGCGGCAGCTGCGCGGCTTCTGGCTGGCCGAGGCCGTCTGGGTGACCCACTCCGCCGGTGTGGCCAAGGCCGTCGCCGAGTGGATGGTCGACGGGCGCCCGTCCCTCGACCTGCACGAGTGCGACCTCACGCGTTTCGAGGAAGCGCAGCGCTCACCGTCGTATGTCCGTGAACGCGGCTCACAGCAGTTCGTGGAGGTGTACGACGTCCTCCATCCCCTCCAGCCGATGGAGCAGCCACGGCCCCTCCGCGTGAGCCCCTTCTACGCCCGCCAGCAACAGCTCGGCGCGTACTTCCTGGAGGGCGGCGGCTGGGAGCGCCCGCACTGGTACGAGGCGAACGCCCCGCTCGTCGACGCGCTCGGCCCGCTCCCCGAACGCGACGCCTGGTCCGCCCGCCACTGGTCCCCGATCGCGGCCGCCGAGGCCAGGGCGACGCGCGAAAAGGTCGCCCTGTACGACATGACCCCCCTGCGCCGCCTGGAAGTCACCGGCCCCGGAGCCCTCGGCTTCCTCAACCGCATGACCACCAACAACCTCCGCAAGAAGCCCGGCGCGGTCACCTACACCCTCCTCCTGGACGAGAAGGGCGGCGTCCGCTCCGACCTCACCGTGGCCCGCCTCGGCCCCGACCGCTTCCAGGTCGGCGCCAACTCCCCCACCGACCTCGACCGGCTGCTCCGGCACGCCCCCACGGACGTCCAGGTCCGGGACATCACCTCCGGCACCTGCTGCATCGGCGTCTGGGGCCCACTGGCCCGCGACCTCGTCCAGCCGTTGACCCGCGACGACTTCTCGCACGAGGGCTTCGGTTACTTCCGCGCGAAGGAGACGTACCTCGGGCACGTCCCGGTGACGGCGATGCGCCTGTCGTACGTCGGTGAGCTGGGCTGGGAGCTGTACACCAGCGCCGACCTGGGGCTCAGGCTCTGGGACACGCTCTGGGAGGCCGGTCAGGAGCACGGTGTGATCGCGGCCGGGCGCTCCGCCTTCAACTCCCTGCGCCTGGAGAAGGGTTACCGCTCCTGGGGCACCGACATGACCGACGAGCACAACCCGTTCGAGGCGGGCGTCGGCTTCGCGGTCCGCATGGACAAGGAGGACTTCGTCGGCAGGGCCGCCCTGGAAAGCGCCGGTGAGCCCACCCGTCGCCTCACTCCCCTCCTCCTCGACGACCCTGCCGCCGTGGTCCTCGGCAAGGAGCCCGTGTATGTCGACGGCGCCCCGGCCGGCTACGTGACCAGCGCCGGTCACGGCTACACCCTGGGCCGCTGCGTCGCGTACGCCTGGCTGCCGGTGCTGGCCACCGGCACGGGCGTGCACATCGAGTACTTCGGCGAGAAGGTTCCGGCCACCGTCGCCGACGAGCCGCTCTTCGACCCGAAGATGACCCGCATCCGCCGATAGGAGGCGCGCATGTCCCCCACGTATGACGTGATCGTGATCGGTCTCGGCGGCATGGGCAGCGCCGCCGCCCACCATCTGTCCGCGCGCGGCGTCCGCGTGCTCGGCCTGGAGAAGTTCGGCCCGGTCCACAACCGCGGCTCCAGCCATGGCGGTTCGCGGATCACCCGGCAGTCCTACTTCGAGGACCCGGCATACGTACCGCTGCTACTGCGCTCGTACGAGCTGTACGACGAGCTGGAGCGGGCGACGGGCCGGGAGATCGCCACTCTCTGCGGTGGCGTGATGGTCGGCCGGCCCGACTCGCGGACCGTCTCCGGTTCGCTGCTCTCCGCCCAGCAGTGGAACCTGCCCCACGAGATGCTGGACGCGAAGGAGATCCGCCGCCGCTTCCCGACACTGACGCCGAAGGACGACGAAGTGGCGCTCTTCGAGAAGAAGGCGGGGCTCGTCCGGCCCGAGAACACCGTCGCCGCCCACCTCCAGCTCGCCACCCGGCAGGGCGCCGACCTGCACTTCGAGGAGCCGATGACACGGTGGGAGCCGTACCGGGACGGCGTCCGGGTGCACACGGCCGAGAACACCTACACGGCGAGCCGGTTGGTGATCTGCCCGGGCGCGTGGGCGCCGCAGCTGCTCACCGACCTCGGGGTGCCGTTCACGATCGAGCGGCAGGTCATGTACTGGTTCCAGCCGGAGGGCGGCGTCGAGCGGTTCCTGCCCGAGAACCACCCGATCTACATCTGGGAGGCCGCGGACGGCGTCCAGGTGTACGGCTTCCCGTCCATCGACGGCCCCGACCTCGGCGCCAAGGTCGCGTTCTTCCGCAAGGGGCAGGTCACGACCCCGGAGACCATCGACCGGACGGTCCACGAGCACGAGATCCGGGCGATGGCCGACCACATGGCCGGCTGCATCCCGGACCTCCCCGGCGCCTTCCTCAAGGCCGCCACCTGCATGTACTCCAACACCCCGGACGAACACTTCGTCATCGCCCGCCATCCCGCGCACCCGGAGTCGGTCACCGTGGCCTGCGGATTCTCCGGGCACGGCTTCAAGTTCGTGCCCGTGGTCGGGGAGATCCTCGCCGACCTCGCACTGACCGGCACGACCGAGCACCCCATCGGTCTGTTCGACCCCGCCCGCCTCGCCGCCGCGCCCGCCTGAGGAGCACGCACGTGACGACGACCCCCGTCTCCCCCAGCCTGATCGCCACCCTCCCCGGGCACTACTACACCGACCCGGAGATCTTCCGGCAGGAGCAGGAACACCTCTTCGAGTCCATGTGGTTCTGCGCCGTCCGCAGCGCCGACCTGGCCAAACCGGGCGCCTTCCGCACCGTTCAGGTGGGCCGCGAGAACGTCATCATCACCCGTACCCGCACCGGTGAGCTGCGCGCCTTCCTCAACGTCTGCCGGCACCGCGGGGCCAGGCTGTGCACGGAGGAGTCCGGCGAGGTCCGCCGCACCCTCCAGTGTCCGTACCACGCGTGGACCTACGACCTCGACGGCAAGTTGGTCGCCGCGCCCAACCTGATCAAGATGCCGGACGTCGACCGCGTCGAGTACGGCCTGCTCAAGGTGGCCCTGCGCGAGTGGCTCGGCTACGCCTGGGTGTGCCTGGCCGCCGAACCGCCGTCCTTCGAGGAGACGGTGCTGCACGCGGCCGTCGAACGCCTCGGCGACGCGGCCGCGATCGACCACTACGGCACCGAGAACCTCGCGCTGGGAAAGCGCATCTCGTACGACGTGAAGGCGAACTGGAAGCTCATCGTCGAGAACTTCATGGAGTGCTACCACTGCGCGACGATCCACCCCGAACTCACCGACGTCCTGCCGGAGTTCGCGGACGGTTACGCCGCCCAGTACTACGTCGGCCACGGCGCCGAGTTCGGCGACGGGATCCGGGGCTTCACGGTCGACGGCAGCGAGGGCTTCGCCAAGCTGCCGGACGTCTCCGACGACCAGGACCGGCGCTACTACGCGATCACTGTGAAGCCGACGGTCTTCATCAACCTCGTGCCGGACCACGTCATACTGCACCGCATGTTCCCGCTCGCGGAGGACCGCACGGTCGTCGAGTGCGACTGGCTGTACGCGCCGGAGGTCGTCGCGTCGGGCGCCGACGTGTCGAAGTCGGTTGAGCTGTTCCACCGGGTGAACGCGCAGGACTTCGAAGCGTGCGAACGGACCCAGCCCGCCATGGCCTCGCGGGCGTACCGCAACGGTGGTGTGCTGGTGCCCAATGAGCATCACATCGGGATCTTCCACGAGTGGCTCATCGACAAGCTCGGAGGCAGCCATGCCGGACCTGTTCATTGACGGCGAGTGGCGGGGCGCGCTCGACGAGCGCACCCGCGAGATCCGCTGTCCCGCCGACGGTTCTCTGGTCGGGGTCGTGGACGAGGCGGGCGGCAAGGACACGGTGGAGGCGATCGCCGCCGCCCGCCGCGCCTTCGACACAGGCCCCTGGCCCCGCACATCCCCCGACGAGCGCGGTGCCCTGCTGCTGCGGGTCGCCGACCTCCTCGTGCGCGACAAGGCCGCGCTCGCCCGCGCCGAGTCCCTCGACACCGGCAAGCGGCTGGTGGAGAGCGAGTACGACATCGACGACATCGCGAACTGCTTCCACTACTTCGGGCGGCTGGTGGCAAGCGAGACCGGCCGGGTCATCGACACCGGCACGGAAGGCGTCGACAGCAGGGTCGTGTACGAGCCCGTCGGGGTCTGCGCGCTGATCACGCCCTGGAACTATCCGCTGCTCCAGACAGCCTGGAAGGTCGCCCCGGCGCTCGCGGCGGGCAACACCTTCGTACTGAAGCCGAGCGAGTTGACCCCGCACACCGCGATCCACCTCATGCGGCTCCTGAGCGAGGCCGGGCTGCCGCCAGGCGCGGGCAACCTCGTCCTGGGCGCCGGTCCGGAGGCGGGCGCTCCGCTCGGCGACCACCCCGACGTCGACCTGGTCTCCTTCACCGGCGGCCTGCAGACCGGGCGCCGGCTGATGGCGGCCGCCTCGGGGACGGTGAAGAAGGTCGCCCTCGAACTGGGCGGCAAGAACCCCAACATCGTCTTCGCGGACGCCGACTTCGACACGGCCGTCGACATGGCGCTGACCGCCGTGTTCCTGCACTCCGGGCAGGTCTGCTCGGCGGGGGCACGGCTGCTCGTCGAGGACACGCTGCACGACCGGTTCGTCGACGAGGTCGTACGGCGGGCCTCGGAGATCCGGCTCGGGGGACCGTTCGACGAACGGGCGCAGACCGGGCCGCTGATCTCCGCCGCGCACCGGTCGAAGGTCGAGGCCTACGTGGCCCAGGGACTGGCGGAGGGGGCCGTACTGCGGTGCGGTGGCGCGCGCCCGTCGGGGGACGGGTTCGAGGAGGGGTTCTACTACCTGCCCACCGTGCTGGACGAGTGCGCCGCCGGAATGTCCGTGGTCCAGGAGGAGTCCTTCGGCCCGGTCCTGACCGTCGAGCGCTTCACCGGCGAGGACCAGGCCGTCCGGCTCGCCAACGACACGATCTACGGACTCGCCGGCGCGGTCTGGACGAGCGACGAGGCGAAGGCGGCGCGCGTCGCGGGCCGGCTGCGGCTCGGCACGGTCTGGATCAACGACTACCACCCTTACGTCCCGCAGGCCGAGTGGGGCGGTTTCAAGCAGTCCGGCTTCGGGCGCGAACTCGGGCCCTCGGGGCTCGCCGAGTACCGCGAGACGAAGCACATCTGGCGCAACACCGCTCCCACGCCGCAGGGGTGGTTCGCATGACCCACCCGTAACAACCAGCTCATCACCACCGTGTACAACCCCCTCATTGATCCAGACACCCGCACGAGCCGCTCCATCCCTCCTCCCCAGGCCCACCAGGAGTCCGCTCATGACGACAACCGAGCAACCACCGTCCGGACAGCACGGCCACGACGACGCCGAACTCGCCGAGTTCGGCTACAAACCCGAACTCAAGCGCACGCTCGGCAACTTCCACACCTTCGCCGCCGGGATCAGCTACATCTCGATCCTGACCGGCACCTTCCAGCTGTTCTACTTCGGCTACGGCAGCGGCGGCCCCGCCTACTGGTGGTCGTGGCCGATGGTCTTCGTCGGCCAGTTCATGGTCGCCCTGTGCTTTGCGGAGCTGGCCGCCCGGTACCCCGTCGCGGGCTCGGTCTACAACTGGTCGAAGAAGATAGGCAATCCGCACCTGGGCTGGCTCGCCGGCTGGATGATGCTGATCGCGTCGATCGTGTCGATCTCGGCCGTGGCACTGGCGTACCAGCTGACGCTGCCGCAGATCTCCTCCGCCTTCCAGTTCGTGGGCGACGGCACCGGCAAGTACGACGTGGCGACGAACGCGGTCATCCTGGCGGCGGTGCTGATCCTGTTCACCACGCTGGTGAACGCCTTCGGCGTCAAGCTGATGGCGACCATCAACACGGCGGGCGTGTTCATCGAGCTGGTCGCCACGGTCGTACTGATCGTCCTGTTCGCGGTGCACATCACGCGCGGGCCGCAGGTGGTCATGGACACCCAGGGGACGGGGACCGGTTACTCGACCGGCTACCTCGGCGCCTTCCTGGTGGCCTCGCTGGCGTCCGCGTACGTCATGTACGGCTTCGACACGGCCGCCTCACTCGGCGAGGAGTCGCTCAACCCGTCCCGGAACGCGCCCCGCGCCATCATCCGCGCCATCGTCGCCTCCTTCATCCTCGGCGGTCTGGTGCTGCTGCTCGCGCTGATGAGCGTCTCCAGCCTGAAGGGCGACAAGCTGTCCACGGACGGCCTGCAGTACATCGTGCTGGACGTGCTCGGCCCGACGGCCGGCAAGGCGATGCTGTGGTGCGTGCTGATCGCGGTCACGGTGTGCGCCCTGGCCGTCCACACGGCGGCGATCCGGCTGGCGTTCGCGATGGCCCGGGACAACAACCTGCCCGCGTCCTCGCTGCTGGCCCGGGTCAGCCCGCGCTTCCGCACGCCGGTGCTCCCGGCCGTGATCATCGGGATCCTGGCGCTGGCGATCCTCGTGGTCAACATCCGCCAGCCGCAGATCTTCACCGTCGTCACCAGCATCGGCATCGTCATGATCTACCTCGCCTACCTCGGCGTCACCGGGCCGATGCTCGTGGCGCGGCTGCGCGGCAAGTGGCGGCCAGCGGGCGACGGCAAGTTCTCGCTGGGCCGCTGGGGGCTGCTGGTCAACATCATCGCAGTGGTGTGGGGCGGGGCGATGACCCTCAACCTGATCTGGCCGCGCGCCGCGGTCTACAACGCGGCCGCCCCCTTCCACTGGTACCTGAAGTGGGGCGCGGTCCTGTTCGTCGCGGTCATCGCGGGCGGCGGCTACGCCTACTACTGGTTCGTCCAGCGCCACCGCACCGGCGTGCTCGCCGAGCACCGGCTGGCGGACGCTCCCGCCCCGACCGCTCCCCTCGCCGCCCCGGCGGCCGACTGAAGGAGGTCAACCGCTCATGAACATCGATGAGTTCGACTATGTCGTGGTCGGCGGCGGCACCGCGGGCAATGTGGTGGCGGCCCGGCTCTCCGAGGATCCGTCGGTCACGGTGTGCGTCCTGGAGGCGGGCCCGAGCGACGTCGGCGACGAGGACGTCCTCAAGCTCGAACGCTGGATGGGGCTGCTGGAGTCCGGCTACGACTGGGACTACCCGGTCGAGCCGCAGGCCAGCGGCAACAGCTTCATGCGGCACGCGCGCGCGAAAGTGCTCGGCGGCTGTTCGTCCCACAATTCCTGTATCGCCTTCTGGGCCCCGGCCGAGGACCTCGACGACTGGGCGGCCAAGGGCTGTACGGGCTGGACCGCGGCCGACCTGTTCCCGCTGTACCGCCGGCTGGAGAACAACGACGCCCCCGGCGACCACCACGGCCGCACCGGACCGGTGAAGCTGCGCACGCTGAAGAGCGACGACCCCTGCGGAACCGCCCTGCTGGAGGCGTGCGCCCAGGCGGGTATTCCGACGGTCGGTTTCAACACGGGCACGACGGTGGTCCGCGGCGCCAACTGGTTCCAGATCAACTCCGACGAGAACAACATCCGCCAGTCGTCGTCCGTGGCGTACCTCCACCCGGTCCTGGGCAAGCGGCCCAACCTGGAGATACGTACGGGGGTGCGAGCCAAGAGGCTGGTGCTGGCGGGGCGGAGCTGCGTCGGTGCCGAATACCTGGACCCCGACCTGATCCACACCCGGACGGTACGGGCCAGGCGCGAGGTGATCGTGTCGTGCGGCGCGATCGACTCGCCCAAGCTGCTGATGCTGTCGGGCATCGGGCCGGCCGCACACCTGCGCGAGGCCGGCGTCGAGGTGGTCGTGGACTCGGCGGGCGTCGGCGAGAACCTCCAGGACCACCCCGAGGGCGTGATCATGTGGGAGGCCCGGCAGCCGATGACCACCACGTCCAGCCAGTGGTGGGAGGCGGGCATCTTCTACGACACCGAGCCGGGCCTGGACCGGCCGGACCTGATGTTCCACTACGGTTCCGTGCCGTTCGACATGAACACCGCCCGGCACGGCTATCCGACCTCTGAGAACGCGTTCTGCCTCACGCCCAACGTGACGCGCGCGAAGTCGCGGGGCACGGTCAGGCTCCGGACCCGGGACTACCGGGACAAGCCCAAGGTCGACCCGCGGTACTTCACGCACGAGCACGACGTACGGGTGATGACCTACGGGCTTCGTCTCGCCCGGCGGATCGCGGAGCAGTCCGCGCTGAGCGGCTGGGCGGGTGCCGAGCTGGCCCCCGGCCGGGACGTGCGGACCGACGACGAGCTGCTCGACTACATCCACAAGACCCACAACACCGTCTACCACCCGTCCTGCACCGTGAAGATGGGCGCTGACGACGACCCCTCGGCCCCGCTCGACGCGCGGCTGCGGGTCAAGGGGGTCGAGGGCCTCAGGGTCGCCGACGGGTCGGTGATGCCGGACCTCGTCACCGTCAATCCGTGCATCACCACGATGATGATCGGCGAGAAGTGCGCGGATCTGCTGAAGGAGGACGCGTAACGGCTATGCGGGCCGTTTGAACATCCGTGTCGCCGTGATCTCGCTGTGCACCGATTCACCGTCCCCGGCCGGGGCCTGCTGAGGCAGCCCCGGCCGGAGGTGTTCCTCCACGCTGATGTACTTCAGGCCCGCGCGCAGGTCGGCATCGTTGCGCAGTCGGATGACCAGCGGGAACTCGGCCAGCGCCGTCGTGTCGAACAGGCCGGTGGTGTAGAGGAGCTGGACGCCGAGCGCGTCGGACACCGCCCGCTGGAGCTCCAGCAGATAGGTGGCGTTGGCGCGCCCGATGGGGTTGTCGAGGAACAGCGTGCCCGCATGCCGGTGCTTGTCGCGGCCCCGGTCGTTGGAGCGCAGGGCGGCCATCGTGCAGTACAGGGCGATGGCGGCGGTGAGCAGCTGGCCGCCGGAGAACACGTCGCCCATCTGGCCGACGGGGACGCGCTCGGCGCGCAGTACGGCGTCGGGCTTGAGGATCTCGACGGCGACGCCCTTGGGCTGGAGGGCCGCGCCGACGCCTCGCAGCAGCAGGGACATGCCGTCACGGCGCAGGTCGGAGTTCTTCTTCACGGCGGCCCGGGTCGCCTCGTCGATGACCTCGCCGAGCCGTTCGGTGAGCGTGGCCTGGTCGGGCTCCTCGAAGCGGATGCGCAGGAACTCCTGCCCGGACCACTCGCCGAGCCCCTCGGGCAGGCGGGACAGCCGCTGGGCCGACCGCAGCGTGGCGAGGGCGGACTCCACAAGTCCCCTCAGCCGGTCGACGATCGAGTCCCGGTTCCGCTCCAGCTGCGCCAACTCGTCGGTGAGGACGCGCAGTCGGGGCGCGAACGCGTCCGCCCACTTCTGGGCGTGCTCGGGCAGCGCGGAGGCGGGCAGTTCGCGGATCTGCTGCCGGGCCGGGGTGCGGACCTGCTCGTAGCGTGTCGAGTTGGCGTGCCGGACGAGGATGTCGCTCGCCTCGCGTACGGAGGCCTCCGCGGCGGACAGGTCGGCGGCGCAGCCGCGCAGCGAACGGCGGGCCTCGGCGGCCGACTGGCGGGCCTCCTCCAGGCTGCCGGGGTACGGCTCGGGCTCCTCCTGCTCCTCCTCGGACGCGTGCTCGCGCAGCAGGTCGCGGAGCATCACGGCGGTCTCCTCGAAGCCGCCGACGGCGTCCTCGGCGGCCCGGTGCGCGTCCAGGAGTTCGGCGTGCGCCTCGCGGGCCTGGGCCAAAGCGTCCGTGCGGGAGGCGAGTTCCGCGGTGGCGGTACGCCGCAGGGCCTGCGCGTGCTCGGCGTCGCGCGGCTGGAGCTCCTCGGGCAGCTCGGTGTGCGCCTCGCCGTCCTCGGGGGCGTGCCGCTCGGCCTCGCCGCGCAGCCGCCCGAGCTGCTCACTCGCCTGGGACATACGGGTCTCCAGGAGCTGCACCAGCTCCTCGGCGCGCGCGGCGGCGGCCTGCCGGGACGGCCCGTCGGAGCCGTCCGGCGACTGGAGCAGCTGCTCCGCGCGCGTGCGGACCTTGTTGCTCAGCCGGTCGAGCTCGGCCCGGGCCGCGCTCTCGTCGCTCTCCGCGCGGGCCTGCTCGGCCCGCAGGTCGGCACCGACGCCGACCTTCTCGTAGAGCTGAGAGGCAGCCCGGTAGGCCTCGCGGAGGGCGGGCAGGGACGCCTTGGAAGCGTCCGCGTCGCCCTCCGGTACGTCGTCGGGGGCGCCGGCGATCTCGGCGCGCTCGGCACGCAGCGCACGGGCCGTGCGGCGGGCGTCGTCGGCGGCGCGCTGGGCGGCGCGGCGGTCCTCGTCGGCGGCCCGGGCGTGCTCCAGGCAGGTCTGGGCGCGGGCCTCCGACTCGGTGGCCTCGTCGGCGAGTTCACGCAGCTTGACCTGCCAGCCGGCGCGCTCGCGCAGCCGGAAGGCGAGCCCGGCGAGGGCGTCGGCGGCCCGCCGCGCCTTCTGCGCGGCCTCCTGCCGCTCGTCCCGCACCTGCGCCGCCTCGGCGGCGGCCTCCTCGGCCTCGGACCGCTCGGTCCGCGCCTCGGCCAGCTCGGCCTCGGACTCCTCGACGAACGCACGTGCGTCCCGGGCGGCCTGCTCCAGTTCCACGAGCCGCCCCGCGGGGCAGCCGGTACGCCACGAGGCGAGCCGGGCGGCCAGCTCCCGGTCCTTGCCGAGCCGCGCGGCGAGCGTGCGGATCTCCTCGTCGCGCTCCGTCGCCCGCGCCCGCAGCGCCTGCCGCTCCTCGTCGGCGGCGTGCTCGTCGTGCATGGCCGGGTTCGGCGGTACGAGGAACACGTCGCCGTCCGCCGAGTCGGCGGCCGGGGTGGGGGCGAGCAGGGCGGCCGCGGTGCCGACCGCCACGGCCGAACGCGGCAGCAGCGCGGCATTGCCGAGCGTCTCCCGGGCCCGGGTGTGCGAGTCCGGGTCGGTGATGATCACGCCGTCGACCAGTTCGGGGCGGGCAGCCAGCACGCGCGCGTGGTCGGCGGGGTCGACGGCCTGGGCGAGGTAGCGCCAGCCGGGCAGCGCGGGGATGCCGTGCTCACCGAGGAACTCCACGGTGGCCAGCACGTCCGGGCCGGGCGGCAGCAGCCCCCCGTCGCCGAGCGCACCGAGGATGCGGGCGTCGTCGGCGGCGGCGGTCCGCAGTTCGAAGAGCTGCCGTTCGGCGGAGGAGACGGCGTCGTCGAGGAGCTCGCGCAGTTCGTCGGCGAAGCGGTCGAGTTCCGCGGGGGTGAAAACGCCGTCGGGGGCGTCCGTGTCGGTGCCGTGCCGGGGCTGCGGGATCCGCGGACGCGCGCCGCCGGCGGTCAGACTCAGCAGCTCCGCCAGCCGCTCCTCGCCCGCCAGCGCCTCGGCGATACGGCGTTCGGCGTCGTACGTCCGCTCGGTCGCCGTCGCCGCGTCCGCCGCGCGGGCCGCGGTCAGTTCCGCGCGGGACTCGGCGGAGGCCGCCTCGCGCGCGTGCTCGGTGGCCTGGCGCGAGGCCTCACGCGCGGTGTCCCAGGCCGCGACGGCGGTCTTCTCGGCGTCGCTGGCGGCGAGCGCCGCGCGCGCGGGGTCGGCGTCGGGCGCGCTGTCGTCCAGCCAGCCCGCGCGCACCGCCTCGGCGGTCTCCTGCTCGACCTCGGTGAGGCGCTGGCGCAGGTGCCCGACCTCGCTGCGGGCGCGCTGGGCCTCGGTCGCGGCGGACGTGGAGTCCCGGTAGGCCGAGTCGCCGACCTCCTGGAGCGTGGCGGACCGCTCCTCGCCCTCGTTGGCGAGGGTCTCGGCGCTCTCCGCGGCCGCGTGCAGGGCCCGTACGAGGTCGACGGCGGCCTTGGCGCGTGCGGCGAGCGCGGGTGCTGCGTCCCGCTCGGCCTCCTGGATCGCGGCGGACACGCGCGTGACCCGGTCGGCGGCGGCGCGGTGGCGCAGTACGGCCTCGGCGGCCTGCCACGCGGAGTGCAGGGTGCGCGCCTCGGCGAGTTCGCGCTTCTGTGCGGCGGCGGACTTCTCGGCTGCGGCGAGCGCCAACGATGCGTGCCGGTAGGCGAGTTCGGCGGCGACGAGGGCGCTGCGCTCGCGCGCGCCCTCGGAGTAGGTGACGCCGTAGGCGGCGGCCGTGACCCGCTGGGCGAGGTCGGTGGCACGCGCGCGTTCCCGCACGGCGCGCGCGGACAGCCTGCGCGCCAGCGTGCGGGTACGGCGCTCGGCCGCCGTGTGGATGTCACGCGCGCGTGAGCGTGCCTCGGCGGCCTCGACGATCCGGCCGAGCAGGTCGACCGACCCGGCGGTGAAGTCCCGTTCGGCGATCAGCTCGGCGCGCCGCCCCAGCTTGTTGCCGAAGCCGCTGACAAGGTCGGCGAGCCCGTCGGTGTCGCGCGTGTCCGTGACGGCGCGCAGCAGCAGGTCGGTGAAGTCGGAGTCCTTCTTGACCGCGAACAGGCCGGCGGCCTCGCCCTCGTCGGCGTTCATCTCCCGCTGGTAGCGGAAGAGTTCGGGGTCGAGACCGAGGTCGCCGAGGTGCTCGATCCAGCGGTCGTGGATCTCCTCCCAGTGCACCTCCAGATGCGGATACGCCTTGCCGGCCTCGGTGATGGCGTCCCGGAAGCCTTTCATGGTGCGCCGGCGGCCCTGCGCGCCGGACTGGCCCTCGGCGGACGGCCGTACGGCGGTGGCCTCGGCGACCGGCAGGTTGTCCAGGCTCAGCCCGGGGCCGGGCCGGAAGGAGTACCAGGCCTCGGCGAACTTCCGCGGGTCGTTGGAGACCTGGCGCCCGCGCCACTCGCTCACCTTGCCGACGACGACGCACTCGCCGGTCAGCACGTGCTGCCACTCCAGCGCCACGTGCCCGCAGTCGTCGGCCAGCAGGAACTTGCGCAGCACGCCGGAACTGGCGCCGCCGAGCGTGTTGCGGTGGCCCGGCAGCATCACGGAGAAGATCAGCTTGAGCAGCACCGACTTGCCGCCGCCGTTCTCCAAGAAGAGCACGCCGGCGGGCGCGGGCCGGCGTGGCGGGCCGACGGGCTCCTCCTCGAAGAACTCCGCCTGGGTGGGCGCGGGGTCGGGCACGGGTTCGCCCACACCCCGCAGGTCAAGCACGGTGTCGGCGTACCGCGCACCGGCGGGCCCGATGGAGTAGAGACGGACCCGGGACAGCTCGTACATGGCGGACTCTCGTAAGTCTTCGGCAGATCGGGGGGTTCGGAGGCGTCGGATTCGGTGGCTTCAGGAGTGGAACGGGAGCCCGGCGTCGGCCACCAGGTCCAGGTCGTCGGTGTCCTCGGCGGGCAGCAGTGTCGGCGTACCGTCGGTGACCGGGACGACGCCCAGTTCGAGGAGCTCGGCCATGGCGGCACTGCCGGCCATGTCACGCACCTGGAGCTGGTAGCGGGCCGTCGTGCGGTACGTGCCGCCGTTGTCGTCGCCGGTGCGCTGAAGGAACCCGGAGTCGGTGAGGAAGGCGACGGCCTTGCCGACGATGCCGGTCGTCGACCCGGCCAGCCGACGAGCGTCCTTGGTGGCACCGGTCGCACTGCGTCTGGCCCAGATCCGCCAGGCGGCCTCGAGCCCAGGCGCGTCGGTGGCGGGGTCGGTGTTCTCGCCCTGGTCGTCGGCGCGCTCCTCCAGCCGGCGGCAGGCCTGGCGGACGAAGGCGTCGACCCCGTTCACACTGACCCGGCCGATGTACCCGTCGTCGGCGAGGTCCTCCGGCCGCGGGAACGCCATCGCGGCGACGGCGAGATGGGCCAGCCCGTGCAGGAAGCGGTCCCCGGAGTCGGCGGACGTCCGACGCGCGTAGTCGCCCATGCGAACGGCGAACACCGAGTCCTCGGCCGCGGTCACGGCCATCCCCGCGCGCGGGGACACCTCCAGCACCACGAGCCCGAGCCCAGCGGCCACGGCGTCGGCAAGCCGCGCGAACGGCGGATCCTCCCGGTACCGCCGCAGCAGCTCCGTGTACTCCTGGTCACGCGCGGGCTGCAGCTTGGGCTGCAACCCGAAGGCGACGAGCCGCGCCGCGTCGGCGGCGTCGGCGGGGGTGACGGCGGCGGTCGCCGGAGCGAGACCGGTGTCCGGCTCACTCCACTCGACGTGCTCGCTCACGACTGGAACTCCTTGGACTTGAAAACGAGGGTGCGGGCGGTGCCGCCAGGGGCGTGGGACTGTGTCATGGGCGGCTCCGCCGCGTGGGCGCGACCGGCCACGGACGGCCCGCAGCCGGAGTACGACATCACGCGGCCTCCTTCCGATCCGCCGCCATCCCCGCCGCATCCAGCAGAGCCGTCCCCACGATCAGATCGGCCCCGCCGAACTCCGGGTCGTCCAACTCCGTCCCGTCGTCCACGGCGAACAGCAGCTTCTCCTCGCCCTGGCGGTAAGCCGTACCCACCGGCGGGCTGGCCGCGTGAACGGCCAACAGCGCCACCAGATAAGGCAGTTCGGTGTCGCGGCGCCGCGCCTCCGCGAGGAGACCCGACAGCCGCCGCGGCGCGTCCGCCGGGAGATCGAGCAACTCCATCGCCGCCGCCAACTGCTCCTCGCTGAACCGGCTGTCGTCCGGCGTGGCGATGAGGTCGGGCTCGGGCATCTCCGCCCCGAGATGCTCCCGCTCCATCGGCGGCGTCAGCAGTATGTCGACGAGGTCCCCGACCCGGACCGACACCGGCGTACGCAGCCCGGTCCCGCGCGAGAAGAACACGTCGGTGACCCGGACCGCCTGCTCCAACGGCAACGGCAGAACCGGCGCGACCAGGTGCCCGTACAGGTCGATCCCCGATGTCGTCATCGGCGTGGCGAAGGCCTGCCGGTCCTGCTCCGCGCGGAACAGCGGTCCGGCCTCCAGCAGTCGCGACTGCAACTGCGTGTGGCGCCGGATGCAGTCCTTCACGATGTCGACGAGCTCGGCGGCACGCCTCTTCTGCTCGGGGTCCTCGGACTCGTCGCGGGCTTTGCGGATGTTCGTGAGGATCGCGTTCTCGTGGCGGTAGCGGTCGGCCACGTGGTCGAGGGCTTCGGCGATCATGTCGGGCACGGCGTTGAGCCAGTCCACTGCCCGTACGTTGCGCCGGGTCGCGTCCAGTGCCCTGCGCAGGGTCTCCGAGTACTGCACGGTCCGGTACCGGGCCTGCTCGGCGGCGAGCTGGGCGTCGGCGAGGCGGCCGCGGCTGATGAGCACCTCCAGCTTGACCTCGGCGGCGATCTGGGCGCTGGTGACGTCGGTGTCGAGGGCGCCCACGAGGACGTTCACGGCCTCGTCCGTGGTCCGCAGGTAGACGCTGCCGCCGGGGCCGGGCACCTCCTCGATCAGCTTGAAGTCGTAGTCGCGGCGCACATAGCTGCCGTCGGTGGTGAACGTGCCGTACATCGCCCGGAAGCCGCGGTCGACGCTGCCGACGTTGATCAGGTTCTCCAGGACCCAGCGGGCCACGCGCTCGTGCTCGGCGACGGGCCGCTGTGGGGCCTGCGCGGCGATGCGCGGAAGGAGCCTGGCCACTATCTGGTCGTGGTCGGCGCCCGTGTCGAAGTCCATGTTCAGGGTGACCAGGTCGATCGCGGCGAGGGCGATCTCCGCCATGCCGTACACCGAGTACTCACCGGCGAGGTTGGCCTTGCGCGCGTCGAGGTCGTGGATCGGCGCGGTGCAGGCGAGCGCGCGCAGCCGCCGCGCCAGCCCCTCGTCGGCGGCCGGGCCCGGTGCGGGGCGCGGCGCCGCGCTGAGCTGGGGCGGAACACTGTCCGTCGATGCAGGCGAAGTCACGGTGCACAGACTAGGTCCTCGGTCTGACAACCACCCAAACGACGCAGATGGGCCCCGGCGTCACGGTTGTCACACCGACACGGCGGCGGCGTGCCACCCGGACTACTCGCCCTCCCCGACCCGGCGCCGGTACACCTCGACGACCCGCTCCAGCGAGTCCGCGAGGTAGACCCCGAGCAGCTTTTCGGCCTCGTCCTTGTCCCGGGCCTGCAGGGCCTGGAGGATCTGGCGGTTGCGGGCGATGTAGGGCTCGTGCAGCTGCCGGGGGTCGTCCACGACGTGGAAGGCCAGCCGCAGCTCCGCGAAGACGCTGCGCATCAGCTCGTCGGTGCGCTCGCTGCCGGCCAGGGCGACGAGTTCCCGGTGGAAGTGGATGTTGGCCGTACCCACTCCTTTCCAGTCATTCTCGACCGCCGCCGTCTGTCCTGCCGTGACCGCGGCGGCCAGGCCCTCCAGTGCGTACGGCGGCTCACCGAGGCCGCGGACGACGGCGCACTCGACGAGGGCTCGGGTGCGGTAGATGTCCTCGACGTCCTCGACGGTCAGGACCCGTACGAAGACTCCCCGGTTGAGCTCGTGAACGAGCAGGCGTTCGTGGGTGAGCAGCCTGAACGCCTCGCGCAGCGTGTTGCGGGAGACCCCGAGCGCCCCGCCGATGCTGTCTTCCGACAGGCGGGTCCCCGGCGGGAAATAGCCCTCGGCGATACGGCTTCTGAGGATGTCGGAGACCCGTTCGGCGGTGCTGGTGCGCCCGAGGAGCGCGCGGTCGTCGGCCAGTCCCGTCAGCTGCTCTGCCATGCCCGGAATTCAATCGCAGATACGAGGACGAAACAACACGGGTATTGAAGGATCGTTGAACGATCCTCTACGGTGCTACGCACGGCACCGCCCCCGTCCCCACCGCGGCGCCCCTGCTCCCGCACGGCACGGCTCAGTCTCAGCACCCTCCGTCATCCCTCTGCGAGGTGCCCATGAGCACGACCCCTCCACCGCAGGCCCTGACCGCCGACGCCCGCCCCGCCGCAGGTGAACGCGCCGCCGACGACGGCGCGTTGGGCTGGCTGCACGCCCTCGGTCCGCGCGGCCGCCGCGCCTTCGCCGGCGCGTTCGGCGGCTATGCCCTGGACTCCTACGACTACTTCACGCTCCCGCTGAGCATGGTCGCGCTGGCTGCCTACTTCGGCCTGGACAGCGGTCAGACCGGTCTGTTCACCACCGTCACCCTCGTCGTCTCGGCGGTCGGCGGTGCCCTCGCGGGCGTCTTCGCGGACCGGGTCGGCAGGGTCAAGGCGCTGCTGATCACGGTGATCACGTACGCCGTGTTCACGGTCGCCTGCGGCTTCGCGCCCAACTACGAGACCCTGCTGGTCTTCCGGGCCCTGCAGGGCCTCGGTTTCGGCGGCGAGTGGGCCGTCGGCGCCATCCTGGTCGCCGAGTACGCGAGCGCGAAGCACCGCGGCCGCACGCTCGGCGCGATCCAGAGTGCGTGGGCCGTCGGCTGGGCGCTGGCCGCGGTCGTGTACACGCTGGTCTTCTCCTTCGTCGACGACGGCCTCGCCTGGCGCGTGATGTTCTGGACCGGCGCCCTGCCCGCACTGCTCGTGGTGTGGATGCGCCGCCGGGTGCAGGACGCCCCCGAGGCGGCCGCGGCACGCGAGAAGAGCCCGCGGACGGGATCGTTCGCCGCGATCTTCAAGCCGGCGACGGCCGGGGCACCGGGCCTGCTGCGGACGACGGTTTTCGCGGGGCTGCTCTCCACCGGCGTCCAGGGCGGCTACTACACCCTCGCCACCTGGGTGCCGACGTACCTGAAGTCGGAGCGCGGCCTGTCGGTCGTCGGCACCGGCAGCTATCTGACCTTCCTGATCTCGGGCGCCTTCATCGGCTATCTCACCGGCGGCTACCTCACCGACCGGCTGGGCCGCCGCCGCAACATCTGGCTCTTCGCCCTTCTGTCGGCGGTCTGCGTCCTGGCGTACGCGAACATCCCGGACGGCGCCAACACCCTGCTCCTGGTACTCGGATTTCCGCTCGGCTTCTGTATGTCGGCGATCTTCAGCGGCTTCGGGTCGTACCTGAGCGAGCTGTATCCGACGGCCGTGCGGGGCACCGGACAGGGCTTCACCTACAACACCGGCCGCGCGGTGGGCGCCGTCTTTCCGACCACGGTCGGCTTCCTGGCCGACAGCTGGGGTGTGGGCGGCGCGCTGGTCTTCGGCGCGATCGGCTACGGCCTCGCGGCACTCGCGCTGCTGGGGCTGCCGGAGACGCGTGGGAAGGAACTGGAGTGAACCGTACGGAGGATCGTCCCCTGGCTCTCACGGAGGATCGTCCCCTGATCCTCGTCGACGAGCACGCGCACGCGTGGAGCCCGAAATCCGCCCGGTCCCGCTTCCGCAAGGGCCTGTCCGGTCCGACGGCCGGGGTCGCGGCCGGCCACACCCAGGTCAACCTGATCTCGGTACCCGCCGACTGGGCCTACGACATGCTGCTGTTCTGCCAGCGCAATCCGAAGCCCTGCCCCGTCCTGGACGTCACGGACGCCGGTTCGTGGACCACCGTCCTCGCGGACGGCGCCGACCTGCGCACCGACCTGCCGCGCTACCGGGTGTGGCGGGACGGCGAGCTGGTGGACGAGCCGACGGACGTACGCGCGCACTGGCGCGAGGACCTGGTGTCGTTCCTCATCGGCTGCAGTTTCACCTTCGAGTGGGCGCTGGCCGGGGCGGGCGTGCCGGTCCGCCACATCGAGCAGGGGCGCAACGTGCCGATGTATGTGACGAGCCGCCAGTGCCGCCCGGCGGGGCGGTTGCACGGCCCCTTGGTGGTGTCCATGCGACCGGTGCCGCCGGAGCACCTGGCGGCCGCGATCCGGGAGAGCAGTCTGCTCCCAGCCGTGCACGGCAGCCCCGTCCACTGCGGCGATCCCTCGGGGCTCGGCATCGACGACGCCGGCCGCCCCGACTTCGGGGACCCGGTGGAAGCGGAGCCGGACGACATCCCGGTGTTCTGGGCCTGCGGAGTGACCCCGCAGGCCGCCGTGATGGCCTCGCGGCCGCCGTTCGCCATCACCCACGCCCCGGGACAGATGTTCCTCACCGACGCCCGCGACGAGCAGTACCGCGTGGCCTGACCAGGAGACACGAAGAATCCATGACCTCCATCGATCTGAACGCCGACCTCGGCGAGGGCTTCGGCCGCTGGCGGCTGACCGACGACGAGCAGCTGCTGTCCGTCGTCACCAGCGCCAATGTGGCGTGCGGCTTCCACGCCGGGGACGCGGCCACCATGCGGCGGGTGTGCGAGCTGGCGGCCGAACGCGGCGTGACGATCGGCGCGCAGGTCTCCTACCGGGACCTGGCCGGGTTCGGGCGGCGCGCGATGGACGTGCCGCCCGCCGAGCTGGCCGCCGAAGTGGCGTACCAGATCGGCGCTCTGGAGGTCTTCGCGCGTGCGGCGGGCGCACGCGTGGCGTACGTCAAGCCGCACGGCGCGCTCTACAACCGTGTCGTACACGACGAGAAGCAGGCCTGCGCGGTCGTCGACGGCGTGCTCCTCGCCGACGCCACGCTGCCGGTACTCGGCCTGCCCGGCTCACGCCTGCTGGAACTGGCCGGGAAGGCGGGGCTGCCGGCCGTCACGGAGGCGTTCGCGGACCGCGCGTACACCGACGAGGGCACGCTCGTGCCGCGCGGCCAGGACGACGCCGTGGTCACCGACCCGGAAGCCGTCGTGGAGCGCTCGCTGGGCCTCGCCCGATTCGGGGCGGTCACCGCTCGCTCCGGGGCGCGTATCGAGGTACGCGCGCGTTCCCTGTGCCTGCACGGCGACACGCCCGGCGCGGTGCAGCTGGCCCGACGGGTCCGGCGGCGCCTGGAGGAGTCGGGCGTCCGGGTGGAGGCCTTCGTATGAGGGTGCTGCCCGTCGGTGACGACGCCCTGCTCGTGGAGGTCTCCTCGGGCGAGGAGGCCCAGGCCCTGCATGCGGAGCTGCTGCGCCGCCGCGCGGAGGGCCTGCTCATCGTCCGCGAGATCGTCCCGGCGGCCCGTACGGTCCTCCTCGACGGCGTCGACTCCCCTGACCGTCTGTCATCCGAACTGACCTCCGCCAAGGTGCCGTCCGCTGCCCCGCGCGCTCAGGACGTCGTCGACATCCCGGTGTGCTACGACGGCCCCGACCTCGCCGACGTGGCCTCCCACTGGGGCGTCCGTGCACCGGAGGTGGCCCGTATCCACGCGGCCACCGAGTTCCGCGTCGCCTTCTGCGGCTTCGCCCCCGGCTTCGGCTATCTCACCGGCCTGCCCCCGCGCTACGACGTCCCGCGCCGGGCCACCCCGCGCACGGCGGTCCCGGCCGGCGCGGTGGCGCTGGCGGGCCCGTACACGGGCGTGTACCCGCGCTCGTCGCCCGGCGGCTGGCAGCTGATCGGCCGCACGGACACGGTGCTGTGGGACCACGCGCGCGTGCCGGCCGCGCTGCTGTCGCCCGGCACGCGTGTCCGCTTCGTCGCGGTGGGGGGCGCATGACGGACCGTGCGCTCGCCGTCGTACGGGCAGGAGCGCTGACGACCGTGCAGGACCGGGGGCGTCCCGGGCACGCCCACCTCGGCGTGCCCCGCTCCGGGGCGCTCGACTCGCCCGCGGCGGCGCTCGTCAACCGGCTGGTCGGCAATCCGCCGGAGGCGGCCGTCCTGGAGACCACCCTCAACGGCTGCGGATTGCGCCCTCGTTCAACGATCACCGTGGCGGTCGGGGGCGCGCCCTGCCCGGTCACGGTGGACGGACGGCCGGTCGCCTGGGGAGCTCCCGTTCGCGTACCCGCCGGGGCGCTCCTCGACGTGGGAACGGCCATGGCCGGCGTACGCAGCTACGTTGCCGTGTCCGGCGGCATCGCCGTCGAGCCGGTCCTCGGCAGCCGTTCCACGGACCTGTTGTCGGGTCTCGGCCCGCCGCCGCTCACGGACGGCTCGGTACTGCCCCTCGGCCCGGTCGTCGGCCCGCACGCACGCGTGGACACCGCCCCGCAGCCGAGGCCGCCGACGGAACTGGTGCTGCGTGTGACGCTGGGCCCGCGCCACGACTGGTTCACGCCGGAGGCCGTACGAGCCTTCACGTCGCGCGCCTACCGGGTCTCCTCCGCGAGCAACCGCATCGGCCTGCGCACGGAGGGCCCTGCCCTGGAGCGGGCCCGCCCCGGCGAACTCCCCAGCGAGGGCATGGTCCTGGGCGGGGTCCAGGTCCCACCGGACGGCCGTCCGGTGGTCTTCCTGGCCGATCACCCGACCACCGGGGGCTACCCGGTGATCGGCGTCGTCCGTTCCGCCGACCTCCCGTCAGCCGCGCAGGCCCTGCCGGGAACCCCGGTCCGCTTCGTGACCGTACGCCGCCGCTGAGCCGCGCCGCGGGGCCGGCCCGGTCACCCGGCCGATGCCGAGCCGCCGGGGCCGGGCCAGGCACGCGCCGCCGAGCCGTCCCGCCGACGCCGGGCCGCGCCGAGCGGGACCGGTCACATGCCACCGGAACCCTGCCCCCGGATCCCGGGCAGTCGGGCAGTCGGGCACCTCCGATGCCCTGCCGCTGCAGCAGTCAGCCAGCGCCTGAGCCCTGTCCCCGAGCCCGGGCAGGGGCACCGGCGAAGCCCGCCACCACAACCCGCTCGGCGCGGGCCACCCCAGCGGCCCTATACAACGTCCACCTGCTCCGCCGCCGACAGCGCGGCGAGTGCCGTGGAGACCGCCGCGGAGGCCCGCAGGTCGAGCCGGGCGCTCGTGCCTCGGGCCCGGTGGCGCATCTCGTCGGCTGCGAGGGTGAGCAGCTGAGGCAGGAGGTCGGTGCACCGCCGGGCCACCCAGCCGGTGCCCGCGGTGGCCATCCACCACAGGCTCGCCGACCTGGTCGGCGCGGGGAACTCGGGCTCCGGCGAGGGCGCGGCCCCCGTCGCGACGCCCGCCTCCGCCAGCAGCGCGTGGAAGCGCACAGCCAGCTGCCGGTGCCCTCGCTCGCCGGGATGCAGCCGGTCCGCGCTCCACATGGCGCGGTCGGTGAGCCACGCCTCCTCGGACGCGTGCAGGTGCACCGCCCCGTACCGCTCGGACAGCGCGTGCACCACGGCGTTGACCGCCCGTTGCCGCCGGGCGAGCGGCCGGGCCAGGGCGCCCGGGAGCCCGAGCATGGCCCCGGGGTCGGGCAGGCACGCCGTGAGCAGGACCGCGCCCTGTTCGGTGAAGGCCGCATACACCTTGTCGAGCCGTGCGGCGACGGCGTGGATGTCGAAGGTGCAGCGCAGGGTGTCGTTGACGCCGACGACGACGGACACCACGTCCGGGCTCAGCGCGAGCCCGTCCTGTGTCTGCCGTGCCAGCACGTCACGCGTCTGCGCCCCGCTGACCGCGAGGTTGGTGAACGCCACGGGCCCGGAGGCGAGCCCCTCGGCGAGCAGTGCGGCCCAGCCACGCCACCCCTCCCCCACGGGATCGCCCACCCCCTCGGTCAGCGAGTCCCCGAGTGCCACGAACCGGACGGGTCTCATGACGAGCCCTCCGGCACGACGGGACGCACCCGTACCGTCGGTACCGGCGCGTCGTGCGCGGCCAGGAACGCCTCGACCGCGGCACTCCATCCGAAACACTCCGCACGCGCGCGTGCCGCTTCCCGCCGCTGCGCCTCGGATCGCGCGAGGAGCATCTCCACCGCGTCCGCGAAGGCGTCGCCGTGATCGGCCGCGGTGGCGCCGGCCGGCCCGATCACCTCGGGCAGCGCGGACGAGGCGCTCGCCACGACCGGCGTGCCGCACGCCATCGCCTCGAGCGCGGCGAGCCCGAACGTCTCGGCGGGCCCGGGCGCCAGACACACGTCGGCGGACGCCTGGAGCGCGCCCAGCACAGAGCGGTCGGCGACGTGCCCGAGGAACGTGACCGGCAGTCCGCGCTCCCGCGCCCGCTGTTCGAGGCGGGACCGAAGGGGCCCGTCCCCCGCCACCACCAGCACCGCCCGCCGGCCGCGCCGCAGCAGCGCGTCCAGGGTGTCCAGCGCCGTGCCGGGCCGCTTCTCCACGGACAACCGGGAGCACATCACCAGCAGCGTCTCGTCCACGCGTGCGTGCCGGTCCCGCAACCCCGGGTCGCGCAGCGAGGGGTGCCGCTCCACCAGGTCGACGCCCAGCGGAGCCCGTACGACGTTGCGGGCTCCGATCCGTACGAACTCCCGCTCGGCGAACTCGGTGGTGCACACCACGCGCGCGTAGGTGTGCGCCGTACGCACGTTGAGAGCGTCGGCGGCGCGGCGCGCCGCTCCTTCCGGCAGTCCCCAGGTCCGCAGCACTCCGTCGGCGGTCTCGTGGGAGACCATCACGGCGGGGACCCGGGCGCGCCGGGCCCACCTGCCCGTCCACCGCAGGGTCGTACGGTCGGAGACCTCCAGCCGGTCGGGCCCGAGCTCGTCGAGGAGCCGGGCCACGCGCCGCTTGTCGGTGAGCACGCGGTAGCCGCCGGTGCCGGGCAGCAGCGGCCCGGGCAGGGTGATCACACGGCCCTGCTCGGTCTCGCGGTCGGTGTGCCGCTCGCCGGGGACGATCAGAACGGGCTCGTGTCCCGCGGCCTTGAAGCCCTTGCCCAGTTCGCGCAGCGCGGTGCGCAGTCCCCCGGAGGTGGGGGCGACGAAGTTGGCGAGCCTCACTATGCGCAACGAACTCATGCCGCCACCGCCGGCTTCCGCTTCCGCGCCGCGAGGACGTCCGCGTAGTGCCCGATGAGCCCGTCGCCGACCGCCGCCCAGGTGCGCCCCTCGACCATGGCGCGGGCGGCTGCCCCGTAGGTGGCGCGCAGGGCGGGATCGGCGGTCAGGGACCACACCGCGTCCCGTACGGCAGTGGCGTCGCGCGGCGGCACCAGGAACCCGGTGCGGCCGTGGGCCACCAGTTCCAGCGGACCGCCGGCGGCGGGCGCGACGACGGGCACGCCGCTCGCCATGGCCTCCTGCACGGTCTGGCAGAAGGTCTCGAAGGGGCCGGTGTGCACGAAGACGTCCAGAGAGGCGAAGATCCGGGCGAGGTCGTGGCCGGTGCGGCGCCCCAGGAAGACCGCGCCGGGCAGCGCCTGGGCGAGACTCGGCCGGCTGGGCCCGTCGCCGACCACCACGACCCGCACGCCCTTCAGGCCGCAGGCCTCGGCCAGGAGTTCGACCTGCTTCTCGGGCGCGAGCCGCCCGACGTAGCCGACGATCAGCTCGCCGTTCGGGGCGAGTTCGCGGCGCAGTGCCTCGTCGCGGTGCTCGGGGCGGAAGCGGACGGTGTCCACACCGCGCGGCCACAGTTTCACCCGGGGCACCCCATGGGCCTCGAGGTCGTTCAGGGCCGCGCTGGACGGGGCGAGGGTGAGGTCGGCGGCGGCGTGGACGGAGCGTATGCGCCGCCAGGCCGCGGCCTCGCCCGCGCCCATGTACGTACGGGCGTATCCGGCGAGATCGGTCTGGTAGACGGCCACGGCCGGGAGGCCGAGCCGGGCGGCGGCCGCCATGCCGCGGACGCCGAGGACGAAGGGGCTGGCCAGGTGGACGATGTCGGCGCGGTGCTCGGTGATGGCCGCGGCGACGCGTCGGCTGGGGAGGGCGACGCGGACCTGGGGGTAGCCGGGGAGCGGAAGGGAGGGGACTCGGACGACGGGGCACGGCGCGAGGGCGTCGGGCCCGCTGCCGGCAGCGGTGGCCGGGGCGACGACGACGGGGGTGTGACCGCGATCGACGAGGTGCCGGGCGGTCTGGAGCGCGCAGTGGGCCACGCCGTTCACATCGGGGGGAAAGGATTCGGTCACGATGACGACACGCATACGGGTGTTGTCGCCGTGCTGGACGTGGTCGCGTCAACGTGGATCTTTCCGAACGAGGAACGTCCCATGAGCGTTGCGCTGCACACCCGAGCAGGTCAGGCCGCGTCCATGCCCGCCTGACCCGTGGGTCATCCCGTGTTCACACTGTGGGGGCGTCCGGTCCGATCCGGCTGCGTACGGCCGTCTGGACCTCGTCCTCCTCGGCCGGGTCGGCGGCGAGCCGACGCAGGCGCTCCACCACGCGGGCGTCACCTGTCTCGGCGTGCCGGGCGGCGACCTCGCGGGTGGACTCCTCGCAGTCCCAGAGGCACTCGACGGCGAAGCCGGTGGCGTAGGAGGGGTCGGTGGCGGCCAGGGCCCGGGCGCAGCGTCCCCGTAGGTGGGACGAGGCCGTCTCGCGGTAGATGTGGCGCAGGACGGGGGCTGCGCAGGCGATGCCGAGCCGTCCGGTGCCGTCGACGAGGGTCCACAGGGTCGGCGCGTCGGGGCCTTCGCCACGTACGGCTTCGCGCAGGGCTCCGAGGACCAGGTCGCTGTCCTGGGCTCCGCCCCGGCAGGCGAGCACGCGTCCGGCGGCGGCGCCGAGCGGATCGGGCCGGCGGGCCCAGCCGCGTGCCCGGTCGACGGCGGCGATACTGCGCATGCGTTCGAAGGCGTCGACGGCGGCCTCCACGACGGTCGCCGAGCCGGTGGCCACGGCCCCCTCGATGAGGTCGAGGGCGTCGGTGTCGTTGCTGTCGGCGAGGTAGCGCAGGGCGGTGCAGCGGGCTCCGTCGTCGCCGTCCTTGGCGGCCTGGACGATCTCGGGGCGGTCCTCGGGACCTGCCACGGCGACGAGGCAGCGGGCGGCCGGCACATGCAGCGCGGCACCTCGCTCGATGCCCTGCTGGGCCCACTCGAAGACGGCCCGCACACTCCACCCCGGACGGGGTCCGCTGGGCCGCATCTGCCGTTGCCAGCGGTCGAAGCAGCCGGCCTCCTGGGCGGCACGCACGCGCGTGGAGATGTACTCGCGCGGATCCTCCGCCCACAGCCGCCAGGGCCGGGGCTCGAAGGCGTCGCGGACCACGACGGCCAGTTCGGCCTCGCCCTCGGCGTCGGTCGCGAACCGTGTCAGTACGGGGGCGGCCAGCGCGCGCAGACCCGCGTCGTCGTCGCGCAGCGCCAGTTCGTCCAGAGCCCAGGCCCAGTTGGAGCCGGAGGCGGCGTACCTGCGCAGCAGTTCGAGGGCGTCCCGCCTGCCGTAGGAGGCGAGATGTCCGAGTACGGCGAGGGCCAGCCCGGTACGTGACTCCTCGGTGTCGAAGACGTCCTCGACGTCGAAGAGATGGGCCTCGATCTCGTCCAGGTCGCCACCGAGATCAAGGTACAGGCGGGCGTAGTACAGGGAGCGGTTCTCCACCTGCCAGTCGTGGCGGGGGTCGCGCAGCACACAGTGGTTCAGGGCCGCGAGCGCTTCGGCGCGCGGGGCGGTGAGCGCGTGCAGTGTGCCATCGCCGCGGCCCCGCTGGAGCAGGCCGAGCAGCGTACCGCTGGGCGCTATGACCGGATCGAACATGGGAAACAGCCTCACATCAAGCGTCGACGCAACCGGGGACGTGCATTACCTGGCCGCGTGACAACACGTCGGGGCGCCCGCCGCTTCCTGCTTGCTGTAGACCATTTTCCTCTGCCTCTCGTCGGTGGCCCATGCGGACCGCATCACGGCCCGCGCGGTGCGGCAACACCTGCCCAGCCATCGCGTCCGTGAATCACGACGTCATGATGACTCGGCAGTTCAGTCTGCCGCGACCGAAATTTCCGGCGGCCCCGTTCCGCCTCCCCCGTGTTGGCTGTCGTACCTGATCAGGAAGTCTGTTCTGCCTGCTCAGAGGCCCGGCTCAGCTCGCGCCGAACAGCTCGAGCAGCTCGGCCTTGCCGAACATGCGTGCCGTGTCGATGGCCGAGGGGGTGCCGGCGGCCGGATCGGCGCCGCCCTCCAGGAGGGCCTTGATGACCCCCACCTCCCCCTTGAAGACGGCTCCGGCGAGCGGGGTCTGGCCTCGGTCGTTGACCCGGTCGGCCTCGGCCCCGCGGGCCAGCAGCGCGCGCACCGCCTCCGCGTGACCGTGGTACGCGGCGAGCATCACCAGGGAGTCACCACGGTCGTTGGTGAGGTTGACCGGAACGCCCGCGTCGACGTACGCCACGAGCGCCTCCGTCTGCCCCTGCCGAGCCAGATCGAAGATCTTGGTCGCCAGCTCCACGACCTCGGGGTCGGGGGCATCAGTCATCGGCCGGACCGCCTCTCGCTACGAACGCTTCGAACGTTGGGAACTGTGGGGACTGTGGGAAGCAAGCGTACGGCCGCGAGAAGTGCAGCCGTATGGGTGAATCGCCAGCGTACTGGCTCGGTGCGCACATGACGGGACCCGGCCGAGGCAAGGATCACCACGAGACCCGTTCGACGCAACACTCCTGCTCAGGCAGGCCACCAGACCTTCCGCCATACAGGGGGAATCAACCGGAATTCACCCAGTTGCACCTTTTATAGTATGGATACATCCTGTGATCCTGGAAGTACTCATGGTGACTGTCCCCACAAACCAGGAGAACCCAAATGATCCTGTCCATGTCAGGCGTGGTCCTGCTCGGCATCGTCGTCTTCCTCTTCTTCCGCAAGGACGGCCTCAAAGCGTCGCACTGCATGGTGTCGACCCTGTTCGGCTTCTACCTGGCGAGCACCGCCATCGCCCCGAGCATCACGGCGGGCGGCGAAAGCCTGGCGAGCCTCCTCGGCGGCATCAAGTTCTGACCCCGCCCCTGTCGTCCGCACGCACCTTCAGGAGACCGCAGTGGCCCGGCGCCCCCTCCCCCGCATTCTGAGCAACGGCAGCGCGCAGATCGCCCGGGGCCGGGAGCTGGCCCGGACGGCGGCCGACAGCGCCACCGACGTCCTCCACCCGCTGATCACGATCACCCGCGGTCTGCGCCGGCTGGCCTCGGCCGGGCGGCGCAAGGTGGCCGAGACCCCCAAGGACAAGCGGGGGCCGCTGCTGTTCCTGGTGGCCTCGCTGGTCATGGTCGTGGCACTCATGCCGTACGGCCCGCTGCTCGCCGTCATCACCCTGATGGCGGCGGCAGCCTGGCAGGGCCGGGACCGCAGTCCGTCGGAGCCCGAGGGCCCGAACGAGACCCAGGCGCAGCGCCTCCAGTCGCTGCACGAGGCCCTGGTCCCGTACTTCTCGACCGCCGAGGACCCCTCCCCCCTGTACGCCCACGGCGGCGACTGGGAGAAGACCTTCCCGTCGTTCGAGTTCGACGACACGGACCGCGTCACACATCTCGTGATCCGCTATCCGGCGTACTTCACGGACGGCGAGGCCGAGTCGCGCGCGCGGATCGAGCACCTGCTCACCGCGAAGTCGGGCCGCGGCCGTGAGTACCACTTCGCGTGGGACGAGGAGGGCAACCAGGTCACGGTCACGGTCCTCGCCCCGCTCCCCACCGACATCGCCGCCCAGCGCTTCGTCACGGCACCGGGCGAGACGGTCCTCGGCTTCACCGACCCCACCCAGGTCCAGCGCACGCTCCCCCTCGCCTACGGCGAGGAACAGCGTGACGTTCCTCCGGTGGTCTGGCGCACCGGCATCCGTTCCACCGAACCGCACCTGCTGGCGGTGGGCCAGCCCGGCAGCGGCACCTCCACCCTGCTGCGCTCCGTCGCGCTGCAGGCCCTCCAGTACGGCGACGTACTCATCGTCGAGGGCGGCAGCACCGGCGAGTACGCCTGCCTCACCGGCCGGGACGGCGTCCTGGCGGTCGAGTGCGGGCTGGCCGGGGCCCTGTCCAGCCTGGAGTGGGCCGCCCACGAGACGGAACGCCGTCTGATCTCCACCAACCGCGCCCGCCAGGAGGGCAACCCTCCGCCGGAGGACACCAAGCGGCCCCTGTGGATCATCCTCGACCGCCCGAGTGCGTTCACGCACCTAGCCGCCGCCGACGGCCGCAAGGACCCCCAGTCCCTGCTCCAGGTACCTCTGCGGCACGGCCGCGCGGCCAACGTGACGGTGGTCGTGGCCGAGCAGTTCGACAGCCTGGACACGCTCAGCGACGCGGTACGCCAGCACACACGCGCGCGTGCCGTCCTCGGTCCGGCGACGGCCCAGCAGTTGGAGGCCGTCCTGGGCGCTCCCCCGCACACGACCCCCGTCGCCCACGTCCCGCCCGGCCGCGGGTACGCCCGCCTGGGCGCGGGCCCGGTGCACCGCCTCCAGGTCCCGGCGACACCGGATCCCTACGACGACGCGACCTCCGACACCCACCGGCAGGCCGTGGTGGACCTCTTGCCGCCGCGCTCCGCGCCGGCGGAGGCGGAGCCCAAGGCGGTGCCGGTTCCGACGGAGCCGGTCGCGACGAAGGCGGTGGTGGAGCAGGCGTGACCGCGGGCGGCCGCCATTGCCTGCCCGCGCCGCCAGCGGTCACGCCTCCACAACGGCACTACGCCACGAACGTACGCGGCGCCTCCGTCCCCGCCGTCCCCCCGCTCTCCACCAGCCGCGCCGCAGCCGCCAGCCGCACGGCGGCCTCCTCCGCCACCGCTCCCCCCACGGTGAACGGCAGCCGCACATACCCCTCGAAGGCTCCGTCCACGCCGAAGCGCGGCCCCGACGGCACCCGCACCCCGACCCGCTCCCCCGCCTCGGCGAGCCGCGACCCGGACAGTCCGCCGGCCCGCACCCACAGCGTGAGCCCGCCCTTGGGCACCTCGAACTCCCACGTCGGCAGCTCCCGCCGTACCGCCGCCACCAGCGCATCTCGATTGTCCCGGGCCTGAGCCCGACGCAGCTCCACGGCCTGCGCCCAGCCACTCGTACTGAACAGCCAGTTCACGGCGAGCTGCTCCAGCACGGGGGTACCCAGGTCGGCGTACGCGCGCGCGGCGACCAGGCTGCGAATCACGTCCGGAGCCGCGCGGACCCATCCGATGCGCATCCCCGCCCAGAAGGCCTTGCTGGCGGACCCGACGGTGATCACCGTGGACCCGGCGGTGTCGAAGCCGCACACCGGCCGGGGCATCTCGACGTCGTCGTCCAGCCACAGCTCGGTCATCGTCTCGTCGGCGACGAGCACGGTGCCCGCCGAGCGGGCCGCCTCCACCAGCCGCCGCCGCTGGTCCTCGTCGGCGAGGGCGCCGGTCGGGTTGTGGAAGTCGGCGACGACGTAAGCGATGCGCGGCGCGGCCTCCCGCAGCACCTGACGCCAGCGGTCCACGTCCCACCCGGTAAGCCCCTCGGCCATCGCGACGGGCACCAGCCGGGCGCCCGCCTCCCGCATCAGCTGGAGGATGTTGGCGTACGACGGTGACTCGACCGCGATGCGTTCGCCGCGCCCCCCGAAGAGGTGACAGATCGCGTCGATGGCCCCCATGGCACCGGTCGTCACCATGATCTGCTCGGGCATGGTCGGGATCCCGCGCGCGGTGTAGCGCTCGGCGATCATCGCGCGCAGCGCGGGCAGTCCGGCCGGATAGTCGCCGTGCGTGTGGGCGTACGGCGGCAGCTCCTCCAGGGCGCCCTGCACGGCCCGCGTGAGCCACGGCTCAGGAGCGGGAAGCGCCGCGCAGCCGAGATCGATCACCGATCCCAACGCCTCGGGCGGCAGGGGCTCGAGGCCGCGCGCGGGAAGCGGGTTTCCGGCCGGTACGGCGGTCCAGCTGCCCGCGCCGCGCCGGGACTCCAGGAAGCCCTCGGCGCGCAGCGCCTCGTAGGCGGTGGCGACCGTGGTGCGGCTGACAGCCAGGGAAAGGGCCAGTTCCCGTTCGGCGGGCAGGCGAGCGGCGACCGGCACCCGGCCTTCCAGCACCAGCAGTCGGATGCCGTCGGCCAGCGCGCGATAGGCGGGCGGACGGCGCGTGCCGGGGCCCGCCGGGCGGTCCTGCTGCGACTTGAGCAGCCGGGCGAGCTGAGCCGCACCCACCGCAGAGGTCCACTGCGCCATAAATATCAGTCCACCTTCCCCGAATTGGCCATGGATGGCCCTTCTTTCCAAGCCACAGAGTGGCATGCGTCAGGCCACTACCACCACCCGGGGGGACCCCTTGTCCACATCACGGCGTCTCGGACGACGTCTGATCCAGCTGTACGCCGGTCTGGCGCTCTACGGCGCGAGCTCCGCGCTCCTCGTCCGGGCGGGCCTCGGTCTGGAGCCCTGGAACGTGCTCCACCAGGGTCTAGCGGAGCTCACGGGCCTGACGATCGGCGTCGTCTCGATCGTCGTGGGCGCGGCGGTGCTGCTCCTGTGGATCCCGCTGCGCCAGCGCCCCGGCCTCGGCACGGTCTCCAACGTGTTCGTGGTCGGCCTCGCCATGGACGGCACACTCGCACTCGTCCCCGAGGCGGACGGCCTGGCCGCAGGCGTCGCGCTGCTGCTGACCGGCATCCTGCTCAACGGCGCGGCCACCGGGCTCTACATCGCCGCACGGTTCGGACCGGGGCCACGCGACGGGCTGATGACAGGTCTGCACCGCCGTACGGGCCGATCGATCCGCGTGATGCGGACGGCCGTCGAAGTGGCCGTCGTCGTCAGCGGCTTCGCCCTGGGCGGGACCATCGGTGTCGGCACCGTCCTGTACGCGGTGTCGATCGGCCCTCTCGCCCAGCTCTTCCTGCGTGTGTTCGCCGTTCCGTCGGCATCCGACGGCAGCACGGTGGTTGCCGCCGGGACACCCCGCGGAGCGATACTGCGTCCGTGACCACGCCCATACGCCACCCGTACCTGGACCACCCCGGCCCGCTCGCCTTCGCGCACCGCGGCGGGGCCGCGGACGGGCTGGAGAACACCGTGGCGCAGTTCCGGCGCGCGGTCGCGACGGGCTACCGGTACATCGAGACCGACGTGCACGCCACGCGGGACGGCAAGCTCGTCGCCTTCCACGACGCGGCGCTGGACCGGGTGACCGACGGCGCGGGCCGGATAGCGGACCTGCGCTGGGAGGACGTACGGCACGCGCGCGTGGGCGGCAAGGAACCGGTGCCGCTGTTCGAGGAGCTCCTGGAGACTTTCCCCGAGGTGCGCTGGAACGTCGACATCAAGGCGGAGCCGGCGCTGCACCCCCTGCTGAACCTGATCGCCCGGACCGACTCCTGGGACCGGGTCTGCGTCGGCTCGTTCTCCGAGGCGCGCGTCGTGCGCGCCCAGCGGCTGGCCGGGCCCCGGCTGGCGACGTCGTACGGCACCCGGGGGGTGCTCAACCTGCGGCTGCGCTCGTGGGGCGTGCCGGCCGCGCTGCGCCGCTCCGCCATCGCCGCCCAGGTGCCCGAGTCGCAGTCGGGCATCCAGGTGGTGGACCACCGCTTCGTGCGCGCCGCCCACGCGCGCGGGCTGCAGGTGCACGTGTGGACGATCAACGAGGCGGATCGGATGCACCGGCTCCTTGACCTGGGAGTCGATGGCATCATGACCGATCACATCGACACATTGCGCAAGGTCATGGAGGACCGGGGCGTCTGGGTCTGAGCCCGGAACACCGGCCACACCCTTCGCACGCACCTTCAGCGGGGAAGCGGAGGCACGGATGGGCACCGACACCGTGCGGACGGCGGCTGCCGACGAGGCCGCCGACCGGCGGCGCGAGCAGCGTGGCTGGTATTTCTACGACTGGGCGTGCTCCGTCTACTCGACGAGCGTGCTCACCGTGTTCCTGGGCCCCTATCTGACGTCGGTCGCGAAGGCGGCCGCGGATGCCGACGGGTACGTCCATCCCCTGGGCGTCCCGGTGCGCGCGGGGTCGTTCTTCGCCTACTCGGTGTCCCTGTCGGTGATCGTGGCCGTCCTGGTGATGCCGCTGGTCGGTGCCGCCGCCGACCGCACGGGCCGCAAGAAGCCCCTGCTGGGCGCAGCCGCGTACGTGGGGGCCGCGGCGACGACGGGCATGTTCTTCCTCGGCGGCGACCGGTATCTGCTCGGCGGGGTCCTGCTGATCGTCGCCAATGCCGCGCAGTCCGTGGCGATGATGCTCTACAACTCCTACCTGCCGCAGATCGCCCCGCCCGAGGAGCGCGACGCGATCTCCTCCCGGGGGTGGGCCTTCGGGTACGCGGCGGGCTCCCTGGTCCTGATCGCGAACCTGGTGCTGTACCTGGCCCACGACTCCTTCGGTGTCTCGGAGACCACGGCAGTACGCATCTGTCTGGCATCGGCGGGCCTGTGGTGGGGCGCCTTCACGCTCGTACCGCTGCGACGGCTGCGCGACCGCCGTTCGGCACCACGGGAGGCCACCGCTCCCGGGCTGCGGCAGCTCGCGGCGACCGTCCGCGACATGCGTCGCCACCCGCTGACCCTGTCCTTCCTGCTCGCCTACCTCGTCTACAACGACGGCATCCAGACGGTGATCTCGCAGGCGTCGGTCTACGGCTCCGAGGAGCTGGGGCTCGGGCAGTCGACGCTCATCGGGGCCGTGCTGTTGGTCCAGGTACTGGCGGTGGCGGGTGCGCTGGCGATGGGGCGGCTGGCACGGACGTACGGAGCGAAGCGGACGATCCTGGGCTCACTGGTGGCCTGGACGGTCACCTTGGGAGCCGGGTACTTCCTGCCGGCCGGCGCGCCGGTGGGTTTCTTCGCACTGGCGGCCGCGATCGGACTGGTGCTCGGCGGCAGCCAGGCGCTGTCCCGCTCACTGTTCTCCCATCTCGTCCCGCCCGGCAAGGAGGCCGAGTACTTCTCGGCATACGAGATGAGCGACCGGGGCATGAGCTGGCTGGGCCCGCTTCTGTTCGGGATCACCTACCAGCTGACCGGAAGTTATCGGGACGCGATCATCTCGCTGGTGATCTTCTTCGTCATCGGGTTCGCGCTGCTCGCGCGGGTTCCGGTACGGCGGGCGATCGGCGACGCGGGCAATCCGGTACCCGAGAAGATTTAGCGCTCAACGCGAAAGGGCGGTAGTGTACGCGTTTGGCCTGCCAGGCGTACCGTTACTGCGCGTCAAAGATACCGAAACGCTGGGTGACATCTGCTAGCAGATGTGACAAACCGGGCGCTGGTGGGTACAACAAGGGGCGGCTACGACGGCGACGCATGACCCGGAACGAGACCCGGAACGGGAATCTTTACCGCCGACCGGACGTTGACCGGATGACGACGACAGCGACACCTGTCCTGTGGGCGACAAGCCCGGGAGGCACGATTCATGAGTGAGCGAGCTCTTCGCGGCACGCGCCTCGTGGTGACCAGCTACGAGACGGACCGCGGCATCGACCTGGCCCCGCGCCAGGCCGTGGAGTACGCATGCGAGAAGGGGCATCGTTTCGAGATGCCCTTCTCGGTCGAGGCGGAGATCCCGCCGGAGTGGGAGTGCAAGGTCTGCGGGGCCACTGCACTCCTGGTGGACGGCGACGGCCCTGAGGAAAAGAAGGCCAAGCCCGCGCGTACGCACTGGGACATGCTGATGGAGCGGCGCACCCGCGAGGAACTCGAAGAGGTCCTCGAGGAGCGTCTGGCCGTTCTGCGGTCCGGGGCGATGAACCTGGCGGTTCATCCCCGCGACAGCCGCAAGTCCGCGTAGTCCCTGCGGGGTCTGGGCGGGTTTACAGCACACGCAAACGACCGCGGGCGCCGTACGGGAAGTTTCCGTACGACGCCCGCGGTCGTTTCCGTGCCGGGGCTCGGCGGGTCACCCGCGCCCGCGCTCAGCCTGTCGCCCGTGCCCGTGCAATGCGGGACACCCTCGCTGAGCCCGTCACCCGCGCCCGTCACCGCGGGTCACCCCTGCCCGCGCCGCGCCCGTGCAATGCGGGTCGCCCCCCGCCCGTGCTCAGCTCGTCAGCGGCGGCCGCGGCTCCTGCGACGCGGTGCCCGGCTCGTCCCGGATGACCTCGCCCTGGACGACCTTGCCGTCGGGGCGGTGGATGCGGGCCTGCTGGAAGGCGTCGCCGAAGGTGCCCGGGGTGGCCCGGCGCAGGGTGCGGTCGAAGGTACGTTCCGCGTAGCGGCTGAGGGCCTTCTGGACCGGCGGGATCAGCAGGAGCAGACCCACCGCGTCCGAGATCAGGCCGGGGATCATGAGAAGCAGGCCGCCCAGCATCATCAGGCCGTTGCCGCTGCCCTTCGACGGGGAGCCGCCGCGCTGCAGTGCCTCGTTCAGGTTCTGGAAGGCGCGCCGACCCGCCCGCTTGATGACCACCGCACCGAGCACGAACCCGGCGAGCAGCAGCAGGAACACCGTGAAGCCGCTCGCCGCGCCCGCGACCACGGTCAGCAGCCAGATCTCCAGCACCAGCCACGCGGCGACGCCGAGCGGCAGGAAGGTCCGCAGCCGGGAGTGCGGAGGCCGGGCGGAGGAGGAAGGGGTCGGAGCGCCTGTCGTCATGCTTCCAGTGTGCCCGGGCCGGGCTCAGTGCGGGATAAGGGGTTGATCAACGGCGCCCGTGAGGTCGTACGGCGACTGCTGTGACCGCGTCCACGGCTACCGCCGTGCCCACGTGGCGCGGCTACCCGTGTGACCACGTGGCGCGGCTACCCCTGTGGCCGCTGCGCCGATCCGCCCCGGCCCGTGATCTTGTCGACCCGCTCCCCCACGCCCCACGCGGTGACCCGCCACAGCGCCTCGACAAGGATGTCGCGGCTCATCTTGGAGTCGCCGAGTTCACGCTCGACGAAGGTGATGGGGACCTCGACGACGTGGTAGCCGGCCTTGACCGCACGGCGGGCCAGGTCGACCTGGAAGCAGTAGCCCTGGGAGGAGACCTCGTCCAGGCCGAGACCCTCCAGGGTCTCGCGGCGGAAGGCCCGGTAGCCGCCGGTGATGTCGCGCAGCGGCAGGTCGAGGGCGAGGCGCGAGTAGAGGCTGCCGCCGCGGGAGATGAACTCGCGGGACTTGGGCCAGTTCACGACCCGGCCGCCCGGCACCCAGCGGGAACCGAGGACGAGGTCGGCGCCCTTGAGCGCGGTCAGCAGGCGGGGCAGCTCCTCGGGCTGGTGGGAGCCGTCGGCGTCCATCTCGATCAGGACGCCGTAGTCGTTGTCCAGACCCCAGCGGAAGCCCGCGAGGTAGGCGGCGCCCAGGCCCTCCTTGCCCTTGCGGTGCAGCACGTGGACGTGGCCGTCCTCGACCGCCAGCTCGTCCGCGAGTTTGCCCGTGCCGTCGGGGCTGTTGTCGTCGGCCACGAGCACGTGCGCCTCGGGGACCGCCTTTCGCACCCGGCCGACGATCGCTTTGATGTTCTCCGCCTCGTTGTAGGTCGGGATGATCACCAAGGCCGTGCCGAGCGGACCGAACTGCCTGCCCCGGGCCTGTCCCGCGAGGGTCCCGTCGCCGTCGTTCACTGCTGCCCCTTCATGTCCATACGCAGAGGTCCACCATAGTGGCCGCGGCCTGCGGTGACGTGACAGCACGTTCGTATGGTGGTGTCGATTCCACAAGAGTGGGGTAAGAAGGTCCCTTTGGGCTCGTATGTACGCGCGCGTGCGGCGGATGGGGGCCCGGCGCCCTTCGGGCCGACCTGGGACCCGCTGGCTGCGGGTCGACCGAAAGCCGTTGTCTACTGAGCACCGGGCCCCACCCCGGTCACACCTTGCCGACCGGCCGGAACGTTCCCTCGTCGGCGCGGACGCTGAGCCTGGCTCCCAGTGGCGGTGCCCCGGTGCGGCACACCGTCCCTGACCCAGCGGCGCTGCGGCGAGTGCGCGGACGTTCCCCGGTCGGGCGTCCGGTGGTGGACTCGGCCGAACCTACCGGCCCCCCGCCGTCGGCTGTCAACAGCCGTTCGACCTGCGGGTTCTCCCTGAACATGCTGGTCAGCGCGGAGGATGCGCAGGTCGCGCAACGGTCGGCGGCGGGCAGCCGGCGCCGGGCAACCCCGGGAGATCACTCGCCCGGCCGTACGAAAACCGTCCGCCCGCCCACCACGGTGCGCAGGCACACGGGAAGGTCGGCGCCCGGGGTGAGGTCGGGCAGGCCGGGGGTGCCGGAGCGGGGGTCGGTGGACCAGCGCGCGACCCGGTCGTCGGGGGCCTGGACGACGAGCGCGTCGGTGCGCCACACGGCGTAGTCCGCGGGCGCGCCCGGCACCAGGACGCCCGCGTCGTCCCGTCCGATCGCTCGCCAGCCACCGCGCGTATGCGCCGTGAACGCGGCGCGTACGGAGACGCGGTGCTCGGGGGTGCGGTGGAAGGCGGCGGCCCGCACCGTGCCCCACGGGTCCAGGGGCGTGACCGGGCTGTCGGAACCGAAAGCGAGCGGGACACCGGCGCGCAGCAGGGCCGCGAAAGGATTCAGCGTCCGGGCCCGCTCGGCGCCGAGGCGGTGGGCGTACATGCCGTCCTCGCCGCCCCACAGCGCGTCGAAGGCGGGCTGCACGGAGGCGGTCAGGCCCAGCTCGGCGAAGGCCGCGACGGTTTCCGGGGTGAGCATCTCGGCGTGCTCGACGCGGTGGCGGGCGGCTCGGACGCGGGCCAGGCCGACCTTCTCGGCGGCTGCGCGGACACCCTCGACGACCGCGGTCACCGCGGCGTCGCCGATCGCGTGGAAGCCCGCCTGGAGGCCCGCCTCGGTGCAGGCGGTGACGTGCGAAGCGACCGCGGCGGCGTCGAGGTAGGCGGCGCCGGTGTGGTCGGCGTCGGTGTAGGGCTGGTGCAGGCACGCGGTGTGCGAGCCGAGGGCGCCGTCGACGAACAGGTCCCCGGCGGCGCCGATCGCGCCCAGCTTCCGTGCCTTCTCGACATCCTGCTCGGCCCAGTACCCGACGACGCGCGGACCCGGCCCCTCGGCGGCGAGCCGCAGCAGGCCGGTGAAGTCGTCCTCGGAGGAGATCTCCGGGCCGCCGCACTCGTGGACGGAGCCGATGCCCAGGGAGACGGCGTGGGCGAGGGCGGCGCGCTGGGCCTCGGTGCGCTGTTGCGCCGTCACGGCTGCGAACGCGGCGGCGCGGACGACGTGGTGGGCGTCGCGGGTGAGGGGTTCCATGTCCCTGAATCCCGCCTTGGACCGTGTGTCCGGTGCCAGTTCCAGCAGGGCGGTGGTGACGACGGCCGAGTGGACGTCGATCCGGCTGAGGTAGAACGGTCGGCCGCCGGCGACCGCGTCGAGTTCGTCCCGCCGGGGAGCGCGCCGCTCGGGCCAGCGGGCGGCGTCCCAGCCGTGACCGAGCAGGACCCGGTCGTGAGGCCGGGCGGCGGCGAAGTCCCGTACCAGGTCGAGTGCCGCCGCCAGGGAGGGAGCGCAGGACAGGTCGAGGCCCGTCAGCGCGAGCCCGGTGGAGGTGCTGTGCACATGCGCGTCGGTGAACGCCGGAGTGACCAGGGCGCCGTCCAGGTCGATCACCTCGTCGACACCGTCCGCGAAGGCGTCGGCCGCGCCCTCGGAGCCGACCCAGGCGACCTGGCCACGCTCCACGACCATCGCGGTCGCGAACGGATCGGCGGGGCTGTGGACCTCTCCGCGGCGGAGGAGGACGGTCTTCGGTTCGGCGGTGCGCTCACTCATGGGGACAGTCTCGCGCCTCACCTCGGCGGCCCCGCACGCAGGTGGGTCAGATGCGCGGCGGCCGCGCCTCGTACGGCGTCGAGAGCACCACCGTCGTCCGCGTCGACACCCCCGCCAGCGACCGCAGCCGCGCCAGCAGCTCCTCCAGTTCGTGCGGGGTCGCCACCCGCACCTTGAGGATGTAGTTCTCGTCGCCCGCGACACTGTGGCAGGCCTCGATCTCGGGGACGCCGGCGAGGCGGTCGGCGATGTCGTCGGGGGCGCTGGGGTCGAACGGTTTCACCGAGATGAAGGCGGTCATGGGCAGCCCCACGGCCTCGGGGTCGACGACGGCGGCGTAGCCGCGGATGACGCCGCGCTGCTCCAGCCGGCGTACGCGCTGGTGCACGGCCGACGTGGACAGGCCCGTGGCCTTGCCGAGGTCTGTGTAGCTCATCCGCCCGTCCTTGACGAGCAGCTGCACGATCTGACGGTCGAGCTCCTCCATGGCGCAAGAACCTACAGGGCGCTTGATCTCCTCCGATACCTGAGCGGCCCAGGTCATACCCGGTTCGTGATGTGGCCGAGAGCCGCCCGTGAGCCACCTGGGGGACAAATCCACCGCGCGGGGCACCTGCGGGCGGCATGTGACGAACGCCACAGCACGTGAGCCGTCTCCGTGATGTTCTCGTGATTACCGCCGAGACCGGGCGGGAAGTGCTTGCTGTGGTCGAGGCCGCAGTGCCTTCACGGCCCAGCCCGAGGGGGAGAATCCCATGCAGAGTCTTAAGCGCCCTGGTCGTACCGTGCCCAAGCGGCAGCATCCGGTTGTCGAGCCCACGCCGGAGGGCGTCGAACCCGACGACTTCGACGCCGACGAGCTCGACGCGTACGACACCTTCGAGATGTACCGGGTGATCTGCCCGGACTGCGCGCAGCCCATCGCCCTGCTGGCGGACGAGGAGGTACTGCCGGAGCACGCGCTGTGTGCCTCGCCGTGGAACCCGTTCGGGCTCACGGTGTGCGCCGGTACGGGCCGCGAGGCCGCCGCGGCGCAGCCCGCGGACGAGTCCGTCGAGCCCCAGGAGCAGGACACCGCCCTGCTGTTGACGCTCCCTCAGGGACTCGACTGGCGGACGCAGCCCTTCTCGCACGTCGGCGGCCCTGGCTCGCGCCCGATGCGCGTGCCGGCGATGCGCCGGGCCGCCTGAGCCGCCTCGCTCAATCCCAGTAGCTGCCCTGCACCATGGCACGCAGGCTGCCGTGGTGCAGGATCAGTGTGTCCGGATTCGCCGGGACGGCGACCTCGCCGAAGTACGCCTGGCGGTAGGCGACCCGCAGCATGACGATCGCGTGTCTGAGCGCCGCGTACAGGGTGTGGAAGTCCATGTCGCGCGGTGTGTGGCCGGTGAGTTCGGCGTACCGCTCCTCCACCCGGTCGCGCCGCAGGAAGTCCGGCAGCCCGCGCTGCCCGGACGCGACCGTGAGGTCCTGGAAGAAGCGGTGCAGGTAGATCGTCCAGCCGAGGTCCACCTCGCGCGGGGCGAGCGCCGCCATCTCCCAGTCGAGCACGGCCGCGGGTTCGAAGCCGTCGTAGACGACGTTTCCGATGCGGGCGTCGCCCCAGTTCAGCACGGGTGTGCCCGGATCGCGGGGCCAGAGCTCCTCGATCCGGTCGAAGGCGTCCTCGATGAGCGGTGAGCGGGCGAGACCGTCGACGACCCAGTCGTAGTAGGCGCGTTGTGCGGTCACATGGCGGCGCAGCACGTCGCCCTGCCCCGGCGACGCAAGGAACTCCGCCTGCGCCAAGGGGATTTGGTCGTGCAGCCGGGCGAGCAGCCCGACCGTCGCGGCCTCCAGGCGCGCTCGCTCCATGTCGCTCGCCGCGTGCAGCCAGTTCCCCTCGTACGTGTACGGCATGACGTCGGGCGGCACGCGGCCCTCGACGCGCTCCATGACGAAGAAGGGCGCACCGAGCGGGCCCGGATCCTCCTCCAGCCACAGCACCCGGGGAACCGGGAGGTCCGTGCGGTCGGCGACCAGGCGCATCGTGCGGTACTGGCGGGTCATGTCGTACACCGGGAACACCGTGTACGCGGCCGGGTCCGCAGCAAGCCGCAACGCGCAGGCTCGGAAGGGTCGTTCGGGGTGGTCGATGTCGAAGAGCAGGGTCTCGCTGGACATGCCGTTGGACGCGGGGGCGGTGACTCCGGTGGCCTTGGCGCCGGGCAGGCGGGTGCCGAGCCAGGCGGTGAGGCGGCGGGCGAGATCCTCCGGGTCGCGGGTGGTCCTGCGAAGGCGGGGTCTGGTGGCCATGTGGTCGCCCCCTACGGTGCTACCGAGTCGAATCCGGTGAAGCCGCTCGGATCGTGGCGGCCGAAGGAGCCGTGCTCGAAGATGCCGTACCCGACCTTGCCGTCCAGCCGGAAGCGGGCCGCGTGGTCGGTGACGCCGTAGGCGGCGAGGGGGTACGCGGAGGGGTCCGAGAGGTCGTAGGTACGGCTGTCGGTCCAGCCGGGCCCTCGCCAGGTGCCGTGCTGCCAGTCGTCGGCGGGCGGGTAGCCCGCGCCGACCGCGAGCGGGGAGGAGGTCAGGATCTCCGCCTCCAGCTCCAGTGGCTTGCGCGGGTCGCCGAGGTGGATGAGGGCGCGCTCGGGGTGGCGGGTGCCGGAGCGGTAGGTGATCTCGGACTGGGGCCAGCCGAGCTGGCGGTCGCGGTGGCCGGGACGGACGAGGGTGGCGTCGTTCAGGGAGCGGTAGCCGTCGGCGTCCTCCTGGGTGATGACCATCAGGAAGCGGTCCTCGAAGCGGACCGGGCACCAGATCCAGTGGAAGCCCTCGGTCGCGTGGTCCTGCGCGAGCCGCCCGCCGTCCTCACCGGGGACGGGCCGCACGCCCCAGCTGCGGTCGCGGGTGCCGGTCCACTCCGCGGCGGTCACCCGGAACTCCTCGCCGCCGGCCCGGACCACGCCCTCGACGCCGCCCGCCTGCACGAAGCGGCGGCCTTCGAGCGTGAGCCGGTCGCCGCGCCGCTGGACGTGGTGGGGTTCCCACAGGGCGGGGAAGCCGGCGGTCCAGGTGAGGTCGTACGACAGTGAGTCGTCGCACGTGAGGCGCAGCCGGCGCAGCGGCTCCTCGACCTCGATGCGCAGCGGTCCGACCGCGAGCCGCATGCGGTCGTCGCCGAGGGCGTCGGAGGCCCGTACCGCGTGCAGCACGTCACCGGTCCGCAGTGTCGCGTAGGCGTCGATCACCCCGAGGTTCGGGTAGACCCCGAGTCCCAGGATCAGCAGGGCGCGCCCCTGATGGTCGAAGACGTGGAAGATGCAGCGGTCGTAGGCGTTCCGGTCCCCGGTCGCGACGTGCTTCATCGACAGGGGCACCTGGTGGACGGGGTACTCATCGAGCGGCACCGGACGGTCGTCGGCCATGACACACCTCTCTGGACGCAACGAATTGACGGTACGTCAGGTGTGCATCGGCGACCAGACCGCGTGACGGCCCGGAACCCCGGGGGGCACAGCGCGAACTCACGGTCGATTACGCGGGCAGGTGACCTGTCAACCCGTCGCCGCGTTGCCCGGGTATGACCCCCACTCAGTCGGCGCCCGGCCGTCTGCGGCGCGTATTCGTCCCGGCGCCCGCGGAATCGGTTCCGCTCGCGCCCCCACAGCCCGTGGACCCGCCCATCTACCGCACTCTGATGCGTACCTGGGCGGACCGGGGCCGCACCCTGCCGGGCCGCCACGACCCGGAGTGGGTCAGGCTGGCGGCCCCGCAGGTGCGGACGGGACAGTTCAGCGGGTCTCCGGACCCGCGAGGTGACGTGCGATGACCATCCGCTGGATCTGGTTGGTGCCCTCGACGATCTGGAGGACCTTGGCCTCGCGCATGTAGCGCTCGACCGGGAAGTCCGCGGTGTAGCCGTACCCGCCGAGGACCTGGACGGCGTCGGTGGTGACCTTCATCGCGGTGTCGGTGCAGTGCAGCTTGGCCATGGCCGCCTGCTTGGCGAACGGCCGCCCGGCGTCCCGCAGCCGCGCCGCCGCCAGGTACAGGGCCCGGCCCGCCTCGATCTGCGTCGCCATGTCGGCCAGCATGAAGCGAAGCCCCTGGAAGTCGGCGATCGGCCGCCCGAACTGCTGCCGTCCGGTGGCGTACACGACCGCCTCGTCGAGCGCCGCCTGGGCCACGCCGATCGCGCAGGCCGCGATGCCGAGCCGTCCGGAGTCGAGCGCGGACAGGGCGATGGCGAAGCCCTGGCCCTCCTCGCCGATGCGCCGGGCGTCGGGGACGCGTACGCCGTCGAAGTGGACCTGCGCGGTGGGCGAGCCCTTCATACCCATCTTCTTCTCCGGCACCGCGGCGCTGAGGCCCTCGGCGTCGGCGGGCACCAGGAACGCGGTGATCCCTCGCGGACCCTCCTCGCCGGTGCGCGCCATGACCGTATAGAAGTCGGCGACCCCGCCGTGGGTGATCCACGCCTTGGTGCCGGTGATCACCCAGTCGTCGCCGTCCCGCACCGCCTTGGTGCGCAGGGACGCGGCGTCGGAGCCCGACGACGGCTCGGAGAGGCAGTAGGCGCCCAGCAGGCCGCCGCCGAGCATCGCGGGCAGGTGCTCTACCTGCTGCTCCTTGGTGCCGTAGGCCGCGAGGGCGTAGGAGGCCAGGGTGTGCACGCTGACGCCGAGGCCGACGGTCAGACGGGCCGCGCCGAGCTCCTCGAGGACTTGGAGGTAGACCTCGTAGGGCTGGTCGCCGCCGCCGTACTCGGCGTCGTAGGGCAGGCCGAGCAGGCCCGACTCGGAGAGCAGGGTGAAAACCTCGCGCGGGAAACGTCCCGCGTCCTCCTCCTCGGCCGCCTTGGGTGCGATCTCGCGTTGCGCGATGTCGCGGACGAGCGAGATCAGATCGCGGGCCTCATCCGTGGGCAGTTGCCGTTCCACCGGCTGCGGGGCGCGGTCGGGCATGGCGACGCTCTCCTCCCTGTCGGGCACATCGGCGGACGTGCGCCTTGGGTGTGGGCAGCTCCGCCAGGTCTTTCCAGAGTCCGGCCGATGCTCGCACTCCCGGGTCACGGAAGCTGCTGACCAGCGGCTGTGCGCTGTGAGTATGCCCGATCGGAGGCGCCCAGTCACCAGTTAACGACCGCTTACTTCAAGAAATTCCAACCTTGATCGAATGTCCCGAAATTCGGTCCGCCCCATTGACCTCACCGGTCTAGTCCTCCTCCCCTCCAGAACCAAGCATCTTTGTCGCAGTCATGTCAAAAATGCGCGATTGCTACGGCGCCCACAACCACGATGACGTACAGTCAGCCGTCCCGGCGGGCGGGTGCCGGGGCCCGGTAGGAGGGGTCGAGCTCCTCGATGGCGCGCAGGGTGCCGCCGAGGGTCTTGACCAGCAGTTCACCCATGGTCTCGCGGGACAGTTCGGCGCGGTCGATCCAGTCGAGGGTGGCGCCCTCGACGCTGCACACCCAGGCGACCAGGCCCATGCGAGCCAGCGGCTCGATGTCGCTGCGGCCGTACGCGCCGTCGGCGATGGTGGCCACGATCGCCTCGCGCACCCCGTCCCGGATGGCGTGCACCTCGGTGTCGAAGCCGACGCCGCCGCTGACGATCGTGCGGTAGGCGGCCTGGTTGTGCTCGGCGTAGCGCAGATAGCTGTCGATGGTGCGGTTGACCCGGTCGACCTGGGCCAGTTCGAGACCGCTCGCCGCGTAGGAGACCAGATCGGCGACGGAGTCCTGGATGATCGCCAGGTAGTAGCCGCGCTTGGACTGGAAGTAGTAGTAGATCAGTCCCTTGGCGACATGCGCCTGCCGGGCGATGTCGTCCATCGAGAGGGCGTCGTACGACGTGTCGGCGAACAGTCTCCGCCCGATGGCGATGAGTTCGGCGCGGCGCGCCAGCGAGCGCTCGGTACCGCGCACCCGGGGACGGGCGGCGGCATCGCGCTGTTGACTGATATTCAATTTCGACCCTGGTCTCCTACGGGCGGCGGGACATCCGCAGTATGACAGGTCGGGTATGTCTCAGGTCACAGCAATCCGAGTTGGGTGACGAGCATCGCGATCACCACGACGAGGGTCCAGCCCATGATGTGCTCAAGGACCTTCGGGCCGTCTTCCTGGGGGCCGCCGGTACGGGCGCGGGCGGCGGTGGCTGAATGTGCGGTCATGGCTTCTCACTGCTGTCGGACGTACGGAACGGGCTCCCCCACCGGTCCGAATCGCTCCCCGACCGGTCTGTCCACTTTGCCACCGGAAGTGGCATGCGCGGCAGAGATGTCGGTCACAGCTCCGACGGCCCCCGGGGTCGCCGGGGGCCGTCGGAGCCGGGTCGAGCCCGGGTTCAGTCAGGATTCAGCCAGGGTTCAACGGACGCCGACCGCTGCGAGCGCCTTGCGCTGGCGCGACGTCGGATGTGCCGGGAAGTAGAGGTAACAGACGCCGCCGGTGCCGGAGACGACCTTGCCGCTGGCGTTGTACCGCTTGGTCCTGAGCCAGATGTTCTCCCACTCGGACCGCTTGTAGACGCGCCGCACCGCCTCGTCGCCCGGCGAGGCCGGGTCATTGGCGATCACGTCGCCGTCGGCGGTGAAGCCGATCACCGTCATCAGGTGCCCGGAGGTGCCGTAACCGGCCCCGGTCAGCTCGGTCTTGAGGAACGACTGGGACGTTATGGCCGGGATGCCCGCCGCGATCAGCGTCTCCAGGTCGGTGAGGGAGCCGAGCCGGGTGACCACGCCCTGCATGCCCTTGAAGGTGGCCGCGTAGGCGGCGTTGAACGGCCAGTTGCCGCAGCCGGCGTACTGGTAGTCGTACGTGTACCGGGCCGCGTGGCACACCTGGGGGTCGGTGTACGACGGATCGACCCACGCCAACTGCTCCGAGGTGAGCCGGCCGCCCCAGTACTCGATGATCATCTGTGAGGAGGTGGGGCTGCACCAGGCCTCGCCGCCGTTGTCGTACTCGGGGTACTGGCCCGCGTGGATCTCCTGCGAGTAGCGCGGGACGATCAGCTCCTTGGCAAGGCCGGGCGTGGAGGCGGGGACCGTGAAGCGGTCGGGAATGTCGGAGCCCATCGCGCCGAGCCGCCACACGGTGGGCGTGAGCTTGGTGCCGGGCTTGCGGTAGAGGGTCAGCCGCAGCCGGTACGACACCAGGCGCAGGCCCGACGCCGAGTCGTCGATGGAGAAGGTGTCCGTCCAGATGGTGCTCTTGCCGTCGGTCTGGTCGTCGACGGAGGTCCGCCTGATGTCCTGGTCGCCGGCGGCCCAGCGGCCCATCACGTACCAGGGGGTGTCCGTCCCGTCGGAGTACGTGCCCTGGAGCTCGACCTGGAGCCAGGTGCCGGCCGGGGTGCGGGCGTTCCAGGAGGCGATGACCTCGGTGGCGGGGACGGTGAGCCAGTGGACCGGGGAGGTCCAGGTCGCGTACTCCCAGGCGGCGGTGGTGCCGGTGTGCGGGTCCGTGTAGTCGGTGGTGCCGGTGGCGGTGCCGATCACGAGGCCCGGGCGGACGCCCGCGACGGCCCGCGTGCCCTTGGCGGCTCCGCCGCGCCATTCGTTGTGCGTGGTCCAGGCGCGGTTGTCGACCAAACGGGCCGGGGCTCCTTCGGCGGCGGCATCGGCGGGGGCGGTGTCGGCGATCGCCGGTCCCGCGCCGCCCACCACGGCGGCGGCGACCGCTGCGGCCAGGACGGTTCTCCGGGACGGCTGTTCGGCTCTGCTCATGGACGGAAGACTCCCAGGTATCCGAGTCGGGGCGGATCAATGCACGGCTGTGCGCCCACTATGGCCGCAGGCGGCATGCTCCTGCCAGCACTTCGGGCCATGCCACGCTCACGAATATTGGTCTCAACCACTGGCATGACCTGCGGCGGGGGCGACCGGCAGGGGCGACCGGCAGGGCGGGGGACGGTAACCGGCAGGGCGGGGACGGTAACTAGAATGCTTGGGCGAAACCCGCTCCCCCACACCCCAGGAACGGCCATCCAGCACCTCGCCTCCCGGCTCCGCCGCCTCGCCCCGTCCTGCGGCCCGGTCCGTCTGATCGGGGTCGACGGGCACGCCGGTTCCGGTAAGTCCACGTTCGCCGGGCAGTTGGCCGACGCCTGCGGCGGGGCGCCGGTGCTGCACCTCGACGACATCGCCAGCCACGCCGAGCTGTTCGCCTGGACCGGGCGACTGCTGAGCCAGGTGATCGAGCCGCTCGGCCGCGGCGAGACCGCGCACTACGCCCCCTACGACTGGCGCACCCTGAGCTTCGGACCGCCGCGCGCCCTGCCGCCCGCCCCCGTGATCCTCATCGAGGGGGTCGGCGCGGGCCGCCGCGCGCTGCGCCCGCATCTGGCGCACCTGCTGTGGATGGAGTTGCCGCGGGAGGAGTCCTGGGTGCGTGGGCGGTCGCGGGACGGGGAGGAGCAGCGGGACTTCTGGGACGGGTGGGTCGAGGCGGAGCGCCGGCACTTCGCCGATGATCCGTCTCGGCCGTTCGCGAATCTTCTGGTGCGACAGGGGCAGGACGGGTACGAGGTGCTGCCGGGGCCTGCCGAAACGATTGGACCGGACCAGAGAATCACACACGGTGACGGACCACCCGCAGTGTGCTGAATTCGTGAAGACCCTTGCGTGCGAACTTCCGAGAGTGTTTCAACTCGGCTTGACCGGGGGCCCGTACAGGACTTACGTTCTCAATGTGCGGCATTCGAAGCCGCCCTACAGACGCGAAGCCCCCGGTTGTTCCCCCGTGATCGGGGGCTTCGTTCTGCCCTCACGGCGTTTCCCGGGCCCCTCCCGGCTGCCGCGAGGCGTGATTCGCTCACCCTCGGTCACCACCCTCGGCGCGCCCCATCTGCTCCCACCTCACCAAACGGCCGGTACCGCACCCTTCGGCAGGCGATACCCCCGCAGGTACGATGCCTTCGGTGCGACCTACGGACGGCTGCTTCGCGCACCTGGCAACTCCGTTCCGCGGCGCAGCGGTTCGACCAGGGCAACCGCGGGGCGACGGCTCGGCGGCATACCGACGGGGGCACGGTTTGTGGGGGACGTGACGTGATGGACTTCGGCACGCAGGGCCCGGAGGCCCCGGCCGACCTCGCCTGGTTGCGAGGCGTGGACGCCTACACGATGGGGGCCTATCCGCAGGCGGAGGAGGAGTTCCGGGCCGCGGTGCGGATCGATCCCGGGATGGCCGACGGGTGGCTCGGCCTGCACGCGCTGCGCGTCGACACGACGACCGCGCTGCTCAGGATGTTCCGCCACCGGGAGCGCTTCGGCGAACAGCGTGCCCGGCACCGGCGCACGCTCAACTCCTGGTACTGGCTGGGCTGGTGGGTGCAGCCGGTGCTGGAGAGTCCGCGCGACCTGCTGCTCGCGCACGCCTCCCACTGGCTCGACGGCCGCCATGTCCCGGAGCTGGACCGGGCGCTCGCCGGACTCCCGCCCGTCGATGCCGATCCCCAGGTCCGCTTCCTGCACGCCTGCCGCGCCTACCTGGTCAAGGACTGGGAGCAGCTGGTCCGGCACACCGAGCAGCTGATCGACGACCCCATGCTCGGCATCGAGGCCGGCCTGTTCGGCGGCATGGCCCGGGTCCGCCTGGAGATGTACGGGCAGGCCGAACCACTGCTGTCGTCGGCCCTGATGCGCTGCCGCAGCGAGCAGCCGCAGCGCAAGGAGCTGCGGTACTGGCTGGCACGGGCCCACGAGGGCACCGGCCGGTCGGCGGCCGCGCTCCCCCTCTACCGGGCCGTGCACCGCGTCGACCCGGCCTTCATGGACACGTCGGCCCGGCTCGCGGCGATCGCCGAGGGCGACGGCTACGACGACCACACCGACCTCGCGGCGATCACGCTCACCGGGGCCGGGCAGGACACCGTGGACGGCCCGGACGTCCTCGACCCGCTCTTCGGCACCGAGGGCCGGGACCTGAAGTTCCCCGGGTCCGACCTGCCGCCGACCGGTCCCCTGCCGTCGGCGACCGACCCGGCGGTGCGCGAGAAGACCGTCGTCCCCTCGTCGCCGCTGCCCGCCGGGCCCACCGACCCCGGGTTACTGGAGGAGGCGCTCGCCGAGCTCGAGCGCATGGTGGGCCTGGAACCGGTCAAGCGCCAGGTCAAGGCGCTGTCGGCGCAGTTGAACATGGCCCGGCTGCGGGCCGGGCAGGGCCTGCCGGTGCAGCCGCCCAAACGTCACTTCGTCTTCTCGGGCCCTTCCGGTACCGGCAAGACCACGGTGGCCCGCATCCTCGGCCGCGTCTTCTACGCCCTTGGTCTGCTCGGTGGCGACCACCTGGTGGAGGCTCAGCGGGCCGACCTCGTCGGCGAGTACCTCGGTCAGACGGCCGTGAAGGCCAACGAACTGATCGACTCGGCCCTCGGCGGGGTCCTCTTCGTCGACGAGGCCTACTCCCTCTCCAACTCCGGTTACGGCAAGGGCGACGCGTACGGCGACGAGGCGTTGCAGGTCCTGCTCAAGCGGGCGGAGGACAACCGGGACCACCTGGTGGTGATCCTGGCCGGCTATCCCGAGGGCATGGACCGCCTGCTCGCCGCCAATCCCGGGCTGTCGTCCCGCTTCACCACCCGGGTCGACTTTCCTTCGTACCGCCCTCTCGAACTCACCTCCATCGGCGAGGTCCTGGCCACCGAGAACGGTGACGTGTGGGACGAGGAGGCGCTCGACGAGCTGCGCTCCATCGCCGGGCACGTGGTCGACCAGGGGTGGATCGACGAGCTGGGCAACGGGCGGTTCCTGCGGACGCTGTACGAGAAGAGCTGTGCGTACCGGGATCTGCGGCTGTCGATGTATCCGGGGATGCTGACGAGGGACGACCTGTCGACGTTGCGGTTGCCTGATCTGATGCAGGCGTACGGGGAGGTGCTGTCGGGGAGAGGGCCGCAGGATCCGTCAGCCATGTGACGGATCCCGCGGCCCCGCCGCCGGGTCAGCCCGCCAGCGCCCCCTCCGGCTCGTCGCTCACCCGCGGCTCCGTCACCTTGAGCTCCGGGACCTCACGGTGCGCCGGATCCCGTACCTCGCCGACCAACAGCTCCAGTACGTCCTCCAGCGCGACCAGGCCGAGCACCTTCCCGGAAGCGTCGGCGACCTGCGCCAGGTGTGTCGCCGCCCGCCGCATGACCGTCAGCGCGTCGTCGAGCGGGAGTTCGGACCGCAGGGTCGTCATGGGCCGCCAGATGTGCTGCGGCACGGCCCGCTGGGATTCCTCCAGGTCGAGTACGTCCTTGACATGCAGGTAGCCCATGAAGGCGCCGCTCTCGGCCGCGATCGGAAAGCGGGAGTAGCCGGTGCGGCCGGTGAGCTCGACGATCTGCCCCGGAGTGACCGACGGGCTGACCGTCACCAGGGACTCGCGCGGCAGGAGCACGTCCATGACCGGGCGGGAGCCCAGTTCGAGGGCGTCCTCCAGGCGCTCCTGCTCCTCGGGGTCGAGGAGGCCGGCCTGGCCGGAGTCCTCCACCAGCCGGTTGAGCTGCTCGCTGGTGAAGACGGCCTCGACCTCATCCTTGGGCTCGACGCGGAAGAGCTTGAGGATGCCCTGGGCGCAGGCGCCCAGGGACACCGTGATCGGCCGGCAGACGCGGGCGAAGGCGACCAGGCCGGGGCTGAGCCACAGCGCGGCCTTTTCGGGGGCCGCCATCGCGAGGTTCTTCGGGACCATCTCGCCGATGACGAGATGGAAGAAGACGACGGCCGCGAGCGCGAAGACATAACCCAGCGGGTGGATCATGCCGTGCGGCAGGTGGATCGCCTCGAAGACCGGTTCCAGCAGGTGGGCGACCGTCGGCTCGGCGACCGCGCCCAGGGTCAGCGAACAGACGGTGATGCCGAACTGGGCGGCGGCCATCATCTGCGGAAGCCGCTCCAGGCCGTAGAGCACCTGGCGGGCCCGGGCGGTGCCGAGCGGTTCGATCTGGCTGCGGCGGACGGACACGAGCGCGAACTCGGCACCGACGAAGAAGCCGTTGGCGAGCACGAGCAGCGTGGCGAAGACGAGTTGGAGCACGCTCACCGGGCCGCCTCCATCACAGCAGCGGTCCTGACCAGGCGGACCCGTTCGGCACGGTAGTGACCGACCTGGCGCACGGACAGCCGCCAGCCCGGCAGTTCCGCCCGGTCGCCCGGGGCCGGGATACGGCCCAGGAGGTCGGCAACGAGGCCGGCGACGGTCTCGTACGGGCCCTCGGGCACGTCGAGGCCTATGCGCTGCAGGATGTCGACGCGGCAGCTGCCGTCGACGTCCCAGGCGGGCTTGCCGTCCTCCGGCGGAGCGGCGGCGAGTTCGGGCACGTCCTGGCCGTCGTGCTCGTCGCGGACCTCGCCGACGAGTTCCTCGACGATGTCCTCCAGGGTGACCACGCCGGCCGTGCCGCCGTATTCGTCGACGATGACCGCGATGGGCTGCTCGCTGCGCAGGCGCGCGAGGAGCGGCTGTACGGGCAGCGTCTCGGGGACGAGCAGCGCCGGGCGGGAGATGCGGCCGACGGGGGTGCGCAGTCGGTCGTGCGCGGGGATGGCCAGGGCGTCCTTGAGGTGGGCCATGCCGACGATCTCGTCGATCTTCTCCCGGTAGACGGGGAAGCGGGACAGGCCGGTGGCCCGGGTGAGATTGACCACGTCCTCGGCGGTCGCCGACGACTGCAGCGCGCTCACCCTGACGCGTGGGGTCATGACGTGCTGTGCGGTCAGCTCGCCCAACGACAGCGTTCGTACGAAGAGGTCGGCCGTGTCCTGTTCCAGGGCGCCGGCCTGGGCGGAGTGCCGGGCCAGGGAGACGAGTTCGCCGGGGGTGCGGGCGGAGGCCAGCTCCTCGGCGGGCTCGATGCCCAGGGCGCGGACGAGCCGGTTGGCGACGGCGTTGAGAGCGGCGATCACCGGCCGGAACAGACGTGCGAAGACGTGCTGCGGGCCCGCGACGAAGCGCGCGACCTGCATCGGCTTGGAGACCGCCCAGTTCTTGGGCACGAGTTCGCCGATCACCATCTGTACCGCCGCTGCCAGCAGCATGCCGACGACCACGGCGACGCCGGACGCCGCGCCTTCGGGAATGCCGATCGCGGTGAACGGGCCGTGCAGCAGCTCCGCGAGCGCCGGTTCGGCGAGCATGCCGACCACGAGGGAGGTGATGGTGATGCCGAGCTGGGTGCCGGAGAGCTGGAAGGACAGCTCCTTGAGCGACTCGACGACCGTGACGGCCCGTCTGTCGCCCTCGGCGGCGGCCTTCTCGGCCTCCGGGCGCTCGACCGTCACCAGGCCGAACTCGGCCGCCACGAAGAAGCCGTTGGCGAGAATGAGCAGGAACGCGGCTCCGAGGAGCAGCAGGGGGGTGGTCATGATGCCGCCGCCTCCGCATTTACGCGGACCAGGTCGTGGTCCGCGCTATGTCGGGAGGGGGCGGCGCAGGTACTGCAGGACGATCCGTCCATCGCCGGAGAGGGTCACTCCTCGGGTAGCAGGAACCCCTGTGCGCCGGGGCGGCACGACAGGGGCGGCGGCGCAGCGAAAAACGCCTCCGCCAACAGATTAATCAAGACACCGGCTTCTGCGGCAGGGTGGACGGCCCCGAGTCAGCCCTGATGTTGCTCGGGGTCGCGTATGGCACGGGCCTCGACGAGCGTCCGCAGGATGCGCGCGTCGGCTATGGCACGCTCCTTGGCGATGCCGGGCTGGATGCCGAGCGCGGGCAGGCTGGTGCCGTCGCTGAGGTCGAGGAACACCCAGGGGTCGCCGGGGCGCAGGTTCACCTGGAGGATCTCCGCCCAGTCCAGGCGCCGCCTGCTCGCGATGTTGACAACGGTGACGCCGGACTCGTCGGCGACGACCTTCACCCGGGCAAGCAGGGCCAGCACCCAGAAGACGAGGGCCCCGGTGACGATGAAGCTGAGCCGCTCCCCCGGACCGAGCTGCTCCAGCAGCAGCGCGACAGCGGATATCACCACGAAGATCGCGACACCGGCGGTGAGCAGGACCGCGCGGGTGCGTCCTGGCCGGAAGGTGACGGGAAGGCTGGGCTGGTCGGACATCGCTGTGCGGCTTCCTCGGACTCAGAGGCGGCAGGCGTGGATGGCCGTGGTCAGGATGGCCCGGGCGCCGATGTCGTAAAGGTCGTCCATGATCCGCTGGGCTTCCTTGGCGGGGACCATCGCGCGGACGGCGACCCAGCCCTCGTTGTGCAGCGGGGAGACGGTCGGGGACTCCAGACCCGGAGTCAGCGCGACGGCCTTCTCCAGCTGCTCGACGCGGCAGTCGTAGTCCATCATCACGTACGTCCGGGCCACCAGGACGCCCTGGAGGCGGCGCAGGAACTGCTGGACCTTGGGGTCCTCCGTGTCCGCGCCGGTGCGGCGGACCACGACGGCCTCGGACTTCATGATCGGTTCGCCGAAGACCTCCAGGCCCGCGTTGCGCAGCGAGGTGCCGGTCTCGACGACGTCCGCGATGACCTCGGCGACACCGAGCTCGATGGCGGTCTCGACGGCGCCGTCCAGGTGGACGACGGAGGCCTCGATGCCGCTGTCGGCGAGGTGCCCGGCGACGATGCCCTCGTAGGAGGTGGCGACCGTCTTGCCCTTGAGGTCCTCGATGCCGTTCGCGGTGCCGGGCTTGGCGGCAAAGCGGAACGTGGAGCGTGCGAAGCCGAGCGGGAGGATCTCCTCGGCCTTGGCGCCGGAGTCGACCAGCAGGTCGCGGCCGGTGATGCCGATGTCGAGGCGGCCGGAGGAGACATAGATCGCGATGTCGCGGGGGCGGAGGTAGAAGAACTCGACCTCGTTGACCGGGTCGACGATCCGCAGCTCCTTGGACTCGCGGCGCTGCTGGTAGCCGGCCTCATGCAGCATGTCCGCCGCAGGGCCGGACAGGGAACCCTTGTTGGGGACGGCGATGCGCAGCATGAGGTCGGCTTCCTTTGCTTGTTCGTACGGAAAATAGGGGTGCGGGTACGGCTCAGAGGTGGGCGTAGACGTCGTCCAGGGAGATCCCGCGGGCGACCATCATCACCTGGACGTGGTACAGCAGCTGCGAGATCTCCTCAGCTGCTGCCTCCTTGCCCTCGTACTCGGCGGCCATCCAGACCTCGGCGGCCTCCTCGACGACCTTCTTGCCGATGGCATGGACGCCCTTGCCGACCAGCTCTGCGGTGCGGGAGGTGGCGGGGTCGCCGTTGGCGGCCTTGTGCTGGAGCTCGGTGAAGAGCTCCTCGAAAGTCTTCTTGGACATGGTGGTCTCACCCTACGCGGTCCGGGCGGTACCTCAGCGCCAGGGTTCAGATACTGAGCGGAGGGTGGCCGCGGTAGCCACCGCCGCGGTCACCGCCTCGTGCCCCTTGTCCTCGTTGGAGCCCTCGATACCTGCCCGGTCCAGGGCCTGCTCCTCGGTGTCGCAGGTCAGCAAGCCGAAGCCGACGGGGACGCCGGTCTCGACGGAAACCTGGGTGAGGCCCTGGGTGACGCCCTGGCACACGTACTCGAAGTGCGGGGTGCCGCCGCGGATGACGACGCCGAGCGCGACGATCGCGTCGTAGCCGCGGCCCGCGAGGACCTTGGCGACGACCGGGAGCTCCCAGCTGCCGGGGACCCTGAGCAGGGTCGGCTCGTCGATGCCCAGGTCGTGCAGGGCGCGCAGTGCGCCGTCCACCAGGCCGTCCATCACCTTCTCGTGCCACTGCGCCGCGATGACGGCGACCCGCAGGTCACCCACATTGCGTACGGACAGTTCCGGTGCACCCTTGCCGCTCACGTCTCTCCTCAGTGCTCTCTCTTACTGGTTGCCGCAGGTGGACGCGGTGGGCGCGTCCAGCCAGGGCAGATCGTGCCCCATCCGGTCCCGCTTGGTGCGCAGGTAGCGGAGGTTGTGCTCGCCCGCCTGTACGGGCATCGGCTCGCGGCCGGTGACCTTGAGGCCGTGGCGCAGCAGCGCGTCGGTCTTGTCGGGGTTGTTGGTCATCAGGCGCACGCTGCGGACGCCGAGGTCCTCGAGGATCTGCGCGCCGGCGCCGTAGTCGCGGGCGTCGGCGGGCAGGCCGAGTTCGAGGTTGGCGTCGAGGGTGTCGTGGCCGCGCTCCTGGAGCTCGTACGCGCGCAGCTTGGACAGCAGGCCGATGCCGCGGCCCTCGTGTCCGCGCAGGTAGACCACCACGCCCCGGCCCTCGCTCTGGATGCGCTCCAGGGAGGCGTCCAGCTGGGGGCCGCAGTCGCAGCGCTGGGAGCCGAAGACGTCGCCGGTGAGGCACTCGGAGTGGACGCGGACCAGGACGTCGTCGCCGTCGCCGATCTCGCCGTGGACCAGGGCGACGTGTTCGACGCCGTCGGCGGTGGAGCGGTAGCCGTACGCCGTGAACGTGCCGTGCGCGGTGGGCAGCTGGACCTCGGCCTCGCGGCGGACGGTGGGCTCCGAGGTACGGCGGTAGGTGATCAGGTCCTCGATGGAGATGATCGTCAGGCCGTGTTTGCGGGCGAACGGGATCAGTTCGGGCAGGCGCAGCATGCGGCCGTCCTCGCCGGCGATCTCGACGATCGCGCCGGCCGGGCGCAGGCCCGCGAGGCGGGCGAGGTCGACGGCGGCCTCGGTGTGGCCGTTGCGGACCAGGACGCCGCCGGTCCTGGCGCGCAGCGGGAAGATGTGGCCGGGGCGGACGAGGTCGGTCGGCTCCGCCGTACCGCTCGCGAGGAGTTGGAGCGTGGTGGCGCGGTCGGAGGCCGAGATGCCGGTGCTCACGCCGTGGGCGGCCGAGGCGTCCACGGAGACGGTGAACGCGGTCTTCATGGACTCGGTGTTGTCCTCGACCATCTGCGGGAGCTGGAGCCGGTCCAGTTCGTCGCCCTCCATGGGGGCGCAGATCAGGCCGCGGCACTCGCTCATCATGAAGGCGACGATCTCGGGGGTGGCCTTCTCCGCGGCGATGACGAGGTCGCCCTCGTTCTCGCGGTCCTCGTCGTCGACGACCACGATCGGTCGGCCGGCCGCGATGTCGGCGATGGCCTGCTCGATCGGGTCGAGCGCGAAGTCCTCGAAGCCGTCGGTGCTGTACAGGATCGGTGCCGCACTCATGCAGGCGCTCCTTCCAGGGCGGGCTGCGGGCCCTTGCGGGAGCGCAGCCACCAGTCGCGCATGCCCCACAGGACGAGCGCGCCGTAGATGACGTAGACGAAGCCGGAGAAGGCGAAGCCGTTGGCGAAGTTCAGGGGCACGCCGACGACGTCGACGAGCAGCCAGGCGAACCAGAACTCGACCATGCCGCGCGCCTGGGCGTACATGGCGACGATGGTGCCGACGAAGATGTAGGCGTCCGGCCAGGGGTCCCAGGACAGGGACGGGTACGCCTTGAACAGGAGGGCGACCGCGACCGTACCGACGGCGGCGGCCGCGACCAGCACCGCGCGCTCGTTCCAGGTGGCGAAGCGTACGGCGATGTGGCCGTCCTCGCCCTGGTCCTTGCCGCGGTTCCACTGCCACCAGCCGTACCCGGCGACGACCATCACGACGATCTGTTTGCCCGCGCTGCCGGAGAGGTGGGCGGTGGTGAAGGCCGCGAAGAGGATGAGGCCGGAGACGAACTGGGTGGGCCAGCTCCAGATGGAGCGCCGCCAGCCGAAGGCCAGGGCGATCAGACCGATCACGTTGCCGATCATGTCCGACCACTTGATGTGCTGGTCGAACAGGACGAAGGCCTCGGAGTTCAGCCAGTTCACCGGCCTGCCCCCTGACCGGCCGCGAGCAGGCGCTCGACGTACTTGGCGACGACGTCCACCTCGAGGTTGACCGGGTCGCCGGGCTGCTTGAGGCCGAGCGTGGTGAGGGCGAGGGTGGTGGGGATGAGGCTGACGGTGAAGTAGTCGGGGCCGGCGTCGACGACGGTGAGGCTGATGCCGTCGACCGTGATGGAGCCCTTCTCGACGACGTAGCGCGCGAGGTCCGCGGGGAGGGAGACCTTCACGATCTCCCAGTTCTCGGACGGCTTGCGCTCCAGGACCCGGCCGGTGCCGTCGACGTGGCCCTGCACGATGTGCCCGCCGAGGCGTGCGCCGACGGCTGTGGGGCGTTCGAGGTTGACGCGGGAGCCGACGCTCAGGGCGCCGAGGCTGGAGCGGTCGAGTGTCTCGGCCATGACGTCGGCGGTGAACTCGTCGCCCTCGTGCTCGACGACGGTGAGACAGACTCCGTTCACGGCGATGGAGTCGCCGTGCTTCGCGCCCTCGGTCACGACGGGGCCGCGCAGCCGGAAGCGGGAGGCGTCGCCGAGATTCTCGACGGCGGTGACCTCACCCAGCTCTTCGACGATTCCGGTGAACACTTCCCGGGTCCTCCTGCCACGTTGGGGCACGGACTCCGGGGCCTGTCGATGACGACAGAAATCACGGGCTACGACACCGGGGGCGACGCCGGACAGACTCGTCCATACGGACGAGCGCATACGGCGGCGCGCACGAATGCCCGCCCGCCGCGCACTGCCTCCCATCCGGACTTTAACCGTCGGTCCAGGAATTTCACCTGGTCAACCGGTCGCTGGAAGCGACCGGGTCGCGGACTATAACCGCCGGTTCGGACTTTCACCGACCCCGGAGTGCGCTGCTTTAGGTACAGAGCCAGTGTGCCACGCCTGATCGGCGTCCATACGGACGAACGGTGTGGGGTGGCTCACAGACCGTGTCGCTGGACTTCTCGGACGGACCGCACCGCTGGGATCAACTCCTGCACGCCCGCGTCCACTTGGGATTGATCCATACCTGTTGACGCATTGGTCTAGTCCTATCTAGGGTCGCACGCAGACATGGATCTACGCCCGGCCTGCGGAGAGGACAGACCGGCCCGGCGGCGGTGACGACGGCCCTTGCCCGCCGCCGGGCCTCCCATTCACCTCGGCACCCCTTCTGGGAGGGTGAACGCATGACGACCGCGATCGCCGAGGAGTTCGAGAGTCACCGACCCCGACTGTTCGGCCTGGCATATCGCATGCTGGGCTCCGCCGACGAGGCCGAGGACACGGTCCAGGATGCCTATCTGCGCTTCAGCGGCGCCGACCGCGCTCAGATCGAGCACCCCGGGGCCTGGCTCGCCAAGGCCGTGACCAACCTCTGCCTCAACCGGCTGACCTCCGCCAGGGCCCGGCGCGAGCAGTACGTCGGGACCTGGCTGCCGGAGCCCGTGGTCACCTCCGACGGCACGCTCGGCCCGCTGGAGTCGGTCGAGCAGCGGGACGCCGTGTCCATGGCACTGCTGGTGCTGCTGGAGCGACTCACTCCGGCCGAGCGGGCCGTGTACGTGCTGCGGGAGGCGTTCGGGTACGGACACCGGGAGATCGCCGAGGTACTGGAACTGAGCGACGTCAACTGCCGTCAGCTGTACCGGCGGGCGGTGCAGCGCGTGACGGCACCACAGGGGCGTTTCGAGCCCGCACCCGAGCGGCAGGCGGAGCTGGTCGCGTCGTTCATCACGGCGGCCCGGGAAGGCGATCTGGCCGGCCTGGAGAAGCTGCTCGCCGCCGATGTGACCTGGTGGAGTGACGGCGGCGGCAAGGTCTCGGCGGCACGGCGGCCGGTGGAGGGGCGCGAAAAAGTCGTCCGGTTCCTGGTCGGCGGGGCCCGGAAGTTCACCGCGGACCTCGACTTCACGGTGGCCGAGGTCAACGGCGCGAGCGCACTGGCGGCATGGGCGGGCGACAGCCTGGTCGGCGTGGTCACGTTCGAGCTGCGCTACGGGCTGATCACCCAGGCGCGAGCCGTGATGAACCCGGACAAGCTTGACTTCGTACGGCGCCAGCTCGGGCAGCCTTAGCGCCCTGTCACTTTTCGCGCGGCTGCTCGGTCTCAGCTGACGAAGGGCGCTCCGGCCGGGAGCGCCCCGTGTCCGAAGGGGCTGAACAGCATGACCACGATCCTGGTGACCGGCGGCACCGGAACCCTCGGCCGACTCGTCACCGAGCGGCTGCGGGAGGACGGGCACGAGGTACGGGTGCTCAGCCGGCACACCCAGCCGTACGCCGTCGATCTGCGCGAGGGCGGTCCCGGACTGGACGCGGCCGTCGCGGGCGTGGACACGATCGTCCACTGCGCGAGCAGCCCGCGCGGCGGTGACGAACAGGCGGCCGCGCACCTGATCGCGGCGGCGCGGCAGGCCGGCGTGGGCCACCTGGTCTACATCTCGATCGTCGGCGTCGACCGGGTGCCGTTCGGCTACTACAAGTCGAAGCTCGCCGTGGAGAAGCTGGTCGAGGAGTCGGGGCTCAGCTGGACCGTGCTGCGCACGACCCAGTTCCACGACCTGCTGGTGCAGCTGTTCCAAGCGCTGTCGAAGTCGCCGGTCGTACCGCTTCCGGCCGGCGTGCGGGATCAGCCGATCGAGGTGACCGAAGTCGCGGGCCGGCTGGCCGAGTTGGCCGTGGGTGCGCCCGCGGGGCGGGTCGAGGACATGGGCGGGCCCGAGGCACGGTCGCTCGAGTCGCTGGCCCGCGCGTATCTGAAGGCGACCGGCCGGCGGCGTGCGATGGTCAACGTGCCACTGTGGGGCAAGGCGTACGGCGCCTTCCGCGGGGGCGGCCACCTCACGCCGGAACGGGCCGTGGGCAAGGGGACGTTCGAGGAGTACCTGGCGGGGCGGTTCGGTCGAGGCGGACACGACTGACACGTTTGGACCGAGGATCGTTCTACGATCCCAGCGGAGGATTGTAGAACGATCCCCTGCTGAGATCGCTGTCGATGTCCTCGGAGGATCGTAGAACGATCCTCCGGGCGCATCGCCGTCCATTTCCGCAGGGATCGCCCTACGATTCCCCGGGCCCGAACAGCTCCCCCTGAGCCGACTCCCGGGCTGTCAGCAGCGCCCCCCGCAGCACCGCCCCGCCGCCCAGCGTGCTGCTCCGTACCTCCGTGGGCAGCGGTGACATCCGGCGGATCCGTTCCTCGACCCGGGCGGCGAGCACCTCGCCTCCGGCCTGCCCCACCTCGCCTCCGAGGACCACACAGCCAGGGTCCAGGACGGCGGCGACGGAGGCGACGCCGACGGCGATGCGGTCGGCGAGGGCGTCGAGGAAGCGGGCGGCGGCGGTGTCGGGTGAAGTCACGGCCTCGCGGACGACGACGGCGGCCCGCGGTTCGTGACCCGTCGGCGGTGCCGGGATGCCGTGTTCACGCGCGAGGTCGGCGATCGCCGCCGACCCCGCCAGGGAGTGGAAGCCGCCCTCGCATCCCGTGGCCGAGGGGAGCCTGTCCGTGCCCGGGACAGGCAGGAAGCCGATCTCACCGGTGCCGCCGGAGGCGCCGCGGCGCAGGGCTCCGTCGAGGATCACGGCCGCGCCGGTGCCGTGACCGAGCCAGAGCAGGACGAAGGTGTCGCGGTCGTGGGCCGCGCCGTCGCGTTGCTCGGCCAGTGCCGCAAGATTGGTCTCGTTCTCGACGATGACGCGGGCGTCCGGGAGCCGCTCCTGGAGGGCGGCCACCAGCCGGCGGTGCCATTCGGGCAGGCCCGTGGAGTCGCGCAGCTCGCCGGTGGCCGGGGCGATGAGGCCGGGTGCGCCGATGCCGACGGTGTGCAGCCGGTCGGCTCCTGCCTCCTTCGCCGCTCGTTCGACCAGCGCGACCGCCTGCTCCAGTGCCGGTCCCGTGCCCGTGTCGCCGCCGATCGGCACCGACGCCTCGGCGAGTACCTCACCGAGGAGGTCGGAGACGACCACGGCGACGCCCTCCGTGCGGACGTCCAGGGCCGCGAGATGGGCGAGGTCGGCGACGATGCCGTACAACCGCGCGTTCGGGCCGCGCCGCTGCTCCCCCGACTCCCCCACCACCGCGATCAGGCCGGACGCCGTGAGGCGTTCGACGAGGTCGGCGACGGTCGGCCGGGACAGGCCGGTGAGCTGCTTCAACTGCCCTGCCGTCAACGGGCCTTCCTGCAACAGCCGCAGGGCGAGTCGGTCGTTGATGGCCCGGGCGGTGCTCGGGGATGCGGGCATGCCGGGAATCCTCCCAGATCGGCGGGACCGCACGGCGGGCGACCTGTGCCGTGTGGGCCTCTGATCCCCTATCTATCAGGCAGGGTTCCTGATAGTTTACGGCAGCGTTGCGGGGAACACACGTCCGGGAGGGGCGGGACAATGAGCGAAGTGGTCTACGAGGCGTCGGAGGTGCGGCGCGCCCGGTACGCCGTGGCGGCCGTGTTCGCCGTGCATGGCGCCGTCACGGGGTCGTTCGCGACCCGGGTGCCGTGGATCCAGGACCATGCCTCGCTCAGCACCGGCCAACTCGGGTTCGCCCTGGCCTTCACGGCGTTCGGCGCCTCCTGCTCCATGCCGCTGGCCGGCTGGATCAGTCACCGCTTCGGCAGCCGCACGGCCCTGCGCGGCCTGATCTCGCTGTGGACGCTGTCCCTGATCCTGCCGTCACTGGCGCCGAACCTGTACACGCTGTGCCTGGCGATGTTCGTCTACGGCGCCAGCGCGGGTATGGCGGATGTCGCGATGAACGCGCTGGGGGTCGAGGTCGAGCGCCTGCTCGACAAGTCGATCATGTCCGGTCTGCACGGAATGTGGAGCACGGGGGCCCTGATCGGCTCGGCGGCCGGCACGCTCGCCGCGCACCTGGGATCGGACGCGCGTCTGCACTTCGCCCTGGCGGCCGTGGCTCTCACTCTGCTCGGCGTGCTCGCCTGCCGTTGGGTGCTCGACCTGCAACCGGCGGAGGACGAGGAACCGCCGCCACGGTTCGCCCTGCCGCCGCGGTCGGCGTTGCTGATCGGCGCGGTCGGCTTCTGTGCGGTGTTCGCGGAGGGGGCCAGCCTGGACTGGTCGGCGGTGTATCTGCGCGACCGCCTTGAGGCGTCGGCGGGTCTCGCGGCGGCCTCGACGACCGGCTTCATGCTGACCATGGCGGTGGCCCGGATCGTCGGGGACGCTGCGGTGAACCGCTTCGGCGCGGTGCGCACGGTCCGCGCGGGCGGTGTCCTCGCGGCGCTCGGCGGCCTGCTCGTAGTGGTCGCGGGTCACCCGGCGGTGGCGATGGGCGGCTTCGCGCTGATGGGCCTCGGCATCGCCGTCGTCGTACCCCTGTGCTTCGCCGCGGCGGGCCGCAGTGGCCCGAACCCCAGCCAGGCCATCGCGGGCGTCGCCACGATCACGTACACCTCGGGCCTGATCGCACCGAGCCTGATCGGCGGGGTGGCGCAGGCGACCAGCCTGATGGTGTCGTTCTGTCTGGTGACCATGCTGGCGTGCGGGCTCGCGGTGTTCGCGGGCGTGCTGCGCGCCGGTGACCGCGACCGGCCGAAGGTCAGCCCGCAGGCCGCAGCAGTTCCCGACCCGCGGCCCTGAAGACCTCGCTCCACGGCGCGGGCCGCAGCGTCGCCGCGTCGAGCCGGACCAGCACCCGGGTGCCCTGCGCGTACGTCACCGCCCCGTCGGCCGAGCAGAACCGGAAGCCGTACGTCAGCCCGGTGTTGCCGAGCCGCTCGAGCCAGAGGTGGACGGCATAGGTGCCGGTCCGGGTGACGGGGGCCTCGTAGGTGATGCGGAGTTCCTTGACCGCGTTGCAGGCGTCGCCGGCCGCCGCCCAGTCGCCGTCGAAGCGGATGCCGTACTCCTGCCACAGCTCGGTCCAGGCCCGCTCGACCAGCAGGGGGTAGCGGGCGTTGTGCAGAAGTCCGAGCGCGTCCAGGTCGTCGAAGTGGACGGCGACGGGGATGAGCCGGCCGTACGACAGGGCGGGGGCGATCGGGGCTTCGGCGGTCACGGGTGGTGCTCCTGACACTGATGAGATGCTTACGTCCATTCTAAGCGGACGCTCAGGCGCCTCGGCCGGGACGGTGCTGGTCGACCCCGACCCGGGAAGGCCCTGCTCAGCCGCGTCCCCGACAATGGTGCCTACATCCGCACGTACGACGAAAGTGAAACCGAACCATGGATCTTGGCGTCCGCTGGAAACTGCACGGCGACGGACGCACCCCGGCGCCCGGAGCGGTGGTTCGGCCCGATGAACGGCTCTCGTGGCCCCGCACGTTCGGGCTCGGCGCCCAGCACGTGGTGGCCATGTTCGGGGCCTCCTTCGTGGCCCCCGTCCTGATGGGCCTGGACCCGAACCTCGCGATCATGATGTCCGGGGTCGCCACCGTGATCTTCCTGCTCGCGACCCGCGGCCGGGTACCCAGCTATCTCGGCTGCTCGCTCTCCTTCGTGGGTGTCGCCGCGGTCATCCGCGCGCAGGGCGGTACGAGCGCCACCGTGACCGGCGCGGTCTTCGTCGTCGGCGTCGTGCTGTTCCTGGTGGGTCTCGCCGTGCAGCGCTTCGGGGCACGGATCATCCACGCGGCGATGCCGCCGATCGTGACCGGCGCGGTCGTGATGCTGATCGGCTTCAACCTCGCCCCGGTGACCGCGTCGACCTACTGGCCGCAGGACCAGTGGACGGCCCTGCTGGTCATGCTCTTCACCGGTCTGGCCGTCGTCTGTCTGCGTGGTTTCTGGTCACGCATCGCGATCTTCCTGGGCCTGGTCTTCGGGTACGCCATCTCCTGGGCCTTCGACCGGATCTTCGGCAAGATCCACTCGGTGGACGCGAGCGGCAAGGTCACCGACCACTGGCGGCTCGACCTCTCCGGCGTCGGCAAGGCCGACTGGATCGGGCTGCCGTCCTTCCACGGCCCGTCCTTCCAGTGGTCGGCGATCCTGGTCGCGCTGCCCGTCGTCATCGCGCTGGTCGCGGAGAACGCCGGGCACGTCAAGGCGGTCGGCGAGATGACCGGGGACTCGCTGGACGACAAGCTCGGCACGGCGATCTCGGCGGACGGTGTCGCCTCCATGCTGTCGACAGCGGTCGGTGGCCCGCCCAACACCACGTACTCCGAGAACATCGGCGTGATGGCGGCAACCCGCATCTACTCGACGGCCGCCTACTGGGCCGCCGCCTGCTTCGCGCTCCTGTTCGGCATCTGCCCCAAGTTCGGCGCGGTCGTGGCCGCGATCCCGGGCGGTGTGCTCGGCGGCATCACCGTCATCCTCTACGGCATGATCGGACTGCTCGGCGCCCAGATCTGGCTGCACGCCAAGGTGGACCTGCGCAACCCGTTGAACCTGGTGCCGGCCGCGGCGGGCATCATCATCGGCGTCGGCGGCGTCTCCATGAAGTTCACCGACAACTTCTCCCTGAGCGGCATCGCGCTCGGCACGCTCGTCGTCATCACCGGCTACCACGCGCTGCGCGCCTTCGCGCCCGCGCACCTCAAGCAGCAGGGGCCCCTGCTCGACGAGGGCGTGTCGGCCTACGACGAGGAGTTCCCGCCCGCCAAGTCGTAGGCGTACGACGCCGTGAACGTCCCCGGCTCCCCCTTGCAGCCGTCCGACTCCCCCGGCAGCTTCACCCACAGGTAGGCGTCGATGCGTGCCTCTCCGGTGTTCAGTGTGGGCGCCCGGCCGATCTTCCGTCCGTCCGGGTCGCACCACTCCCCGTCGGCCGGGGCGCCGTTGCCGTTGCGGCTGGTGTCTATCACCGCGCCGAGACCCGCGGGGCCGCCGAGGGCGTCGAGGACCTCCCGGTCGTAGGTGATCTCGTCGGCCGTGCGGTGGAAGTTGGACACGTTGCTGAAGATGCCGTCGGAGGACGCGGCCGAGGCGGCGCCCGCCTGTTTCAGCAGGGCCGCCTGCTGCGCGGGCGGGTTCCAGGCGGAGTGCCCGGCGTCGTAGTACACACGCGCCTTCGGGTTGGCGGCCTTCAGGACGCGGCCCGCGCGGGCCAGCGAGGCGAAGCGGGCGGCGCGGTCCGCGGCGGACAGGCAGTCGGCCTGCGCGATCGAGTCGGGCTCCAGGATCACCATGACCTCGCCGGAGCCCAGCCCGGCCGCGAAGCCGTCGATCCAGCGGTCGTAGGCGTCGAGGTCGGACGCCCCGCCCTCGGAGGCCCCGCCGCAGTCGCGGTCCGGGATCGCGTACACCACGACGGCCGGCACCCGGCCCTGCGCGGCGGCCGAGGACGTGACCGCGCGGACCCGGGGCACGATGGTCGCCGAGTCTGCGTCGGTGAACCACACCGCCGCCGGCTGGTCGGCGATGCGGGACTCGATCACGGTGGCGCGGGGATCCTCCGGGTGGTCGCGAACCCAGTCGACCACCTGGGAGTCGGAATAGTGGTAAAGGCGGGGGGACACGGCGGCTGTCGCCTGGCTTCTCCCGTTCCTGGCCGCTGAGGCGGTGGGGCTCGCCTTCTCCTTCGGGGAGGGCGAAGGGGACGCCTTCGTCGCCGAGGGCGAGACCGAGGGCACGACCGGCAGCGACTCCAGGCGCGGCGAACCGGTCACGTCGGGCCGGGCCTCGTCGGAGCCCCGGCCGTCGTCGAGCGCGGACATCATCCCGGTCGCGGTGCCGACGGCGACCACCACGGACGCGGCCGCGACCATGGCGCCGCGCCCGAGGGCGCGCCTGTGCCGGGCCCTGCGTGCGGCCAGGCGCTGGGCACGTAAGCCTGCCACAGTGCTGTTCCCCCTCTCCCGTGCGACGGGATCGTTCCCCCGTTCTGGGGAAGCGTCGGGCCCGTCGGCACTCCGAAGACCTTAGGACTGGGACCCTGCCCCCATGGCGCAGTTGGAACAGTTCACCACTCCCGTGGACGCGGTGGTCTCCCGCATGCACGCCCTGGCCGCGCAACTGCCCGCGTGGGACGGGATCGCGGTCTTCAACCGCGTCTACCTCGCGGTGACCGAGGAGGTCGACCGGCACATCGACGCCGGGGAGTTCACGGACGCGCGGGCGGCGATCACGCTGGACGTGCGGTTCGCGGAGCGCTATCTCGCGGCGGTCGACGCGGTGGCAGACGAGCGGCGCCCACCGGCCTGCTGGCGGCCGCTGTTCCAGTTCCGCCGCCATCCCGGCGTACGACCGCTGCAGTTCGCGCTCGCGGGCATCAACGCGCACATCGGGCACGACCTCGCGCTCGCCGTCGTGGACGCCTGTCGTACGCTCGGCTGCGAACCCCTCGAGCTGGAGGACGAGTTCGACCGGGTGGGCGATCTACTCGTCGCGCTGGAGGAGCGCATCCGCGAGGATCTGATGCCGGGCCCCGACCTCCTCCAGATCGCCGACCCGCTCACGCACCTGCTCGGCTCCTGGAGCCTGGAGCGCGCCCGGGACGCCACCTGGTCGGCGGCCCGGGCATTGTGGGCGCTGCGCCGACTGCCGGACCTGGCGGAGGAATTCACCGAACGCCTCGACGCGGCGGTCGGTTTCGCGGGCCGCATGCTGCTCACGCCGCTGCCGGACTGATCCGCCACGCCGGTGGCCGGTTCCCACCGCTGCTCTCCTGAACATCTCTGTGAACGTTGTACGTTCGACAGGACCGCACCACCTGTCAAAGGAGCAGTGGGCATGGCGACAAGGCTCGGACTCGGCCTTCCCCAGAACAAGCGGTACAACCTCGGCCGGGACGTGCCCGACGTGGCCCGCACCGCCGAGGAGATCGGCTACGAAAGCCTCTGGGTGTACGAGCGACTCCTCGTCCCCGACCCCGCCACCCAAGGCCTGTACGGCATCGAGGGCCTCCCCTGGCCGGACTCGTACCGCGGAGTCGCCGAGCCGCTGGTCACCCTCACACTCGCCGCCGCGGCCACCGAGCGGGCCCGGCTGGGCAGCAGCGTGCTGGTCGCGCCGCTGCACGTGCCGTTCCAGCTCGCCAAGGCCCTCGCCACGCTGGACGCGGCGAGCGGTGGCCGCGTGCTCGCGGGCTTCGGCACGGGCTGGTCGCACGACGAGTACGCGGCCGCGTCGGTGCGCCCGTTCGAGGAGCGCGGCGCGGCCCTGGACGAGTTGATCGGCGTGTGCCGCGCGGTCTGGGGCCCGGACCCGGTGTCGTACGACGGACAGGTCACGAAGCTCGCCCCGGCCGTCGTCGGACCCAAGCCGGCCCGGCCGATCCCCATCCTGCTGGCGGCGGGCCCCGGCAAGGCCCAGCGCCGCCTGGTCGACCACGCCGACGGCTGGCTGCCGGTGGGCATGGGGGCCGAGGCGCTCGCCGCGCAGTGGCGCGGGCTCCAGGAACTGGCCGCCGAGCGCGGGCGCACGGAACCGATCCAGACGGTGCTGCGTACCAACGCCCAGTACCTGGCGCAGGGTTACGCCGGTGCCGACCGCGCACCCTTCCAGGGCAGCGTCGACCAGATCGTCGAGGACCTGGCCGCGCACGCCGAGGTCGGTCTCGACGAGATCCTCGTCGACCTCCAGGCCGGCACGCGTGACGCGCAGGAGCTCAAGGAGGTCGCCGCCGAGGTGTACGAGAAGGCGCGCGCGGCCGGGGTCTGAGCCGTGCTCTAGTCCTCCGGGAGCTCGACGGGGGCGATCTCGTCGTAGACGTCGCCCGGGCCCGGGTTGGTCGCGTCGGTCGTTCCGCCGAAGTGGTGCATGACGCCCCAGACCGCGTTCAACGCGGTCTGGATCGCGCCCTCGGCCCAGCCGGCCGTCCAGGAGATGTCGTCGCCGGCGAGGAAGATGCCGCGCTTGTCCGCGGGCAGCCGGTCCTGCATGAAGTGCGTGAACAGGCGCCGCTGGTAGCGGTAGTGGCCGGGCAGGTTCGCCTTGAACGCGCCCATGAAGTAGGGCTCGTTCTCCCAGGAGACCGTCACCGGGTTGCCGATGATGTGGTTCCTGATGTCGACCTTCGGGTAGATCTCGCCGAGCGACTTCAGCATGACTTCCATCCGCTCGTTCGCGGACAGCGGCAGCCACTTCAGGCTGTCGTCGCACCAGGTGTAGGAGAGGCAGATGACGGCGGGCTTGTCCGGGCCGTCGTCGAGGAGGTAGGTGCCGCGCGTCATCCGGTCGGTGAGCGTCATCGACATGACGTCACGGCCGGTCTCCTCGTCCTTGTCGAGCCAGAACGGCCGGTCGACGGGGACGAAGAGCTTCGAGGACTCCATGTAATGAGTCCGCTCGATCGCGGTCCAGTGGTCGATCGGGAAGAGCGAGTCGTCGCAGGCGATCTTCGACAGCAGCATCCAGGACTGGGCGGTGAAGATCGCCGCCTGGTAGGTGCGGATGTCGCCGTTCGCGTCCGTCACGGTGATCTGATTGCCGGCGGTGCGGTGCAGCCGGGTCACGGCCGGGCGCGGCTCGCCGTTCACGTGCAGGGACGTCAGCGAGGTCCCGTACGGCCAGTGGACGATCTTCTCCGGCTCGCGCTCCCACAGCCGCAGCGGCAGCTGCTGGGAGCCGCCGACGATGCCGCGGTGGTGGTCGTCGGCCTCGGTGTAGACGACCCGCAGGATCTCCAGGATGGAGTTGGGGAAGTCGGTGTCCCAGCCGCCCGTCCCGAAGCCGACCTGGCCGAAGATCTCGCGGTGCCGGAAGGACTTGAAGGACTCGGAGTCGCAGAGGAAGCCGTAGAAGGTCTGGTTGTCGAGCTTCTCGACGAGCTCGGACCAGATCTCACGGATGCGCGGTACGTCGCGCTCACGCATCGCCTGGTTCATGTCGGAGAAGTCGGCACCTTCTTCGAGGCAGGCGTTCCAGGCGTTCATCACGTCGCGGTAGACCTGCGGCAGGTCGTCGACGCTGGTCGCGTAGTGCGACTCGCCCTTGAGGTCGACGACCGTCGAAGGCGTCGCCTCGGCCAGGGGGTTGGGGAAGGGCTGGGTCTCCAGTCCCACCAGGTCGATGTAGTGCTGGAGCGCCGTGGACGACGGCGGGAAGCGCATCGCACCCATCTCGGCGGTGAGGGAGGGGTCGCAGCCGTCGAAACCGACGGTGCGCAGCCGGCCGCCGATCTGGTCGGCCTCGTACACGACCGGCTTGAGGCCCATCTTCATCAGCTCGTACGCCGCCACGATGCCGGACAGGCCGCCGCCGATGACCGCGACCTCGGTGCCGTGCTCGGTCGCCGGTATCTGGCCGAGGCCCGCCGGGTGGGCCAGGAAGTCGTCGTACGCGTACGGGAAGTCCGGGCCGAACATGGTGATCGGCGGTTGCTGCTCGTCTGCGTGCTCGACGGCGTTGGGCACGGTGGACGTCATGGGGTACGGACTCCTTGCGCGAAAAGACTGGCGAAAAGACTGGGGGAGGGCAGGGAGGGGTTCAGACGAGGGAGCCGTAGAGGCCGGGGCGGCGGTCCTTCAGATACGGGTTCGCCTCGCGGGAGGCGGCGAGGAAGACGGGGTCGACGTCGGCTAGGAGGAGCTCGTCGGCGCGGCCGGCGCGGGTGCGGGCGACTCCGTCGGGGCCGGCGAGGGTCGAGAGCCCGACGAACTCGAACTCCCCTTCCTGGCCGACCCGGTTGACGTAGGCGACGTACATCTGGTTCTCGAAGGCACGCACCGGCACGACGGACTCGGCGACGAAGTGGAACGGGTGCATCTGCGCCGTCGGCACCACCAGGAGGTCCGTGCCGGCCAGGGCGTGGGCGCGGACGTTCTCCGGGAACTCGACGTCGTAGCAGATCATGATCCCGACGCGGAGGCCGTTCAGCTCGGCCTGGACGACCGGCGACCCGCCCGGTGTGAAGTGGTCGCGCTCGAAGCAGCCGAAGAGGTGGGTCTTGCGGTAGTTGGCGAGGCGGGTGCCCTCGGCGGAGATCAGCTGGGCGGAGTTGAAGACGGCCTCGCCGGCCCGCTCGGGGTATCCGTAGACGATCGCGAGGCCGTGCCGCGCGGCGGTCTCGGCGACCGCGTCCGCGGAGTCGCCGTCGGCGGGCTCCGCGAGGCGGGCGATGTCGTCGCCGATGGCGTACCCGGTCAGGAACATCTCCGGCGCGGCCAGCAGCGCGGCGCCCGCGGCGGCGGCCCGGCCCGCAGCCTCGTCGAGGACCTTGAGGTTCTCGACGACGGAGCCGGGGCGGCCGGAGCTCTGGAGCAGGGCGGTGCGCATGCGTGTTCCTCACCGGTACGGAGGGCGTTGGGGGGGGCCACGTAGACCGTACGGGCGGCCGACGGGCCGGACAAGGAGGAGCCGTTGCGCGCCGGTGAGTGGATCGTTGCGTCGAATGTGGGGCGGGCGGCGATTCGTTGCGCGCGCCCGGTCGTGCCCCCGATCGTGCCGCCGGTCGTGCCCAAGATCGTTCCTCGGGTCGTGCCGCCGGTCATGCCTCCGCTACAGCTCGCGAAGGCGCTCCACGATCTCCCGCAGCAGCTCAGGGTCGGTGGCCGGGACCGGTAGAACCGGCCGCGCCTCGTCCACGCGCACCAGACCGGCCTCGGCCAGGTCGCCGAGCAGCACGCGTAGGACGGTCAGGGGCAGGTCGGCGTCGGCGGCGAGCTCGACGACCGGGCGTGGTCCCCGGCGCACCAGGTCGAGCAGGGAGGTCCGGGCGTGGTCGAGGACGGGCCCGCCGTCGTCCGGCCACAGGGCCGTGACCTGCGACATCAGATCGATGGCGGGTCCGCCGGAGGGCCGGGTCCGACCGCGCGTCACCGCGTACGGGCGAACCATGGGCCCCGTCTCGTCCTCGTACCAGTGGTCGTCGGCCACCGGCGGATCAGGCGCCGGTCGGACCGGCGGGGGCGGCGGCCTCGCGCACGGCGGCGTCCAGATGCCGGCCGACGCGGCGGACGAGCAGTTCCATCTCGTGGGCGAGCTGGCCGACATCGGTCTCCGCCTCGCTGAGCACGGCGAGGCGGCTGCCGTTGCCCGCCGGGGTGATGAAGAGGTAGGCGTCGTCTAGCATGACCATGGTCTGCCGCACCTTCCCCGCGTCGAACCGCTCCCCCGCCGAGCGGGCCAGGCTGTGGAATCCGGAACAGACGGCGGCCAGGTGCTCGATGTCCCGTCTTCGGATCCCCTCCGAGCAGCAGAGCGGGAGCCCGTCCGCGGTGAGCAGTACGGCCTGACGGACGTGGTCGGTCCTGGCGACGAGGTCGTCGAGGAGCCAGCCGAGGTCCGTGCCGGGCTGTTCGGAGATCTTGTCAGGGCGCATCGTCGGCGTCCCTCCCTTCCTCGGTGCCGGTTCGCTCACTGCGGGTGTGGGGGTGCTCGGGCCCGAGCTCGACGCCCCTGCGCCCCCGGTCCAGGCCGCGCTGGAAGGCACCGAAGATGGCCCGCATGTCCTCGGCGCTCACTTCACGCTCCGGGGGCCCGCCGGCGGCCGCCGGGGCTTCGCTGCGCAACTCGGCGGCGAGGGCCGCCTGACGGACGCGCGTGGGCAGGGCGGAGGCGGGGGACGCGGCTTGCGCGGGGGCGGGCTCGGGGCTGCCGGGCTCGGTGCGGGCCGGCTCCGCGGGGACAATCCCCGTGGATGGGGGCTCACCCCCTGCCGACTCCGCACGCGCAGCCGCATGCGCAGCCTCCGCGGGAGCGGCCTCCGTCGAAGCGGCCTCACTCACGGTGGGCTCACCACACCCGGGCGCCATGGGAGCAAGCTCACCACGAACGGGCTCCGCAAGGGCAGCCCCCGCCGAAGTGGGCTCGCCCGGAGTGGGCACACCCTCCGCCAACACCGCCCCCGGCAGCAACACCACTGCCGTGGTCCCTCCGTACGGCGACCGGCACAGCGTGACCTCGATGCCCTGGCGGGCGGCGAGGCGGCTCACCACGTACAGGCCGAGGCGGTCGTGGCGGGTCGGGTCGAAGTCGTCGGGGCGGGTGAGGGTGCGGTGGGCCTCCTCGAGCTGGTCCGGGGCGAGGCCGAGGCCGCGGTCGTCGATCTCGAGGACGAAGCCGCCGCGGGCCCGCCCGGTGCGCAGGGTCACCTGAGTGTGGGGCGGCGAGAAGACCGTCGCGTTCTCGAGGAGTTCGGCGATCAGGTGGACCACATCCGGTACGGCGTCCGAGGCGACGCCGATGAGTTCCATCGGCGGGACGACCACGCGCGCGTAGTCCTCGATCTCACTCACCGCGGACGAGACCACGTCTGCGACCGGCACCGGACGCCTCCATCTGCGGCCGGGCGCCGCGCCGGAGAGGATGATCAGGCTCTCCGCGTGGCGCCGCATCCGGGTGGTGAGGTGGTCGATGCGGAACAGCTCCTGGAGGACGTCCGGATCCTCCGTCCGCCGTTCCAGCGTGTCGACGAGTTTCAACTGGCGGTGCACCAGCGCCTGGTTGCGGCGGGCGATGTTGAGCAGCACCGCGAACAGTCCACGCCGCAGGGTGGCCTGCTGCACGGCCGCCTCGACGGCCGCGAGCCGCGCGGTGTTGAAGGACCGGCCGACGTCTCCGATCTCGTCGGCGCCCACCTCCCCGTCCGCCAGCGGCGGCGCCTCGGCGACCGCGTCCACGTCCTCGCCCGCGCTCAACCGCTCCATGACGGAGGGAAGTTGGCGGGTGGTCAGCAGGTCGGCCGCGTCCCGCAGCGTCTCCAGTCGGCGCGAGACACGGCGCGCGCCACGCACCGCGAACCACAGCGACAGGGCGACGGCGGCGAGCCCCAGCACGGCCACGACGGCGGCCTTGGCCAGCTCGCGGTAGGCGAACTTCCGCCCGCGCGCGGCCGAGTTCTCCGCCGACCGCGTGCACAACTGCATGTAACGCTTGACGGCCCGGTCGGTGGTGGTGCGCCAGGAGTCGGCCGCGACGGCCTTGCCCGCCCCACCGGCCCCGGCCCGCAGCAGGGCGTCCTCGCTCTGTGTCAGCTGCCGGTGCAGGTCCCCGCGCTGGAACTCCTCGAACAGCGTCCGCGAGTCGGACGGCAGGTCGGGCACGTACGTCCGCTCGAAGACCCGGCGGTCCTCGATCGTCGCCGTCAGCGTGTCGTACTGGGTGTCGGTGAGCGTGCCCGCGGCCCGCGCCCCGGCGACCAGCGCGTCCTCGCGCGAGACGAACTCCCGTACCCGTACGAGCTCGATGACGACCTGGGCCTCTCGCGCCAGCTGCCCCGCCTGGAGCGCGGTGAGCGTGGACTCGACGTCGAAGCCGGGTTCCACGAGGGCGCTGTACGCGGTCACCGCCCGGTCCCAGGAGATGTCCCGGGACAGCACACGCTCCCGCAGCCGGTCCAGCCCGCCGACAGAGGCAGCCATGGCGTCCAGGACCTGCCGCTGCCGGTCGGAGAGCCGGTCACGGTCCCCGTTCCTGATCGCTTCGCGCATCGCGTCGACGGCGCGGTCGGTGCGCCGTTGCTGCGCCATCAGGTCCAGGGCGGCCGCCGTACGGTGGTCCGCGCCCAGATACGCGGCTGACAGCCGACGCTCGATCTGAATCTGCCCGACCGCCGTGTCGACCGGCGTGCCGAAGTCCTCGTACACCCCCTGGAGCCGGATCAGGGCGCGCAGTTCGCCGGTGACCGACACCATGGCGAAAGTCCACAGGGTCATCAGGGCGAGCACCGGAGCGAGCGCGAGGGCCACGATGCGCGCGCGTACGGTGGTGGGACGGCCGAAGGGCCAGCGCATGGACTCCCCAGAGCGGCAGGACGGTCGGGCGGCCGGGCGACGGTGGTTACCCCTCGGTGTTACCCGCGGGTAGCGGGCGGCGCTCAACTTACGGGATGTCCCACCCTGACCGCAATGGTTGCCCGAGGTAACTCTAGGTCACGTCACGCGCGGGCACGGCGAAGTCGGGGCCGTACGGCGTCGGTCGCGGCGGGCGGTCCACACGTCGACGTGTCTGCCCGCCCGTCACCCAGCGCCTCTACGATGACACCGACCTGTGCCCGCCTACGGCGAGTACGTCATGGCTGAGGGGAGCCGCATGGTGATCGACGGGCTGCCGTACCTGGACGAGCACGCGACCGTCGTCGCGGCGGAGCCCGGCGCCGTCTGGTGCGCGCTCGGCGAGTCCCTGGACGGCGCGTTCGCGGGCCGCGGCGCGGTGGGCTACGCCCGCCTGGTCGGTTGCGCCGACCGCACGGCGGCCGGGCCCCGGCCGGTGACCGCGAGGTCGGTCTACCCCGGTTTCCGGGTGGTCTCGGCCGAACCCGGACGGGAGCTGGTCCTCGTCGGGCGCCACCGCTTCTCGACGTACGCCCTGGTCTTCCGCCTCGAAGCGGCCGGGCCCGGGCGCACCCGGCTGCGCGCCGAGAGCCGGGCGTCCTTCCCGGGCCCGCTGGGCGGCCTGTACCGGTGGCTCGTCATCGGCACGGGCGGGCATGTGGTCGGCATGCGGCGCCTGCTGTCGGCGGTCCGCCGCCGCTCGGCACAGGACCCGTCAGGTCGGCGACCCCGACGAGAACCGCCGCAGTAGCGGCGACAGCACGAGCACGGACTTCGTCCGCTCCACGAACGGCTCCCCCGCGATCCGCTCCAGCACGCGCTCGAAGTGGCGCATGTCGGAGGCGAAGACCTGGACGACGGCGTCCGCGTCCCCCGTCACGGTGGACGCGGCCACGACCTCCTGGTAGCGCTCCAGGCCCCGCTGGATGGTCTCCGGCGAGGTGTTGCGCCGGCAGTAGATCTCGACGAACCCCTCGGTCTCCCAGCCGAGCGCCGCCGGGTCCACCCGTACGGTGAAGCCGGTGATGGCGCCGGTGGCGCGCAGCCTGTCCACGCGCCGCTTCACCGCGGGCGCGGACAGGCCGACCAGCTGGCCGATGTCCGCGTAGGAGCGGCGGGCGTCCTCGGCGAGGGCGTGCACGATGCGTTCGTCGAGATCGTTCAGCACTGCGGGTGGATCACTTCTCTGGGGTCGCGAGTCGGGAGCGGCGATGGCCGTACACGAAGTAGAACACGAGCCCGACCGCCATCCAGACTCCGAAGACCACCCAGGTGACGGCCGAGAGGCTGCCCATCATCCAGACGCAGAAGCCGAAGCCCAGGGCCGGCATGAGGGGCGACAGCGGCACCCGGAAGGTGCGGGGCATGTCCGGGCGGGTCCGGCGGAGTATCACGACGGCGACGTTGACCAGAGCGAAGGCGAAGAGTGTGCCGATGCTGGTCGCGTCGGCCAGCTGACCCAGCGGGATGGCCGCGGCGAGGACGCCGCAGAACAGGGACACGATCACCGTGTTGGCGCGGGGCGTGCCGGTCTTCGGGTGGACCCGGCCGAACACCTTGGGCGCGAGGCCGTCCCGGGACATGGCGAAGAGGATGCGGGTCTGTCCGTAGAGCACGGTCAGGACGACACTCGCGATGGCGATGACGGCGCACGCCGCGAGCAGGGTGCCCCAGAAGCTCTGGCCGGTCACGTCCCGCATGATCTGGGCGAGCGCGGCCTCCGAGTCGTTGAACCGCTGCCAGGGCTTCGCACCGACCGCCACGGCGGCGACGAGGACGTACAGCGCCGTCACGATGACGAGCGAGAGCATGATGGCCCGCGGCAGGTCGCGCTGGGCGTTCTTGGCCTCCTCACCGGCCGTGGAGGCGGCGTCGAAGCCGATGTAGGAGAAGAAGAGCGTCGCTCCCGCCGCGCTGACCCCCGCCATCCCCAGCGGCATGAAGTGCTCGTAGTTGCCGGAGCGGAAGCCCTGGATGCCGATGGCGCAGAACAGCACCAGCGCGGCGATCTTCACGGCGACCATGATCGTGTTGGCGCGGGCGGACTCGCGGGCGCCACCGAGCAGGAAGGCCATGGCGAGCAGGACGACGATCAGCGCCGGCAGGTTGAAGATGCCGCCGTCGCCGGGCGGGGCGGACAGGGCGTCCGGGATGGTGACGCCGATCGTGCCGTCGAGCAGTTCGTTGAGGTACTCGCCCCAGCCGACGGCCACGGCGGCGACCGACACGCCGTATTCGAGGACCAGACACCAGCCGCAGATCCAGGCGATCAGTTCGCCCATCGTTGCGTACGCGTACGAGTACGAGGAGCCGGCGACCGGGATGGTGCCGGCCAGCTCGGCGTAGGAGAGGGCCGAGAAGAGCGCCGTGAGGCCGGCGATCACGAAGGACAGGGTGACCGCCGGACCGGCCTTGGGGACGGCCTCGCCCAGGACGACGAAGATGCCGGTACCCAGGGTGGCACCGATACTGATCATGGTGAGCTGCCACAGCCCGAGGGACCGGCGGAGGGCCCCTCCGTCACCCTGGCCGCCCGCGGCGACCAGGCGTTCCACGGGCTTACGACGCATGAGGCGCGCACCGAGGCCCGGGGATGCGGGGACTGTCCGGGTGCGGTCGTGCGGGGGTGCGCCTTGGTCGAGCACGCGCTGACTCCTTCGTCGCTGCGGTGAGGGCGACGGGGACCGGCGGCACCCTGCGCGAGCAGGAACCCACCGAGCGGGGTCCCCGCCACGCCACGTACAGCGCTCGACCCTACGAGCCAGGGCATCACGGACGTAATGCAGCAACCTTGCGCGTCTCCGCAAGAACGTTGCGTTGATCCCGGCCGGGCGTCCGTTCGTTGCACGGAGGCAGTCGACCCGTTGCAGCGGAGACTGTCGACCGTTGCAAACGGGCCTGGTCAACGCCCTCGAACGGGAGCAGGAACGCCGACGGCCCCCGTTCTCCCGCCGACGGGAGAACGGGGGCCGCGGCAAGAGGGGAGTTGCCTCAGCTCCAGCTGGCGTGCAGCGGCTTGCCCTCCGCGTAGCCCGCGGCGCTCTGGATGCCGACGACGGACTTCTCGGCGAACTCCTCCAGGGAGCCCGCACCGGCGTAGGTGCAGGAGGAGCGGACGCCGGCGATGATCGAGTCGATCAGGTCCTCGACGCCCGGGCGGGCCGGGTCGAGGAACATGTGGGAGGTGGAGATGCCCTCCTCGAACAGGGCCTTGCGGGCGCGGTCGTACGCCGAGTCGTCCGACGTGCGGTTGCGCACGGCACGCGCGGACGCCATGCCGAACGACTCCTTGTAGAAGCGGCCGCTCGCGTCCTGCTGGAGGTCGCCCGGGGACTCGTACGTGCCCGCGAACCACGAGCCGACCATCACGTTGGACGCACCGGCCGCGAGCGCCATCGCCACGTCGCGCGGGTGGCGGACACCGCCGTCGGCCCACACGTGCTTGCCGTACTTCTTCGCCTCAGCAGCGCACTCGAGGACGGCGGAGAACTGCGGCCGGCCGACTCCGGTCATCATCCGGGTGGTGCACATGGCGCCGGGGCCGACACCGACCTTGATGATGTCCGCGCCGGCCTCGATGAGGTCGCGCACGCCCTCGGCGGCGACGACGTTGCCGGCGGCGATGGGAACCTGCGGGTCGAGCGCGCGGACCGTCCTGATCGCGCTGATCATCGACTCCTGGTGGCCGTGCGCGGTATCGATGACGAGCGTGTCGACACCCGCGTCCAGCAGCTGCTTGGCCTTGGCCGCGAAGTCGCCGTTGATGCCGACGGCGGCGGCTATGCGCAGCCGGCCCTGCGCGTCGGTGGCGGGCGTGTAGAGGGTGGCGCGCAGGGCGCCCTTGCGGGTGAGGATGCCGGCGAGCTTGCCGTCCTTGTCGACGGCGGGGGCGTAGCGCCGGTTGGCCGCGTCGAGGCGGTTGAAGGCCTCGCGGGGGTCGATGTCCGCGTCGAGCAGCAGCAGGTCCTTGGACATGACCTCGCAGAGCTGCGTGAAGCGGTCCACACCGGTGAGGTCCGCGTCGGTGACGACGCCGAGCGGGCAGCCCTCCTCGTCCACGACGACGCCCGCGTTGTGCGCCCGCTTGGGCAGCAGGGCGAGCGCGTCGGCGACGGTCTGGTGCGGGGCCAGCACGATCGGGGTGTCCAGGACCAGGTGGCGGCTCTTCACCCAGGAGACGACCTCGGTGACGACGTCGATCGGGATGTCCTGCGGAATGACCACGAGTCCGCCGCGCCGGGCCACCGTCTCGGCCATGCGACGGCCGGCGATGGCGGTCATGTTGGCGACGACCAGCGGGATCGTGGTGCCCGAGCCGTCCGGGGAGCTGAGGTCCACATCCTGTCGCGAGCCGACGGCGCTGCGGCTCGGCACCATGAAGACGTCGTCGTACGTCAGGTCGTACGAGGGCTGGATGTCGTTGAGGAAACGCACGTGCTGCACATCCCAGTCGATCAGAGGTGGCCCCCGGACAGGTCAGCCAGGGGGAAAGAGCACGTACTTCAGTCTCCCATGGCGACCGGGATGTCGTACCCCGCAGATCATCCAGGCTGGTCGGAGGACCCTTGAGAGGAACCTCCAAGGCCCAGCGCCACGGCGAGCGCCGGAGTGCGCTCCGCCGCCTGCGCGAACACCTCCCGCGCGGTCTCCCACTCCTCGGGCCGCGCCTCGGCGTACGCCTCCCAGCCCCGTACGACGACCAGCAGCCCCTTCTCCACGGCGTCCTCGGGCCAGACGGAGTGGTCGCAGAGGCTGTCGGCGAGCGCGTCCCAGTTGCGGCCGAACCACGCGGGCAGTCGCAGGGCGCGGGCGACGCGGTCCATCAGGCCCGCCTTGTCCGTGACCCCGTCGAGGTCCAGCGGGACGACGAGGCGACTCGTCAGGTCATCGGTCATCTCAGTACCGCCCGGAACGAGTTGTAGTGATCATCGGTGTAGTAGAACTCGCCGCCCTGCCCGGTGACAATGCGCCGGGCCCCGCGGTCGGTCGAGCCCGGCGTCCTGACGGTGTACTCGTGGTAGTAGCCCCGCTTGTGCTGGGGCAGCAGGTGCTCGAAGTTCCCGAAGACCACGCCGTCCCTGGCGTACGGGAAGGGGCCGCCCTTGTCGATGAGGGCGAGGGTCTGCCTGGCCTCGGCCGGGAGCCGCGACTCCTGGACGGTGGCCATGGAGCCGACCCACGAAGGGGTGGCGGCACTCGCCCGGGTCTCCGTCGGCGAGCAGCCGGTCAGCAGGACGGCGAGACAGACCAGTACCCCCGCAAGCACGCGGGGGACGAACCGCAGCAGCATGCCGACGATGCTGTCACGGCCGTCCCCTCATGACCTGTTGTCGGGGCCTGTCAGGGGCCATCGGGGTCCGCCCGGTTGAGGGCGGGCCTCGGCGTCGTCCCCGCCGCCATCAGGTAGTCCGCCGCGGACGTGTCCGTCACCAGGCTGGTGACGAGGCCGGACCGCAGCACCGCGTCGATCGCGGCCGCCTTGCGCTGCCCGCCCGCGATCGCGACGACCTCGGGGATACGGCGGAGCTGGTCCGCCTTGACGGTGATGCACCGCTCGCCCAGGTCCCGGCCGACCCGGCGGCCCTCGGCGTCGAAGAGGTGCGCGGACATCTCGGCGGCGACACCGAGCGAGGCGTAGTGCGCCCGCTCCTCGTCGCTGAGCATGTCGTGCACCGTCGAGATGCCAGGCTCCCAGGAGCCGATGGAGACGCAGGCGACCGTGACCTTGTCGAAGTACTCGAAGGCCCGGGCGATCCCGGTCTGGTTGCGCAGCGCGGCCGCGGTGGCCGCGTCCGGCAGCAGCATCGGCGCGTAGATCGGGTGGGCGTCGCCGCCCGACACCTGCGCGGCGCGCCGTACCGCCTCCACCGAGCCGCGCTCGGCGGTCCCGGCGTCGTACACACCCGTCAGCTGCACCACGGTGCAGGGCGGCAGCCGGTCGAGGGCCGCCGCCATGTGGATCGTGGACCGGCCCCAGGCCAGCCCCAGCACGTCCCCTTCGTTGACGAGCTCGCCGAGCAGGTCGGCAGCCACTTCTCCCAGGTTCTCGGGGTCGGGCGTCTCCTCGGCTTCCGCCGGGGACTCGACCACGACGGCGTGCCTGAGGCCGTACCGGGCACGGAGCGCGTCGGAGCGCTCGGCGTCCAGTTCGGCCGGCACGCGGATCTCGATGCGTACGAGATCCCGTTCGAGGGCCGTTTCCAGGACCCGGGCCACCTTGAAGCGGCTGACGCCGAACTCCTCCGCGATCTGGATCTTGGACTTGCCCTCGAGGTAGAAGCGGCGGGCCATGGCCGCCGCCTGCACCAGCTCAGCGGGTCCCATCCGCACTGCTGACCGGCCCGCCGACATACCCGACACGGCGATCTCCTCACTGCTGTTCACACTCTGGATTCGCCGTTCATCCTTGCAGATGCGGCGCACTTGATCAGCCCTGCCGGCCGCCGTTCACGTTCCCGTCGTTCAGTGGCTGCACGCCCATGACGCCTTGGCGGTGGCCGTCTCCGCCTGGGTGCGTAGTGCACGTACCGCCTCGGCCGGGTCGGATGCCCCGTACACCGCCGAGCCGGCGACGAAGACGTCCGCGCCGGCGTCGGCGCATCGCTCGATCGTCGAGGCCGACACGCCGCCGTCGACCTGGAGCCAGAGCTCAAGTCCGTGCTTGCTGATCAACTCGCGGGTGCGGCGGATCTTCGGAAGCATGATGTCCAGGAACGCCTGGCCACCGAAGCCCGGCTCCACCGTCATGATCAGCAGCATGTCGAGCTCGGGCAGCAGGTCCTCGTACGGCTCGATGGGCGTCGCGGGCTTGAGCGCCATGGAGGCGCGGGCGCCCTTGGCGCGGATCTCGCGGGCGAGTCGCACCGGCGCGGCGGCCGCCTCGACGTGGAAGGTGACGGAGGAGGCACCCGCTTCCACGTACTGGGGCGCCCACCGATCGGGGGCCTCGATCATCAGATGACAGTCCAGCGGAGTGTCCGTCGCCCGGGCCAGCGACTCCACGACCGGCACGCCGAGCGTGAGGTTCGGGACGAAATGGTTGTCCATGACGTCGACGTGGAGCCAGTCGGCTCCTTCGACCGCCTTCGCCTCGTCCGCGAGGCGGGCGAAGTCGGCGGAGAGGATGCTGGGGTTGATCTGTGCGGCCATGACCCAAGCCTGCCATGCCCGGGCACCGGTTGTTCGCGCCGGTACAGACCTGGGACGTTCATCGGATGTTCCGCCAGGACCTCGCGTGCCGTGGAAACGAGGCATCGCGCACCTGGTCCGAGGGCGGGGCGCCAGGTGGGTGGGGCTGAGGCCGGTGCCGTGGACGACGAAGGGCCGGGGCCCGGTCGCAGCCATCGGCGCCACGGTCACCCTCCCGGCGACGATGCCCCTTTTCCCCTGCACGGCAGGTGATCTCCGGCGACTGGATCTTCCGGCCGGCGATCCCGACGGTCCCGTACTTCGCCGGCGCCGACCGACCGCCCGCCGCCCGCGTTTGTCGTACGGCCCTTGCCGGTCGACCGGTCCGTCGCGCGGCCGTCCGCGCCTCACCGCCTCGGTTTCCTCTCCTTCAACGCCTTGACGCACTGGCCCGTATACAGCGTGTCCTCATGGGTCAGGCCCAGGACTCGGATCTGGTCCGTGAGCACGTCGGAGAAGAGCTTGAGGCCCTTGCCCCTGTCGCGCCTGGCCGTGAGGCCGGCTATGGCGACGCGGACGCTGAGTGTGTTGCGGTGGTCGGAGCCCAGGACGCGTTCGAGATCCGGCTGAAGTGCGGTGAGCTGCCGCAGCGCAGGTCCGGGCTCCGACTCCAGAGCGAGGCAGATGCGGCTGTGGAGGGTGTGGGGGTGATCCGGACCCAGGACACGGCCATTGTCCTTGCTGACGGCGGCCCACAGTTCCACGGCACGCCTCGCCCTGCCGAGCTTCCCGGTCGCCTGCGCGATGGACGCTCGGGTGGTCAGTGTTTGCGGGTGATCCCGGCCCAGGACGCGCTCCATGTCCGGCAACAGGCTCGTGAGGAGGACCAGTTCCTGTTCCGCCCCGTCCACCTCACCCGTCATGGCCGCCTCGTCGAAGCGGTTCTTCAACGTTTCGGGGTGGTCGGGCCCGAGAACCCGTCGGCGGACGGTCAGCAACTCCCTGCAGAGCTCCAGCGCACCCTTCACGTCACCCAGGTAGGCGATGCAGTGGGAGAGGTTGCTGCGGGCGATCAGGGTGTCCGGATGCTCCGGGCCGAGGACCCGGACGCGGTCCTCCAGCAGTGCGGAGAACAGCTCGTGCGCCTTCTCGAGATCGCCCTCCCGGGTCAGCAGGGCGATGTTGTTGCGAACGGCCAGCGTGTCCGGGTGGTCGCGCCCGAGGACACGTACGCGGTCGGGCAACAGCTCGGTGAAGAGCGCGAGCGCGGAGCGTTCGTCGCCGGATTCCGCGGTCCAGAGAGCGATGTTGTGGCGCGTGGTGAGGGTGCTGGGGTGGTCCCGTCCGAGGACGCGGACACGGTCGGCCAGCAGGGCAACGCTCACCTCGAGGGCGCGTCTCGCGTTCCCTGCCTGACCGCTCCACAGGCCGATGTTGCTGCGGACCGTGAGAGTGAAAGGGTGCTCAGGGCCCAGGGCACGCTCGGCCTCCGGCAGCAGAGCGACACACTGCTCGAGAGCTCGCTCGGCGTCCCCGGCGGCTCCTGTCGCGGCGGCCAGGTTGGCGCGGGTCATCAGGCCCAGGGCACTGTCGTCCTCCTTGGAGTGCCGGGAGGCATACAGTTCCACGGCTTGCTGGAGGTCACCGGCCAAACCGGTGTGAGCAGCCACGTTGTGGTGGGCGATGGAAGCCAGGATGTGCTCCGATCCGTACGCCTCCTGGACGACGCCCTGCCAGTGCCGCCACTGCCGCACGTTGTCCGCGGGCACGGGCGAAGGACGTGCGGCAAGACGCTCCAGCGCCTCCAGGTGCGCCCCGGACTGCCACAGGTGTTCGGGCTCGGCCCGCCGGGCGTAGTCCTGCAGGGGCTCGTTCGCCATGGCCGGGGTGTAGTCCTCGGCCGGAGTCAGACGGCCGAGCGCGGCGGCGAGAACCCTGTGCCCCTCGGCGAGGTCCACCGAGTAGACCGCCTCGGCACCGCCGGTGAGGTGGTCGACGAGCGACTGGTGGAACAACCCGAAGAGCCTGGTCACGGTGGCGCCGTCCCCGGCGGGCGCCTGGACCACATAGCGGCGCAGCGGCGTCGGCATACCGTCGCGCACGTACTCCGGGGTACCGACGGCTCCGAGCTCGGCACAGGCGGCGAAGAGGAGTTCCTCGGGCACGACAGCGCCGGGTCCCGCCGCGGCCAGCACGGTGAAAAGCGCACGGACCGGCGCGCCGGGCGTATCCCAGGTGCCGCCGCCGTCCAGAGCCCGGTCCAGAACATGGTCGTAGACCGACCCCAGGCCCTGCGGGATCTCGCCCGCGTCCATGTCCGGGTTCTCCTGGATCTGGTCGGCGAGGAGGGAGGCGACCAGCCAGCTGCCCTCGGCTGCCGCGACGACCGCGTCCACCAGGTGACCGGGCACCTCCTGCGCTTGGAGCGTCGCGCGCAGCTCGGCGTCCGGTACGGCATCGAGCTCGACGGTGACGTCCGGCGCTCCGGGGGTGGAGCCGGGGCGCGTCGAGAGGATCACGCGAACGTCCGCCCCCTCGTCGGGCAGCGCCCTCAGTTCCTCCACCAGATCACCGATCTCGGCGGCGGCGTTGTCAGCGAGCTGATCGAAGCCGTCCAGGACGATGCGCACCACCCGGCGCGGCAACGCCAGCAGGGGGCCGAGAAGGAGCCGTTGGGCCAGCGTCATGCCTTCCCAGTCCGCGGGCGGGACGGAGGCCTCGTACCGAGTGGCGGCCATGCTGAATTCCGGTACGGTGACGGCCAGTTGGGCGGCGAGATCGCGAGCCACCCGGTCGCTCGTCTCCTGTCGCCTGAGCAGGCGCAGCGCGTGGACGAATCCCTCCGGCACGCGGCCGGGCGCCACTTCCGGACGGGTGAGAGCGGCCAGCAAGGTGGTCTTGCCGTGTCCGGCGGGCCCGGTCACCACGACACATCGGTGCTCACCGGAGGCGTCCACGACGTCGGCGAGGGCACTGGTGGGGCGGAAGTGACGGAGAGCTCCGCGCAGTGCGGGAAGGTCGGCGCGGCACATCGCGAGGAGGGAACCGGCCCGGGCGATCAGGGCGGCGTTGCGCGCCACCCAGAGCGCGGAGTCCGACTTGACGCCGTTCAGGGACAGGAGTGCAGGCTGCTGCCGACGCTCGAAGCGCTCGGCGGCCCACTTGAGATCTTCGGCCACCAGCCGCTCGCCGCGGGCGATGTGGCCATGCCGGAGCAGCGCCCCGGTGCTCCGGCTGAAGCTGCAGTCGTAGGCCGGTTCCTCCAGGTTCGCCGCCGACAGTATCTGGACCCGCCGCCTGAGGTCGGCGTTCACCCCCGCCCACCCCACTGCGGCCTCGGTGACCCCGGCGCCGGACATGCACGCGTCCAGCAGGAGGACCAGTTCCAGGTCCGGGTGACCGGCCAGCAGCTCTCTGAGGTGCTGCACCAGCGCATACGGGCCCTCCGGATGCCCGGGAACCGGTGTGCATCCCTCCGGGAGGGCGTAGAAGTCACCGTTGAGCGCGATGCCGTGGCCGAGCCACGCCAGCAGCAACAGGCCCCCGGCCTTTCCGGCGGACGCCGCAGCCTCGGCCACGGCTTCGTAGGTCGCCGTCCGGCCGTGGTTCAGCAGGAGCGTCCGACCGTCGGTGAGGGCCGGACCGCAGCCACCGCGCAACGGGTCCCGCAGCACCGCGTCGAGGTCCGTCGCCGCCTCGCTCAGCTCTTGCAGCGTGCGTCGCTCGCCCAGGGCCGTGCACTGCGATGCGACCACCAGTGAGAAGCGCTGTCCCCCGTTGCTCATGGCCACAGCATCGACACATCTGGCGCCGTGTCAAATGGATCCGCAGACCGGCCGGGTGCACGGCCGTGGCCAAGCACGCCACAGACCGTGCGCGTGCCGACGAGCCGCTAAGCTGCGGGCGCTGTCAGCACTTGGGGGGCGACATGAGCCGGATCGTGCTCGTGCACGGAATCGGTCAGGAGCAGGAATCCGCGGACGCCCTGGAGTCCAGGTGGATACCTGCGTTGGCGGGCGGTCTACGCGTCGCGGAGCACCCCGAACTCGCCGATCGCCTGTGGCGGGATCATCGTCCCGGCGTCGAGGACTGCCGGATGGCGTTCTACGGGGATCTGTTCCTGTCCAAGGGGCGGATGGGAGACGGCCAGACGTTCGAGGACCTGCGCCCCGAGCAGCAGGAGCTGGCCATGGACCTGGCGGTGGAGTGGCTTCGGCGGGCCGAGGAACGCGCCTCGTCCAAAGCGGACCGCGACGAGGCCTATCGGCAGCTCAACGCCCTGGACCCCGAAGCCTCCGGACGTCAGGGACTGCGCGCGGCGGGCCGGCCGGCACTGAACGGGCTCGCACGACTGCGCTGGTTCGCGCCCACGGGCATGGCCTTCGCCCAGACGTTCGTCAAGCGGGCTCTCGCCCAGGTCAGCCGCTACCTCACCGAGGAGGCCCTCCGTACGGAGGTCCAGCGGCGCATCGCCACGCACATCGGCCCCGAGACGGTGGCGGTCATCGGCCACTCCCTGGGGTCGGTGGCCGCCTTCCAGGCCGCACACAGCGTGCGGCACGAACTGCCCCTGCTGCTGACCCTGGGCTCCCCCCTCGGTCTGCGGACCGTGGTGTACGACAGGCTTCCCGAGGCCAAGACCATCCCGCCGCGCGTCAGCCGGTGGACGAACCTCGCCGACCGCGACGACCTGGTCGCCGCGGTGCCCGACCTGGCGAAGCTCTTCGCCGATCCCTACGGCGCCCTCGCATCGGACTGGACCCTCGACAACGGCTCCGAGCCTCATCGCGCGGAGTCCTACCTGGGCAAGCGCCAGACCGGTGCGGCACTGGGCACCGTCCTCACCTGAGGATCAGCCGGTGCGCCGCAGCAGCGCCAGGTACATCGCGTCGGTCCCGTGCACATGCGGCCACAGCTGTACGTCGGGACCGTCGCCCAGCGCCGGTACGCCGGGCAGCAGGGGCCGGGCGTCGATCAGCTCGGTCTCCGGGAACTGCTTGAGCACGTCGGCGACCACGGCCCGGGTCTCGGCGAGGTGCGGCGAGCAGGTGGCGTAGCCGACGACACCGCCGACCCGCACCGACTCCAGGGCCGTACGCAGCAGACCCCGCTGGAGCGGCGCGAAGCCGTCCAGGTCCTCCGGCCGGCGCCGCCAGCGTGCCTCGGGCCGCCGCCGCAGGGCGCCCAGCCCCGTGCACGGCACGTCCATCAGCACCCGGTCGAAGGAGCCGGGCCGCCACGGCGGCCGGGTCCCGTCGCCGGCGATGACCTGGTAGGGCCCGGGATTGCCGGCCAGGGCCTTCGCCACGAGCCCGGCCCGGTGCGGCTGCTTCTCGGAGGCGAGCAGCATCGCACCGCGCTCCGCGGCGAGGGCGGCGAGCAGCGCGGCCTTGCCGCCGGGCCCGGCACACCCGTCGAGCCACTTCTCGTCCGTCCCCTCGACCGGCGCGTTGGCGAGCGCGAGCGCGACCAGCTGACTGCCCTCGTCCTGCACACCCGCCCGGCCGTCCTTCACGGCCTCGATGGCGCCGGGCTCGCCGCCCTCGGTAAGGCGCACGGCGTACGGCGACCAGCGCCCCGGCACGGCGGCCTCCTCCCGCAGCAGCTCGTCCGTGGTGCCACGCCCGGGCCGGGCGACCAGGGTCACCTCGGGCCGCTCGTTGTCGGCCTCCAGCAGGTCCTCGATACCGGCGCGCCCGCCGCCCAGCGAGTCCCACAGCGCGGAGACGACCCAGCGCGGATGCGAGTGCACGACGGCGAGATGGTCCTCGGGATCCTCGTCGTACGGCGGCGCGATCTGCTCCAGCCACGCGTCGAGATCGTGCTGCGCGACCTTCCGGAGCACGGCGTTGACGAACTTGGCCCGCCCGTCACCGAGCACGACCCGGGCGAGCTCGACGGAGGCGGAGACGGCGGCGTGGGTCGGGATCCGTGTCCCGAGAAGCTGATGCGCGCCGAGGCTCAGCACATCCAGCACCGGCGGATCGACTTCCCGCAACGGCCGGTCGACGCAGGCGGCGATGACGGCGTCGTACGTCCCCTGCCGCCGCAGCGTCCCGTACACCAGCTCGGTGGCGAGGGCGGCGTCCCGCCCGTCGAAGTCGCCCTTCTCCCGCGCCTTGCGCAGCAGCGGCGGCAGAACGAGATTGGCATACGCGTCCCGCTCGTCCACGGCTCGCAGCGCCTCGAAGGCGAGGATGCGGACGGGGTCCTTCTGGGGCCGTCGATAGGGCTTGCCGGGCTTGCTGGGCCGACGGGAGGTGTCGCTCACGAAAAAGGTGCTCCGGATGTCAGATGGGATACGCCCCAAGCGTACGTCCCACCCGTCCTGACGCTCCTCCCCGGACTCCTCCCCGGGGCTCCTGCCGGACTCCGGCCCCGTGGTCCCCGGACTCCTCCCGTGCTCCTCGCCACTACTCCCCGAGGGTCTCCCCGTCCCCGATCCGCACACCCCGCGCCCAGTCCGCCGCCCGCATCGGCTTCTTGCCCTGGGCCTGTACCCACAGCAGCTCGACGGCGTACGAGCCGGTGCCGACGTAGACGTTGTTCTTGCCGACGTCCAGGGCGCCCGGGGCGAGGTCGGTCCGCTCCGGCAGGGGCGTGACATGGATGAGCTTCAGCCGCTCGCCGCGGAAGACGGTCCAGGCACCGGGAGCGGGGGTGCAGCCGCGGACGACCCGGTCGACCCGCAGCGCCGGGGTGGCCCAGTCGACCTGGGCGTCCTCGACGGTGATCTTCGGCGCGACGGTGATGCCCTCGCTCGGCTGCGGTACGGCCTTCAGGCTGCCGTCCTCGATCCCGTCCATGGTCGCGGCGAGCAGCCCGGAGCCCGCGAACGCGAGCCGGGTCAGCAGGTCACCGCTGGTGTCGGCGGGCCGGACCACCTCGGTGACGGTGCCGTAGACGGGCCCGGAGTCGAGCCCCTCCTCGATGAGGAAGGTGGAGGCCCCCGTGATCTCGTCCCCCGCCATGATGGAGTGCTGCACGGGCGCGGCCCCGCGCCAGGCGGGCAGCAGCGAGAAATGCAGGTTGACCCAGCCGTGGGCGGGGATGTCCAGGGCCACCCTGGGCAGCAGGGCGCCGTAGGCGACGACGGGGCAGCAGTCGGGCGCGATCTCCCGCAGCCGCTCCAGGAACTCCGGGTCGCGCGGCTTCCCGGGCTTCAGCACCTCGATCCCGGCCTCCTCGGCCCGCTGGGCCACGGGCGACGCGACCAGCCTGCGCCCACGCCCGGCCGGCGCGTCCGGCCGTGTGACGACGGCGGCCACCTCGTGCCGCCCGGAGGCGATCAGGGCGTCCAGAGCGGGAACGGCGACCTCGGGGGTACCGGCGAAGACGAGCTTCATGGGTGGGATCGGGCCTCTCGGGCGGGATGGGCAAGGGGCAGCGCACCAGTCTATGACCCCGGAGGAACGGCCGCCGACGGCGCTGCGCTCCCACAGGAGAGCCCGGCCTCCTTGGCCAACTGGAAACGGGTGGTGCGCGGGTGCGAGAGAAGAGCGCCCGGCCGAAGGCCGAGGCGCACAGCGCACCCTCACGCCGGGGGCGTACGCATATGCCCCTACGCCCCCACACCGTGACCAGCGGAGCGCATGCGCGTTGGTCAAGTAAGAGTTGACCACAACGGGCCGCCTGAGCGGCCCAATTCCTTTCAACGCCGGTTCGAGAGGCTTGTTCATGGCCGACCACGCAACCCACGACGCCCAGGCCCGGGCCAGCCTGCACCTGCTGGTGCGGGACATCGAGCGGGTCCGCCGCCAGGTGGACGCACTCCGTACGCTCACCGCGCAGCTGGGCAACGTCTACCGTCCGCGCCGCTCCGGCCCCTCCACGGGCTTCGTCGTGTACGGACGCGCCCCCGCCCCGACGGTCCGTCTCGCCCAGGAACTGCGGGACAGTGTCGAGACCCTGGTCACGGCCGCGGTCGACTTCGACCGCTCGCTCGGCTTCTCGTGGGACGCGGTGGGCTCCGCACTCGGTGTCACCAAGCAGGCGGTCCACCGCCGTTACGGCGCCCGTCGCGCCGCGGCCCAGGCGGCCGCCGAGGCCGAGCGGACCGCGGACCCGTCGGCCGCCCGCCCGGTCAACGTGGGCACCGGGATCGCCGCGGTGCCGACGGTCCCCGCGGCCCGCTCGATGCCGACCCAGCCGACGGCGGGCAGCCCCGCACTGCGCGACGAGGTCAGACCGACGGCCTTCCCCGCGCCCCGCAACGGCTGACGCACCTTCACCCTGCCCTCCCGGCGAGCCCCGGGAGGGCAGCCGCATGCTGCGCCCTCCTCCGGCGGATCCCGCTACGGCAGACCACCGCGCCTCACCCGATGTCGGGCGGATCGATCCTCAGCCACACGGGTTCACTCGTGCCTCCCCCGCGGCCGCCCGTCCCCCGCGCCATCCGCGCCGCCTGCGCTGCCTTCAGCGCGGATGCCAGCGCGGCGCCGCTCCCCGGCGGCACCCGGACCAACGCACGCTCCCAGTGCTCTCCCGGAGGCGGCGCCCCCGGCCGCCGCGGGCGCCCCGCCACCGTGCCGGGCACCGGCACGGGCCCCAGTACCTCGGCCTCCCGAGGCAGCTCCGCCGAACCGAGGAACGCGGCGACCGCCTCCGCCGGGCCCGACACGGCCGCCATCCGCGACACCGGGGGAAAGCCCAGCTCGGCCCGCTCGGCGAGCTCGCGCACCGCATGGCCGACGGGATCCCACCGCACCAGCGCCTGCACGGGCCGTAGGGTCGGCTCGGCGACGACGGCCACGGTCCCGCCGACGCCCTGCGGCCGCACGAGCGCGGCCGCGGCGATCCACCGGCGCAGGGCGTCCTCGCCGGCCCGCAGATCAGGTCGCCCGAGCATGGCCCAGCCGTCGAGCAGCAGGGCCGCCGCGTAGCCTCCCTCGGCGACGGGCTCGGCCCCCGGTGTGCTCACGATCAGCGCGGGCGTCCCCGGCACGGTGTCCAGCACATGCTCGCGCCCGGAGGTCCGCACCGGCACCGCCGGAAACGCCCGCCCCAGCTCCTCGGCGGTGCGCCGCGCCCCCACGACCTGGGCCCGCCATCGGTACGACCCGCACTCCGGGCAGTGCCAGGCACCTTCCTCGCGCCCGCACCACCCGCACCACAGCGCCCCGCCGTCCCGCGCCTCCAACGGCCCGGCACAGTGCCGGCACCGCGCAGGCGCCCGGCACTGCGCACAGGCCATCCGCGGCACGTACCCGCGCCGGGGCACCTGCACGAGCACCGGTCCGTGCCGCAGCCCGTCGCGGGCCACCTGCCAGGCCAGGGTCGGCAGCCGGGCAGCCCGCGCGGCCTCGTCCCGGGCCAGATCCACGTCCCCGACGGTCCGTACGAGCGGAGCGACGCGCCGCACCTGCTCGCGCCCGGCGACAAGCGGCCGCGCCCATCCGCTCTCGACGAGCTGCGCGGCCTCCACGGTGCAGCCCCAGCTCCCCAACAGGAAGCCGCACTTGTCCTGGGCTGCCCGCAGCAACAGCACCTCACGCGCATGCGGTTGGGGGGCATGCTGCTCGCTGTGGCTGTCGTCCCCGTCGTCCCAGAGGGCGACCAGCCCGAGCTCCCGCACCGGGGCGAACATGGCGGCCCGCGTCCCCACCACGGCCCGTACGGACCCCCGTCGCACCGCGAGCCACTCCCGGTACCGCTTCTCGGGCCCGGCGTCGGCGGTGAGCAGCGCATGCCGCCCCTCACCCAGCAGCGCGGTCAACGCGGCATCGACACGCGAGGCGGCCCGCCCGTCCGGCACGACGACGAGCGCCCCACGCCCGGAGGCGAGCGTCGCGGCGACGGCCCGCGCCAGCTCCTCGCTCCACTCGGGCCCTGGCAGGGCGTTCCACACGGCACGCGGCGACTCTCCCGAGGCCAGGGCCTCCAGAAACGCGGCCCCCCGCTCATACCGGGCCCAGGACCCCGCCTCAGGCGCACCGGGCGGCGGCAACGGCGCCGGCGAGGGCCGCTGCTCGGCCCGCGCGCTGCGGGGCGGCACGGCGAGCTGGAGCACATCGGCGAGGCTCCCGGCGTACCGGTCGGCAACGGCCCGCGCCAGCCCCAGCAACTCCTCGCTCAGAACGGGCTCGGGCGAAACGACCTGGGCAAGCGCGGCCAACGGCCCGGAGTAGTCGGACTCGGCCCGCCGCTCCACGAGAAACCCGCCGATGAGGCCCCCGCCCTCGCGCCGCCCTTCCCGCACCCGGTGCCGTCCGGCCCCGAACCGCACCCGGACCCGTACCCCGGGCTGTGCATCCGCGTCCAGCTCTTCGGGAACGGCGTAGTCGAAGTACCGGTCGAGATGCAGGACACCCTTGTCGACGAGCACCCGCGCAACGGGCAGCTCCTTCGCCAACGCGGCCCCCCGCCACGTCCGCGGCTTGGCCCGCGGCACCTTGGCGTTGCGCACACTCTCCCGAATGAACGCGAGCTGCTCGGGCGGCGCCCCCTCGGCTCCGCCCGTCCCCGTCTCGTTCTCGCTGCTCACGCTTGCATTCTTACCAAACGGGACTGACAACACGGGACTGACGAACGACGGCGCCCGCGCTCCCCAGGGCCTCCCGAGATCCACCTGGCAGCGGCAACACAATTCCAGATTCACCGCGCGCCCATGGGCGCACTCCACCGAAGGAACCGCGGCCTTCGCACCGGGAGGTCGCCAGCGTACGGACCCGCTCTCCCGCGCCGCCAGTCATTTCCGTTCCCGGCACTGCGCCAGGTCCGGCCGCCGCGCACGACACGGGCCCGGCGCTCCTCGGAAAGGAGCGCCGGGCCCGGACGCACAGCCGGAGGCCGGATTACAGCCCAGCAGCCTGCCGCAGCGCCTCCACGCGGTCCGTGCGCTCCCACGTGAAGTCGGGGAGCTCGCGGCCGAAGTGGCCGTACGCCGCGGTCTGGGCGTAGATCGGACGGAGCAGGTCGAGGTCGCGGATGATGGCGGCCGGACGGAGGTCGAAGACCTCGTCGATCGCCTTCTCGATCTTCTCGGCGTCGATCTTGGCGGTGCCGAAGGTCTCGACGAAGAGGCCGACGGGCTCGGCCTTGCCGATCGCGTAGGCGACCTGGACCTCGCAGCGGGAGGCAAGGCCCGCGGCGACGACGTTCTTGGCGACCCAGCGCATGGCGTACGCGGCCGAGCGGTCGACCTTGGACGGGTCCTTGCCGGAGAAGGCGCCGCCGCCGTGGCGGGCGAAGCCGCCGTACGTGTCGATGATGATCTTGCGGCCGGTGAGGCCGGCGTCGCCCATCGGGCCGCCGATCTCGAAGCGGCCGGTGGGGTTGACCAGCAGGCGGTAGCCCTCGGTGTCCAGCTTGATGCCGTCGTCGAGAAGCGCCTTCAGCTCCGGCTCCACGACGAACTCGCGGATGTCGGGGGCGAGCAGCGACTCCAGGTCGATGTCGCTGGCGTGCTGGGAGGAGACGACGACGGTGTCCAGGCGGACCGCCTTGTCGCCGTCGTACTCGATGGTGACCTGCGTCTTGCCGTCGGGGCGCAGGTAGGGGATGGTGCCGTTCTTGCGGACGTCCGACAGGCGCTTCGACAGACGGTGCGCCAGGAAGATCGGCAGCGGCATCAGGGTCGGCGTCTCGTCGCTCGCGTAGCCGAACATCAGGCCCTGGTCGCCCGCGCCCTGCTTGTCCAGTTCGTCGTCGTCACCCTCGACCCGGGACTCGTACGCCGTGTCGACGCCCTGCGCGATGTCCGGGGACTGCGAACCGATCGACACCGAGACGCCACAGGAGGCGCCGTCGAAGCCCTTCTTCGAGGAGTCGTAACCGATCTCGAGGATCTTCTCGCGCACGAGCTGCGGGATCGGCGCGTAGGCCTTGGTGGTGACCTCTCCGGCCACGTGCACCAGACCGGTGGTGATCAGGGTCTCGACGGCGACCCGAGAGGTCGGGTCCTCGCGCAGGAGCGCGTCGAGAATGGTGTCGCTGATCTGGTCAGCGATCTTGTCGGGGTGACCCTCGGTCACAGACTCCGAAGTGAACAGGCGACGGGACACAACGCTCCCTGGGGTTGCAGCGGCTGCTGGCTGATCATTGGCGGACGGGACAGGGCTGCGCCTGGCGTCGTCCGAGAAACAGTTTATCGGTCGTGCTAGGCCACAGGCCCACCTGTCTCGCCTCTCGGAAGCGCTGTGACCTGCGGCACGGGCATTCTGCCCAATGCCGAGCGGGCTTGACCAGGGCCGCCACGCCCGAATGTGCGGGGTGGCAGCGATCCTTGTGCTGAAGGAAACATTCACCCCAGGCGTTGCGCCACAAGGTCCCACACGGTCTCGGCCAGGGCCTCCTTCGGGCCGTGCGGTACCGGCGTCTCAGTGCCGTCGGCGCCCAGCACCACGGCCTCGTTCTCCTCGGAACCGAAGGTCTTGCGCTCCCCCACTTCGTTCACCACGAGCAGGTCGCAGCCCTTGCGCCGCAGCTTGGTGCGGCCATTGGCGAGGACGTCGTCGGTCTCGGCGGCGAAGCCGACGACCACCTGGCCGGGGTGCGCCCGATCGGTGGATATCTCCGCCAGGATGTCCGGATTCCGTACGAGAACGATGGGGTCCGGGTCCTGCCCGTCCTTCTTCTTGATCTTTCCGGCCGCGTACGCCGCCGGGCGGAAGTCGGCGACCGCGGCCGCCATCACGACCGCGTCCGCGTCCGCGGCCGCCTTGAGTACGGCCTCGCGCAGCTGGACGGCCGTGCCGACCTGGACGACGTCCACGCCCGCCGGGTCGGGCAGGCCGGTGTTCGCGGCGATCAGCGTGACCCGGGCACCCCGCGCCGCGGCCGTCCGGGCGAGGGCGTAGCCCTGCTTGCCCGAGGAGCGGTTGCCGAGGAAGCGCACCGGGTCGAGGGGCTCGCGCGTGCCGCCGGCACTGACGACGACATGGCGGCCGGCGAGGTCCGGCTCCGCCACGCCCCGTGCGAGCACCCGGCGGCAGACCTCGAAGATCTCGCCCGGGTCGGGCAGTCGGCCCTTGCCCGTGTCGACGCCGGTGAGACGACCCACGGCCGGCTCGATGACGACCGTGCCCCGGCGGCGCAGCGTGGCCACGTTCTCCTGGGTGGCCGGGTGCTCCCACATCTCCGTGTGCATCGCGGGAGCGAAGACGACGGGACAGCGGGCGGTGAGGAGCGTGTTCGTGAGCAGGTCGTCCGCCAGGCCGTGGGCAGCCTTGGCGAGCATGTCGGCCGTGGCCGGGGCGACGACCACCAGGTCGGCGTGCTGGCCGATGCGGACGTGTGGGACCTCATGGACGTCGTCCCAGACCTCGGTCGAGACGGGGTTGCCGGAGAGGGCGGACCACGTGGCGGCTCCGACGAAGTGCAGCGCGGAGGCGGTGGGGACGACGCGAACGTCGTGGCCCGACTCCGTCAGTCTGCGCAGCAGCTCACAGGCCTTGTACGCGGCGATGCCGCCACTGACCCCCAGAACGACCTTCGGCTTGTCCACCGTCTCTCCCCGGACTCGGCTCGCGTGCGCTGACGCACGACTCCATCACACACCACAGGCCCGGCAGTCGCGCTGCCGGGCCTGTGGAAAAGCCAACCGCAAACTGAAAATATTACTGCGCCGGGCCCTCGACGGCCTCGGACGTCAGCAGCCCCGCGTTGATCTCGCGCAGGGAGATCGAGAGCGGCTTCTCGTGGACGTGGGTGTCGACGAGCGGACCGACGTACTCGAGGAGGCCCTCGCCGAGCTGCGAGTAGTACGCGTTGATCTGGCGGGCCCGCTTGGCCGCGTAGATCACGAGGCTGTACTTCGAGTCGGTGGCCTCGAGGAGCTCGTCGATCGGCGGGTTGATGATGCCCTCGGGCGCGGAGATGGAAGAGGACACGCTCTACCTTCCGATGGATGGGAAAAGATCGGTCATGATCACATGCTCGTGATCACACAACATCCATCAAGGCTAGCAGCTCGCGCGCCACGTCCTCGACGGAGGTATTGACCAGGGTCACGTCGAACTCCGACTCGGCCGCCAGTTCGATCTTCGCCGCCTCCAGGCGGCGCTCGATCACCTCGGGCGGCTCGGTACCCCGGCCGGTGAGCCTGCGCACCAGCTCCTCCCAGGAGGGAGGAGCCAGGAACACCAGCTGGGCCTCGGACATGGACTCGCGGACCTGCCGGGCGCCCTGGAGGTCGATCTCCAGGAGGACCGGCACCCCGGCCTCCAGGTGCTCCAGGACGGCCTGGCGGGGCGTGCCGTAGCGGTTGCCGGCGAATTCGGCCCACTCCAGCAGCTCGCCGTTGGCGATCAGTTTGTCCATCTCCTCGTCCGTGACGAAGAAGTAGTGGACTCCGTGCTTCTCGCCGGGGCGGGGCTTGCGGGTCGTCGCCGACACCGAGAGCCACACCTCGGGGTATTCCTTGCGCATATGGGCGACGACCGTGCTCTTGCCGACCCCTGAGGGGCCGGAGAGCACGGTCAGCCGCGGACGTACGTCCGGGGGTACGGGGGTCGTCCCCCGGGGTGTTGCAGCCATGCAGCGATTATTCCAGCAATCCCGGTATGCCCGGGACGCCAGTCCCGGGCATACCGGGATTCAGGAGCCGGTGCTGCCGAACTCGCGCTCCAGGGAGGCGATCTGGTTGGAACCGAGACCACGCACGCGGCGGCTCTCGGAGATACCGAGTCGCTCCATGATCTGCTTGGCGCGGACCTTGCCCACGCCCGGCAGGGACTCCAGCAGGGCGGAAACCTTCATCTTGCCGATGACGTCGTTTTCCTGGCCCTGCTTGATGACCTCGTGAAGGGAGGCGCCGGAGTGCTTGAGTCGATTCTTGACCTCGGCCCGCTCCCGGCGAGCCGCGGCGGCCTTTTCGAGCGCGGCTGCGCGCTGTTCGGGGGTAAGGGGCGGAAGAGCCACGCCTACGTCACCTCGGATGTCGAACTGTCGGATACGGACCGGTGAGGAACCTAGTCGCCCCACACCTGGGGAGCTACGAGCAACACGCTTGCCCGTTCGCTCTCGTCGGAGACTAGCGGCCAAGTCCGCCAGAGTCAGCGAGAACAGAGGAAAAGTCCTGGTCAGCCTCTGTCAGGACTGGATATTTCAGACATACTGCCCCGGATTTGAGGATGTATCCAGCCTCACACCGGCCCGGAGGCACTCGCCGGAGGTCCCCGAAGGGCCTCAGGCGGCCGCCACAGCCGCCCGGATCTCCTCCGCGAAACGGTCCGCGGCGGCACGCAGCGCGCCGGCGTCGGGGCCGTGACGCAGCACACCCCGGCTGACGTTCGGCACGACGTTGCGGACCGCGGTACCGAAGACCCCCGGAAGGTCGGCCGGGGTTGCCCCCTGGGCGCCGATGCCGGGCGCGAGGAGCGGACCGTTGATGTCGAGGTCGTACGACGACAGGTCGCCCAGCGTGGCGCCGACCACCGCCCCGAAGGAGCCCAGGGGCTCCTCCCCCGCGTTCTCGGCCGCCAGGTGGGCCAGCATCGTCGCGCCCACGTTCCGCCCGTCCGCGCGCACCGCGTGCTGGACCTCGCCGCCCTCCGGGTTGGAGGTCAGGGCGAGCACGAACAGGCCCGCACCGCTCTCCCGCGCCAGCGCGACGGCCGGGCTCAGCGACCCGTAGCCGAGGTACGGCGAGACGGTCAGCGCGTCCGAGAACAGCGGGGCGTCCTTGTGGAGGAAGGACTCGGCGTACGCGGCCATGGTCGAGCCGATGTCGCCACGCTTGGCGTCCATCACGACCAGCGCGCCGGCCGCCCGGGCCTCCTCGACCGCCTTCTCCAGGACGGCGAGACCGCGCGAGCCGAAGCGCTCGAAGAAGGCGCTCTGCGGCTTCAGGACGGCGACACGGTCCGCCATCGCCTCGACGACCGTGCGGCTGAACCGCTCCAGGCCGGCCACGTCGTCGTTCAGGCCCCACTCGGAGAGCAGGGAGGCATGCGGGTCGATGCCCACGCACAGCGGGCCGCGCTCGTCCATCGCGCGGCGCAGCCGGGCACCGAAGGGTTCCAGGGAGCTCATGCGGCCTTCCTTACGTCGGCGCCGACCGCGTCGGCGAGGGTGGCGTACGGGCTCGTGCGCAGGCGTGCGGCGAGCCCCTTGTGGATGGCGCGGCTCCAGAAGGGTCCCTCGTAGATGAAGGCGCTGTAGCCCTGGACCAGCGTGGCGCCCGCCAGGATGCGCTGCCAGGCGTCCTCGGCGTTCTCGATGCCGCCGACGCCCACGAGGGTGATCCGGTCGCCCACGCGCGCGTAGAGGCGGCGCAGGACCTCCAGGGAGCGTGTCTTCAGGGGGGCGCCGGACAGACCGCCGGCCTCCTTGACCAGTGAGGGTTCGGATTTCAAACCGAGCCCCTCGCGCGCGATGGTGGTGTTCGTGGCGATGATCCCGTCCAGGCCGAGCTCGACGGCCAGGTCGGCGACGGCGTCGACGTCCTCGCCGGCGAGGTCCGGGGCGATCTTCACCAGCAGCGGGACACGGCGGTCGGTCACCGTACGGTCGGCGGCCTCGCGCACGGCGCTCAGCAGGGGGCGCAGCGCCTCGGTGGCCTGGAGGTTGCGCAGACCCGGGGTGTTCGGGGAGGAGACGTTGACCACCAGGTAGTCGGCGTACGGCGCCAGCCGCTCGGTCGACTTCACGTAGTCGCCGACGGCCTCCGCCTCCGGGACGACCTTCGTCTTGCCGATGTTCACGCCCACGACGGTCCTGAAGACCGCCTCACGGGCGGCCAGACGGGCCGCCACGGCCGCCGAGCCCTCGTTGTTGAAGCCCATGCGGTTGATCAGCGCCCGGTCCGCCACGAGACGGTACAGCCGCTTCTTGGGGTTACCCGGCTGCGGCTCGCCCGTGACCGTGCCGATCTCCACATGGTCGAAGCCCAGCATCGACATTCCGTCGACGGCGACGGCGTTCTTGTCGAAGCCGGCCGCGAGCCCGAACGGGCCGTGCATCCGCAGCCCGAAGGCCTCGGTGCGCAGTTCCTTGTAGCGGGGTGCGAGGGCGGCCGCGACGAAGGTGCGCAGTACGGGGATGCGGACGGCGAGCCGGATCCAGCGGAAGGCCAGGTGGTGGGCCTGCTCCGGGTCCATCCGTTTGAAGACGAGCTGGAAGAAAAGCTTGTACATGATCAGTGTCCTCACGAAGAGGGGGACACCGTTTCCGGTGTCCCCCTCAGGGCTGCTAGTCGCGGGCCGCGGTCAGGTGTTCCGCGTGTTCCTGGAGCGAACGGACACCCACGTCACCGTGGTTGAGGGCGTCGATGCCCTGGACGGCGGCGGCGAGCGCCTGGACCGTCGTCAGGCACGGCACGGACCGCGCCACGGCCGCCGTACGGATGTCGTAGCCGTCGAGGCGGCCGCCGGTGCCGTACGGGGTGTTGACGATGAGGTCGACCTCGCCGTCGTGGATCAGCTGGACGATGGTCTTCTCGCCGTTCGGGCCGGTGCCCTCGGACTGCTTGCGCACGACCGTGGCGTTGATGCCGTTGCGCTTGAGGACCTCGGCGGTGCCGGACGTGGCGAGCAGCTCGAAGCCGTGGGCGACCAGCTCACGGGCCGGGAAGATCATCGAGCGCTTGTCCCGGTTCGCCACCGAGATGAACGCGCGGCCCTTGGTCGGCAGCGGACCGTACGCGCCCGCCTGCGACTTGGCGTACGCCGTGCCGAAGACGGAGTCGATGCCCATGACTTCACCGGTGGAGCGCATCTCCGGGCCGAGGACCGTGTCGACGCCGCGTCCGTGGATGTCGCGGAAGCGCGACCACGGCATGACGGCCTCCTTGACGGAGATCGGCGCGTCGAGCGGGAGCTCGCCGCCGTCGCCGTTCGCCGGAAGCAGTCCCTCCGCACGCAGTTCGGCGATGGTCGCGCCCAGGGAGATCCGGGCGGCGGCCTTCGCCAGCGGCACCGCGGTCGCCTTCGAGGTGAAGGGGACGGTGCGCGAGGCGCGCGGGTTGGCCTCGAGGACGTACAGGATGTCGCCCGCCATCGCGAACTGGATGTTGATCAGGCCGCGGACGCCCACCCCGCGCGCGATGGCCTCGGTCGAGACCCGCAGGCGCTTGATGTCGAAGCCGCCCAGCGTGATCGGCGGCAGGGCGCACGCCGAGTCGCCGGAGTGGATGCCGGCCTCCTCGATGTGCTCCATGACGCCGCCGAGGTACAGCTCGTGACCGTCGTAGAGGGCGTCGACGTCGATCTCGATCGCGTCGTCGAGGAAGCGGTCGACCAGGACCGGCCGGGTGGGGCTGATCTCGGTCGACTCGGCGATGTAGGACGACAGCCGGGTCTCGTCGTAGACGATCTCCATGCCGCGCCCGCCGAGGACGTAGGAGGGCCGTACGAGGACCGGGTAGCCGATCTCGTCCGCGATGGCCTTGGCCTCGTCGAAGGTGGTGGCGGTGCCGTGCTTCGGGGCCGGCAGGCCGGCCTCCGCGAGCACGCGCCCGAAGGCGCCCCGGTCCTCGGCCGCGTGGATGGCCTCGGGGGGAGTGCCCACGACCGGCACGCCGTTGTCCTTCAGCGCCTGCGCCAGGCCCAGCGGGGTCTGGCCGCCGAGCTGGACCACGACACCGGCGATCGGACCGGCCAGCGACTCGGCGTGGACGATCTCCAGCACGTCTTCCAGCGTCAGCGGCTCGAAGTACAGGCGGTCGGAGGTGTCGTAGTCCGTGGAGACGGTCTCCGGGTTGCAGTTGACCATCACGGTCTCGTAGCCGGCGTCGCTCAGTGCGAAGGAGGCGTGGACGCAGGAGTAGTCGAACTCGATGCCCTGGCCGATGCGGTTCGGACCGGAGCCCAGGATGATCACGGCGGGCTTCTCGCGGCGCGCGACCTCGGTCTCCTCGTCGTAGGAGGAGTAGAAGTACGGCGTCTTCGCGGCGAACTCGGCGGCGCAGGTGTCGACCGTCTTGTACACCGGGCGGATGCCCAGCGCGTGCCGCACCTCGCGCACGACGTCCTCGCGCAGCCCGCGGATCTCGGCGATCTGCTGGTCGGAGAAGCCGTGCCGCTTGGCCTCGGCCAGCAGGTCGACGTCCAGGCGCTCGGCCGCGGCCAGTTCGTCCGCGGTCTCCTTGATGAGGAAGAGCTGGTCGACGAACCAGGGGTCGATCTTCGTGAACTCGAAGACCTCCTCGGGCGTGGCGCCCGCGCGGATGGCCTGCATGACCGTGTTGATGCGGCCGTCGGTCGGCCGGACGGCCTCTTCCAGGAGCAGCGCCTTGTCGCCGGGCTCGCCGACGAACGTGAACTGGCTGCCCTTCTTCTCCAGCGAGCGCAGCGCCTTCTGGAGCGCCTCGGTGAAGTTGCGGCCGATGGCCATGGCCTCGCCGACCGACTTCATGGTGGTCGTGAGGGTCGAGTCCGCCGACGGGAACTTCTCGAAGGCGAAGCGCGGGGCCTTCACGACCACGTAGTCGAGCGTCGGCTCGAAGGAGGCCGGGGTCTCCTGGGTGATGTCGTTCGGGATCTCGTCCAGGGTGTAGCCGACGGCGAGCTTAGCCGCGATCTTGGCGATCGGGAAGCCGGTCGCCTTGGAGGCGAGCGCCGAGGACCGCGACACGCGCGGGTTCATCTCGATGACGATGACGCGGCCGTCGACCGGGTTCACCGCGAACTGGATGTTGCAGCCGCCGGTGTCGACGCCGACCTCGCGGATCACGGCGATGCCGATGTCGCGCAGGATCTGGTACTCGCGGTCGGTGAGCGTCATCGAGGGCGCCACGGTGATCGAGTCACCGGTGTGCACGCCCATGGGGTCGAAGTTCTCGATGGAGCAGACGACCACGACGTTGTCGTGCTTGTCGCGCATCAGCTCCAGCTCGTACTCCTTCCAGCCGAGGATGGACTCCTCCAGGAGCACCTCGGTGGTCGGGGAGAGCGTGAGGCCCTGGCCGGCGATGCGGCGCAGCTCCTCCTCGTCATGGGCGAAGCCGGAGCCGGCGCCGCCCATGGTGAAGGAGGGGCGGACGACGACCGGGTAGCCGCCGAGCTCGTCGACGCCGGCGAGCACCTCGTCCATGGTGTGGCAGATCACGGAGCGGGCGGACTCGCCGTGCCCGATCTTGCGGTTGACCTCTTCGACGACCGCCTTGAACTGCTCGCGGTCCTCGCCCTTGTGGATCGCCTCGACGTTGGCGCCGATCAGCTCGACGCCGTACTTCTCGAGGACGCCGTTCTCGTGCAGCGAGATCGCCGTGTTGAGGGCCGTCTGGCCGCCCAGGGTGGGCAGCAGCGCGTCCGGCTGCTCCTTGGCGATGATCTTCTCGACGAACTCCGGGGTGATCGGCTCGACGTACGTCGCGTCGGCGATCTCCGGGTCGGTCATGATCGTCGCCGGGTTGGAGTTGACCAGGATGACCCGCAGGCCCTCGGCGCGCAGGATGCGGCACGCCTGGGTGCCGGAGTAGTCGAACTCGGCGGCCTGGCCGATGACGATCGGGCCGGAGCCGATGACCAGGACGGACTGGATATCGGTGCGCTTAGGCACGCTGGCCCTCCATCAGGGATACGAAGCGGTCGAACAGGTAGGCGGCGTCGTGCGGTCCCGCTGCCGCTTCGGGGTGGTACTGGACGGAGAAGGCCGGCTGGTCGAGCAGCTGCAGCCCCTCCACGACGTCGTCGTTCAGGCAGACGTGGGACACCTCGGCGCGGCCGAAGGGCGTCTCGCTGACCTTGTCGAGCGGCGCGTCCACGGCGAAGCCGTGGTTGTGCGCGGTGACCTCGACCTTGCCGGTCGTACGGTCCTGGACCGGCTGGTTGATGCCGCGGTGGCCGTACTTCAGCTTGTAGGTGCCGAAGCCGAGGGCGCGCCCGAGGATCTGGTTGCCGAAGCAGATGCCGAACAGCGGCGTCTTCCGCTTCAGGACGGCGGTCATCAGCGCTACGGGGCCGTCGGCGGTCGCCGGGTCACCAGGTCCGTTGGAGAAGAACACCCCGTCGGGGGCGACTGCGTAGACGTCCTCCTCGGTCGCCGTCGCGGGCAGCACGTGCACCTCGATGCCACGCTCGGCCATGCGGTGCGGGGTCATGCCCTTGATGCCGAGGTCGATGGCGGCGACGGTGAACTTCTTCTCGCCGACCGCCGGGACGACGTAGGCCTCCGGAGTGGCGACCTCCTCGTACAGGCTCGCGCCCTTCATGTGCGGCTGGGCCTGCACGCGCGTGAGGAGCTCGGCTTCCGGCGCGATGGCGGCACCGGAGAAGATGCCGGCCCGCATGGAGCCGCCCTCGCGCAGGTGGCGGGTGAGGGCGCGGGTGTCGATGCCGGAGATGCCGACCACGCCCTGCTCGACGAGCTCGTCGTCGAGGGAGCGCTTGGCGCGCCAGTTGGAGGGCACGCGCGCGGGGTCGCGGACGACGTAGCCGGACACCCAGATGCGGCTGGACTCGTCGTCCTCGTCGTTCCAGCCGGTGTTGCCGATCTGCGGGGCGGTCGCGACGACGATCTGCCGGTCGTACGACGGGTCGGTGAGGGTCTCCTGGTAGCCGGTCATGCCGGTGGAGAAGACCGCTTCGCCGAAGGTCTCCCCCACGGCCCCGTAGGCACGGCCGCGGAAGACCCGGCCGTCCTCCAGGACGAGTACCGCGGGAACCTTGCCGGTTCCCCTTGTGGAGGTCGTCATCGTGCGCCTTCCGTTTCCGTCTTCTTGTTGATCATGGAGTTAATGACATCGACCCACTCGTTGTGCTCCGCCGCGCGGTCGGAGCGGAACCCGGAGTCGATCAGCTTGTCGCCGTGCGCCCAGGTCACGACGAGCAGGCCGCCCTCGGTGAGGACCTTCCCGGCGATGCCCTTGCCGAGCAGTGCCTCGCGCAGCGCCTCGGCCGGGACGAAGAAGTCGGTCGCCCCGGGGCGTACGACGTCCAGGCCCGCGTCGGTCAGCGTGAGCTCGACCCGGCTGCGGGTGCCCAGGCCGTGCGCCACGATACGGTCCAGCCACTGCCCGGCGGTGGTGGAGCCGTGGTAGCGGCCGCTCATGCTCAGTTTCACCGGGCCGGGGGCCTCCGGCGCGCTGGGCAGCTCGGGCAGGTCGCTCTGGAGCGTGCCGCGCCACTTCCAGCCCTCGCGCATCAGCCAGTAGACGAGCGCGACGAAGAGCGCGAGTCCGACGAGCCAGCCGAGGCGGGCGGCCCAGTCGGTGACCTCGGCCGATTTCTTCTCGGCGGCCAGCAGGATTACAGGTGTCACGTGAGCTTCCCGTCGACGAGGGTGGCCTTGCCCCGGAGCCACGTGTGGGTGACACGGCCCGGCAGCTCGCGGCCCTCGTAGGGGGTGTTGCGGCTGCGCGAGGCGAAGCCCGCGGGGTCCACCTGCCCACGGTATTCCGTGTCCACGAGGACGAGGTTCGCGGGCTCACCTGCCGAGACGGGCCGTCCATGGCCCTGGGCCCGCCCGATCCGTGCCGGCTTGACGGACATGCGGTCGGCGACGCCCGCCCAGTCGAGCAGTCCGGTGTCGACCATCGTCTCCTGGACCACCGACAGCGCGGTCTCCAGGCCGACCATGCCCATGGCGGCCGCGGCCCACTCGCAGTCCTTGTCCTCGTGCGGGTGCGGGGCGTGGTCGGTGGCGACGATGTCGATCGTGCCGTCGGCGAGTGCCTCGCGCAGGGCGAGCACGTCCCGCTCGGTGCGCAGCGGCGGGTTGACCTTGTAGACCGGGTTGTACGAGCGCACCAGCTCGTCCGTGAGGAGCAGGTGGTGCGGGGTGACCTCGGCGGTGACGTCGATGCCGCGGGACTTGGCCCAGCGGACGATCTCGACGGATCCGGCGGTCGACAGGTGGCAGATGTGGACCCGGGAGCCGACATGCTCGGCGAGCAGGACATCCCGGGCGATGATCGATTCTTCGGCCACCGCCGGCCAGCCGCCGAGACCCAGCTCCGCGGAGACGACGCCCTCGTTCATCTGGGCGCCCTCGGTCAGCCGCGGCTCCTGCGCGTGCTGGGCGACGACACCGCCGAAGGCCTTCACGTACTCCAGTGCCCGGCGCATGATCACGGCGTCGTCGACGCACTTGCCGTCGTCGGAGAAGACGGTGACCCCGGCGGCCGACTCGTGCATGGCGCCCAGTTCGGCGAGCTTCCTGCCCTCCAGGCCGACGGTGACGGCGCCGATGGGCTGCACGTCGCAGTAGCCGTGCTCCTGGCCGAGCCGGTAGACCTGCTCGACGACACCGGCGGTGTCGGCGACCGGGAAGGTGTTGGCCATGGCGAACACGGCGGTGTAACCGCCGGAGGCGGCGGCCCGCGTGCCGGTCAGGACGGTCTCGGAGTCCTCGCGGCCCGGCTCGCGCAGATGGGTGTGCAGGTCGACCAGGCCCGGCAGCAGCACCTTGCCGCCGGCTTCGACGACCTCGGCGCCGTCGGCGCTGAGACCGACGCCCACCTCGGCGATCGTCCCGCCGTCGATCAGCACGTCCTGCGGCTCGCCGCCGAGCACCTTCGCACCACGGATCAGGATCTTGCTCATCGTTCTTACTTCTCCTCGGTGGTGCGGGCGTGGTTGAGGGCGGGCTCGTTGCCGCCGAGCAGCAGGTAGAGGACGGCCATGCGGATGGAGACGCCGTTGGCGACCTGCTCGACGACGGTGCAGCGCTCGGAGTCGGCCACCTCGGCGGTGATCTCCATGCCGCGGACCATCGGGCCGGGGTGCATCACGATGGCGTGCTCGGGCATCTTCGCCATGCGGTCGCCGTCGAGACCGTAGCGCCGCGAGTACTCGCGCTCGGTCGGGAAGAAGGCGGCGTTCATGCGCTCGCGCTGGACGCGCAGCATCATCACGGCGTCGGACTTGGGGAGCGTGCTGTCGAGGTCGTACGACACCTCGCAGGGCCAGCTCTCGATGCCGACCGGCACGAGGGTGGGCGGGGCGACGAGGGTGACCTCGGCGCCGAGCGTGTGCAGCAGGTCGACGTTGGAGCGGGCGACCCGGCTGTGCAGGACGTCGCCGACGATGGTGATCCGCTTGCCCGCGAGGTCCTGGCCGATCCCCGCGTCGCGGCCGACGAGCCTGCGGCGCATGGTGAAGGCGTCCAGCAGGGCCTGGGTGGGGTGCTGGTGGGTGCCGTCGCCTGCGTTGACCACGGCGGCGTCGATCCAGCCGGAGGTGGCCAGGCGGTACGGGGCGCCCGAGGCGCCGTGCCGGATGACCACGGCGTCGACGCCCATGGCCTCCAGGGTCTGGGCGGTGTCCTTCAGGGACTCGCCCTTGGACACGCTCGACCCCTTGGCGGAGAAGTTGATGACGTCCGCGGACAGTCGCTTCTCGGCGGCTTCGAAGGAGATCCGGGTACGGGTCGAGTCCTCGAAGAAGAGGTTGACGATCGTGCGGCCGCGCAGGGTCGGCAGTTTCTTGATCGGTCGGTCGGCCACCCGGGCCATCTCCTCGGCGGTGTCGAGGATCAGGACGGCGTCGTCGCGGGTGAGGTCGGCGGCCGAGATGAGATGACGCTGCATCTTTCAGGCTCCGTAAGGCAGTTCAAGTATCGGGAGATTCCGGGCAGGCGGCGGCGTGCCGAGAGGGCGTACGCCGGAGAGGTACGCCGTCGTGTGGCTACTGCTCGCCCGGGGCGGTCTGCTTCGCGCCGAGCAGCACGGTGTCGCGACCGTCCTCCTCGGCGAGCTGGACCCTGACCGCCTCCCGCAGCGACGTGGGGAGGTTCTTGCCGACGTAGTCGGCGCGGATGGGCAGTTCGCGGTGGCCGCGGTCGACGAGGACCGCGAGCTGCACCGCGCGCGGACGCCCGATGTCGTTCAGGGCGTCGAGGGCGGCACGGATGGTGCGGCCGGAGAAGAGCACGTCGTCGACGAGGACGACGAGGCGGCCGTCGATGCCGTCACCGGGGATCTCGGTGCGGGCCAGCGCACGCGGCGGGTGCATGCGCAGGTCGTCGCGGTACATGGTGATGTCGAGGGAGCCGACCGGGATCTTTCGGCCGGTGATCTCCTCGAGCTTGACGGCGAGCCGCTGGGCGAGGAAGACGCCCCGGGTCGGAATGCCGAGGAGCACCACGTCGTCAGCGCCCTTGGCGCGCTCGACGATCTCGTGGGCGATGCGGGTCAGTACCCGCGCGATGTCGGGGCCTTCGAGAACGGGCCGGGCATCGGAGCCTTGCGTGTCCATATGAAACGGACCTCCTTCTCCGCCTCACGGGACGGACCTTAAAGGACGTCGGGATTGCGCCATCCACGTTAGCAGGCCGGGACGACACCCCTGATCACCCCCTTGGCGTAACCGATCGTGGATACCACGGAAGCGTCGGTGTGGACCATTCGGCTTGACGCAGAAGAATCACGCTGCGTAACCTCACAGTGAGTTACCAACTGCGTGGCATGGAATCAAAGCCAGCCGCGTCGACCCAGTGCCGGGGAGCTATATGTCCAGCGAATACGCCAAACAGCTCGGGGCCAAGCTCCGGGCCATCCGCACCCAGCAGGGCCTTTCCCTCCACGGTGTCGAGGAGAAGTCCCAGGGACGCTGGAAGGCGGTCGTGGTCGGTTCGTACGAGCGCGGTGACCGTGCCGTGACCGTACAGCGCCTTGCCGAGCTGGCGGATTTCTACGGCGTTCCCGTACAGGAGTTGCTGCCGGGCACCACCCCTGGCGGCGCCGCCGAACCGCCGCCGAAGCTGGTGCTCGACCTGGAGCGCCTCGCCCATGTGCCGGTCGAGAAGGCGGGCCCCCTGCAGCGCTATGCGGCCACGATCCAGTCGCAGCGCGGTGACTACAACGGCAAGGTGCTCTCGATCCGCCAGGACGACCTGCGCACCCTCGCCGTCATCTACGACCAGTCGCCCTCGGTGCTCACCGAGCAGCTGATCAGCTGGGGCGTCCTCGACGCGGACGCGCGCCGCGCGGTCTCCCACGAGGAGAGCTGAGCGGGGCCCAGCCTCAGCAGAAACGTGCCGCCGGGGTGGCCGGAACCGTGAAGTTCCGGCCCCCCCCCCCGGCCCGTGGAGCGGGGGGGGGGGCCCCCGCCCCGCGACCCGGGGGGGGCCCCCCCGGGCCCGGCCCCCGGCGGGGAGCCCCCCCCGGGGA
>NZ_JBEOXO010000026.1:0-156460 GCF_040296605.1 Streptomyces sp. NPDC002088 | reverse complement strand
GGGGCCCCCGGCACAGCGCCGGGGGCCCCTCTCGTCATACCTGCGGACCGCGATCAGACGGTGGTGACGACCTCGTCGTAGGCCAGGCGCGGGGAGCGCGGGAACCAGGCGTCCGGGCCCGGCTTGCCGATGTTGACGACCATCAGCGGGGTGTGGTCGTCGTCGAGGAACTCCTTGCGGACGCCCTCGAAGTCGAGGCCGGTCATCGGACCGGCGGCCAGACCGGCGGCGCGGACGCCGATGATGAAGTAGGCGGCCTGCAGGGTGGCGTTGAGCGCGGCGCTGGGCTCGCGCACCGTGCGCTCACCGAAGAAGGCGTCCTTGGCCTGGGGGAAGTGCGGGAAGAGCTGGGGCAGCTCCTCGTGGAACTCGTTGTCGGCGGAGAGGATCGCGACCAGCGGGGCGGCGGCGGTCTTCTTCTGGTTGCCCTCGGCCAGGTGCTGCACGAGGCGCTCGCGGGCCTCGGCGGAGCGGACCAGGGTGACGCGCAGCGGCGACTGGTTCATGGAGGTCGGGCCGTACTTGACCAGGTCGTAGATCGCCTGCACCTGCTCGTCGGTCACCGGCTCGTCGGTGAAGGTGTTCGCGGTGCGGGCCTCGCGGAACAGCAGGTCCTGGGCGGCGGGGTCGAGAACGAGAGACATCTGAACCTTCTCGGGGATGTGCGTCCGGCCCTGAGGGTCAGGACCGGCTGACGGCACTGACCATACGGGAAGAGAAGTTCAACCTTCAACGAAAGTCGGGGCGTGGTGACCCGCTTCACAGGCGTCACCGACGCCTACTCCGCTTCCTCTCCCTCGGCTTCCCCGGCCAGCGCCGCGTCCAGCCGCGCCCGCGCGCCCTCGAGCCACCGCCGGCACACCTTGGCCAGCTCCTCCCCCCGCTCCCAGAGCGCGAGGGACTCCTCCAGCGTCGTACCCCCCGCCTCCAGCCGCCGTACGACCTCGATCAGCTCGTCGCGGGCCTGCTCGTACCCGAGCGCTTCATCCACTTTGCCGGTCATTCACTCACCCTAAAGATCGACTCGTACGTTGAACTCGCCCTCGGCGACCCGCGCCCGCAGCGCCTCGTCCGCCGCCACCTCGCCCGGGTCGCGGACGACATGCCCGTCCGCCTTCTGGAGCACGGCATAGCCCCGCTTGAGCGTCGCCGCGGGGGAGAGGGCCACCACGCGCGCGTGGGTGTGCGTCAGCTCGGAGTCGGCCCGGTCGAGGAGGTGGCCCAGGGTCCGCCTGCCCCGGTCGAGCAGGGCCGACACCTGGTCGGCCCGCTCGTCGATCATCCGCTGCGGATCCTCCATCGAGGGCCGGCCGAGCGCATGGGCGAGCCCGCGCTCCTCCCGCTCGACGATCGCCTCCACACACCGCCGCGCCCGGTCGCGCAGCATCCGCACCCGCTCGTACTCCTCGCCGACGTCCGGTACGACCTTCTTCGCGGCGTCGGTCGGGGTCGAGGCCCGCAGGTCGGCCACGTAGTCGAGGAGCGGGGTGTCGGGTTCGTGCCCGATGGCCGACACGACCGGCGTACGGCAGGCGGCGACCGCGCGGACCAGCTGCTCGTCGGAGAACGGCAGCAGGTCCTCCACACTGCCGCCGCCGCGCGCGACGATGATCACGTCCACGGCGTCGGTCGCGTCGAGCTCCTTCACGGCCTGCACGACCTGCGGGACGGCGTGCACGCCCTGCACGGCGACGTTGCGCACCTCGAAGCGGACGGCCGGCCAGCGGTGCCGGGCGTTCTCCAGCACGTCACGCTCCGCGGCGGAGGCGCGGCCGCAGACCAGCCCGATGAGCTGCGGCAGGAAGGGCAGCGCCTTCTTCCGCTCGGGCGCGAACAGCCCCTCCTCGGCGAGGGACTTCTTCAGATGCTCCAGCCGGGCCAGCAGCTCGCCGACGCCCACGGGCCTGATCTCGGCGGCCCGCAGCGACAGCTGCCCGCGCGGTGCGTACCACTCCGGCTTCGCCAGTACGACGACCCGCGCGCCCTCACCGACGACGTCGGCGACCGCGTCGAACACCTGCCGGTAGCAGGTGACGCTGACGGAGATGTCGTACGACGGGTCGCGCAGCGTCAGGAACACGACGCCCGCGCCCGGGCGCCGCGACAACTGGGTGATCTGCCCCTCGACCCACACCGCGCCGAGCCGGTCGATCCACCCCCCGATGAGCCGCGAGACCTCGCCGACGGGCAGCGGGGCGTCCGCGGACGTGTTCACAGCCATGCGCCCGAGAGTAACGGCCGGTGCCGACAATGCGGCCCAGGCCGTTTTCGCCCCCGCCGCCCCTACCCGTCCCATCTCTGGGGGTAGCCGAGGTACGACAGGACGGCGATCGAGACCGCGCCGATCACCGCCGACAGCGCGAAGGCCCCCTGCGTGCCGTCCCCGGTCAGCGGGGACAGCCAGCCGCGCTCGGCCCCGTCGCGCGCGAGGACGACGACCGCCGAGACGACGAACACGACGAGGACCACGATCTCCATCGCGAGGACGAGGAAGCCCACGCGGGCCGCGGCCCGTACGCCCCACAGGTTCAGCAGGGTCGTGACGACGACCGCGAGCGCCGTCCACACCCAGCGCGAGACCTCCGGGACGAGGGAGTTCATCGCGATGCCGGAGAAGAGGTAGGCCACGGCCGGGATCAGGAGGTAGTCCAGCATCGCCATCCACCCGGCGATGAACCCCGCCTCCCTGCCGAGCGCCACGCGCGCGTACGCGAACACCGCCCCCGCCTGGGGGACGACCCGCACCATCTGCGCGTAGCTGAACGCGGTGAACGCCATCGCCACCGTGGCGACGACGTACACCAGTGCCACCGCCCCGTGCGACTTCGCGTCCAGCGTGCCGAACACGCCGACCGGCGCCATGGGGGCGATGAACAACAGGCCGTAGACGACCAGGTCCCGGAAGCCGAGGCTGCGCCGCAGGTCGTGTTCCTCTTCGGCGACACGGGCCGTCGTGCCGATGTCGGACATCAGTGCCTCCGCGCGTCGCGACCCTTCCCGGCTCGCCGTCAGTCTCCCCGCGCACGGGGGAGCACGCGATCTCTGACCCACCGAACGCGGCCTTACGATGGTTGCCATGACTGCTTCGCCTGGCCGCCGTGTCCTGCTCGCCGCCCCCCGTGGTTACTGCGCGGGTGTGGACCGCGCCGTGATCGCCGTCGAGAAAGCCCTGGAGCAGTACGGGGCCCCGATCTACGTCCGGCACGAGATCGTCCACAACAAGTACGTCGTGCAGACCCTGGAGAAGAAGGGCGCCATCTTCGTCGAACGGACGGAGGAGGTGCCCGAGGGGAACATCGTCATGTTCTCCGCGCACGGCGTGGCCCCCGTCGTCCACGAGGAGGCCGAGCGCGGCCGTCTCGCCACCATCGACGCGACCTGCCCGCTGGTCACCAAGGTCCACAAGGAAGCCGTCCGCTTCGCGGGCGAGGACTTCGACATCCTCCTGATCGGGCACGAGGGCCACGAGGAGGTCATCGGCACCTCCGGCGAGGCCCCCGACCACATCCAGCTCGTCGACGGCCCCGCGGACGTCGCCAAGGTCGAGGTCCGCGACCCGTCCAAGGTCGTCTGGCTCTCGCAGACCACTCTCTCGGTCGACGAGACCATGGAGACGGTCGACGCGCTCAAGGAGAAGTTCCCGCAGCTCATCTCCCCGCCGAGCGACGACATCTGCTACGCCACGCAGAACCGCCAGCTCGCCGTGAAGCAGATGGGCGCCGAGGCGGAACTCGTGATCGTGGTCGGCTCGCGCAACTCCTCCAACTCCAAGCGGCTCGTCGAGGTCGCCAAGCTCGCCGGCTCACGCGAGGCGTACCTCGTGGACTTCGCCCACGAGATCGACGAGACCTGGCTGGAGGGGGTGACGACGGTCGGCGTCACCTCGGGCGCGTCGGTGCCGGAGGTGCTGGTCGAGGAGGTCCTGGAGTGGCTGTCCGAGCGCGGCTACGGGGACGTCGAGATCGTCAAGGCGGCCGAGGAGTCCATCACCTTCTCCCTGCCGAAGGAACTCCGCCGCGACCTGCGCGACGAGGCGGCGGCCCTGGTCGCCGAGCGCGGCGGGGCCGGCACTTCAGCCGACTCCGCGGAGTGACTGTCAGTCCCACGTCGTAACGTAGAGCCATGCAGATCTTCGGCGTGGACATCGGTGGATCCGGGATCAAGGGCGCTCCTGTGGACCTGGACAGAGGCGACCTGGCCCAGGAGCGGTGCAAGGTGCTCACCCCGCGCCCGGCGACTCCTGACGGGGTGGCCGACGGGGTGAAGCAGGTCATCGACCACTTCGGCTGGAAGGGCCCGGTCGGGCTCACCTTCCCGGGCGTGGTCACGGGCGGGGCCACCATCCGCACGGCAGCCAATGTGGACAAGAGCTGGATCGACACGGACGCGCGGGCGTTGTTCGGCGAACGGCTGGGCGGCCTCCCGGTGACCGTGGTCAACGACGCGGACGCGGCGGGCGTGGCCGAGATGCAGTTCGGCGCCGGCCGGGGCCGCGGGGGCACGGTCATCCTGCTGACCTTCGGCACCGGCATCGGCAGCGCCCTCTTCATCGACGGCGTCCTCGTCCCCAACACCGAGCTGGGCCATCTCGAGCTCCACGGCCGCGACGCGGAGAAGCACGCCTCCAGCAAGGCCAAGGAGGACCACGAACTGACGTGGGAGCAGTGGGCCCACCGCGTCCAGAAGTACCTCGCCCATGTCGAGATGCTGTTCTCGCCCGAGCTGTTCATCATCGGCGGCGGCGTCAGCCGCAAGTCGGACAAGTTCCTGCACCTCATCGAGGGCATCAAGGCGGAGATCGTCCCGGCGCAGCTGCAGAACAACGCGGGGATCGTGGGGGCGGCGATGCGGGCCCTGAAGGAGGGCTGAGCGCTCCGCTGGAAGCGCGGTGACGAACCCGCGGGCCGGTGGGGGCTGGTCGCTCCCACGCGGCGGAGCCGCATGTCGACACAGCCCCGCGCCCCTTACGGGGCGCGATACCGCACCGGAGTCCGTCAAGGCTGCTCAGACCCACCGGCCGGACGGAGCCACCGCACGCACCGCACTCACCGCGCGACCGGCATTCACCGGAGTCGCCGGCGCTGATTCACCAGGCGGACCCTTCGCACGGTCGAGATCAGCCCGGCGACGAGCGTTCCGCCGTACAGCCACCCGGCCTGGGTGGCGAGCCCGGTGACCAGTCCCATCAGCCGGCTCCCGATCCCGCCGCTGCCGTCGGCCACCGGCAGCAGCCCCACCGCGAAGGCGATCGGCACGACGACCGGCGCGGTCACCAGGTCGCCCTTGCGCACCCACACCGCGGTCAGCGCGGACACCGGCAGGAACAGCACGCTGTACACCGTCAGCGCCCCGCCGAACAGCAGCTGGTCGAGAGAGCCGACCAGGAACATCACCGCCCCGCAGAACAGCCCGCCGCCCAGCCCGGTCAGCCGCGGGTTGGGCAGCCGCCGTACGGCCTGCACGACCGGTGGAGCGGGCCGCCGTACCGGGGCCGGGCGACGCTGCGCGGGCCCGCGGGTGGGAGCACCCATCCCCACGGGACGGGAGGACGGCCCTGGACCGGACGGCCGGGCGGACCGCGCCGCCCCGCCGCGGCCGCCCTGCGGGGGCAGGGGCGGCGGTGGCGTACCGCGTCGCGGTCCGTGCTGCTGGGGTCGCGTCCTGTGTTGCTCCACTGGACCAACTTAGGTCGGTTTATCTGTCGAATAGGCCATCAGACACGCCGTTGGGCCGAGCTTGGCCAAGCGTTCGATGCATCGCCGGGGCGGGGCGCGGCACGCCGTAGACTGGTGGATCGGCCCCCTGGTCTCCAGTCCTCTCACGTACGGGAAGTCGCAACGTGTCGCTCACGATCGGAATCGTCGGTCTGCCGAATGTCGGCAAGTCGACCCTTTTCAACGCCCTGACCAAGAACGACGTGCTGGCGGCCAACTACCCGTTCGCCACGATCGAGCCCAACGTGGGCGTGGTCGGCGTCCCGGACGCCCGCCTCACCAAGTTGGCCGAGATCTTCGGTTCGCAGCGCGTCCTCCCGGCGACCGTCGACTTCGTCGACATCGCCGGCATCGTGAAGGGCGCCTCCGAGGGTGAGGGCCTGGGCAACAAGTTCCTGGCGAACATCCGTGAGTCCGACGCGATCTGCCAGGTCATCCGCGCCTTCAAGGACGAGAACGTCGTCCACGTCGACGGCAAGGTCTCGCCCAAGGACGACATCGAGACGATCAACACCGAGCTGATCCTCGCCGACCTCCAGACCCTCGAGAAGGTTCTTCCGCGCCTCCAGAAGGAGTCGCGGATCAAGAAGGACGTCGCGCCGAAGGTCGCGGCGGTCGAGGCGGCGAAGGAGATCCTGGAGAAGGGCGACACCCTCTTCTCGGCGGGCATCGTCCAGGGCTCCGGCAACGAGGAGCTGCTGCACGACCTGCACCTGCTCACCACCAAGCCGTTCCTGTACGTCTTCAACGTCGACGAGGACGAGCTGGTCGACGAAGACTTCAAGAACGAGCAGCGCGCCCTGGTCGCCCCCGCCGAGGCGATCTTCCTCAACGCCAAGCTGGAGGCGGACCTCGCCGAGCTCGACGAGGAGGACGCGATGGAGCTCCTGGAGTCGGTCGGCGCCGAGGAGCCGGGCCTCGCCACCCTCGCCCGCGTCGGCTTCGACACCCTCGGCCTGCAGACCTACCTCACGGCCGGCCCCAAGGAATCCCGCGCCTGGACCATCAAGAAGGGCGCCACCGCCCCCGAGGCCGCCGGTGTCATCCACACCGACTTCCAGAAGGGCTTCATCAAGGCCGAGGTCATCTCCTTCGAGGACCTGGTCACGACGGGCTCGGTCCCCGAGGCCCGCGCCAAGGGCAAGGCCCGCATGGAGGGCAAGGAGTACGTGATGCAGGACGGGGACGTCGTGGAGTTCCGGTTCAATGTGTAGGCCACGCATGACCGTGGATCCGGCGATTTAGCAAACTGCCAGGTCAGATGGGGTCGGCCCGGTTTCGGGTCGACCCCGTTCGCGTGTCCGTGGCTGGATTTCGGCTGGATGACCCGACGGTTCGTCACCTGACGTCATCCGTCGTTCGCTGTACGCCAGCTGGATATGGGCTGGGTGGCGTTGAACGGTGAGTCAGCGGGGAGGGTGCTTCGACGCTGCCTTCGGCTCGGCGATCATGTCCCTTCTCGCCCACAGCCTCACCGACCCGCGCGCGGCGGAGAGTGAGACGTGGGAAGCCGCCGTCACCGCGATGCAGATGGGGTCCGCCCTGTTCGCCGTGACCGGAGTTCCCTACCTGAGCCGACCGATGCGCGAGACCGGCGCAGCGTGACTGGTGCTCGTGAGAGGGGTGGTCCGCTCTTCGCGGCCGTTCGAGGAGCCCTCTGGCCTGCGTTTGTGCAGGCTGGAGGGCTTCGTCGGGTCAAATTCGGGGAGGCCGCCGCCAGGTTCCTGCACCGTTGGACGGTCAGGTCCAGGTCAGGCCACCTTGGCGCCGTCGACCGCGGAGCTGGAGCCGAAGGCCTTTACGGCCTGGTAGTACGTCCAGGCGGTGGAGTCGCAGGAGGTCTTCGTCAGGCCGGAGTAGCCGGAGCAGACACGCTTGAGGTCGGCGTAGAGGGCGTCGTCCAGGCGGGACTTGTTGGCGCTGAACGTGCCGTCCGCCTTGTAGTTGCGATAGCCGAAGTCGTGGCGTGCGCAGGACGTCTGGAAGGGGAAGCCGAAGGGGTTGTCGGGGGAGGAGCTGCAGTAGTCGGTCGACCAGTCGAAGCCGTAGGCCGACCAGGCGCCCTGGTCGGCGCGCGCTGCGACCCAGGCGTTGTAGCTGGTCGCGCTGGTCTGCGTCCAACTGCTCAGTACCTGGGGCTTGTCGGCCGGTGCGGCGGTGGCCGGGGAGGCAAGAACAATGATTCCGGACACTGCGGTGGCGAGCAGGGTCGCAAGGCGACGACGCATCTGAGTCCTCCAGCGAGTGGGGGCGCCGGGTGTCTCCCGGCGCGGCACGCCTCAGGCTGGAAGGAGCAGTTATTCGAAACCTTTGCGGGGGCTATACGGATTCTCCCTGGCCCACATGGGGCCCAACGCGCCGGCCTCGTCACCAGGTCGGCAAGGGCTCAGGGCTCAGCGACCCTTGAGCGCCGTCCTGGTGCTTGCCCAAACGTCCTGGTGGGTCCGGGTGTTCGGGGTGGCGCGGGGGGAGGCCAGGGGAGCGAGGGCGGCCAGGAGGGTGAGGGCCGCGAGGGGGAGGAGGTCGAGGTTGACCGTGATCAAAGCGAAGGAGACGAAGGTCAGGACCGGGGTCCAGGCGGGCAGTCGCCTCGGGCGGACGGTCGCGAGCACCGTCAGGAGCGTGAGCAGGCCGCCTTGGAAGGCGAGCGGGCCGGCGAGCTCCAGCGGGGCGGGGAGCGGGGCGGCGTCGGCGAGGGCGGGGCTGAGGTCGCCGAGGATGACCCAGATGAAGCAGGCGGCGCCGGCCAGGCCCGCAACCGCGGCGGTGTTGGCGGCAGTTCGCATACGGGGGGTGGTCCCGGGGACTTGCCGGTGGAGCACCACGATCAAGGCGCCGAGGAGGAGGAAGGCGGCCAGGAAGAACGTGTGACCGAGGTTCCATGCCAGGCCCGGACCGTGGTCGCCGTCCATGCCGTCGATCAGGCGCAGCACGCCGTACGACAGCAGCAGGAGGGGGATCAGGACGGCGAGGCGGCGGGGGGTGCGCTCTGTCGTTGTCATGGTTCCACGGTCGCGGACCGAGGCGTTCCGGACTATCGGGATGTACCCGGGGCCTACCCGGAGGCGCGCCTTAGGGGTTGTCTCCCAAGCTCTGGGCAAGCAAGAGGTCGCTGCGCGTGTGCGGGGCGACCGCGTGCGGCCGTATCGCCTGCGAACGGGGAGCAGTTGGGCAGTGCGGTCGTGTGGTGAGGCGGCTGTGCGGTCGTGCGGCGAGGCGGCCGTGTGCCAGGAGTCGCGGCCCCGTGAAGATCCCGGAGACGTCCCCTAGGGGAGATGGGGCGTCCGGTCACTCAGGGACTCAGGGACTCAGGGACTCAGGGACTCAGGGACTCAGGAACCCCGGGTCGTGGCGTGACATCTTCATGCCGAGCCTGTGAGGGGATCGGTTTCTGCGGTACGGGGGGCGCGGCCACAATTGAGACGCACGGTGAACGCGGTTCGGCGTTCGCGCGAAAGGGGCCAAGAGGAGGTTGTCATGCCGGACGACGTCGACGGGTGCACCGTCGACCTCTGGTCACTGGTTGAGGGGGTGGTGGTTGAGCCGGGGGACCTGGAGGGCGAGCTGGTGCTCACCGGGCCGTGGGGGAGCGAGCGGGTCTCCGCCCCGCATCCTGCGCTCGAAGAGGCCTTGCACCGACTGGAGTTGGGGCCGGTGCGGCTCGCGAACCTCGAGGCCGGGCTCGAGCCCGAGGAGAACGGGGGGCGGGCGCCGGCCGCGGATCAGGGCGACGGGCACTATCTGCTGCTTCATCTGGAGCGGTTGTCGCACCTCATCGTCCGTACGCTGGGCATCGACGACCTGAGCGGACCGCTGCTCTCGGCGATGCCGGTGTCCCCGGTCGCGCATTTCGCGCTCGCGCCGCTGCCGGGACAGGAGTTGGTGCGGCTGCCCGGTGGGGTGTCGCTCTCCGTCGGGCGCGACGGTGTCTCCGTACAGGCGCCTGATGCCTCGTATCGCGTGCAGGTGCACCGGCCGGAAGTGGTGTGGGTGCTCGGGCTGTTGGTCTGGCCGGTCACCCCGGACCAGGCCTCGGCCGCGCTGGCGCTGCCCGCAGGGGTCACGGAGCGGATCCTGGACTATCTCGCGGCGGCCGGCATGGCCACCAAGGCGGAGGGTGACCGGCCGCGCCCGCAGATCCTCGGTCGCGCCGGGCCTCGCCACAGCGCATGACCCGTCGTCAGACGTACGGCAGCGGCGGCCCTGGAGCCGTACGGCAGCAGCGGCCTGGAAGCGTACTGCGGCCGCCACCCCGGAAACCCAGGGCAGCAGCCACCCCCGAGTTACGGCAGCCACCCCGCATCCCGGGCGATCCGGATCGCGTCCACCCGGTTGCGGGCCAGGAGCTTCGTGACCGCCGAGGTGAGGTAGTTGCGTACCGTCCCGCGGGCCAGTTGCAGCTGCTTGGCGATCTCGCCGGCCTCGAGTCCCTCCGCGGCGAGCCGCAGTACTTCCGTCTCCCGCTCCGTCATCGGGTTCTCCGCGGAGCCCCAGACATCGAGGGCGAGCTGCGGGTCGATGACGCGCTGGCCGGCGACCACCCGGCGGATCGCATCGGCCAGTTCGTGCGGTGGGGCGTCCTTGAGCAGGTAGCCGTTGACCTGCGCGGTGAGCGCGCGGCGTACGGTGCCGGGGCGGCCCAGGCTGGTGAGGATCAGCGTCCGGCACTCGGGCAGCTTCTCCCGCAGCCGGGCGGCGGCGTTGAGGCCGTCGAGCCCGGGCAGGTCGATATCGATGATCGCTACGTCGGGACGGCAGTCGAGCGCGGTGGGCACGATCTGGTCGCCGCGCGCCAGCTCTGCGACCACCTCCATGTCGTCCTCCAGGCTCAGCAGTGCGACCAGCGCGCCGCGCACCATGTTCATGTCCTCGGCCAGGAGCAGGCGTATGGCCACGTACGGATCTCCTTCGGCGGCTCGGTCCGTTGCTTCTCGGTGGGTGCGGCCGGGGGTGCTGTTTTCTCGGGGGGTGCGGCCGGGTGCGCTGTTTCTCGCGGGGTTGTGTCTCAGGCCGCTGCTTCTCGGGTGGCCGATGCCATGGCGTCGGTGTCGGACCGGTTTCGATCGGGGAAGGCCGGGGCCTCGGCCACGAGCCGGAAGGTGCCGTCCGGGCCGCGGTCGGTGTGCAGTTCGCCGGAGATCTCGCGCATCCTGGAGGCGAGGTTGCCGAGGCCGCTGCCGCTGTGCACGGACAGGTCCCGGTAGTCGGGCTGTACGCCGTTGTTCTCGACGAGCAGCCGGATCCGGCCGCCCTGCTGCACCGCCTCGATCACACAGCTGTCGGCCTTGGAATGCCGCAGCAGGTTGGTGACCGCCTCGCGCAGTACAGCCGCGAGGACGGTGCTGACCTGCTGACTCATCGTGCCTTGCTGCAGCGTGACACGGGTGTCGACGTCCGCGGCGATCAGCAGCCCCTCGGCGGCGTTGACCTCTTCCACCAGGGACATGTCGCGCAGGCCGCTGGCGACGGTACGCACGTCTGCGAGCGACTGCCGGGAAATGGCGAGGACTTCGCGTATCTCCGTGAGGGCGCGCTGTGAATTACCTGGGATCAGACGGTGAATGAGCTCGCTCTTCAGCGTGATCGCGGAGAGGCTGTAGCCGAGCAGATCGTGCAAGTCGCGGGCGAAGCGCAGCCGTTCCTTGGTGACGGCCATCCGGGCAAGCCGGCCCCGGGTGTCGTGCAGGACGTGCACCAGGTCGGCGAGGCGGGTGAGACCGAACACCACCACACCGGTCAACAGCGTGGACTGGCACAGATAGACACTGTCGAGCACCGAACGGCCGTCGAGGACCGGCGGCAGCAGCATCGAAAGACCCACTGCCGCATATGCGGGCCAGGCGATCCTCGGCGGCAGCAGAAGGAGCAGGGAGCCGGCGAAGAAACCAGCCATTCCGCCCCACTGGGCCCGGAAGACCAGGATGGGCAGATAGGTAAGAAGTGCCTGAGCCCCCAGGGTGGCGAACTTCTGCTGCCTGGAGGCTCGGTCCGCGTCCGGACGTGAGTGTCTGAGCTGCAGCGCGAAGATGGCGGCCAGGCAGGTCAGTGCCATCGCGCTCATGCCGACGCTCATCTCGGCGGCGAGCACGTTGAGCATGGCGATGACCAGGAAGCTGCCCAGTGCGGCGAGCAGAATGGCGCGGGCGAGGCGTGGTGCGGGAGGCTCAGGCTGGCCTAAGTGCGTTAGTTCCCCCGCCTTTTCCGGAGATTCCCCGATCCCGGCATCCGCCTGCTCTGAACCGTGCTGTGCCGACATCAATCTTCTGCCCCCTTCGCTTGCCCACAGGTCTAAGCGCACTGTGATAATAGGCCAAGGCAGGCCCGTGCGCTTGGATGATGCGGGGCTAGACGAACATGGGTACGGGGTTCAGATCGGTGTAGCGGGTCGGCTCGGCCAGCCGGCCCAGGGCGACCGGAACATCGAACAGCCGGCCGTCCGCGAACCGCGGCCAGAAGTGCCGCATCCCGGGCACGATCACCTTCACCACGGGCAGTTGCAGGTCCGGACGGGTCTGATCGAGTACGAGCAGGTCCATACCGCGGTCGCGGACCAGTTCGGTGACCGCTGCCACATCGTCGCTCAGATCGGTGCGGGGCTGGAAGAGACGGCCGTGCGCCAGGCTGGCTGATACGTGCGGGTCCGGCGCCAGATAAGGCTGGTTGGCGACGGTCGCGGTCCGCCACCAGCGCACCGGCTCCGGGTCGGTGATGGCGTAACCGCTGCCGTTCGGTCCGGGGGTGACCGCGGGCAGCAGCTGGCCCATCTCGGTGAGTGCCCGGCGCAGCGCGATCCGCGGGTCGAAGTGGGCGCCGAAGCCGAACACGATCTCCTCGGCAGGGGAGTCGACGCGCCGGGAGAGCGCCGCGACCACCGGGATGCCGAAGTCGGAGGTGAGATCGAGCGCCCACACCTCGCGGCCGGCCTGCCGGCAGCCGGATCGTACGCGCTCGACATAGGGGTCGTCCGCGCTGTCCAGGTCCACGGCCGGCTGGCGCAGCCGGTTGTACCACCACAGCGCCACGGCGTCGCGCTCCACCAGTTCCAGGAATCCCTGCAGCAGCGCGTCCTCCCGGCTGCTGCCGGCGGCATTGCCGTTGGAGTCGGCGCACAGGCCGTCGGGGGCCGGGCCCTGACCGAAGTAGAGCATCGAAGTGGGCAGCAGCCGCTGGGTGTTGGTGGTCAGCGACCACACCGGAGTCCACTCGGTGGGACGGTCATCCGCGAACGGCTCGGGGACATGGGTCAGCCAGGACCCGGCCGCGTTCCACGCGTCCCGGTCGCGCACCTGGAGGTCCGCGTACAGCTGGCACTCGCGCGGGTGCACGGCGGCCGGTCCGAGCGCGGCGTAACTGTCCACCACCACCGGCTCGTCGCCGTGCCGGGTGCCGCTGTAGCGCTCGACCGCCTCGCACAGCGCGCTGGTTCTCGCGTCGGTCTCGGTGATGCCCTTGCCGCCGCTGAGCGCGCGCAGACCGGCGCGCAGCCCGGCCAGGGAGGCCGCGCCCATGGCCAGGTTATGGCCGGAGAGGTAGGACTCCACGAAGTCCGGGCAGTTACGGGCCCGGCTGATGTCCTTGATGATGCCGGTGACCGGGTCGACCAAGTGGCCGTAGCGGTCGAGCATCTGCTGAGGGGTGAGCGCCCGGTGGCCGCCGGAGTCCTGGTCCGCCTTGGGCCTGGACACCGGTACGTAGGGGGCGCGCACCTGCCGGGCGACCAGCTCCGGATCACCGCACACCGGGCACTGCGGCAGCGTGGCCACGGGGTGCGCGTCCGTGGTGAGCCGCAGGGTGTCGAGGACGTGCACGGCGCTCTGGCCGGGGTGCCGGATCCCGGCCAGCCACTTCGCCGTCTCGAGTGCGGCCAGCTGGACGGCCGCCGACGCCCCCGCGGGCAGCCCGACGGCCGGCCTGCCCGCGGGGCCGTCGAGGCCGAGGTGGTGCTGCAGCACCACCTCGGAGCGGCGGTGTCCGCGTAGCCGCGGGGCCAGGCAGGACCAGCAGGGTCCGGCGTCGGGCCGGAACACCGGCCCCACCCACGGGTCGGCGCCGCCCGTGCGGACGAGGAGCCAGGGCAGGCCTTCGGCCCGCAGTGCGTTGTCGATGTCCCGCAGGGCCGGGTCGAGATAGTCCTCGCAGAGTACGAGGGTGAAGGCGGCCGCCTCGCCGGCCGGTGCGACCCGGATCCCGGACTCCCGTAACGCCGTGTGCAGCCGGTCCGAATCGGTGCCGGGCAGCGCCACGATCCGTACCTGGGCCGCGGCCACTTCGCGCGCTGCCCGGCCGCCGTCGAGGCCGGCGAGGTCCCAGTACGCCTCGGCGGCCGCGGCGGCCGGGGGCGCCTCGGCCGCCAGGGGCGCCGAGGCGGTGTGCAGCCGGAGCAGCCCCGCCGACTCGAGCGCGGCGAGCGCCGCCTGCGCCGCGGCCGGCTCCAGGGCCGAGGTGGCTTCCCGCAGCACCGCCTGCCGGTCACGGGTGCCGTCGAGCAGAGGTGCGAGCACCTCCGCGGAGTGCCCGCGCAGCGCGGTGACCCCGCGCTGCGAGAGCAGATAGGCGGCCTCTCCGGGGACCACGGTGACCCGAAGGTGGCTCTTGAAACCGATGAAGCCCGCGCCGTCGCCGTGTGTCCCGGTGGAGGTCATGCGACGGAGTCCGCCGGGGCCTGAAGGGAGAAGGAGTAGGTGACCGTGAACAGTACGCCGCTCGTGTCCGCCGGCCCGTCCAGGTTCTCGATCACCAGCTGGGCGCCCGAAGCGGCGTCGGCCGGGGTGTGCGTAAGATCGCCGGCCTGCGGAGAGTTGAGGTTCATTCTGATCAATTCCCTTCACCATGTGATGGCTTCGATGAGTACGGGGAAGATTCTGCGAAGCGCGGGGAACGGCACACAGTGCCGGAGTCACCACCCGGGGGTGAACTTTTCACGCGGGTTACGGGCGCGCGTCACGGCATGTGTTTTCTTCATGATCGAGACACTGACGGATACACAACCGACCCGGTACGGAAGCACTGGGCGTGGCCCATGCCGGCTTGGCACTGTCGCTGTACCGGGGTTCGTCCCGGGGAATCAGGCGACTCGACCTGCGGATGGGAGCTGACAGCCGGTCATGTATGAGTTCTGTGTTCTCGGGCCCGTCGGAATGCGGTCTGCCGGAGTGGAAGCTCCACTCGGCGGTTGCAAACAACGGACCATCCTGGCAACCCTTTTGCTGGCCGACGGCTGGGTCGTCTCCGACTCGGATCTCGGCGCGGTGCTGTGGGAACGAAAGCCCCCGGCCACTTATCAAGCGCAGATCTATACGTACGCGTCGCGCCTGCGCGGCCATTTCGGCGACGGCGCGACGATCACTCGCTGCGGGCGCGGCTACCGAATCGAGCGAGCGGGCGCGCGCTTCGACCTGGAGGACTTCTACCAACTGGCCAAGGAAGGCCAGTCCTTGATGGGAACCCGCGACATAGAAGGTGCGGCGGTGCGTTTCCGGGCGGCACTCGACCTGTGGAGCGGCCCCACCCTCACGGGCGTGACCGATGCGCTGATCGACAACGAGCGGTCCCGGATCGACCTGGCCCGTATGGAGGTTCTGGAGAGCCGTATCGAGGCGGATCTGCTCCTCGGTCGCCATCACGCGCTCGTCGGTGAGCTCTCCCAGTTGGTGGGCGCGCACCCGCTGCGGGAGACGTTCCGGGCGAAGCTGATGATCGCTCTGCACCGAAGTGACCGGCAGGCGGAGGCCTTTGACGTGTTCTACGAGGGCTGCCGGCTGCTCAGGGACCAGTTGGGGGTCGACCCCGGTCCCGCCCTGCGCGGAGCTCACCAGGTGATCCTGGAGGAAGGCCTCGAGCCGGCGCTGCCAGGAAGAGGGCGGCTCATGGTCGGCGCGTGAGGGTCAGCTGGGGCCCTGTCTCTGTGGGACATGTCTTGGGGCCCTGTCCCACAGAGACAGGGCCCCAGGACCGCCAAGGCAGGCGGCTCTCAGGCGGCGAGCGCCGAGGTGGACGACCGGAGCAGCACCGGGCCCGTTTCCTGGTGGTCACGGGCCACGGCCGCGGACATACCGGGGCCCAAGGGGACGTCCTCGACGCGCCAGACGCCGCGGACCGCAGGGTCGGTGTACGCGATACTGACCGGACCGTCCCGTTGGGGGAACACGTCCAGGCTGCGCAGCTCGGCCACGATCCCGATGCCCGCGGCCTTGAGGATCGCTTCCTTCCGGGTCCAGGAGCGCAGGAAGAACGCCTCCCGCTCCTGCTCGCTCCCGGCGGCTTCGAGGGCCGCCAACTCGCCGTCCGACAGGGCGACTTCGGCCATGCCTCCGAGGTCGCGCCCGCCATGGACCTCGATGTCGATGCCCACCTGCCCGCCGGCGGTGACCGCGAGCAGCCAGTACGGCCCGGACCGGGAGAGGCTGAAGTCGAGCCGGGTGGCGGGCGCGACGACTTTCGGCCGGCCGTGCGTGCCGTCGGCGCACCGCGGGCACAGGTGCCTGCCGAACCGGATCGCGGCCGGCGGGCAGCCGAGATAGTGATCGGCGAGGATCCGGCGCACGGCCGCATGCGCCCCCGCGTAATGGCCGTCGAACGGCGCGCTGCGACCCTGGTACGTACGCAGTTCGGCGGCGTCGAGCAGGGCGACGTCGGCCGGGTCGGGCAGGTCCGTGACCCGGCCGTGCCACACATGGACGGCGTTGCTCCGGCCGAAGCGGCCGATGCTGTTGCCGAGGACGGGCGCGGGCCCCTGAGCGATCATCCGGTGACCTCCTTCACAGAGGGCGGTATCCCGTGCGGGTTGACGGCTTCGGGCACGTGCTCACCCGCCAGGGCGAGCCGCACCGACTGGGCGGCGGCGGTCCCCGCCTTGATCTGCGCCTCGTGGGTGCCCGCGCCCAGGTGCGGGGTGACCACCACGTTCTCCAGGTCGAACAGCGGTGAGTCGGTGCAGGGTTCGTTCGCGAACACATCGAGCCCGGCGCCCGCGACACGCCCCTCCTTCAGCGCCGCGTACAGCTCGTTCTCGTCGATGACGCCACCGCGCGAGGTGTTCACGATGCGCACGGACGGCTTCACCCGGTGCAGCGCGTCGAAGCCGATCAGGCCCGTGGTCTCGGGCGTGCGCGGCACATGGACGGTGAGGAAGTCGGCCTGCTCCAGGACCTCGTCGAGGGGCAGCAGGCGCACTCCTGCCGCGGCCGCGTCGGCCGCGGTCACCTGCGGGTCGTAACCCACCACCGTCATGCCGAAGGCGGCCATCCGCCGCGCGACCAGGCTGCCGATACGGCCGAGGCCGACGACGCCGAGTACTTTGCCGGAGACCTCGACTCCCGTGAAGTGTGAGCGCTGCCAGGAGCCGCCCTTCAGCGCCGCGCCGGCCTGCGGGACGTTGCGGGCGACCGCGAGCAGCAGGGCGCAGGCGAGTTCGGCGGCGCTCGTGGTGTTGGCGGACGGTGCGTTGGCGACGAGGACGCCGGCTTCGGTGGCGGCCGCGACGTCCACGTTGTCCAGGCCGACTCCCGCCCGGGCGATGATCTTCAGCCGCGGCGCGGCGGCAATGGCCTCGCGATCCATCCGCGTGGCGCTGCGCACCAGGATCGCGTCGGTGTGCGCGAGCGCCGTCAACAGCGCGGCACGGTCGGTGCCGTCGACGGACCGCACCTCGACGTCCTCACCGAGCACCGCGACGGCGGCGGGCGACAACTCCTCGGCGAGCAGGACGACCGGGCGGCCCGCGCTGGGATCAAGGGGATTGCTGGGCATGATCTGCCTCTCTGGAATGACCGCGATGGCTTACGGCGGTGACTGACGGCGGTTCATGACCGCGGCGGCTGACGGCGATGACGGTCGGCGGTCCATGACCGCGCCGAATCGCGGCGATGCACGGTGAAGCCCCAGGGGCCAGGACCGGCTGGGGGATGTGCCGGCCCTGGCCCCGCTTTCGGGTGGGGATGTCGAAGGCGTCGTACGACTACGAGTCGTACGGATCCGTCAGCCGCTCGCCTTGAGCGTGCCGAGGTAGGGGTGCCAAAGGTGATCGGGGTTGGCCTCGACCGCGGCCACCGCCTCGCGCATCGCGATGAGTGCCTTCGGCTCCTCGTCGTCGTACACATCGCCCTGCAGCATCTTCAGGACGTCCGTGCGGTAGCGGGGGTCCTGGACGAAGGCGGTGAACAGGACGTTCAGGCGGTAGTAGATGGAGATGAACTCGTACCAGTACCGCACCGCACGGCGGAGCTTGGTCTCGTACGCGGTGAACCGCTCCTTGCCGTAGTCGCCGGCCGCGTGCGCCGCGATGATGTCCTGCGAGGCGATACGGGCGCTGTTGAGCGCCACGCTGACACCGCTGGAGAAGATCGGGTCCACGAAGCGGGCGGCGTCGCCGATCAGGACGTAGCGGTCGCCGATGATCTCCTTCATCGAGTAGCTGTAGTCGCCCTCCGCCTTCAGCGGGCGCAGCTGGCGGCAGCCCTTCAGTGCGTCGTTCAGCTCGGGGCGGCTGCCCACGAACTCCCAGAAGAATTCGTCGAGATCGCCGCTGCCCTCCTTGAAGCGCTTCTTCTGGGTCACCACACCGACGCTGGTGATCTTGTCGGTGATCGGGATCTGCCAGACCCAGGAGTCCTTGATCGGAAGGAAGTGCACGTAGATGTGCTCGGCCTGGGCCGCGGAGGTGGCCAGCGCCTCCCGGTCGAGGCCTTCGAACCAGGTGTGCACGGCGTACTGGTCGAAGACCGGGTCGGACACCTTGGTCTTGAGCTGGCGGCCGAGCATCGTCTGCCGGCCGGAGGCGTCCACGACCATACCGACCGTGTAGTCGAGCTCCTTGCCGGCGATCCGGGTGCGGACCGTCACCTCGGGGTCGCCGAAGTCGACACCGAGGACTCGGGCGCCGTTGATGACGGTCGCGCCCTGCTCCTGGGAGTGACGAAGCAGGATCGCGTCGAACAGCGAACGGTCCACGTGGTACGTGTAGTCGCGGTCCACGCCCTTCTGGTCGCGCTCCACGAACTGGATGTCCGCGGTCCAGTCGTGCTGCAGACCGCTGAAGCCGAGCCGGGGGATGTCACGCGATTCGGCCGAGGTCCAAGAGGCCCCGTACTTACGGGGGAAGTCCGCCTCGTCGATCTTGTCGAGGGCGCCTATCTCAAGCAGCACCGGCGTGGTGGCCGGCACCAGGGACTCGCCCACGTGCGGCCGCGGGAACGTCTCGCTCTCGAAGACGATCACGGAGAGACCGGCACGGGCCAGGTACGAGGCGGCAGTCGAACCGGCCGGCCCGCCGCCGATCACGGCGACGTCGAAGTCGGTGGCGCTCATCGCACGGTCTCCTTGTCCAGCTCGCAGATCATGGCGGCGATCGAGGCCGCGTTCTTGAAGTTCTTCGCGTCGATCATGGCGGCGGGCACGGGGACGTCCCACTCGTTGAGGATGAAGGACTGCAGCAGGGCGATACGGAGGGAGTCGATGATCCCCCACTCGAGCAGCGGGGTGCTCGCGTCGATCTCACGGCCCTCGTCGGACCAGAGGAATTCGACCCTGATGAAGTCGAGGAGGCGGGCGGTCACGGCGTCGGTGTTCATGAGCGTCCTTTCGAAAGGGTGAGATGCCGCCGGACCAGCTCCGGTCGGTCGATCTTGCCGTTGCGTGTTCTCGGCAGGTCGGAAAGCAGATGGACGTGGTCGACGATCATGTAGCTCGGCAGCCGCTCCGCGAGATGACGGCGCAGCGCCAGAGCGCCGGGCCGGGCGCCGGCCACGGGGACCACGAAGGCGACCAGACGGGCGTCCATCCCCTCGCCGGCCACGACGACGGCCGCGGTCTCGACATCGGGGTGGACGTTGCAGGTGATCTCGATCTCGCCGAGCTCGATCCGGTGGCCGCGTACCTTCACCGCGTGGTCACGGCGGCCCACGTAGTCGAAACCGCCGTCGGGCAGCACGGTGACGATGTCGCCGGTGGCGTACTCCTCGGAGCCGGGGCCCCGGCCCCAGTAGCCGAGCATCACCGTCGGTCCGGTGACGATGAGTTCGCCCTGCTCGCCAGGGACGGCGACCGTGCCGGCGTCGGTCCTCGCCCACACCTCGTCGCCGCTTGCGGCCTTGCCGATCGGCACCGGCCGTTCGCGTTCGAGGTCGGCCGGGACGACCTCGTGCCAGGTGCACACGTTGGTCTCGGTCGGCCCGTACAGGTTGAGCAGTCGAGCGTCCGTCCAGGCCGCCAGGCGGCGGACATGGGCGATCGGGAACGGCTCGCCGGCGAACAGCACCGCCCGCAGGCCGTCGGGGGCGGGCCTGTCGAGCAGCCGGCCGCCGCGGATCATCAGGATCAGCGCCGACGGCACCGAGTACCAGACCGTGATCCGCTCCCGGTGCAGGAACTCGACCAGCTCGCCCGGTGCGTAGGCCAGCGCCGCCGGGACCAGGCGGACCGAGGCGCCGACCGAGAAGGCCGCGTACAGATCGAGGACCGAAAGGTCGAAGACCAGCGGCGCGTGGTTGGCGAAGCGGTCATCGGGCCCGGCGTCGAGCAGCTCCACCGCCCAGTCCACGAAGGCCCGGGCGTTGCGGTGGCTGATGCTCACGCCCTTCGGCGTCCCGGTGGAACCGGAGGTGTAGAGGATGAAGGCGGGATCGTCCGGCTTCACCTCCGTATCGGCGGGCGGGGCCGCCGCCGCGCCGGTGGGCGCGGCGGCCTGCTCCAGGTCGAGCACCGCGGTGCCGCCGAGCGTCGCGGTGATCTCCGCCATACGGTCCCCGGTGGCGCACACGACCCGGGCCTCGCAGTCGTGGGCGACGGTGACGACCCGGCCGACCGGCGCGGTCCCGTCCTGCGGCACGTAGACGGCGCCCAGGCGCAGCACCGCCTGCATCGCCACCACGACCTCGGGCGACTTGTCGCCCCAGAGCACCACCCGGTCGCCGCGGCCGACGCCGGCCGTGGCGAGCAGCCGGGCGAACTCGTCCGCGCCGCGATCGAGTTCGCGGTAGCTCAGCTCGCGCCCCGCGGCGGCGACGGCCGTACGGTCCGGATGCCGCCGGGCGGAGTGGATGACCAGCTCGTGCAGGTTCACAGCCCTCTCTCCCTCGCTATGACGTTCCGGTGGATCTCGGTCGTGCCGGAGAAGAGCGTGCTCGGCACGGCGTCGCGCAGCTGCTGCTCGATACCGGTCGCGGCGAGATAGCCGATGCCGCCGAAGACCTGCACCGCGTCCCTGGCGTTGGCCACCGCGGCCTCGGAGACGGCGACCTTGGCCAGCGATACGGCACCGGCGTCCGCGCTGCCCTGGTCGGTCAGCCAGCAGGCCCGGTAGAGGAGCAGCCGCGCCCCTTCGAGCCGCTCGGACATGACCGAGATCTTGTGCGACACGGCCTGGAAGTCGGCCAGCCTGCGGCCGAACTGGCGGCGGGACCGCACGTGGGCGACGCACCGCTCCAGCTGGTACGTCATCACCCCGAGGTAGATGGCGAACAGGCAGGCCCGCTCCCAGCCCATCGAGTGCTGGAAGATCATCCGCCCTTGGCCCTCGCTGCCGAGCAGATAACGGGCGGGCACCCGCACTCCGTCGAAGGTGATCCGGCCGGCCGGGCAGCCGTGCAGGCCCATCTTCTCCATCGGCCCGCTCACGCTCAGCCCCGGCAGTTCGCGAGGGACCGCGAAACCGCTGGTGCCGAGGAAGCCGGCCTCGGGCTGGGTGACCGCATAGGTCACGATCACGTCGGAGAGCGGGGCGTTGCTCGCGAACGACTTCACACCGTCGATCACGTAGCAGTCGCCGTCGCGGCGTGCGGTCACCTCCAGACGGGCCGAGTCGGAGCCGGCCGAGTCCTCGGTGATCGCGTTGGAGGCGATCAACGAACCGTCGGCCATGCCCTTGAGCAGCTGCCCGCGCACCTCCTCACCGGCGAAGTCGCGGATCGGCACGGCGCAGGCGAGCAGATGGGCCGCGACCCCGAAGGCAAGACCCGTGTCGAGGCAGCCCCGGCCGAACGCTTCCAGGCACAGCGCCGTATCGAACGCACCGAGACCGCCGCCGCCGAATTCCTCCGGCAGACAGAGTCCGGTGAGCCCCAGGTCCGCCGTCTTTCCCCAGTCGTCCCGGTCGAAGTGGTCTGTCGGGTCCGTGCGGCGGCGCCCTGGCAGCTGCTCCTTGATCGCGCTCAGCAGCCGGTCATGACGCTGCCTCTGCTCGCTCGTCAAGGCGAAGTCCACTGCTGTCCTCCTTTCCACTGGTGTCGAGCCCATAGGCGTCGAGCTCCGCGTCCGACAGCTCGTCGAGTTCGGCGCGGACCAATTCCTCGATCAGGGCGGCCAGTTCGGCCACGGTCGGTCCCTCGAACACGGCGCGGATCGGCAGGTCGACGTCGAAGGCGTCCTGCAGCGCGGCGACAAGACGGATCGCGAGGATCGAGTTGCCGCCGGCCCGGAAGAAGCCGGTGTCCGCGCCCACCGGGACCGCGAGCAGCTCGGTGAAGATCTCCGCGACCCGTTCCTCGACGATCCCGTCCGGTGCGACCAGCTCCTGCGTCCGGGCGGTGGGCTTCGGCAGCGCGGCGCGGTCGACCTTGCCGTTGGCGTTCAGCGGCATGGCGGTCAGCGCGGTGAACGAGGTCGGCAGCATGTACTCGGGCAGCCGCTCGGCGCACAGCGCGTGCAGGGACCCTGCTTCGGGTTCGTCTCCGTCCGGTACGTAACAGACGCCGATCTGCCCGTTGTCCGCGGTCGCCACGGCCTGCCCGACCTGCGGATGCTCGGTGACCACCGCGGCGATCTCGGCGAGTTCGATGCGGTAGCCGCGGATCTTGACCTGGGTGTCGGAGCGGCCGAGGAACTCCACCGCCCCGCCGTCGAGGACCCGCGCGAGGTCACCGGTCCGGTAGAGCCTCTCGCCCGGCTTCCCGTACGGGTCGGGGACGAACTTCTCCGCGGTAAGGCCGGGCCGGCCGGTGTAGCCGCGGCCGACGCCCGCGCCGCCGACGCAGAGTTCGCCGACCGCACCGATCGGAACCGGCCGGAGCCAGGAGTCGAGCACCTGCATCCGTACGCCGGGCAGCGGCCGTCCGATCGGCACGGTGCCCCGGCCGACCGGCGCCGTGAGGGGGTGGACGCAGGTGCCGACGGAGGCCTCGGTCGGGCCGTACTCGTTGATCAGCCTGCCCGGGCCGAGCAGCGAGGCCCAGCGCTCGGCCAGTGCGACCGGCAGCGCCTCGCCCGCGACGACGATCCGGGCCGCGAGCTGCGCGATCCGCGCGTCCGGCAGTCCGGAGAGGATCTCCAGATGGCCGGGTGTGAGTTTGAGGAAGGCGAGCGGGGCGGCGGCGACCAGGCGGTCCCCCAGCTCCGTCAGGTCGACGTCCTGCGGAAGCAGCGTGGTCGGCCGTCCTGCGAGCAGTCCCGCCCACAGGTTGGGGACGCCGAGGTCGAACGCGACGGAGGTGAACACCGCCGCGCCGCCGGGCGCCGCGAGCGCCAACTCGTCGACCGCCCAGCGCAGATGACCGACGAGGCCGGCCTGGGTGATCTCGACGCCCTTGGGGCGGCCGGTGGAGCCGGAGGTGTAGATGACGTAGGCGAGCCGCTCGGGGTCCCCGGAGCGCGCCGGCCGGCCGGCGGAGGCATGGGCTGCCTGCGGTGAGACGGTGGTGACGCCGTCGAGGCCGGTGTCGGACACCATGAGCGTGGCACCGGCGTCGGCCAGCATGTACCTGATCCGCTCGTCCGGCGTGCCCGGTTCGATCGGCAGATACGCCGCTCCCGCCTTCCAGACGCCGAGCAGCGCGGCGATCAGGTCGGTGCCGCGGTCGACCAGCACACCCACCACCGAGTCGGCACCGGCGCCGAGTTCCTGCAGCCGGTGGGCGATCCGGTTGGCCTGCTGGTCGAGTTGGGCGTACGTGACCTCGCCGGCCTCGGTGCGCAGCGCGACCGCTTCGGGGGTGGCGTCGGCCTGCCGCTCGAAGCGGCTCGGGGCGTCGAGCGTGTACTTCGGTGCGGGCGTGCTGCTCCACTGCAGCAGTTCGCCGCGCTCGGCCTGCGGAAGTACGTTCACCTCGTCTAGGCGGGTGACCGGCTCGGACGATGCCTCATCGAGGAGCAGGACGAGCTGGTCCGCCATGCGCTCGATGGTGTCCCGCTCGAACAGGCCGGTCGCGTACTCCAGACCGCCGGACATCCCGCCGTCCGGGCGGCGGCGCAGATAGAGCGTCAGGTCGGTCTTCGCGATACGGGAGACCTCGATCAATGTGGCGAAGTCCGCCCTGTCGGCGGCCGATCCGGTGAGCTCCTCGTCGTGCAGGTCGAAGGCGACCTGGTACAGCGGGGTGCGTGCGGAGTCGCGCTCGGGGGCCAGGTCGGCGACCAACTGCTCGAAGGGCAGGTCCTGATGGGCGAAGGCGTCACGGCACACGTCCCTGACCTGTTCGACGGCCGCGGCGAACGACAGCCCGCCCTGCAGACCCAGCCGCAGCACCAGGCTGTTGAGGAAGAAGCCGACGACGCCCTCGGTCTCGGGCCTGTCGCGTCCCGCCACCGGGGTGCCGAGTACGACGTCCCACTGTCCGGTCTGCCGGGCGAGCAGCGTGGCGAAGCCGGTGAGCAGTGTCATGAACGGGGTGGCACCGCAGCGCCGGCCGATCTCCGTGAGTGCCTCGGTGACCTGCGGCGACAGCTCGACCGGCACCATCGCGCCCTTGGCGTCCCGCACGCGGGGGCGCGGGTGGTCGGACCGCAGCTCCAGCGGAGCCGCGCCGGCCAGGGTCCCCCGCCAGTGGGCGAGCTCCGCCTCCATGGCCTCGGGAGTGATCCGGTCGCGCTGCCACGCGGCGAAGTCGGCGTACTGGACCGGCAGAGCGGGCAGTTCAGGCGCGCGGCCCGTACGCAGCGCGTCGAGTATCTCGGCGAACTCACGCTCGAGGACGGAGGAGGACCAGCCGTCGCAGATGATGTGGTGCACCGAGAGCATCAGCACCTGGCGGCCGCCGGGCGCGGGGTCGCGAGCGAGCAGCGCCCGGGCGAGGGGTCCGCCGGCGAGGTCGAAGCCACGGTCGAGCTCACGGTCGAGCACGGCGGGCAGCTTGTGCCCCACCACGTCGACGGTGGTCAGCTCCAGCGAACCGTGCGGCTGTATCAGCTGCATCGGCTCGCCGTCCTGGGCGACGAAGGCGGTACGCAGCGCCTCGTGCCGCTCGACCAGGTGGTCGAGCGCGGCGCCGATCTGCCCCGAGTCGGTACCGTCCGGCACCGACAGGAACAGCGCGGACACCCACTCGCGGCTGCGCGGGTGCATCCGGTCGACGACCCACAGTCGGCGCTGGCCGAAGGAGAGCGGGAGCGGACCGGTGCGGGGCAGCGGCTTCGGACCGTCCCCGACCGCGGGGGCAGGGCTGTCCTGTCCGGCCGCCGGGGCGGGCTGCTCACCGAGGCCGTCGAGCAGCCGTGCCTGGTCGGCGATGGTGGTCGCGTTCAACAGGTCCGCGAGGGCCAGGTCGCGGCCCGTCGCCTTGCGCAGCCGGTTGACAAGACGGGTGAACTGCAGCGACGTGCCGCCGAGTTGGTAGAAGTCGGCGTCGGCGGCGATGTCGTCGGTCTTGAACAGCTTGCGCCAGACCTCGGCCACCGTCTCCTCTGCCGCCGACGCCTGTCGCACAGTCCGGCCGGCGAACGACGGCGCGGGCAGCGCCGCGTGGTCCAGCTTGCCGTTGGACGTGGTGGGGAACCGGTCGACCGCGATCAGCACCGAAGGCACATGGGTGGCGGGCAGCCGCTCGCTCAGATGGGCGCGCAGCCCGTCCGGCACCTCGGCGGCCCGCACGTAGGCGGCCAGAGCGCTGCCGCCGCCCGGAGTCTCGACCGCGACGACCGCCGCGCCGCCGATCTCCGGATGGCTCTCCAGCGCGTACTCGATCTCGCCGGGCTCTATCCGTACGCCATTGATCTTGACCTGGCGGTCGATCCGCCCGAGGTACTCCAGGCCGCCGTCCGCACGCACCCGCACCCGGTCGCCGGTGCGGTAGAGGCGCGCCCCGGCAGGCCCGTACGGATCCGGTACGAAGCGCTCCGCGGTCAGATCGGCGCGGCCGAGATAGCCGCGTGCGACTCCGGGGCCGCCCGCGAACAGTTCACCCTCGTCCGCCGGTTGACCGTTCGCGTCGAGTACGAGGACACGCATCCCGGCGATCGGCCGGCCGATCGGCACGGGCCCTGCCGACTGCGCGGGGTCGAAGCGGTGGGCGGTGATGTCGATGGAGCACTCGGTCGGCCCGTAGGTGTTCCAGACCGCGAGCCGGCCCGGGGCCAGTGCGAGCACCTTGTGGACCTGCTCGGCGTGCAGCGGCTCACCGGCGCAGCACAGCGTGCGCAGGGCGCCGCAGCGCTCCCAGCCGTCCACCTCGATCAGCTCGTGCAGTACGGAGGGCACCACCTGCAGGACGGTCACGCCTTCGTCGGCGACGGCCTTGAGCAGGGCCGCGGGCTCCCGCTCGGCGCCGGCCGGGGCGAGCACCACCGTGCCGCCGACGATCAGCGGCGCGAAGATCTCCCAGCCGGCCGCGTCGAAGGTCACCGGGGTCTTCTGCAGCACCCGGTCGGCCGCGGTCAGGCCGAGCTCCTCGACCGCCCACCGGACGCGGCCCGCGATGCCCGCGTGGTCGACGACGACGCCCTTCGGGCGGCCGGTCGATCCCGAGGTGTGCATCACGTAGGCGGCGCCGCGGGGTACGGCGGCGACTCGCTCGAACGCACCGGCCGGGGTGAGGTCGTCGGTGCGCACCGGCTTGGCACCGGCCGCCGTGACCAGGTCGTGCCCGGCGGAGTCCGTGACGACCAGGCCGATACCGGTCTGCTCGACCAGACCGGCGATACGGGCCTGCGGGTGGCCGGGGTCCATGGGCAGGTAGGCGGCGCCCGCCCGCCAGACGGCGAGCAGGGCGACCACGAGGTCGATGCCGCGGGGCAGCAGCACGCCCACCGGCTGGTCGGGTGTCGCGCCACGGGTGATGAGGCGGTGGGCCAAGGCGTCCGCTCTGGCGTCCAGTTCGGCGTAGGTCAGCTGGCTGCCGGCCGCGGCCACCGCCGGCCGGTCCGGGGTCAGCGCGGCCTGCCGGGCCACCAGCTCGGGTATGAGCTTCGGGGCGGTCATGACAGGTTCTCCTTCAGTGGTTCAACGGGATGGGTCAGGACGTGAACTGCGGGACGCCGTAACGCGCGAACCGCTTCGCGATGTCCTCGGGCTCCCGGGTGGTGGCGAGCGTGAGCAGCAGCAGGATCCGGGCCTTCTGCGGAAGCAGGTCCTCGGCCGGCAGGACGCCGGGGGCGCCCGCGTCGTACACGGCGCCGGAGCCCGTACGCGATCCGGCCACGACCGTCGCGCCCTTGCCGAGGACGGCGCGCAGCGCGGAGGCCTCTTCGGGTGACGGGTCGCCGGCGACGACGATGCCCTTGGCCCCCGCCTCGGCGAAGGCGGTGATCGCCTCACCGCCGGCGTCCGGGTAGGAGGCGACGATCTCGGTACGGGGGAGCTTGTCCCGGTCCATCTCGGACACGTCGAACGGGGTGCGCCAGCTGTTCTTGCCGCAGTTCTGGATACGGGCGGGCGCCCGCAGCAGCCGGACCCGCTCACCGTCGACGGTGCCGAGCACCCCCTGCTCCCTGGCCTGGAAGGTGTCGAGGCGCAGCGTGCTGGTCTTGGTGGCCTCACGGGCGGCGAGGATCTCGTCGTTGAGCATGACGACCGTGCCGAAGCAGCGGGTGCGCTCGCTCGCGGCGAGCACGATCGAGTTGTAGAGGTTCGCGGGTCCGTCCGCGCTGAACACATTGGACGGCCGCATGGACCCGGTCACGATCACGGGCTTGGGGCTGCGAACGGTCAGGTCCAGGAAGTAGGCGAGTTCCTCGAGGGACTTGGTGCCCGCCGTGACCACGACGGCGTCCGCCGTGCGCAAAGCCCGGTCGACCTGCAGGGACAGGTCGTAGTAGTCGGTCATGGCGGTCTGCTCCGGGCCCTCCGCGGTGGTCACCTCGGCCACCGCGTCGAGCTCCGGGCGCAGACCGTCCACGATGTCGGCGATCGGCAGCGAACTGCCGTCGTACTCCTCGAAGTCCGCCCGGTCCTCGGCCACGCCGGTGATGGTGCCGCCGGTGCCGATCACGGCCACCTTCGGCTTTCCCGGCTTCGCCTCCGCGGCGGTCGGCAGCATGGGCACCAGGCCCGCGAGCAGAACCGCCACGACCAGCAGGACGCGGCCGCCGACGGGCCGGACGTGGCTCATGACAGCACCTGGCCGTTGCCGTGCCGCATCGGCCGTGACCGGCGGTGGTCGAGGTGGATGAAGGTCCGGTGCAGCCAGCGGTCCTCGCCGTCGTAACGGGGCACGAAGTGGGTCCTGCCGTGCAGGGCGACGCGGTTGTCCACGATCGCGAGGTCGCCCGGCCGCAGATGGACGGCGCGCGTGATGGTGTCGAGGGCGGCCCGCAGGACGGTCATGGCCTCGGCGGCCTGCTCGTCCTCGGGGTGGGTGGCGTGGAAGTCGACCCGGACGTCGGGGTCGTCGAAGTCACCGCCCAGGATGGGGTGTTGGGGGACCTGCCCACCGGGGGCGCCGAAGGACGGCGGCACCTCGGTACGGAACCGGTCCTCACCGAGCACCTTGCGGATGTCGTCGGGGAGCATCTCGATCGCCCGCCGTACCGAAGCGACCCGCAGTCCGGCTCCGCCGTCGTGGTCGGGGCGGACGCAGAACAGCGCCACCATGTCGGGACGGTGCGGGTGGAAGGCGTTCTCGACATGCAGTTCGAGCGGGACGGAGCCGGCGTTGCTCTGCTGCTCCTCACGGCCGGCCACCGGCACGACGTTCTGCACCAGGGCGCCGCTCTTCTCGTCCCGGTAGGCGATGACCTCGCCGATCTGCATGGACACCAGGGCGGTGGTCCCGGCGGCCGGGGTGGCCTTGCGCTCGACCGATTCGGCGACGGTCGGGGTGGGCGCGATGCCGGACGCCACCGGCAGGTTGCGCACGAGCAGCATGCCGTCGAGCAGCGGGTCGTGCCGGAAGTCGCGCAGCCGGCGGCGCAGCCGCTCGGGGAGTTCCTCGGACATGCCGCGGCAGGCGTCGAGCCAGGCACGGTCGTCGACGAGGCCGGGCTCCACCTCGGCCAGCGCCGCGGCGACCGCCCCGGTCTGCTCCCTCTCCGCCCGGGTGAGGGTGAATATGTGGTCGTCGGTCATGTTGTGCCTTCCTTAAGCGGGTTGGGACAGATCGGGGGGCAGGGCGTGCCCCAGCGGGTCCGCGCCGAGCGCGACCGCTTCGAGCACCTGCGCGCAGCGGACGGCCAGTCGCCGTGCCTCTTCGTGGCCGAAGCTGTCGGGCCGGTACCCGAGCCGCAGCGAGAGCCGGGCGCCGGGGACGGCCGCGAGCCGAAGCGGGAAATGGGTGTCGTCCGCTGCTTCGAACGTGCGCATCCGCAGCTGCCCGCCGAGGGCCGCTTCCCAGGCGGAGGGGTCCATCGGGTAGTTCACGAAGAGCGTCGTCGTGTCGAAGAGCGTGCGCAGGCCGGCCGCGCGCTGGATCTCGGCCAGGCCCAGGTGGTCGTGCGGCTGCAGCGCCGCCTGCTCGTGCTGCAGCCGCTGCAGCACGGTGGGGAACGGTTCGCCGGGGGAGAGCCGCACCCGCACGGGGATGGTGTTGGTGAAGAGACCCACCATGCCTTCGAGGCCCGGCAGTTCCGGCGGCCGGCCGGACACCGAGGAGCCGAACACCACGTCGTGGCTGCCGGTGAGCTCGCCGAGCACCACCGCCCAGGCGCCCTGGACGACGGTGTTCAGCGTCAGTCCGTACGCGGCGGTCCGTGCCGTGAGCGTCTGGGTGGTCGCCTCGTCCAGCTCCCGTACGACCAGCTCGTGCGCCACCTCGGACCGGCCTGCCGTGCCGGTCGTGTCGACCAGGGTTGGCCCTTCGAGTCCGGCCAGGGCGCTGCTCCATGCCGCCTTCGCCGCGTCGCGGTCGCGCTCGGCCAGCCAGGTCGCGTACCGCCCGTAGGGCGTCACGGGTGGCAGCTGTGCGCCCGCGTACAGGGAGAAGAGCTCCTGGACGAGCACGGAGGTGGACCAGCCGTCCCACAGGATGTGATGGACGGTCAGTACGAGGCGGAACCGGTCGTCGCCGAGGCGCAGCAGCCTGAAACGCAGCAGAGGCGGCGCCTCCAGGTCGAACCGGGCCTCGCGGTCCGCGGCCGCCAGCCGCCGGGACTCCGCATCCGCGTCGGGGCGGTCGGACAGGTCCGTCTCCTGCCACGGCAGCGTGACCCGCTCGGGGATCACCTGGACCGGCTCGTCGAGGTCACCGAAGAAGAAGGCGGCCCGCAGGTTGGTGTGCCGGTCGAGACAGGCTTGTGCGGCGGCCTTCATACGGGCGGGGTCGAGCGGTCCCTCCAGGTCGATGCTCAGCTGGGCCGCGTACACGTCGAGCGTCTGCTCGGTCTTCATGCTGTGGAAGAGGAAGCCCTCCTGCAGCGGGGAGAGCGGCAGCAGGTCGGCCAACGGCCCGTACTCCTCGGCCAGTTCGTCGATCTCCGTCTGGTCGAGCTCGACCAGCGGTACGTCGGACGGGGTGAGGCCGCCGGCGCCGAGGCGGGTGCCGTGCCGGGCCAGGCCTTCGAGCGCCTCGCGCAGCAGCGTGGTCAGTTCGGCGATCCGCTCCTGTTCGAAGAGGCTCTCCGGCCAGTGCACGGTGACGGTCAGCTCGGGCCCCGACGGGCCGTCGAACGTGGCCGCGATCAGCTCCAGTTCGTGGGCGAACGGCATCCGCGGGTCGGCGTCTGCGTGGAAGCCGCCGTCGGTCAGGCCCCAGTCGGCTTCCTGCCCCGAGGAGAAGCGGCCCAGGTAGTTGAAGCCGATCCGGGGGGCGGGGAACGCGGCGAGCCGGCTGCGCGAGGGCTCGTCGAGGTAGCGCAGCATGCCGTAGCCGATGCCGTGGTCGGGCAGGGCGCGCAGCTGCTCCTTGACCCGCTTGAGCGCGTCGCCCAGAGCCGGTCCGGCGGCCGACACGTCCGGCCAGTCCACCTCGCCCGGGTCGAGGCAGGCGGGGTACATGCTGGTGAACCAGCCCACCGTACGGTCGAGGCGTACCCCGGCGAAGAGGTCCTCACGGCCGTGGCCTTCGAGGTCGCAGAGCACCGCGCCGTCCGCACCGCGCCAGCGGCGGTAGGCCAGGGCGAGACCGGTGAGCAGCACCTCGGCGACCCCCGCACGGAAGGCGGCCGGCACCTCGGCGAGCAGCGCGCCGGTGGTCTCCGGGGAGAGCTTCAGGTCGAGGGTGCGGGTGGAGCCGAACAGATCGGTGGCCGTGTCGAGATCGCGGGCTCCGGCCCGTGGGTCGGCGGTCGCCGCGATCTCCTCCCACAGGGGGAGCTCTGCGGCCCGCTGCGGCGCCGTCTCGGTGAGGCGGGTGGCCCAGGTGCGCAGCGACGTACCCACCGTGGGCAGTGGATCGCCGGTCATCGCCGAAGCCAGGTCCTGCATCAGGACCCGCCAGGACACCCCGTCCACGGCCAGGTGGTGCAGGGTCAGTTCGAGCCGGCCGGGCGTACCGGGGCCGCCGGGGAACCAGACGGCCTGGTGCAGGACGCCGCCTGCCGGGTCGAGCAGGGCCCTGGCCGCCTCGCGGTGCTCCTTGGACGGGGTCCGGCCCGGGGCCTCGACGGACAGCCGCGGCGGGACAGTTCCGGGCGGGCCGACTTCGAGACGCCAGCCATCATGCAGCCGCAGACGCAGTGCGTCGTGGTGGTCGATGAGCGTCCGCAGCCCGGCTGTCAGCTTCTCGTACGTGGTGTCCTCGGGCGTCCGCAGCAGCACCGACTGGCTGAACTGTGAGCTCGGCGCGTCCTGTTCGGCCAGCCACGCCACGATCGGCGTGAGCGGCAGCTCGCCGACGCCCGCACCCTCCGGCTCGGCGGCCGAGTCCTCGCGCAGCTCCCTGGCGACCTCGGCCAGGGCGGCCACGGTCCGGTGCAGGAACACGTCGCGCGAGGTGAACTCGATACCGGCCTTGCGGGCGCGGCTGACCAGCTGCAGCGCCATGATGCTGTCGCCGCCGCGGTCGAAGAACGAGGTCTGGGTGCCGACCTGTTCGAGGCCGAGCACATCGGCGAAGAGCGCGCAGAGCGTCCCTTCGAGGGGGGAGCCCGGCAGGTCCGCCTCCTCGTGCTCCTCGCGCTCATCGGGCGGGGCCGGCAGCGCGCGGAGGTCGACCTTGCCGTGCGGGGTCAGCGGGAACTCGTCGAGGACGACGAGCGCCGCGGGCACCATGGCCTCGGGAAGGGCGCGCCGGGCGAGCTCCTTCACCTCGGCGGGGTCCAACCGCCCTGCCGCGGTCAGATAGCCGACCAGGCGCCTGGCCCCGGGACGGTCCTCGCGGACCACCACGGCGGCCGCGCGCACACCCGGGTGGCGACCGAGCACGGCCTCGATCTCACCGGCCTCGATCCGCAGCCCGCGCAGCTTGAACTGCCCGTCGCCGCGGCCCAGATACTCCAACTGCCCGTCCGGGCGCCACCTGACGCGGTCCCCGGTGCGGTACATACGGTCGCCGTCCGGGCCGAAGGGGCAGGGCAGGAACCTTTCCGCGGTGAGCTCGGGGCGGTTGTGGTAGCCGCGCGCGACGCCGGCGCCGGCGATGTAGAGCTCTCCGGGGCAGCCGGTGGGCACGGGGTCGAGCCGCTCGTCGAGCACGTACACGCGAGCCCCCGCGATGGGGCGGCCGATCGGCGGCCGGCCCACGCCGTGCAGCGGGTCGCTGCCGGTCGCCGCCACGGTCGTCTCGGTCGGGCCGTACATGTTGAACATGCGGCGCCCGCGCGACCAGTGGGCGACGAGCGCCTCGTCGACGGCCTCGCCGCCGACGATCAGCACGTCCAGATCGGGCAGTTCGAGCGCGGGCAGGCCGGACAGGATGGCGGGCGGCAGCGCCAGATGTGTGATGCGCGCGTCCCGCAGCAGCACCGCGAGGTCGTCGGGGGCGAGCGCCGAGGTGTCCGGCGCGAGCACGAGCGTGGCACCCGAGACCAGTGCCGGCCAGATGTCGCCGCCCGCGGCGTCGAAGCCCGGCGAGAGGTACTGCAGCACCCGGCTGCCGGGCCCGAGCCCGAACCGCTCGGCATGGTCGAGCGCGAGGTTGGCGAGCGCTCCGTGCGGGACGACCACGCCCTTGGGCAGACCGGTCGAGCCGGAGGTGTAGATGATGTATGCGGCCGTGTCCGGGTCGGGTTCGGTGAAGTCGGCGGCTGCCGCGGCCGGTTGGCCCTCCTCGGTGAGTACGCACACGGGAGCGGCGTCCGCGAGGAGATGGTCGATCCGCTCCTGCGGATAGCCGGGGTCGATCGGGACGTACGCGGCGCCGACGCGCAGACACGCGAGCATCGCGACGACGAGGCCCGCGGTGCGCGGCATCAGGAGCGCGACGCTGGTGCCGGGGCCGGCTCCCCGGGCGCGCAGCGACGCGGCCAACGCGTCGGCGCGTGCGTTGAGGTCGGCGTAGGTCAGGGTGAGTCCGCCGCACTCGACCGCCGGAGCGGCCGAGGGGCGCGCCGCGACGAGCCCAGGCACATCGGCGCCGTTCGCCAGGGCGGGGACCCGCTGCGGCAGCAACGTCGCGCGCTCGTACGGGGCCAGCAGATCGTGCTCGCCGATCGGGGTGTGCGGGGCGGCCGCCGCCTGCTGCACGAACGCGGCGAGCCGGGCGGCGTGCAGGGCGAGGCCGTCCGCGTCGTGCAGCTCGGGGTTGGCGTCGAAGAGCAGCGCGCCGGGTGAACCGTCGGCGCGGCCGCTGACCGCGACGGAAAGATCGGGGGTCGGTCCCGAGGCGAGGTTGGTGACCCGGCCGGTCGCGCCGTGGAAGTCCAGATTGCGCTCGTACGGCATGAAGTTGACCAGCGGTCCGAGCAGGCCGCCCTCCCGTCCGGCGAGGCCGAGTTCGCGGCACAGGTCCTCGTGCCGGTAGCGCTCGTGCCGCAGCGCGGCCCCGACCTCCGCCGTCACCACGGGCACCAGGTCGGCGAGGCTTGCCTGCAGCGGAACCTCGAAGCGCAGCGCGACCGTGCTGGTCGCCATCGCGGGGACCCGCCGCGAGCGCGGGCTGCGGCGCCCGGAGACCGGGAGGCCGAGTACCACGTCGCTGCGGCCGGTCATCCGCCGGACGTAGGCGGCGGTCGCGGCGACGAGCAGGGTCTGCCATGTGGTGCCGACGGCCTGCGCGGCGTCGGCCAGCGCGGCACGTCCCGCCGCCGGCACCGGGTCCTCGCGGCGCAGCCGCAGCGGCCGCTCGCCCGCCGGCGGAACGCCGGGCAGCAGGACGGGGCCGGGGCGGTCGGCGAAGCGTTCGCTCCAGTAGCGGCGGTCGGCCTCGAACTCGGGCGACGACCGGTAGCCCGCCTCCTCGTCGAGGAGTGTCTGCAGCGGCGCGAAGTCCGCACGACCCGGCTGCGCGCCACAGAGTTCGGCAAGCCGGCTGCGCAGCAGATGCACCGCGTACGCGTCCACGAGAATGTGGTGAATGCGGTAATAGAAGAACAGTCGCGCCGGGCCGAGACGGAATACGAACGCGTGTGAGATCGGCCCTTTCTCCAGATCAATGGACTTCGCCAGATCGGCTTCCATCCAGTCCCGGGCGGCTTTCTCCGGATCGGGGAGACCGCTCATGTCGATCAGGGGCGGAAGGTCGGGCGAGGCAGCGACGACGTACTGCCGAAGGCCGTCGCCCTCCTCGCCTATCGAGGACACGCGCAGCACCTCGGTCTCGGCGCGCAGCCGGACCCAGGCCTGCCTGAGGACCTCGGGGTGCAGGTCACCGCGGATGTCTATGAGCTCACCGCAGTTGTAGCGCTGACCCGAGGGGTCCAGCTGGTGGGCGAACCAGACGCCCTGCTGAGCCGGGGAGAGCGGAAGCCGCAGTTCGTATTCCATGGCCGAGATCGTGCTCGGACCGGCTATCAGCGTCCTATAGCGAATCGGCCACGGTGGTTGCGCCTCAATCGGCCAAGGTGGCGGCGCCCGAGCGGTATGGAACAAATATAGCCGCGCGATTGCCCGCGATTTGACCCTCGGCCGCATGAATATAGCCGTGGCGCCGGTGGCGCCTCTTTCTGCGGACAGTGTGCTGTCCTTTCTGCTGCAGGCGGGCGCGCTTCTCGCCACCGCCGTGATACTCGGCAGGCTGGCCCAGCGAGTGGGGCTGCCCGCGATCGTCGGAGAGCTGAGCGCCGGCGTGCTGCTCGGGCCTTCGGTGTTCGGCGCGTTGGGCGTCTGGGACGGTCCGAGCACCGAGGAGTTGCACCTCCTCGACGCCGCGGGCCTGCTCGGCGTGCTGCTGCTCGTCGGCTGCTCCGGTACGGAGCTCGACCTGCGGATGGTGCGCAAACGGGGCGGCACCGCGGCGAAGATCAGCGCCGGCGGGCTACTGATCCCGCTCGTCCTCGGGGTGTCGGCGGGGTTCGTCATTCCGCTGTCGCTGATCTCGGGCAGCGCGGACCGTACGGTCGTCGCGCTGTTCCTCGGTGTGGCGATGTGCGTGAGCGCCATCCCCGTGATCGCCAAGACGCTGCTCGACATGAACCTGCTGCACCGCACCGTGGGTCAACTGACGCTGACCGCTTCGGTCATCGACGACATCTTCGGCTGGATGATGCTGTCCGTGGTGTCCGCGATGGCCACCACCGGTCTGCGCACCGGGACCGTGGTCGGCTCCGTCATCGCGATCAGCACCGTGGTGCTGATCGCCGCGTTCGTGCTGCGGCCGCTGGCCAAGGTGGCGCTCCGGCGCGGCCCGGTGCTCGGTCCCGTGGTGGTGATCATCCTCCTCGGCGCCGCGGGCACCCAGGCCCTGGACCTGGAGGCGGTGTTCGGCGCATTCGTCTGCGGCGTCGTGATCGCGTCGGTGCTGCCGCGCCCGGAGGCCCTGGCGCCGCTGCGAAAGGTCGTACTGGCCGTCCTCGCACCGCTGTTCTTCGCCCTGGCCGGCCTGCGGATGGACCTGACCGCGCTGGCCGATCCCAAGGTCGCGGCGGTCGCCGCGAGCATCCTGGTGCTCGCCGTCGTGGGCAAGTTCATCGGCGCCGGGATCGGCGCCCTCGCCAGCGGCCTCACCCGGTGGGAGGCGCTGGCCTGCGCGGCCGGCATGAACGCCCGTGGCGTGATCGAGGTGATCGTCGCGATGGCAGGCCTGAGGCTCGGCGTCCTCAACAGCTCCGCCTACACCTCGATCGTGCTCGTCGCCATCGTGACCTCCCTGATGGCCCCGCCGCTGCTGCGCTGGGCCATGAACCGTGTCGAGCACACCGCCGAGGAACAACTGCGTCTCAACTGGCCGCCGGCCGCGGACGAGCAGGAGAAACCGGCCCACGACAAGGCCCTCGACAAGGAAGAGAAATCGGAGATCTCATGAGTCAACTGCCCCATGTCATAGAAGCCGGGCCCGCCGGCCCGTCCCTCCAGGAGTACGCCGCACGCCACCGCGACGAACTGCGCACACGGCTGACCCGGCACGGCGCCGTACTGCTGCGGGGCTTCGACACCGGCCCCGATCTGCTGCGTGAGGTCGACGCGACGGTAAGGGCCTTCTCAGGACCGCCACTTGAGTACGCGGAGCAGTCGTCCCCGCGTACCGCCCTGAAGGGAAACATCTACACCTCGACGGACTATCCGCCGGACGAGGAGATCTTCCTGCACAACGAGAACTCCTATCAGGCGTCCTGGCCGGGCGTGCTCTTCTTCACCTGCGTCGAGCCGCCCCTCACCCAGGGCGCGACACCGCTCGCCGACATCCGCGAGATCCATCGGTCGATCGATCCGGCGGTCCGCGCGGAGTTCGAGGAGCGCGGCTGGATGGTCGTACGCAACTACCGGCCCCGCTTCGGAGTCGACTGGCGGATCTCCTTCGGCACCGAGGACAAGGACGAGATCGCCCGGCTCTGCGGCGCCCGTGACCTGCGCTGGTCCTGGGAGGACGGCGACGTGCTGCGCACCGAGGCGGTCCGCAGGGCCGTGCACCGGCATCCGGTGACCGGTGAGTCCGTGTGGTTCAACCACATCACGTTCTTCCACAACAGCACGCTCCCCGAGGACGTACGAGAAGGTCTGCTCGAACTGTTCGGGGACCGCGGACTGCCGACCAACAGCTACTACGGCGACGGCGGCACGATCCCCGACGACGTCATCGCCCATCTGCGCGACTGCTACCGCGCCGCCTCCCGCAGGTTCGACTGGGAGCGCGGGGACGTCCTGCTTGTCGACAACATGCTGGCGGCGCACGGCCGCGAGCCGTTCACAGGCCCGCGGAAGATAGCCGTGGCCATGGCCGAGCCGCTGGTGCCGGCAGGTATGAAGTGAGCTGGTTCCGGACGTTCATCGAGCGCCCGGAGGCCCGCGTCCGCCTGGTCTGCTTTCCCTACGCAGGCGGCGGCGCGGGCCTCTACCGTGCGCTGGCACAGCAGTTGACGCCCGGGATCGAGGTCGTGGCCGTGCAGTATCCGGGCCGCCAGGACCGGCGGGCCGAGGCCCCGATCGAGGATCTCGAGGTACTGGCGGACCGGATCGCGGACGAACTGACCACGATCGACGGCCCTCCGGTGGCGTTGTTCGGGCACAGCCTGGGCGCCACCGTCGGCTTCGAGGTGGCCCGCCGGATGCGGCCGAGGTTCCCTTCCCCGGTTCTCCGGCTGTTCGTCTCCGCACGCAAGGCGCCCGCCGACCACCGGCCGAGCGGGCGCGACTTCCGTGACGACGCGGTGCTGCGCGCGTGGGCGCAGCGCGCCGGTGACGCGGCCCGGCAGGCCGAGGCCGACCCCGACCTGTGGCAGCTGGCGGCGCCGTCGCTCGCCGCGGATCTCACGATGTCGGAGACCTACGCGGCCCGTCCCGGCACCAAGGCGACCTGTCCGGTCACCGCGATCGCCGGCAGCGCCGACCGCGGGTGCGGCATCGAGGAGATGGGCCGCTGGGCGGCACACACCATCGGCGGCTTCGAGGTCGAGGAGGTGAAGGGCGACCACTACTTCATCGACGATCCGACCACCGAGCTCTGCCGGATCATCGAGGAAGCGGTCTGAGCGGGCCGGGCATAGGAGAGGGGCGGGATCCTCGATGGGATCCCGCCCCTCTCGTATGCCCGCTTGTCGCTACTCGCCCTTGCTGGCCAGATCGAGCAGCCGGCCCCGCAGGAAGAAGCGGGTGGCGACGACCGCGACGACCACCGCGACCCCCGCACACGCGGCGGCGATACCGAGGACGGACGCCCACGGAACGGAGAAGGCGAAGCTGTCGGCCAGTTCGGTGAGCGCGAGCCGCTGGACGAGGATCACCAGGCCGGCCGAGATCGCGCCGAGGATCGACCCGGCGAGCGCCGCGACCGCGGTCTCCGCGGCGACGAACCCGATGGTCTCGCCCCGGGTGGCACCGGTCAGATTCAGGCCCGCGAGTTCCCTTCGCCGGCCGGGCGCCGCCATCACCAGGGTGTTCGCGATCGAGAGCAGCGCATAGCCCATGGCGAGAGCGAACACGATCCGGGTCGCGAGCTGGGCCTGGTCCTGCTTCTCGGCGCGGAGCCGGTCCAGGTACTCGTCCATGGGCGCGACCTCGGCCGGCTGGCCGGCAACTGCCTTGCGCAGCGCGGCTTCCACCGCTGCGGCGTCGCCGCCCTCGTCGACCTTGACGTCGATCCTGGTCGGCTCGCCACCGGCCGTATGGTCGGCGGAGACATAGCCCCGCTCACCGAGTACGGAGTGCCCGGTCAGTGCCGCGACCGTCAGGTCCACGGACGTCCCGTCGGGCAGTCCGGCCAGCACCTTGTCGCCGGCCGCGATGCCGAACTCGTCGGCGGTCTCCTTGTCGAGCACCAGCTGCTCGCTGCCGAAATCGTCGAGCGAGCCCGATTCGACCTTGAGTTTCTGGGTGGCGGCCAGCGCCGACGGATCCACCGCCCAGGTGGACAGCGTGCCGATGTACCGCGTGTGCTCCCCGGACAGCCGCAGTTCGCCGAAGGTGAGCACGGCGGCCTCGGCCCCCGGCACATCGCGCACCTTCTGCGCGGCGGCGGGGCTGATGCTCGCGCCGTCTTCGGCGACCACGGTGAAGTCGGCCTTCGTCTGCGCCTGAAGACTCGCGTTGCCGGCGGCACCGGCGGCGAGCGGCGCGGTGAGCAGCGCGCCGCCGAGCCCGATGGCAAGGACCACGGGCGCCGCGACCGACGAGGTTCGGCGGCTGGCGAACAGCACACCCTCTCGTACGATCATGGCTCCCGCGCCGAGCTTGCTCAGCGGCCAGGAAGCGAGGAACAGCACCGGCTTCAGGAGCAGCGGCGTGAGCAGCGCGCAGGCGCCGACGATGAGCACCGGCACCGGGAAGAAGCTCTGCATGCTCATCGCGGTGAGCGGGCTGTCCACGGCGGAGGCACCCTGCAGCAGGCCGAGTCCGAGCAGGCCGAGTCCGAGCAGGATACGGACGGGGGCAAACACCCGGCGCTTGCCGGTCGCCTCGCGCAGCGCCTCGGCGGGCTTGACCCGGCCCGCCTTCCACGACACGGCGGCGGTGCCGACCAGCGCGGAGAACAGACCGACCGCGAAGGCGATGATCAGCGGCGGCCAGACGAACTCGATCTCGAACCAGGCCGGGGCGATCCCCTTGTCGATCATGAACTCCTGCAGTGGCGCGGCCCCTTGGGAGCCGATCGCACAGCCGACCGCGGAAGCGAGGGCGGCAAGCAGCAGCGCCTCCGTCAGGACCATCCGCCGCACCTGCCCGGGGGTCGCCCCGATGGAGCGGAACAGGGCGAGTTCGCGGCGGCGCTGATCGACCATGAAGGCGAACGTGGCGACCACGATGAAGACCGCGACGAAGGCCACGATCAACAGGGAGGTGCCCGCCATGCCTTCGGCGTCGAGCAGTTGCTCGCGGCCGCCCTCCTGCTCGACCTCGGCGAATAACCGATCGTCGCCGGTCAGGACGCTCATCCCGGCCGCCGCGGTACGGACCTTGTCGGCCGGCCCGTACGCCACCACGGCCTGCACGCCGGGCGACAGCTTCTTCGCCTCGGCGTCGGTGAAGAAGACCGCGTCCTCGAACCGGACCAGCTCGGTGACGCCGACGACCTTGTAGTCGCCGACGCCGCCGGGCACGGCGACCTCGACTGTCCTGCCCACCAAGGACTTCTCGCCGCCGCCGACCACGATCTCGTCGCCGGCCTGCGGGGCCCGGCCCTCGGCGAGCTTGTAGGGGGTGAAGGCGGCGGTCGACCAGGGGTGGCCGACCTGGCCGCCGGGGCCGTCCTCGACACGGGCGGAGAACGACCGGTCCTCGATCGTCCTGCCGGTCTTCGCCAGCGCGGTCACGGTGTCTGCCGGGAGGTCGCCCGGACGGACGATCGGGAACTCCCGTGGATCACCGTCGTCGTCGTTCAGCTTGTAGATGACCGGCTCGGTCACCACGGCCGGGGCCTCGGCATAGCGCTGCGGCCCCGACTTGACGCTGGTCCCCACGGCCCACAGAGCGAGGATCATCGTCGCGATGACGCCGACGCCGAGCGTCAGCGCCACGAACGCCCCCGCGAAGGAGACGGCACGAGCCCGCACGGTGGCGAGCGCCAGCCTCACCATGACCTCTCCAGCTTGGTGATGCGCTCGGCGGCCAGCTCGGGAGTCGGCGACTCGAGCCAGCCGGCGATCTTGCCATCGGCGAGGAAGACGATCTGGTCGGCGACCGAGGCGGCGACCGGGTCGTGGGTCACCATGATGATCGTCTGCCTGTCGCGGTCGACCAGTTCACGCAGCTGCTCCATGACCTGGCGGGAGGACTTGGAGTCCAGGGCCCCGGTCGGCTCGTCGGCGAACAGCACCTTCGGACGGGTGAGCAGCGCCCGCGCGATCGCGACCCGCTGCTGCTGGCCGCCGGACATCTCGCCGGGGCGGTGCTGCTTGCGCTCGCCGAGGCCGAGGCGGTCGAGTGCGCCGTCCACGTCCTTACGCCTGGGCTTCTGGCCCGCGAGCATCAGCGGCAGCGCCACGTTCTGCCGCGCGGTCAGGGACGGGATGAGGTTGAAGGACTGGAAGACGAAGCCGACATGCTGCCTTCTGAGCTTCGTCAGCGCGGCCTCGCTCAGGCCGGCCAGACCGGTGCCTGCGAGCGTGACCTCGCCGGAGTCGACCCGGTCGATGCCCGCCGCGCACTGCAGCAAGGTCGACTTGCCCGAGCCGGAGGGCCCCATCACCGCGGTGAAGACCCCCTCGGGGAAGTCGACCGTCACCTCGTCGAGGGCGTTGACCCTGTTGTCACGTTTACCGAATCCTCGGCTGACGGCCTCGAGCCGCACCATTGGCGTTCCCTTATGCATATCCGGAATGCTAGGTGTCGGATCTATACCCCAACCATCCTTCGCGCAGGGGATGTTGGGGCGCTCCGGGGGGTGGGCGACGCCGCCCCGGCCGTACGGCGATGCGGCCCTGGACGTACGGCGAATATGGCTCCGTTATTGCGCCCTCCGAAGACTCGGGAGGGTCCGTCCTTGCATGGATCCCTTGTTCACCTGTTCACCGGAGGCAGGAAATGCACGCTGAGGAAACCGACGACCGCCGTTACCTCGTGGTTCTCAACGACGAGGAGCAGTACTCGATCTGGTGGGCCGACCGGGACCTCCCGGCCGGCTGGCACCAGGAGGGCACCGAGGGCACCAAGGCCGAGTGCCTGGAGCGGATCGGCCAGATATGGACCGACCTGCGCCCCGCGAGCCTGCGCCGTCGGATGGCTGCCGCCCGATGAGTGCGGCACGCAAGCTGGTGTCCCTCGAGGACCTGAGCGACGGCGATCTGGAGCAGATCGTGCGCCGGGGCGTCTCCCACAGCGCGGGCACCTCCGTCCACCGGAAGCCGCTGGCGGGGCAGGTGGTCGGGATCTACTTCGCGATGACCTCGACGAGGACCAGGACCGCGTTCTGGTCCTCGGCGCTGCGGCTCGGCGCCCAGGTGATCAACTTCGGGCCCGCCGATCTGCAGACCAACACCGGTGAGGCGTCCGGGGACACCGGCCGGGTCCTCGCGAGCATGCTCGACCTGCTCGTCGCCCGTACCGGGCAGCCGACCGCGGAGCTCCAGGACTGGGCCGACCGGCACGGTATGCCGGTGGTCAACGCGATGACCGCGGAGGAGCACCCCACCCAGGGGCTCGCCGATCTGACCACGCTGCGCCGGCACTTCGGCTCGCTCGACGGGCTGCGCATCCTGTACGTCGGCGAGGGCAACAACACCGCGGCCGCGCTGGCTCTGGCGCTCGGCCGCACCCCCGGTGCGGAACTCGAACTGCGCACCCCGCCCGGCTACGGCCTGGACCCGCTGATCCTCAAGCGGGCCCAGAGCCATGCCGAGCAGTACGGGGCCAAGGTCACGGAGCTGCACGCGATGGACCCCGCGCCCAGCGGTTTCGACGTCGTCTACACCACGCGCTGGCAGACCACCGGCACCACCAAGGCCGACGCGCACTGGCGGGTGACCTTCCAGCCGTTCCAGGTCAACCGGTCGCTGTGGAAGGGCAGTCCCGACGCGGTCTTCCTGCACGACCTGCCCGCCCACCGGGGCGAGGAGGTCACCGCGGAGGTCCTCGACGGCCCGATGAGCATCGCCTTCCAGCAGGCGGAGAACAAGATGCACAGCGCCATGGCGGTCCTCGAGTGGTGTCACGGCGCCCCCATGACGGACCCCGTCGAGACGGAGGAGGTGTCCCTCAGGTGACCACGACAACTCCCAGTGGCGCGTCGGCTCCGGCCGGCGCGCCGCCGCCGTTGCGGCGCAACCGTGACTTCCTGCTGCTCTGGACCAGCGCGGGAGCCACCCAACTCGGCGCCCGCATAGGCGTGATCGCCTATCCGCTCCTCGTGCTCTGGGGCGACGGTACGGCCGCGGACGCCGGCCTTGTCGCCTTCGCCGGGCTGCTGCCGATGCTGGTCCTCCAGCTGCCCGCCGGGGTCATGGTCGACCGCTGGGACCGGCGCCGCCTCATGCTGGTCTGCAACGTGGTCGGCCTGGCGGCGATGCTCAGCGTGGTGGCCGCGGTCGTGGCCGGCGCGGTCTGGCTGCCGCACATCCTCGCGGTCGCGTTCGTGGACGGTGCGGCGACGATCTTCTATCAGCTGGCGGAACGTACCGCGGTCAGAAATGTCGTCCACGAGGACCATCTGCCGTCCGCGCTCGCCCAGAACGAGGCGCGGGGCCGGGCCGCGGGCCTGCTCGGCCAGCCGGTCGGCGGGGCCGCGTTCTCGGTCGCGGGCTGGCTGCCCTTCGGACTGGTCGCGGCCGGGCATCTGCTGTCCCTGGTCAACCTCCGTCTGGTCAAGGCGCCCTTCCAGGAGGAGCGCGAGCCGGGGGAGCGGGACTGGAAGGCGGAGGTGACGCAGGGCCTGTCCTGGCTGTGGAGCCAGAAGTTCCTGCGCGCGGCGATCGGAGTGGTGGCGGTCACCAATCTCCTCTTCCAGATCGTCAACATGGCCCCGTTCGTGGTCATCAAGGAACAGGGCGGTTCGGCGGCCCAAGTCGGCCTGCTCGGGCTCGTGTCAGGCGTCGGCGGTGTGATCGGCGCGCTGTCGGGTGGCAAGCTCCTGACCGGGATCCGGCTGCCGAACATCCTGGTCGGCACCCTGGCGGTCTGGTCGGTCCTGGTGCCCGTAGTGGCCCTGACCACGCAGTACTGGGCGATGCTCGTGCTGTACGCGGCGATGTCCGCGGCCGGCGCGGCACTCAACGTCGGTGCCGGCGCGTATATGGCGCAGCTGGTCCCCGACGAGATCCACGGCAAGGCGATGAGCGCCGTGATGCTGTCCTCCTGGGGCGCCAACTCCCTCGGCGCGCTGGCGGCCGGCTTCCTGCTCGCCGCCTTCAGCACTTCTGCGGTCCTGCTCGGTGTCTCGGCAGCGCTGGCCGTCTGCACCGTCGCGGCCGCCGTCAGCCCTTCGATCCGCCACCAGTAGCGGGTACGGCGACCGCGCCAAGCAAGAGGCCCTCCTTCCCGGATCGGGAGGAGGGCCTCTTGGGGTGCGGCGTCATCTGCATGAGCGTGTACGGGAAAGGGGGGCGCCGCTGCCGTATCAACCGGGCGGGCGTGCTCGGCAGGGAAGGGTACGACGGGCAGGAGGACACCTCGGCTGGGTGCGACCGGCCACAGCGCGAGCACGCGCACCGGGAGCCACGCACGCATGCACGCACGCTGCGTTGCCGAAGGCCCAAGTGGCCTTCGACTGCGCCGAGCCGCCCCGCACGCCCGCGCCCGCCGATCCCCCCGAACGACACCGCCGGGCCGCCCTTTTCGGAACGGCCCGGCGGGTGTTCGAGGACAACTCCTAGTCGAGCGCCGCGCAGAGCCTTGCCGCCGTGCGGTACGTGAACACCTCACGGACCGAGACGTGTACGCCCTCCCGGCGCAGTGCCTCTGTCGCCCGGTACGCCCGGATCGAGTCGCCGCCGAGGTCGAAGAAGTCGTCCTCGACGCCGACCTCGGCCACCGGAAGCACCTCGCGCCAGACGGCCACGACCCGCTTCTCCAGCGGCGTCCGCGCAGCGACCGGCTCGGCCCTGACGTACGCCCCGGGCCCCGGTGCCGGCAGCCCGCGCTGCTCGGTCTTGCCGGTGACCGTGCGGGGGATGCGGTCGAGGAGCACGTACGCGACCGGGATCATCGGCTCCGGCAGCACCCGGGCCAGCGCCCGGCGCAGTCCGGCCGGGCTCGCCTCCGGCGCCACCACGTAGGCCACCAGCTCACCGTCGACCGCGACCACGGCCGCCTCGGCGGCCAGGCCGGTGGCGAGCAGCGCCGCGGAGACCTCACCTGGCTCCACACGGTGGCCACGGATCTTCAGCTGGCCGTCGGACCTGCCCAGGAACTCCAGCGAGCCGTCAGCGAGCCGGCGCACCCGGTCGCCGGTACGGAACCAGCGGACACCGGGCGTACCCGCCGGGTCGGCGACGAACCGCTCGGCGGTGGCGCCGGGGTCGCCGAAGTAGCCCTCGGCCACGCCCACGCCCCCGAGGTACAGCTCGCCGGGCACACCGTCGGGCACCGGATGCCCCGCCGCGTCCCGCGGCTGAGCGAGGACGCCGCGCAGCGGCCGGCCGATGACACTGCGGCCGTTGTGGGCGATGTCGTCGGCGGTGATCCGGTGCGCCGTCGCGTACACGGTCGCCTCCGTAGGGCCGTACAGGTTGAAGAGCGTTGTCTGCCCGAGCCGCCTCGCCCACGGGGCCAGCTCGGCGAAGCGCAGCTTCTCGCCGGCCAGGACCACTGTGCGCAGCCCGGGTTCCGCGCCCTGAGCGACCAGTTCCGTCAGTCCGCGGAAGGCCGTGGGCGTCTGGCACAGCACGCTCACGCCCTGTTCGCCGATCAGATCGAGCAGTTCGCGGGGCGAGCGTGCGGTCCCGAGGTCGGGTACGACCAGTGTGCCGCCCGAGAGCAGTGCGCCGAAGACCTCGAAGACCGATACGTCGAACGCCGGGGAGTGGGTCATGGCCCACACCTCGCCCTCCGCAACACCGATCCGCTCCAGGGCGGCCGTCACGACCGTGGCCGCCTGGGCGTGCCCGACCGCGACGCCCTTGGGCCGCCCCGTCGAACCGGAGGTGTAGATCACGTACGCCCGTTCACCGGCCGTCACAGAGCCGGCCTTCGCAGCGTCCGCCGCCGCAGAGCCGGCCGTCACAGCAGATCCGGCCGCCACAGAACCGGCCGCCACCGGAGCGACACCCCCCGGCCCGTCACCCCCGGCCACAGGCACACAGACAAGCCCGGCCAGCCCAAGCCCGGGTCCGCTCACCGCGACCCTGGCGCCTGCGTCCCCCGCGTACGAGATCAGCCGGGCAGGCGGCAGAGCGGGGTCGAGCGGCAGGAAAGCGGCGCCGGACCTCAGCACACCGAGCAGCGCGACGATGAGGTCGGCGGAGCGCTCGACGTGCACGCCGACCACGTCCCCCGGGCACACACCGTGTGCGGCGAGCCGCCCGGCCAACAGGCCCGCACGCCGGTCGAGTTCCGCGTAGGACAGGGTGACCTCTCCCGACACGACCGCGGACCGCTGCGGGTGCCGGGCCGCCCGCTCCTCGACCAGCTCGTGCAGCTTCGCCGTGCCGGGCACGGGCGGCTCCGGTGCCGGGTCGAGGTCGAGGCCGGAGTCGACGTCGAGATCGAGCAGCAGCGGACCGCGGGCATCGCCCTGCGGGTCCGCGGCCATCGCCTCAAGTACGGCGCGGAGCATCCGCCCGATGAGTTCGGTCTCGGACCGGGACATCGCGCGCGGGTCATGGCTCAGCCCGAGCCGGTCGGGACGGGCGATCACATTCAGCCCGAACTCGGTCCGCAGATTGCCGCCGCGGCCGGCCGCGACATCGACCACCTTGGTGTCGACTCCGTGGAAGTCCACGAAGTTGAAGATGGTGTCGATCAGCCGGCCGGAGCTCCAGGCGCGCTGCAGCGCCGACATCGGATAGCGGCGGTGCGGCCAGAGACCGACCTCCTGCCGGAACACCGACTGCACCAGTTCGTGCCAGGTCCCAGCGCTCCGGTCCACCGGGAACGGCACGGTGTTGAGGTACATCCCGTGCACCCGGTCGGCGCCGATCCGCTCCGGCCTGGTGTCGCACACGAGGCCGACATGGATGTCGCGCTCGTCCGTGAGCGCCCCCATGACCTTGACGAACGCCGCGAGCAGCACGCTCTTCACGGAGGCCTGGGCGTCCGCGGCGAGCTGCCGCAGCGCGGGCTGGAGGTCCGCGAGGCCGACGACGACATCCTTCGTGTCGCCCCTGTCGCCTTCCTCGGCACTGCCGCCCCAGCTGTCGGGGAAGGCGAAGGGAACCCGGTCCTCGATGACGGACTCCCAGTACGCCCGGTCGTCCGTGGAACCGAGGGACGTGAGTTCCTCGGCCACGAAGTCGGCGTAGCGGACGGCGGGTGCCCGGTACGGCTCCGGATCGAGCCCGTCACGCTCCCGGCGGTAGCAGGTCACCAGCTCCATGAGCAGCCGGTGGTAGGTCCAGCCCTCGGTGATCAGATGGGCCTGCGTGAAGACGACGGTCCAGTGTCCGTCCGGCTCCAGGAGCACGGTCATCCGCATCAGCGGCGCCTGCGTGAGGTCGAACAGATCGCCCTGCCCGGCCATCCCGAGCAGCACCGCCTCGACGTCGTCAGCGCTGCTGTCCCTGAGGTCCCGCACCTCCAGGGGAATGTGCGCCCGCTCGTGGACGAGCTGCATCGGCACCGAGTACCCGGTCAGGTGGACCGAGGTGCGCAGCATTTCGTGCCGGGTGGTCAGCTCGTCGACGGCACGGCGGAAGGCCTCCGGGTCGAACGCCGGCTCGTCCTTGATACGGAACGAGGTGACGTCGTGGTAGCTGTCACGGCCGTCGCCGGAGAGCATCTCCACGGCCATGCCGATCTGGTTCTGCGCCAGCGGGTAGGCGTCGGCGAGCCCGTCGGGCAGCAGCGCCTCGTCCTCCTCGGGCAGCAGCGCGAACGGCGCCACCACCTGCTGCGCGGCCTCGTCGAGCAGCGGCCGCTCCTCCAGGGCCGCGCAGAGCGCGGCGACGGTCCGCATCTGGAAGATGTCCCGTACGGTCACGTCCAGGCCTTCGGCACGCAGCACACCGACCAGGGTGACCGCCCGGATCGAGTCGCCGCCCAGGTCGAAAAAGGCGTTCTCCACGCCGACTCGGCCAACGGGCAGCGCATCGAGCCAGGCCGCCGCGACCCGGCGCTCCAGCGGTGTACGCGGCTCCACGTGCGCCTCTTGCGTGAACGCCGAGGAGCCGGGAGCGGGCAGGGCCTTGCGGTCGACCTTCCCGTTCGGGGTGAGCGGGACGGACTCCAGCGTGACGAACGCGGCCGGGATCATGTACTCGGGCAGGGTGGGCGCCAGCGCCGCCTTCAGGGCGGCCGGGTCGATCTCCTCATCGGCCACCACGTACGCGACCGGCTGCCCCTCGCGGACCGCCACAACGGCGTTCCTGACGAGCCCTGTCGCGGTGATCGCGGTCTCGATCTCGCCGAGTTCCACCCGGTACCCGCGGATCTTCACTTGGTCGTCGACCCGCCCGAGGTACTCCAGGCTGCCGTCGGTCCGCCAGCGGGCCAGGTCGCCGGTGCGGTAGAGCCGGTCGCCGGGGCGTCCGCCGAACGGGTCGGGGACGAACCGCTCCGCGGTCAGCGCGGGCCGGCCGCCGTAGCCGCGGGCGACACCGACGCCGCCCGCGTACAACTCGCCCGCGACACCCGCGGGTACGGGCCGGAGCTCGCCGTCGAGGACGTAGAGCTCGGTGTTGCGGACCACCTTGCCGATGGGCACCCGGTCCGTGGGGGCGTCCTGTGGGGTCAGGATCGCGTGTGTGATGTCGTCGGAGCACTCGGTCGGACCGTAGGCGTTGACCAGCGGGATGTCCCCGAAGCGCGCGAACCAGCGGGTGCACAGGTCCGGCGGCAGCTCCTCACCGGTGACCACGAGCCGGCGCAGCGACTTCAGTCCGGGCACGGGCGTACCCAGGTCCCACAGGTCGAGGGCGGCGCGCAGCAGGGACGGGACCACTTCGAGCACGGTGACGGACTCGTCGTCGGTCAGACCGAACAGCGCCTTCGGGTCGAGCACCACTGCCTGGCCCACCACCCGCGTACGGCCTCCGGTGACCAGGCCCGCGAGCATCTGCCATACGGAGATGTCGAAGCCCTGGGAGGCGTTCTGCACGGTGGAGTCGGCGGCGGTCAGCGCGAGATCCTCGATCTTGGCGAGCAGATGGTTGCCCATGCCGCGCCGGTGCACCTGCACGCCCTTGGGGCGGCCGGTGGAGCCCGAGGTGTAGATGACGTAGGCCAGGTTGCCGGGATCCACGGGGCAGTTGGCCAGGACCGGGCCGCTGCCGAGTCCTTCCAGCGCCTCAAGTCCCAGAATGTCGGGGGCACTCAGGCCTGCCGGTGCGCCGCGGCCGGTCACCAGCAGACCGGCGCCGGAGTCCGAGAGCATGTAGTCGAGCCGGTCCGCCGGCAGCGAAGGGTCGAGCGGCAGCCAAGCCGCGCCCGCCTTCAGGACCGCGAGCACCGAGACGACAAGATCCGCGGAGCGGTCCATGCACAGCGCCACGACCGTCTCGGCACCCACGCCCGCGTCGGTGAGGCGGCGGGCGAGCCGGCCCGCACGCTCGTCCAGCTCCTGGTACGTGAGGGTGCCCGAGTCATCGGTGAGCGCGGGCGCGTGCGGGGTCTCGCGGGCGAACCCGGAGACCTTCTCAGGCACATCGAGAGTCAGCGGAGTACGTACCTTCTCGGTCCAGGCGGCGAGTTGCTCGCGCTCGCCGTCCGGCAGCCGGATGGCCTGCGCGTCCCCCTCCGGGTCGGCGGCCATCGACTCGAGGACCGCGGCGAACATCGAGGCGATGCGGTCGGCGTTGCGCTCGTCCACGAAGCGCGGATCCGCGGTCACCCAGATATGGCCGACCCGCGAGGAGACGGTCAGCGGGAACTCGGTCGGCGAGTCGTCGGTACCGGCCATGCCGACCAGATCGGTGTCGACCTGCCGGAAGTCCTGGTAGTTGAAGTAGATGTTGACCAGGCGCTGCCGGCCGGGCACATCCCGCTGGATCTGCGCGAGCGGGAAGCGGCGGTGCGGCCAGAGCTCCACCTCGCGCGCGAAGGTACGGGAGACCAGTTCACGCCAGGTACGGGCGCCGCGGTCGACGGGGAACGGGAGGGTGTTGAGGTACATCCCGTAGACCGTGTCGGCGCCGACCGCCTCCGGACGCGCATCGCAGATGAGACCGGTGTGGAACGCCGCCTCGTCGGTGAGCTGGCTCATCACCTTGGTGTACGCGGCGACCATCACGCTCTTGAGCGAGGCGTCGGCGGCCGAGGCCAACTTGCGCAGCCCGTCCTCCAGATGGGCCCAGGGGGTGCGGCGGACCAGGTACCGGGAGCCGGTCGGCAGCGACTGGTCGCCCCAGCCCACGGGCACCCGCATCGGCACATATCCGCTGGTGACGCCCTTCCAGTACGAGCGGTCCTCGGCCGAGTCGACCGACTGGAGCTCGGCGGCGATGAAGTCCGCGAACCGGACGGCCGGACGCTCGAACGGCGCCGGTTCGCGGCCGTCCCTGAGCCGGTCGTAGAGGTCGAGAAGCTCCATGATCAGGGTGTGGTGCCCCCAGCCCTCCAGGATCGGGTGGCACTCGGTGATCGACAGCCAGTACCCGCCGTCGTCGGTGACATGGGCGAACACCCGCATCAGGGTCGGGGTGTTGAGGTCGAACAGCTCCGCGCGGTCGCGGGCGGCGTAGTCGGCGAGCGCGCGCTGCAGCTCCTCCTCGGGGAGCGGGCCGAGCACCTCCATGTCGACCGGCATCACGGCCTCGGCGTGCACCACCTGTATCGGCGCCGAGTAGCCGGACAGATGCAGCGAGGTGCGCAGGATCTCGTGGCGCGCGACCGCGATCCGGGCCGCCTCACGCCAGGCCTCGAGCGAGAACGGCTTCGGGTCCTTGATCCGGAACGAGGTGACGTTGTGGTAGCTGTTCTGCTCGTCGGCGAGCATCTCGACGAGCATGCCGATCTGGTTCTGCGACAGCGGATACGCGTCGGTGGCGCCCTCGGGCAGCCGCGCCCGGTCCTCGTCCGAGATGAGCGAGAACGGGGCGACGCTCTCGTCCCCGCCACCGGCCAGCGCCGGGCGTGACGCGAGGAACTCGCTGAGCTCGGCGACCGAGTGGTGGGCGAACACATCCCGTACCGAGACGTCGTGCCCCGCCTCCCGCAGCGCGCCGACCAGCGCGACCGCACGGATGGAGTCGCCGCCGAGGTCGAAGAAGCTGTCGTGGACGCCGACTTCGGCCACCGGAAGGACCTCGGCCCACACCGCGGCGACCTGCTCCTCGAGCGGGGTGCGCGGCGCCGTGGTGGCCGCGTCCGGCGCGGGGCCGGGGGCGGGCAGCGCAGCGACGTCCAGCTTGCCGACCGGCGTGAGCGGGATCCGCTCCAGGGCCTGGAAGGTGCCGGGGATCATGTAGTCGGGCAGCGTCCGCGAGAGCCGGTCGCGCAGCTCGCCGGCCGTCGGCTCGGCTCCGGTGTGCACGTAGTACGAGGCGAGCCTGCCGTCGACGGCGAGCACCCGCGCCTCGGTGACGGACGGATGCGCGGCCAGGGCCGCTTCGACCTCGGCGGGCTCGACGCGGTAGCCGCGGATCTTCAGCTGGCGGTCGACGCGGCCGGCGAACTCGACGCTTCCGTCCGGGAGCACGCGGCCGAGGTCGCCGGTGCGGTAGATGCGGGCGCCGGGCTCCCCGAAGGGATCGGGCAGGAACTTCTCGGCGGTGGCCTCCGGCCGGCCCGCATAGCCGCGGGCCACTCCGGTGCCGCCGACGCAGACCTCGCCGACGACCCCGGGCGGGACGGGGGAGAGGGACTCGTCGAGTACGTACATGGTGGTGCCGGGGATGGGCAGTCCGATCGGGACCACCTCGCGCTGGGGTCCGGCCACCGGGTGCGTCGAGTTGCCGACGGTGATCTCGGTGGGACCGTACTCATTGATCAGCCGGCCCGCGCCGAGCAGCGTGTCCCAGCGCTCAGCGGTCGGGCCGAGCAGCGCGTCGCCGCCGGTGACGACCGCGTTCGCGAGGCCGCACACATCGGCGTCGGCGAGCTGGTGGCCGAGCATGTCGAGGTGACCGGGGGTGAGCTTGACGAACGCGTACGGTGCGCCACGGGTCAACTGGCCGCCCAGGTCGGCGAGATCCAGGCCCTGCGGCAGCATGTGCACCGGCAGTCCGGCCAGCAGCGGTCCGTAAAGGACCGGCACGACGACGTCGGAGGACACCGTGGAGAACAGCGGTGCACCGGCGATACGGGCATCGCCGATGTACTCGGACAGGACCCAGTCGAGATGAACGGCCAGCGAGGCGTGCGAGATCTGCACGCCCTTGGGGCGGCCGGTCGAGCCCGAGGTGTAGATGATGTACGCCAGCGCGTCGGGGCCGGGCAGCACACGCGGCCCCGGTGCGTCCTCAGGGTCGGCCTCGTCCACGACGATGACCGTGCCGCCGAAGTCCTCCGCGATGAGGGCAGCCCTGGCCCGGTCCGTGACCACGGCCTCGGCGCCGGAGTCGGCGAGCAGCGAGGCCCAGCGCTCCGCCGGGTAGTCGGGGTCGAGGGGGACATAGGCGCCGCCCGCGCGCCAGGCGCCGAGCATGGCGGCCAGCAGATCGGGACCGCGGTCGAGCAGCACGCCGACGACGGATTCCACCGACACACCGTTGCGGGCCAGACGGCCGGCGATGATGCCCGCGCGGTCGTCGAGGGCCTGGAAGGAGGCCGTCCCCGCGCCGGTGACGGCCGGGGCGTCGGGGGTGGCCGCGACCTGCTCGGTGAAGCGCTCGAGGGCGGAGCGGTACGGGGCACCCGCCGCACCCCGGCCCGCGGCGAGGAACCGCTCCCGCTCGTAGGCGTCGAGTATCTCCAGGGCGGACAGCGGACGTCGGGGCGTGGCGGTGAGGGAGTCGAGCAGTCGGACGAGGTGGTGGCCCATCCTGGCCACGGTCTCGTGGTCGAACAGGTCGGTGGCGTAGATCAGCCGGCCGGCCAGCGGGCCCGTACCGGAGTCGCGTACCTGGAGTTCGAGGTCGCAGCGCGCCACGCCGCCGTCGGCGAGGAAGGGTTCGGCCGTGATGCCGGGCAGTGCCGGGCCGGCGCCGCCGCCCTCGTGCATCGTGAAGACCGCCTGGTACACCGGGGTGCGCGAGAGGTCGCGCTCGGGCTCGACCTCCGCTACGACCTTGGCGAAGGGGACGGCCTGGTTGTCGTACGCGTCGAGGCTGCCGCGCTTGGCCGCGGCGACCAGATCCGCGAACGAGTCGCCCGCGCCCCAATCCGCCTTCAGCACAAGGGTGTTGACTCCGTATCCGAGCATGCCCTGGAGTTCGGGCCGGTTGCGCCCGGAGACGATGGTGCCGACCGCCACGTCCCGCCGGCCGGTGTAGCGGCCGAGCAGCAGTTGATAGGCGGCGAGCAGCACGGTGAAGACCGTCGTGCCCTGCTCGTCGGCGACGGCCCTGACCCGGTCGGCGACGGCGTCCGTGAGGACGAGGTCCACCTCGGCACCCCCGTAGCCGCGCACCGCGGGGCGCGGGCGGTCGAAGGGCAGCTCAAGCGGCTCGAGGCCGGTGAGATGGGACTTCCAGTACGAGAGCTGGCGCGCGAACCGCTCACCCGACTCCTGTCCCCGCTGCCAGGCGGCGAAGTCGGCGTACTGCAGCCCGGGCGTCGGCAGCGGCAGCTCCCGGCCCTCGGCGAAGGCCGAATAGGCCGTCGCCAGCTCGGAGATGAGGATGCCGGTCGACCAGGCGTCGCAGGATATGTGGTGCGAAACCAGCAGCAGTACGTGGTCGTCGTCCGCGATCCGGATCAACGTGGCCCGCGTCGGCCAGTCGGTCGCGAGGTCGAAGGGCTGTGCGCACTCGCCCTCCACCACGTCGCGGGCGTCCGCCTCGTCCGCGGCGCGGGTGACGGCGAGTGTGCCCGTACGGGGAGTGTCGATGACCTGCTCGGGCTCGGTGCCGTTCAGCACATGCCGGGTGCGGAGGATCTCATGACGCTCGACCATCGCGTCCCAGGCCCGCCCGAGCGTCGCCTCGTCGAGCGGGCCGCGCAGCCGGAACGAGACCGGGACCAGATATTCGGTGCTTCCCGGGTCGAGCCGGCTGAGGAACCACATCTGCTCCTGCCCGAAGGAGAGCGGCAGGGCGCCGGAGCGGTCGGCCGGCTCGATGCCCGCCCGCGCCCGCCGCCCCCCTCCGGCCAGTCGCTGCCGCAGCAGCTGGGCGCGCACATCGTCGGCGGGGGGCGTCATCGTGGATTCTCTCGGGGTCATCTCGGCCTCTCCCAGTTACGGATTCAACAGCCTGCCGATGCTGGCGAGGGCCGCCATACCCGCTCCATATTCGGGTGGTTGAAGTGATGTGACACGTGCGGAAGTGCTGTGCTGAGCAGCGGAAACTGCTGTGCCGAGCAGGGGACCTGCTCAGTGCGGGGCGGTCAGCTCTCGGTCTTCCACAGCTGCGAGATCTCACCGAACCGCTCGCTCACCCACCGGTCGTCGTAGATGGTGTCGAGATAGCGGTCACCCCGGTCGGGGAAGAGCAGCACACAGTTGGAGCCGGCCGGGATCGACCCGCTGATCTGCTGGAACGCCGCGACCACCGCTCCGGACGAGCCGCCCGCGAGCACCGCTTCCCGGCCGATGAGCCGCCGGCAGCCGACGACGGCGTCGAGGTCGGTCACATGCACCACCTGGTCCGCGGCCGTCGGGTCGAAGAGGGCGGGCCGGACCGACGCGCCATGTCCGGGGATGAGGCGCGTCACCTTCTCGCCGCGGTCGTCGAAGAGCACACTGCCGACGGCGTCGACCGCGACCATGGTCGTGCCCAGACCGTTCTCCCTGGCGTACTGGGCGCAGCCCTGCAGTGTTCCGGTGGTGCTGGTGGCGCAGAAGAGATAGTCGACCTTGCCGTTCAGTGCCTCGGCTATCTCGCGCATCGTGCGCCCGTGCGCCGCGGGGTTCTGCGGGTTGGCGTACTGGTTGGGCCAGAACGCGTGCGGAAGGGTCGCCACCAGCTCTCGTACCCGCCGCAGCCGGCGCTCCAGGTACTCACCGCTGACCGGGTCCGGCTCCGTCACCTCCTCGATCTCGGCGCCGTAGGCCCGCAGGATCGCCAGGTTCTGCCGTGAGGTCTTGGCGTCGACCACGCAGATGAACCGGATCCCGTGGTAACGGCAGAGCTGTGCGATGCCGATGGCGAGATTGCCGGAGCTCGATTCGACCACCACCGAGCGTACCGGGTCGATTTCACCGCTCTGGATTCCTGCGAGGACCATGCTCACCGCGGTCCTGTCTTTTATGCTGCCCCCCGGATTGAAGCCTTCGATCTTGGCGAAGACCTTTCCGGGGAAGTCCGGCGCGAGCCGGCTGAGCTCCACCAAGGGCGTTCCCCCGACCGTTCCGAGGATGCCGCCCGCAGCTGCTTCGTTCATAGCCACTCCCCTTCGAAAAACACCTGCCTCAACGGTTGGTCCGGTGGCTATAGAGCCCCTATACGAAAGTGAATATGGGTGAAGTGCAGGAAAGCCCGGCTCCATGAACTGGAGCTGGGCCTTCAACGGGAGCCGGGGTCGGTGTGTTGCGGGTGGTTCAGTCGGACATCGCCACCAGGACGCGGCGCGGCCCCGCGTACGGCCGGCGTCCGTGCGCCACGAGGACGTTGTCGATGACCATCAGATCCCCGGCCTGCCAGTCGACGTCCACCGCGGTCTCCAGGCCTCGGTCGCGGATCTCCAGGACGTGCTCGGGGGCGATCGGCGACCCGTCCGCGTACGTGACGTGCTGCGGCAGATCCTCCTCCGGCATGATCTTGGCCAGGGCGGCGGCGGTCTCGTCGCCGAGCGCGGCGTGATGCCATTGGTCGGCCTGGTTGAACCAGACCTCCGTACCGGTGACCGGGTGGGTGATGACGGCCGGACGCAGTTGCGCGATCCGCAGCCCGCCATCGCGCTTCCACTCCCAGGTGGTGCCGGCCATCCCCTCCAGGTGCCGCTCCACCTCGCCTCGTTCGGAGGTCTCGAAGGTCTCCTGCCAGCTCTTTCCGAAGCCGTGGCCGTCGTGCAGGTTCTGCGTGTAGCGCACGCCGTCGGCGAAGGCGGCACGCAGCTCAGGTGAGAGCGCCTCCAGCCAGGCGTCTCCCGGGACGACCGGCGTCGCGCCACCGGAACCCGGTGTCGTCTCGCAGTAGAAGGCAAGACGGGACGGCCACTTCGCCGAGTACGACAGCTCGTTGTGCATCGAGATGGTCTGATCGGCGGGGTATTCGGTGGAGGTGTAGATACGGTCGCCGACATGGCTGCGCGGGGAGTTGCCATGCACGTACGCGAGCCGGTTGGGCAGCACGCGGTCGAGTACGCCGTCGAGCGACGAGGGCGTGATCTGGAAGCCGCGGAACACCACGGCGCCATTGACCAGGAGCAGGTCGTCAAGCCGCCCGGTCAGGTGGTCGATGAGCGGCCCGTCCGCGGGAGTGATCTCCGCGGGGGCCCAGGTGATGGTTTCCGTCATGAGCGCGAGAATCCCGCCGCGAGCTATACGTCCCCTATGGGTCGCGACCGCAATAGGTTCGCTATAGGGAATCGGCCTACTTTCGGCGGGACTTGAACTCGAACGCAAGCCGGCGATGAGAGGGCCCGACGTGATTGGTTCAGCCGAGCATGCCGACGCGGACGAATCGCCCAGGCTCCCGCTCACCGAAGGCCAGGCCGGAATCTGGTACGGCCAGCAGCTGGACCGTTCCGGGCTCGCGTACTCGTATGCCGAACTTCTCGATATTCGGGGGCCGTTGGTTCCTCGACTTCTTCAAGAGGCGGTCCGCCGGGTCATACGAGAGGCGGACGCGCTGTGCACGTCTTTCGGGGAGGACGCGGAAGGTCCATGGCAACGAATGCGAGTGGAAACCGGGCCGGACACCGGCGTGCCGCTTGTCGACTTCACCGGCGAGGCAGAGCCGTGGGAAGCGGCCGATGCCTGGATGCGAGCGCGGATCAACAGCCCACTCGACCCCGCCGTGGGCGGCGTCCAGCGCCACGCGGTTCTCCGGATCTCGCCGGAACGGCACATCTGGTTCTGGCAGTTGCACCACATCGTCTCCGACGGCGTGGGTTCCCAGCTCCTCGTCCACCGCGCGGCGCAGATCTACGACGCGCTGTCCGCCGGCCGGGAACCGTCCGCCACGCCCTTCGGACGTCTGGCCCGCCTCGTCGAGGAGGACCAGCGCTACCGCTCGTCCGCCGACTTTCAGGGCGACCGCCGGTACTGGCTCGACGAGTTCGCGGACATCGAGCACGTGAAGAGCTTCTCCGCGGAGTCGATGCCGCCGACGGGCGTCGCACTCAGGGAGACCTGGTACGCCGACGACGAACTCAAGGAGCTGCTGGGCGAGTTCGCCCGTGCCCATGGTGTGAAGTGGTCGCGCGTGGTGATCGCCGCATTTGCCGCGTACGTCAGCCGGATGACGGGTTCGAGTGAGACCGTGGTCGGTCTTCCGGTGTCGAACCGGCATACGGACGCCTCCGCGACGACTCCCGGAATGGTCTCCAACATCATCCCGTTACGGGTACGCGTCCCGCACCCGGACAGCTTCCTCGACCTGCTCGGGCAGGTCTCCGGAAAGATCAAGGAGACACGGGCCCACCGGCGGTACCGCTTCGAGGACATCCGGCGCGACCTGCGGACGGAACGAGGAAGCGCGCGCGTCTTCGGCCCCACGGTCAATGTCATCTCGCTCGACTCGGAGGTGTCGTTCGGTGGGTGCTCCGCGCAGCATCGGAATCTCGCACCGGGCCCGATCGAGGACTTCATGCTGGGCGTCTACGAAACGCCCCGAAGCCTGACGTTCACGATGGACGCCAACGCGGGACTGTACAGCGCCGAAGAGCTCAGGGATCACCGGGCACGGTTCGCGGACTTCCTGCGTCGAACAGTCACGCAGGCCCAACGCCCTCTTGATGAGATCGACGTGCTCAGCGACGCCGAACGCCGCGAGTTCTTGGCCGCGCGTCCGCGACAGCACGCCGTTGGCGAGTTCCGTACGCTCGTGGACGCCTTCGAGGCTCAGGTCTCCCGGAGCCCGGCCGCGGTCGCCGTGAAGGGGGAGGAGACGTCGACCCTCACGTACGCGGAACTGAACGGACGGGCCAACCGCCTGGCACGTCTGCTCGTACAACACGGCGCCGGTCCGGAGTGTCTGGTGGCGGTCTCCCTGCCGCCGACAGTCGATCTCGTGGTGGCACTCCTGGCGATCCTCAAATCAGGAGCCGCGTATCTGCCCATCGATCCGGAGTACCCACAGGACCGGATCACCTCCCTGCTCGACGACGCGGAGCCGTTGCTGCTGCTCACCACGTCCGATGCGGCACCACGGTCCCTCAAAGCGGACGTGGTCACCATGGAGATCGACACCGCGGCCACCCACCAGCACCTGGCCGACCTTCCTCAGGAGGATCTGCTCCCCGAGGAGCGCATCTGCCCCCTCACCGGGGACAACGCGGCCTACGTCATCTACACATCAGGTTCCACGGGCCGTCCCAAGGGCGTGGTCATCCCGCACAGGAACGTCCTCGGCCTGTTCTCGGCGACCCGGGAACTGTTCGACTTCCGCGCGGGCGACGTGTGGACGATGGCCCACTCCTTCTCCTTCGACTTCTCCGTATGGGAGCTATGGGGTCCCTTGCTCCATGGAGGGAGTCTCGTCCTGATCCCCACGACGACGCGACGTTCGCCGGACCGTTTTCTCCGACTGCTCGTAGAGGAAGCGGTCACCGTACTGAGCCAGACGCCTTCGGCGTTCTACCAGCTGCTGCAGGCACACAAGGACGATCCGCGGCTCGGCAGCCGGCTGGTGCTCCGCTACGTCGTCTTCGGCGGGGAAGCACTCGACATCCGGCGGCTCGACGAGTGGTACGAGCTGCACGCCGAGGACGCTCCGGTACTGGTCAACATGTACGGGATCACGGAGACCACCGTCCATGCGAGCCATCTGGCACTCGGCAGATCCTCGCTCACCTCCCGGGGCGGGAGTCCGATCGGCCGGAGCCTGCCGGGTCTTGCGCTCCATGTCCTCGACGACAATCTGCGGCCTGTTCCCCCTGGTGTCACAGGTGAGATCTACGTGGCGGGCGATCAGACGGCCCGCGGGTATCTGAACCGGCCGGATCTCACGGCCGAACGTTTCCTCCCCGACCCGTTCGGCTCGCCCGGTTCCCTCATGTACCGGTCCGGAGATCTTGCCCGCCGTGATGCCGGGGGACTCCTTCAGTACGAGGGCCGCGCGGACGACCAGGTGAAGATCCGCGGTTTCAGGATCGAACCGGGCGAGATCGCGGCCGAGTTGAGGGCAAGCCCGGAAGTGGAGACCTGCTGTGTCGTCGTACGCAAGGACGCAGTGGGCGACAACGTTCTGGCCGCATACGTGGTGCTCATGGATCCGTCGGGCATGGACACCGCGAGCCTGCGCCGTCGCCTTGCCCGCCGACTGCCCTCCCATATGGTGCCGGCCACCGTGACGGTGATCGACCGGATACCTCTCACCCCCAATGGAAAGCTCGACCGGCGCGCCCTGCCGGATCCGGTGCATGCGCGAGGTCCGGCAGGCGCGGCAGAGCCAACTCCTGCCGAAAAAGAGGCGATTGACGCCTTCGCACACGCCCTTGGGGTCTCGGGGATCTCCGGCGGAGACGACTTCTTCGAACTGGGCGGAGACTCCTTCAAGGCGGTGAGTCTGGCTCGCCACATAGGTCAGGGCATCTCGGTCCTCGATGTCTTCCAGAACCCCACTCCGGAGAGCTTGGCCCTCCGTATCCAGGAATTCCGCATGGCCGGAAAGCGACGTATCTTGCAGCGCTTGGCCGGTGGCGAAGAAGGCGCAGCCTGCACGCTCATCTGCGTCCCCTATGGAGGGGGAACAGCCGCTGCGTACCATCGCCTTGCCGTCGAGCTGGCACCCGGGATCGAGACCTGGAGCGCCGCACTTCCCGGACACGACCCGACCCAGCCTCAGGAACACCTGTTGGGTCTGGACGAAACCGCCGGTCTGATCGCCGCGGAGATCAGCGGCTTCGGCAGCGGTCCCTTCGCCCTGTACGGCCACTGCGCCGGTTCGGCTCTCGCGGTGGCGGTCGCACAACGGCTGGAGCGGCAGGGGCAGGTGCCGGCCGCCCTGTTCATCGGTGCCGCACTGCCCGCCACCGCACCGGAGAAGGAACTTGAGCGCGCAGAGGGCTGGTCGGCGAATTCCCTGTACGCGTACATGAAATCGCTCGGCGGATTCGACGGGGCGCTGGAGGATTCCGATCTGCGCACCGTCCTGAGGGTGCTCCGGCACGACATGACGCAAGGTCTGCACTTCCAGATCGAAGCGGAGAAGGACCGGCATCAGCCCTTGGCCGCTCCACTCGTTCTCGTCGTCGGCGATGTCGACAGTGCCACAAAGGGATACGCGCACGAATACGTGAACTGGAAGCGCTACGCGACGCAAGTCGAACTGGCCGAGATCAGCGAGGGCGGGCACTACTTCGTCACCCATCAGCCAGAAGCCCTCGCCGCGATCATTTCCGAACACCTCGCCACCCCGGATGAGGAGACCTGATGTCACCCGCCACGGTAGCCCTGGTCACCGGTGGCACTTCCGGCCTGGGCCTTGCCGTTGCCGATCGGCTCATGACCTCCGGGGTCACTCCGGTCGTCATCGGCCGGAACGAAGAACGCGGACGGTGCGCACTTCGGACGCTGGGCGGTTCGGCCGTATTCGTACGCGGCGACGTGGCCAGTGAGCCGGATGTGACCAAGGCCCTGGACATCGCGACGCAGCACGGCTCCCTTCGCATCGTCGTGAACTGTGCCGGAGTGCCGCACGCGGCAAGAGTGGTCGGCCGGTCGGGCCCGCATCCACTGCAGCAGTTCGCGGACGTCATCACCGCCAACCTCGTAGGCACCTTCAATGTCGTCCGCCTGGCCGCCGAGCGGATGATGGCGAACCCGCCGACGGAGCAGGAGCGGGGCGTCATCGTCAACACAGCCTCCTCGGCTGCCTTCGACGGGCAGGTCGGTCAGGCGGCCTATGCGGCGTCCAAGGGCGGCATGGTCTCCATGACGCTGCCCCTGGCGCGTGAACTGGCCGGTTCCCTCATCCGAGTTGTCACCGTCGCACCCGGATTCTTCGAGACACCGGCGGTCGCATCCGTTCCCGCGGAAGCACGTAGGGAATTGGACCGCGATCTGATGCATCCACAACGGTGGGGAAATCCTGCCGAGTTCGCCGAACTGGTGGCGCACATCGTCGGCAATCCAATGATCAATGGCGAGACGATTCGCATCGACGGCGCGGTTCGTATGTCTCCCGGGCTGCGGCGTCGCAGCTCTTGAAAGTGCTCGGTCCGAGCTCGGAAAGGGAAATGTGGCATGAGTGTGGGCATACGCTCCATAGGCGTCTGTGTTCCGGAGAACGAGGTCACCAACGCACACCTTGTCGAGCGCTTCGACACCACTGATGCCTGGATGCGCGAACGGCTCGGTATTTTCAGCCGCCGTATCGCCGGATCCGGCGAATTCACCTCGGACCTCGCTCTCGGCGCACTGGAGGACGCGTGCAAGCGGGCCGGTGTGGAGCCGGCCGGCATCGACCTCCTGATCTGCTGCACCTCCACCCCCGACCACATGATCCCGGCCGTGGCCGCCCTCATCCTGCGCAAGGCGCAGATACAGGGTGTCCCCGGATTCGACGTGAACGCCGGCGGCTGCGCCGGTGGTCTCTTCGCCCTGGATGTCGGCCACAAGTACATGCAGTCGGGACAGTACGACCGGGTGGCCGTGGTCGTCGCCGACACGGTGGCCCAGCTGAACGACCCGGACGACCGGACCCAGCACGCCATCTTCGGGGACGGCGCCGCGTGCTATCTCCTGGAGCGCTGCTCGGACAGCCCCGGGATCGGCCGGACTCTGCTCGGAACGAACCCGGAGCGCTACTACACGGCCTTCGTCGAACGCCTCGACAGCGAAGGGCAGTTGAACCGCTTCAGCGGACCGAACGTGACGCGCATGGACGGCAAAGGAGTCAAGGACTTCGCTCTGTCCGTCGTGCCCGACTTCGTGGACGAGGTGGTCGAGCAGGCAGGTGTCGGTCTTGATGACGTGCGGCTGATCGTCACGCATCAGGCGAACCCCGGCCTCGTACGGCAGCTGATCGGCCTCCTCGGTCAGCCGAGCGACAAGGCCGTCATCGTGGCCGACAAGTACGGCAACACCAGCGGCTCCAGTGTGGTGATCGCGCTCGCCGAGGCCGAGCGAACGGGCAGGCTCAACCCGGGCGATGCCGTCCTTCTCCTCGGCTTCGGCGCCGGAATGAGCTACGGAGGAACGGTCGTTCACTGGTGCGGCAGCGAGAACTTCCCGCAGCGGGAGTGGTGAGGGCTCGTCATGTTCGCCGCCTACGCCGCCGAGATCGGAATGCGACAGCCACTGCAGGGACTGCGGTCGGGTGAGCGCCCGGCTCCGCGGGCCCGTCAAGGATGGAGCCGTATAGAGGTGAGGGCCGCCGCCTTGAACCACCACGACCTGTGGTCACTGCGCGGGGTCGGCCTGTCCGCGGACCGACTCCCCATGATCCTCGGCACGGACGCCGCCGGCGTCGACGAGGACGGCAACGAGGTCATCCTGCACCCGGTCGTCGGACTGACCGGCCATGGGCTCGGCCCCGGTGAGGCGCGCTCGATCCTCACCGAGAAGTACCAGGGGACCTTCGCCGAGCAGACCGCCGTGCCCACGTGGAACATCGTGCCCAAGCCGGCGGGGTTCTCCTTCGCGGAGGCCGCCTGTATGCCGACGGCGTGGCTGACCGCGTACCGCATGCTCTTCACGAAGGCCGGCGTGCGCCCCGGCGGCTCGGTCCTCGTCCAGGGCGCCGGCGGCGGCGTGGCCACGGCCGCGATCGTGCTTGCCACGGCGGCCGGACTGCGCGTCTTCGCCACCAGCCGCGATGAACTCAAGCGCAAGCGGGCGCTGGAGCTCGGTGCCGTCGAGGCCCTTGAGCCGGGGGAGCGGCTGCCGCAGCAGGTGGACGCCGTCATCGAGACCGTCGGTGCCGCCACCTGGTCCCATTCGGTGAAGTCCCTGCGGCCGGGCGGCACGCTGGTCATCTCGGGTGCCACGAGTGGAGACCGGCCCTCGCATGCGGAACTCACCCGCATCTTCTACCGGGAGATCAAGGTCGTCGGTTCGACGGTGGCCACCAAGGACGAACTGGAGGATCTGCTCTCCTTCTGTGTGACCACCGGCGTACGCCCGATCATCGACGAGGTGCTGCCGCTCGACCGGGCCGGGGACGGCTTCCGACGCATGGAAACCGGCGGGCACTTCGGCAAGATCGTGTTCACGGTCTGAGAGGTTCGGAGCGTGAGCACGGTCTGCGAGGTCAGATCGTGGTACGCCGCCCGGCCGCCAGGAGTTCGGTCACCGCGGCCCGGGAGTTCTCGGCCGTCACCAGGGACTCGCCGACCAGAACGGCGTCGGCGCCGTGGTCCGCGTAGGCGATCAGGTCCGGCGCTCCTCGTACTCCCGACTCGGCGACCTTGGTGATCCCCTCCGGGAGCACCGGCGCGATCCGGCCGAAGGCCGAGCGGTCGACTTCCAGCGTCTTCAGGTTGCGCGCGTTGACACCGACGACCCGCGCGCCGGCGGCCACCGCACGCTCGGCCTCCTGTTCGTCGTGGACCTCGACGAGGGGGGTCAGGCCGATGGACTCGGCACGCTCGATCAGCGAGACGAGGGCCTCCTGCTCAAGGGCCGCGACGATCAGGAGCGCCAGATCGGCACCGTACGCACGAGCTTCCCAGAGCTGGTACGAGCTGACGATGAAGTCCTTGCGCAGCACCGGGATGCCGACCTTGGCGCGGACCGCTTCGAGATCGGCGAGCGAACCGCCGAAACGGCGCCGCTCGGTGAGCACGGAGATGACCGCGGCGCCGCCCGCCTCGTAGTCCGCCGCGAGGGCGGCGGGGTCGGTGATCGCGGCGAGTGCGCCCTTGGACGGGCTGGAGCGCTTGACCTCGCAGATGACCTTGACGCCGTCGCCCCGCAGGGCCGCGTGTCCGTCCAGAGCCCGAGGGGCCTTCGCCGCGCGCTCCTTGAGCTCGTCGAGGCCGACGCGAGCCTGCCGCTCGGCGAGGTCCTCGCGGACTCCTTCGATGATGTCGTCGAGCACACTCACGCCAAAGATCCCTTCTGGGTGGCCGGCAGGTATCCCGGGCCCGCCGGAACGCCGGGCCCCCGGAAGCGTCGCCGACGCGGCTATACGGCGGTTATGCACCGCGCCTGAGAGCGGAACGGCTTGATATCCGGGCTATAGGAGCCGTCCTTAGCGTCCTGGCCCATGCCAGCCAATACGCCCATGCCGGCCCATACACAGACGCCCACCTTCGCCGTGATCCCCGGTGCCGAGGTCGACCGCGCTCTCGCCGGACGACACGTCGAGGTCACCGGAATCATCGAGGACGCCTACCGACTCCACGGAGCGGGCGGGACCGTCAACCCGCCCTCGTACTTCCTGCGTTTCCCCGACCGGCCCGATGCGCGGATCATCGCGCTCCCGGCCTCGGTGGGGGGTGGCACCGCCGTGGACGGCATCAAGTGGATCTCCAGCTTTCCCGGCAACATAGCCACCGGCCTGCCCCGTGCGTCGGCCGTGCTCATCCTCAACGACCCGGCCACCGGATACCCCCTGGCCTGTATGGAGTCCTCCATCATCAGCGCCTCCCGCACGGCCGCCTCGGCAGCGCTCGCCGCGCGGAAACTGAGCGAGGCGCGCGGTGGCCGCCCGACGCGTATCGGGTACGTCGGGACCGGGCTCATCGCGCGGTACGTGCACGCCTATCTGGCGGGCACCGGCTGGGAGTTCGACGAGATCGGGGTGCACGACCTCAAGGCCGAGTACGCCCAGCAGTTCGCCGGCAGCGTCGGCGCCACGACGGGCGACGCGCGGATCACCGTGCACGACAGCGCCGAATCGCTGATCCGCGGCAGCGACCTGGTCGTCTTCGCCACCGTCGCCGCGACGCCGCACATCGACCACCCCGGCTGGTTCGACCACAACCCGCTGGTGCTGCACCTGTCGCTGCGGGACCTGGGCACCGATGTGGTGCTGTCCGCCGCCAACTTCGTCGACGACGTCGAGCACTGCTTGAAGGCGAACACGTCACCGCACCTGGCCGAACAGAAGCTCGGCCACCGGGACTTCCTCGACGGCACGCTGCACGACGTCCTGACCGGCGCCGCCGAGGTCCCGGCCGACAAGCCGGTGATCTTCTCACCGTTCGGCCTCGGCGTGCTCGACCTGGCGCTCGGCAAGTACGTCTACGACACCGTCCAGGAGACCGGACGGCTCGACCTGGTGGAGGGCTTCTTCCACGAGACCCGCCGTTACGGCTGAAAGGGCCCGATCGCGATGACTGTGCACACGACGACCACCTACGACCGGGTGCTCGCCTTGCTCGAAGGCGCCGGCTGCGGCTACCGCGAGGTCACGCACCGAGCCGAGGGCCGCACCGACATGGCCAGCCTGTTGCGCGGACACCCGCTGAGCCAGTCCGCCAAGTCCATCGTCCTGCGGGTGGCACTGGGCCGTAGGCGCTCTGCCTATGTGCTCGCGGTGGTGCCCGGCGATCGACGGGTCGATCTGGCGGCGGTCGCCCGTACGGCGGGCGGCACCCGGGCCGACTTCGCCGACCGGGACACCGCCGAGCGGCTCACCGGGTGCGTGAGCGGCGCGATCGTGCCGTTCTCCTTCGACCCGGGGCTGCGGCTCGTGGTGGATCCGGAGCTGCTCGAAGAGGACGAGATCTGGTTCAACGCGGCCCGCCTGGACCGGTCCTTGGCGATGTCCCCGCGGGACTACGCGGAGTTGGCGCGGCCGCAGTTCGCCGCCGTCGCGGAGCAGCGGCAGCACACCGCCGTCGTGCCCGGCGGCGTGCCCGGCGGAAGGTGACGGAGCGCCATGACGGTCGTTCACGACTCTCCCGCCGGACTGCCGGCCGCGCTCGCGCCACCGCCGCCGATCAGGGTGCGGGTCGAGGAGCGTGTGCTGCCCGCCCACGTACCCCTGGACCTGTACACCGCGGCCCGCCGCCAACTGGGGCCGGACGTCTACCTCTTCGAGAGCCCAGAGGGACCTTGGCAGGACAGCGGCACCGCCGTGGTGGGCTTCGGCCGGCTTGCCGAGATCCAGGTGCACGCGGGGCACATCACCGTCCGCGGCACCGAGGCGATCGCCGGCGCGGTGCTCCGCGCCGCCGACCGCCTGGGCATGACCGCCTCGGGGCAGGACAGCCGCGCGATCGGCACACCGGACCAGGTGTGGGAGCTGCTGCGCGCCGCGCAGCACAGCTTCGAGCTGCACACGGCACGCCCTGAAGGTGAGTTCGCCTTCGGGTTTCTCGCCGCCTTCGGTTACGGATCGGCCTGGCACATGGAGCAGCTGCCGCCCCGGGAGGCAGCCGGCCCGGACGTCGTGCTCACCCTCTTCAGCGACACCGTCTGGTACGGACCGGACGGTGCCGTACGGCATCTGCGGGCGGCCTCCGCGGACTTCGGCGGGTGCGGCTTCGACCCGGCGGACGGGATCGTCCTGACGGAGGGGACCGAAGCCGCCGGACAGCCCGCTCCGGTGCCGGCGGCGCCCGCACCGCAGTCGGTACGCGACAGCCTCACCCGCCAGGAGTTCCTGGCCAGGGCCGAGCGCTGCCTGGAGCACATCAGGGTCGGCGACATCTACCAGATCCAGATCGGCCACAGCATCGACGTACGCACCACGCTGCGGCCCCTGGACGTCTACCGCCGGCTCAAGTCCCGCAACCCGTCCCCGCACATGTATCTGGTGCCACGGGCCGGCGACACCCTCATCGGCGCAAGCCCCGAGTTGCTCCTTCGCATCGACGGCTCCCGTATCGAGATGCGCCCCATCGCGGGCACCGCACCGCGCGGCCCCGACGAGGAGGTCAACCGCGAGCGGGTGGCCCGGTTGCTCGCCAGCGAGAAGGAGCGCGCCGAGCACGTGATGCTCGTGGACCTGTGCCGCAACGACATCGGGCGGGTGGCGAGGACCGGCAGCCTCGATGTGCCGGTGCAGCAGACCGTGGAGGCCTTCTCGCACGTCTTCCACCTGGTGTCGGTGGTCGAGGGACAGCTGGCCGAGGGCGCCGACATCTGGTCGGCGGTGCGCGCGGTGTTCCCGGCGGGCACCGTCACCGGCACGCCCAAGATCCGGGCGATGGAACTCATCGAGGAGCTGGAACACACCCCGCGGGACATGTACGCGGGCGCGGTGGGTCTGGTGGACGTGCGCGGCTGGAGCCGGCTCGCCCTGTGCATCCGCACGATCGTGCACGACGGCCTCGGCTACCGGACGCAGGCCTGCGCGGGCATCGTCGCCGACTCCGAGCCGGCGGCGGAGTGGCACGAGACGCTGCACAAGATGGGTGCCGCCCACTGGGCGCTGACCGGTGGGGAGTTGCTGCCGTGAGAGTGCTGCTCGTCGACGCGTACGACAGTTTCACCCACATCATCGACCAGTACCTGCGGGTCCTCGGGACGGCGACCGACATCGTCAGATCGCGCACCGCCACTCCCGAGGCGCTGCTCGCACGGCAGCCCGACGCGGTCGTCCTGGGCCCCGGGCCCGGCCATCCGCGCGACTCCGGGCATGTGGAGCTGGTGCACGCCTTCGCGGGCCGGGTGCCGCTGCTCGGGATCTGCCTCGGGCATCAGGCGATAGGTCTTGCCTACGGCGGCCTGGTGACGGTCGCGCAGCGGGCCCGGCACGGCAAGACCAGCCCGCTGCGCCACGATGGCTCGGCGCTCTATTCGGGCGTACGGCAAGGGGCTCGCGTCACCCGCTATCACTCCCTGGTCGTGGCGCCCGAGCTTCCCGCCCAACTGGCCGTGACCGCGCAGGCGGAGGACGACGGCGCGGTGATGGGACTGCGGCATCGCACCCTGGCCGTGCACGGGGTGCAGTTCCATCCCGAGAGCATCGCCACGGACCACGGCATGCGGCTCCTCGGGAACTTCCTCGGCACGGTCGGCGGGACCGAGGTGCCCTCCGCAGGGCTGTATAGGCCGCGCATAGCGCCCGGCGCGACAGTGGCCTGAAGCACCACGATGGCGGTCCGCGCGGCAGTGGTGCGGACGGGCAGCACCTCCCCCGGCGAATGCGTCACGGAGTCTCCCCCGCTCGCGACGCATTCCGGCCGGCCCTCCCCGGCCCGGTCTCCGGCGGCAACGATGCCGCCGCCGCAACCGGGCCGGAGAGGGCCGGCCCCTTTGCGGCGGCGGACGCCGCAGCCCGTGCAGCGGCAGAAGGAGGCCGTACCCGCATGACCAACCCGACCCTCGCCCCAGCCGCCGGCCCCCTGCACAGCGATCTGATCCGCCGCACCCTGCGCGAGCGGCTGACCTCCGTACTGCCCGAGCATCTGCGCCGCACCCTGGACGCCCACCTCCGAACGGTGGCCGAGCGGGGTGCGGGACCGCTCGACGAGCACTTCCCCGCGGCCGAACGCCGCTACGGCCGCAGCCCGCTGCCCGGCTGGGCCGGCTGGTCGGTTCCCGACGCCGTACGCACCAGGCTGCTTGCCGCGCTGCCGCTGACCGGCACCGCGCTCGCCGAAGAAGCACGGCGCAGGTATGCGCGAGGAGCGGCCACCGAGCGCAAGTCCGTGCTCCTCGCGCTGCCTTTCCTGCCGGTCGGTGACGCCGCGGTGGGCATCGTCCAAGACGCGGTGCGCACCCGCGAGGCCCGGCTGCTCGAGGCCGCCCTCGGTCCGTACGCCGGCCGTCACCTGGACCAGGACAGCTGGCGGCAGGCGGTCCTGAGCTGCCTGTTCACCGGGGTTCCCCTGACTCGGGTCGACCGCCTCGCGGACCGCCGCGACCCCGAACTCGCCCGTCTCGCCCAGGACTTCGCGGCCGGACGCAGAGCCGCACACCGCCCCGTCCCCGACGACCTCTGGCTCATCACAGGGGCGGCTGATTTTGAACCGACCCCCTCCCCTTAGGGGAACCCGGGTGTTTCCCTGACCTTCACATGGGATCGGTTGGATCCCTCCTGTTACGTGTCAGTTTCTGCTTAAAGGTGTCACGGGTGACGAAAGGACGGTGAGACGGATCAGTGAGTGGAGCGGAACCTGGCCGTATGTCCTGATCGTGCTGACCGTGACGCCGCCGATGGTGCCCAACTCCTGGCTGCTGATGACCGCCGGCGCCCTGGCGGCGACGGGCAGACTCAGCCTGCCGATGGTGCTCCTGGTGGCGCTGTGCAGCGCGATCCTCGGCGACCTGCTGATCTACGGCGGCGCCCGGCGCTTCGGCGGCGGCCTGGTCCGGCTGTTCAACCGCGGCCCACGGCGGCAGCTGGCGCTGAAGTGGGCGGCGGAGCGGATCGAGCGCTACGGAATCCCGTTCATGATCGCGGCGCGTTTCACCCCGAGCGGGCGCACCGTCGGCATGTCCGCCGCGGGCCTCGTACGTTTCCGGCTGCGGCGGATGCTGTACGCGTCGGGCGCCGCGGAATCGGTGTGGGTGACGTACACCGTGGGCCTCGGCTACTTCGGTGGCGCGGCGGCGGGGGAGGGTCCGCGCGGGGTCCTGCTCGGACTCGCCGTCTCGGGGACGGTGGGCGCGGCGGTGGCGGCCGTGCAGTGGGTGGTGCGCCGCCGCCGCTACGCAGGAGCGTCACGCGTGGTGACGCGCGGCGGCGAACGGCGCGACACGGAAGCCACGTTGCCGGCCGACCCCGGGGCCGGGCGGTGAGAGTCCGCTGCGGCTGATCTGCCCCGGTGCGCGGCTGCGTCGGATCCGGCCGGGCCGGCAGGTACGGGAGGCCGTGCAGCGTGCGAGGGAGTGCTCGTGGCTTCGGATCTGCGAATGTTCCGCTTCGCTCCGTTCGTCGGGCAGTCGGTGGCCGTCGATCGTCCGGTGCACAGAAGCCTCCGAAATGGTGGGCGGCCTCCCGGATGAGCCCGGCGGTCACGCCACGATCTCGTGTCCGGTCGCCGCAGTAGATGGCCCGACACCTGCGCGCCGCCGATCCGTGGTGGTCACGGCACTGCTTCGGTCTCATGTCGAACTCATTAACTCACCTGGTGAGACGGGGGTGGACAGAAGGCGTCAGGTCTCTAGGATCAGCCATCGAAGATCACTTGCAGGGGGGAGCGGGGCGAGGTGTGCAGGGCCGAGCCGGATGTGGTCGACGCCGTCAGATATCTGGAACTGCTCGCGAGCGAGGCCCCGGCCACTTCCTTTCGCGATCCGGTCGCGGACGCAAAGTCGAGGGGTGTCGGCGGTGCGGATCTGAGGCGCCTCTCACGGGCGGAGCGGCTCGCGCACGAGGTGCGCGGTCTGATCGAGCAGCAGCGACGACGGACCGCCAGCTTATCGGGGCTGCTTGACGCCACGCGTGATCTGCTGGACGCGGGCGACGTCGCCGGCATGCTGGGGCTCGTCACCCGCAGAGTGCGCACACTGCTCCACCTCGACATGTCCTACGTCAGCCTGTACGACCCGGAGCTGGACGCGGACGTGGTGCGCGCGGTCGATGGACACGCCTCAGGGCTGACACCGGGTTTCCAGGTGCCGAAGGAGGGCGGACTCGGCGCCGCGGCCCATCGGCGAGTCGCCCCGTTCAGCACCTCGGACTATCTGGCCGACCCCGACATCCGGCACTCGCCGGAGATCGATGAGGTGGTCCGCTCCGAAGGCCTGCGGGCCGTCGTCGCGGTCCCGCTGAGCAGGTCCGACGGCACCCACCTGGGGGTGCTGTACGCGGCGGGGCGCGAGGTGCGCCACTTCGCGTCCGACGAGATCGCCCTGGTGGGGGAGTTCGGCCGACTGGTCGCCCAAGCCGTCTCGGTCGGCCTGGAGCGGCAGCGGATACGGGCGACGGTGGAACGGCTCTCCTCGGACGTGCGCCGGGCCGAGGAGGAGCGCGAGAGGGGCTGGCGGCTCAGGGGCAGCCAGAACACCCTGATGGAGTTGGTGCTCAGTGGCGCGGACGTCGACAGGCTCCTCGTCGTAGCGGGTCAACTCCTCGAAGCCGACATCAGGTTCGAGGAGGGGGACAGCGAGGTGCCGCGGCACGACCAGGGGACAGCCGCGCCCAAGGAGGCCGACGGGCGCTGGACCTGCCCGGTGCGCGGCGCCGTCGACTACGGCCGGCTGGTGCTGAGCCGTGCGCAGCCCCTCCACGATCTGGACGTCGCTCTCCTGCGCAGCTGCGCGCAGGCGCTGGCGGCCCTGCTGCAGAGCCGCGCGACCGGCACCGCCTTGCAGGACGACTTCCTGGAGGCCCTGCTCGCAGCGCGACCGGGCACCAGGCAGCTCACGGCGCGGCGGGCCCGCGGTCTGGAGATCGATCTGCACAGCCCGCATGTCGTGGTGGTGGCCCGGCCGGAGGGCGGCTTGTCCGATCGGGCCCGTGCCTGGGCGGCCGTGTACGCGCGCGAGGCGGGCGGGCTGTGCTCCCGTCGCGAGGAACATGTGGTGCTCCTGCTGCCGGGCGCGGACCCGTCCGCCGTGGCCCGGGCCGCGGCGGACTCCTGTACCGTCGCCACGGGGCGGACCGTGACCGCGGGGGCGGCCGGACCGGGCGCGCGGCCCGACGCGGCGCCGGGGATGTACAAGCAGGCCGTCCGCTGCCTCGACGCGATCACGGTGCTCGGCGCGACCGGCGGGGTCGCCTCCCCGCGGGACCTCGGCTTCCTCGAACTGCTCCTGGCCGACGAACGCGACGTGAAGGGGTTCATCGGCGCGGTCATCGGACCGCTCCTGGAGTACGACGAGCAGCGCTCCACGGACCTGGTCCCGACGCTGGAGGCGTACTACGCCGCCAACAGCAGCCCGACCAGGGCGGGCGAGCGCCTCTTCGTGCACGCCAACACCGTCGCGCGGCGTCTGGAACGCGTCAGCGAGCTGATCGGGCCCCGCTGGCAGGAAGGCGCCGGCGCGTTGGAGGTCCAGCTCGCGCTGCGGATGTACAGGGTACGCACCTACCTGCGGGCCACCGACGACGACGGCCAGGGCTGACGCCGGGCCACCTCGCCGGCACCTCCCGCTCCCACCGGGCGTGCGGGGAACCCACAACATGCCCGGCAGCGGCTCGCCGTGCCGCCGTCTCGGCTCTGCGTGCGACACCCGCGCTCGCGTGGTGCTGATCATCCCCGGTGGCGTCCGCATCATGGACGGTGAAATGGCCTGGTATAAGGCCGAGTTAGCATCCCCGCATGTCAAACACCCTTACCGCAACGGGAATTGAACAGGCCGCTCGGCGTATCGATCCGGTGGTGCGCCACACCGCACTCGAGGAGAATCAGCGGCTGTCCGCTCTCCTCGGAAACCGGACTCTGCTGAAACGGGAGGACAGCCAGGTCTGCCGCTCGTACAAGGTGCGCGGTGCGTTCAATCTCATAGCGTCGCTCACGGACGACGAGCGGCGGCGCGGTGTCGTGTGCGCGAGTGCGGGAAACCACGGCCAGGGAGTGGCCTTCGCGTGCAGCAGGCTCGGAATTCGCGGCCGGGTGTTCGTCCCGTCCACCACTCCGCGGCAAAAGCGGGAACGCATCGCGGCACTCGGCGGCGACGTCGTGGAACTGGTCGTTGTGGGCAGCACCTATGACGAGGCGAGCGCCGCGGCACAGTGGGAGAGCGAGCGCGACGGCGCCGTCTACGTCCACCCCTTCGACGACGTACGGACGATGGAGGGGCAGGGGACCGTGGCCCGGGAGATCCTGCGGCAGGCGGACGGCCCCGTCGACACGCTGGTGGTGCCCGTCGGTGGCGGCGGTCTGATCAGCGGGATCGCCGTGTGGATGCGCGAGCACTCCCCGCACACCCGCCTCATCGGTGCCGAGCCGGCCGGCGCCGCCAGCATGACGGCCGCGCTGAAGCACGGCGGCCCTGTGGCGCTCGACCGGATCGACTCGTTCGTCGACGGTGCGGCGGTCGGCAAGATCGGCGCGCACGCGTTCCCGGTGGTCGCGGACCTCGTGGACGAGGTGGTCACCGTCGACGAGGGCGCGGTGTGCACCGAGATGCTCGACCTGTACCAGACCGACGGGATCATCGCCGAGCCCGCAGGGGCACTGGCGAGCGCGGCGGCCCGGCAGCTCCTGCCCGACGCCGCCCCCGGCACCACGGTGTGTGTCGTCTCCGGCGGAAACAACGACGTCAGCCGCTACGCCGAGGTGGAGAAGCGCTCCCTCGTGCACGTGGGCCTGCGCCACTACTTCCTCGTCACCTTCCCCCAACAGCCAGGAGCGCTACGGCACTTCCTCGACGGTGTGCTCGACAAGGGGGAGGACATCGTCGCCTTCGAGTACGTCAAGAAGAACAACCGGGAGACGGGCCCGGCCCTCGTCGGCATCGAACTGGAACGGCCCGAGGACCTCGACAGCCTGCTGCGGCGCATGCAGGACAGCCCGCTGTCCATCGAGCGGATCTCGCCGGGATCGCCGCTGTTCTCCTTTCTCCTGTAATTTCTCCCGGCATCGGCATTCCGTGTCACGCACCTTGGGCGCATTTTGAGAAGGTTCCCAAGGCTCGGGCCACCCTCGCCCGCTATTTCTCCGAGGAAAGCAACCACGAGGGGATGTTTCCTGCGCGATCTGCGGGAATTCGGGCTGAGCAAGGATGACCGCTTGGGGCTGCCCGGCACTGGGCCCGGCAGTTCTACCCGACGGGGGAGCGGTCGGAGTGACGCCCGGGGAACCCGCCCCCGGTGAGCCTCAGCAGGGGCGCGGCCTTGACGGCGGTCTCCTCGAACTCGGCCTCCGCGTCGGACAACGCGACGATCGCACCGCCGACGCCGTAGCGGACCCGCCCCGGGGTGAGCACGGCGGTACGGATGGCGACACTGAGATCCGCGGCGCCGGACAAGGAGAAGTAGCCGATGGCTCCGGAGTAGACGCCACGCGACCCGCCCTCCAGCCGGTCGATGATCTGCATCGTGCGGAGCTTGGGCGCTCCGGTCATGGAACCGGGCGGGAACGCCGCCCGCACGCAGTCCACCGCGTCACGGTCCGGCCGCAGCCGGGCCCGCACGGTGCTGACGAGCTGGTGCACGGTCGCGTAGGTCTCCACGTCGAAGAGCCGGGTGACCTCGACCGTGCCGGGCACAGCGCACCGGCCCAGATCGTTGCGGACCAGGTCCACGATCATGAGGTTCTCCGCCCGGTCCTTCTCGTGGGCGCGCAACTCCTCGACGATCTCCTGGTCCTGCCGGGGTGTCGCGCCGCGCGGGCGCGTGCCCTTGATCGGCTTGGACTCGGCGATGCCGTCCGCCGTGACCCGCAGGAAACGTTCGGGCGAGGTGCTGAGCACGGACAGGTCCCCGAAGCGCAGCAGCGCCGCGTAGGGCGCCGGGCTGAAGCGGCGCAGCGTGCGGTACGCCTCCCAGGGGTCGAGCTCCCCGTCCGCCTCGGCCATGTTCGTCAGGCAGATCTCGTACGACTCTCCGGCCCGGATGTCCTCCTGGCAGGCATCGATCAGCCTCAGATACGTGTCCCGGTCGTGGCGCAACCGGACGGGCCCCGGCGCGCCCGCTGCGGCCGGTTCGGCAGTGGGCTGCCCGGCGATGTCCCGCAGCGCCTGCGCCGTCTCCCGCAGCCAGCCGCGGGCCGCCGTCTCGTCGTCCTCGGCGAGGGCGAGCAGGTAGGTGGTGCCGGTCGTGTGGTCGAGGACCACGGCACGGTCGGCGAAGACCATGGCGGCGTCGGCCTCCGGCGCCGGATGCGCCAGGTCCGCACCGCACTGCTCCTTGAGCTCATAGCCCAGGAAGCCGACCCAGCCGAGCGCGAAGTCGCAGGGCAGATCGGGGAGTTGCGGCTGCGCGGACGCGAGGTCGCGGCCGATCCAGTCGAGGAAGTCGCCGCTGACGATCTGTGTGCCGGCGGGGGAGTCCACGGTGATGGTGCCGCTGTGCACATCGGCCCGCGCCACCCGGGCGAGCGGACCCGTGGCGTCCCCCATGACGGAGAACCGCCCGGCGTCGGAGCCGGTGCTGCTGCTGTCCAGCCAGAACGCGGTCGCGCTCTTGCCGAACAGCCGCTGGAAGGCCACCTCGTCCACCCACCGGGTGGTGAGCTGCTCGGCGAGCACCCGCAGTCGTCGCCGCTGCTGCCGGGTACCCCGTCGCGGGACGTCCGGCAGCGCCTTCGGTGTCCGCGGCCCGCCGGAGCGCGTGTGCCCCCGGCCCTCCCCTGCATGCCACTGCTGGCTCAACTTCAGGAAATTGGCGAGGAGTTCGTGCCCGTGTTCGGTGAGCACCGACTCCGGGTGGAACTGCAGGCCCCACAGCGGGCGACGGCGATGACGCAGGCCCATCACGACGCCGTCCGGCGTCCACGCGGTCGCCTCCAGTGGGGCCGGCAGGTCTGTCACCGCCAGCGAGTGGTACCGCACCACATCGAACGGCGCGGGAACGCCGCGGAACAGCCCGGTCCCGTCGTGCAGGACCGGTGAGAGCCGACCGTGCCGGGGCTCGGGCGCGCGCCCCACGGTGGCGCCGTGCAGCAGCGCCACCCCCTGATGCCCGAGGCAGACCCCGAGCAGCGGGATGTCCGCGTGCTCGACGACGTCCCGGCAGATCCCGAAGTCGGTGTCGCGGCCGGGATGTCCCGGACCCGGGGAGAGGACGACCTGGTCGAACTCCGCCAGCCGGTCGAGTCGCCACGTGGGATCGTCGTTGCGGACGACCACAGGTTCGGCGCCGCCGACCTCGGCGAGATAGTGGTACAGGTTGAAGGTGAACGAGTCGTAGTTGTCGATCAGTAGGGTGCGCACGGGCATCCTTTGCGGCTCAGTCGGTGACAGTGATCTCGTAGAGCAGGTGCCTGACCTCGTCGGTCCCTTCCCCGACCGGTAGCGCGCCCGCCTCGCGCAGCCGGCGGCCGCACCTGTGGCCCAGCGCGTGCAGCGCGCGGATGTCGCCCCGGTTGCTGAAGTGCAGCAGGATCCTGCCGCCGGCGGCGACATGAGCGGGGGCGTCGATGAGGAACCGCTGATGGGCCCGGTATCCGGGGTCCACATAGGCGCGCTCATGGTCCGACTTGTATCGGTACGAGTCCGGGGCCAGCACGAAGTTCGAGTGCCAGTACACGGTGTCGTACCGGTCCTCGGGGGCGAGAGCGTCGAACAGGTCGCTGTGGAGGACCCGTACGCGCTCCGCCAGGCCGTGCCGGTCCGCGTTCGCGGCGGTGTTCCGGACGGCCTGCGGACTGATGTCGAGGGCGGTGACCCGGTCGCAGCCCGCCAGGGCAGCGGACAGCGCGATGACCCCGGTACCGCAGCCCACCTCCAGGAACGAGCCGCGCCACGGGCGCAGGTCGGCACCCGCGAGGCCGAGCAACTCCATGGCCGCGCCGGTGGACGCGGAGAACGGAGGGGCGAACACGCCGTCCAGCAGGTCCCATTCGCGCCCCGCGAGAGTGAAGGTGCGCGGCCGGTCGGCCCGCGTCAGTGAGTTCCGGCTCCGCTCCAGCGAGAGCGTGTAGTCGGTGATCTCCGGCATGTCCCCGTCCCTGGTCTCTCGCTCCGCCCGTCCGTAACCGATCTTGGCGGTGCCGCCCGTGGACCGGAAGGTAGCCCGGCAACCACACATCACCGTTGCGATGACGCCTGACCACACCCACGTCCTCGGCCGGCCCTGTCTGTTCCGGTTTGCGCGGTCCGCGTCCTGCAGTCCGAGGGCTGTCGTCGTTCTGCGTCGTTCTGGTCGTCGCAACCAGCACAGAAAGGGGGAAGGATCGTGGGGCCGACCGGCATTCCGCCCCCGGTCGTAGCCCGCTTACGATGCGCCCAAGTCGTACGTCAGTTCTTGCCGTACGCCAGTTCCTGTCACTTCCGCATCCGAAAATCCGCGGCGGCCGCGCTTTCGTCGTCCCGCCGTCAGAACCAGGAGCACGGTACTCGTGTCCATACCTCCGCCCCCTGGGACCCACGACCCCCAGCAGCCCCAGGGCCCGTACCAGGCTCCGCCGCCGGCCCCGTACGGGCAGTACGGGTCGTACCCGCCGTACGGGCCGCCTCCGTACCAGACCTGGGGACAGGGCTACACCCCGTTCAACCGGCCCGCGCCCGTCAACGGTGTCGCCATCGCCTCCCTCGTCCTCGGCATCCTCTGCTTCCTGCCGGCCGTGGGGCTGGTGTTGGGAGTGATCGCGCTGGTCCAGATCAAGAAGCGGGGCGAGCGCGGCAAGGGGATGGCGATCGGCGGGTCCGTGATGTCGTCGATCGGGCTCGTGCTGTGGGTGCTGCTGCTCGCCACGGGCGGGGCGTCCGACATCTGGGAGGGGTTCAAGGACGGCGCGCGCGACAGCGCGAGCCTGTCGGTCAGCGCCGGCGAGTGCTTCGACACACCGGGCGGTTCCCTGGAGGGCTACACCTACGACGTCGACGAGGTGCCCTGCGAGGGTGAGCACGACGGCGAGGTGTTCGCCGTGTTCGACATGAGCGGCGGCTCCGACTACCCCGGCGACAGCCATGTCACGGACGTCGCCGACGACAAGTGCTACTCGCTTCAGGACAGTTACGCGATGGACACCTGGGCCGTGCCCGAGAACGTCGACGTGTACTACTTCACTCCGACCGAGGACAGCTGGAGCATCGGCGACCGCGAGATCACCTGCGCCTTCGGCAGCACGGACGAGGACGCCACGCTGACCGGCTCGCTGCGCAACGACAGGACGACGCTCGACGACGACCAACTCGCCTTCCTGGAGGCGAGCCGCGCCCTCGACACGACACTGGCGGCGGAGCCCGAGGAGTACGCCGAGGAGGACCTGGAGGTCAACACGGACTGGGCGGGCGAGGTCGACGACACGCTCGGCGAGCAGGCCGGGGCGCTGCGCGGGCACACCTGGCCGTCCGCAGCCGAGCAGCCCGTCGCCGCCCTGGTGAAGGACATGGAGGCCGCCCGCAAGGAGTGGGCGAAGGCCGCCACCGCCGACGACCCGGACACCTTCTACGAGCACTACGACAGCGGGTACGAGTTCGTCGACGGCGCCACCACGGTCACCGCGCGCGAGGCTCTGGGGCTGGCCACGACCCCGCCGTCGTACGACGACTACGACGACGGCTCGGGCGACAGCACGGGCAGCAGCGGCCTAGATGTGTGATCACGTCCATAGCGGGGAGAAAGTGCCTGGGTAAGCCCTCCGCGGCCAGATGTCATCACATCGAGTGATTCTCTGGCCTTTGCTTGCATGGCACAACCCACGGTTGCCAGGCTGTTGCTGTCTGTACAACCTGATGGGAGCGGCCAGTGACTTTCGGTGAGCAGCCGGCGTACCTGCGCGTCGCGGGCGATCTCCGCAAGAAGATCGTCGACGGTTCGCTGCCACCGCACACCCGCCTCCCCTCGCAGGCCAGGATCCGCGAGGAGTACGGCGTCTCGGACACCGTCGCCCTGGAGGCGCGCAAGGTGCTGATGGCTGAAGGGCTGGTCGAGGGCCGCTCCGGTTCGGGGACGTACGTACGCGAGCGGCCCGTGCCGCGCCGGATCGCCCGCTCCGGCTTCCGTCCGACCGGCGGCGCCACGCCCTTCCGCCAGGAGCAGGCCGACGCCGACACGCGCGGCACCTGGGAGTCCAGCAGCGCGCAGGCGGAGGCGAGCGGCTCCGTCGCCGAGCGGCTCGGGATCAAGCCCGGCGACCGCGTGATGTGTACGCGGTACGTGTTCCGGGAGGCCGGCGAGGCGATGATGCTCTCCACCTCCTGGGAGCCGCTCGCCGTGACCGGCCGCACGCCCGTGATGCTGCCCGAGGAGGGCCCGCTCGGCGGCATGGGTGTGGTCGAGCGCATGCGCGCCATCGACGTCATCGTGGACAACGTCACGGAGGAGGTCGGCGCCCGCCCCGGTCTCGCCGAGGAGCTCCTCGCGCTGGGCGGGGTGCCCGGCCATGTCGTCCTCGTCGTCCAGCGCACGTACTACGCCTCGGGGCGCCCGGTGGAGACGGCCGACGTGGTCGTCCCGGCCGACCGCTACCGGGTCGCGTACCACCTCCCCGTGAAGTAGCGCACAACCCCAGGGCAGTTGACCCGGGCAGGCGCTCAACGGGGGCCGGTTCGAGCGCCGTTGGTTTCCGGTCGTTCTCGCAGGTCGCCCCGGGTGTGCCCGGCATGCCCCCGACCGGTTGCACCGCGGCGCCGCACGGCGCATTCGTCATCGTGCGCCCCCTGCGTCATGGCCGGTTGCGTACCTCTTTGTGTAAAGCCGTATTCGCTGCGTAAAGGTTAGGCGTAGGCTCGGGCATATGCGGATTGCGGTTTCGTTAGAGGGCGGGGCGCGGGGTGGACCGCGGGCGGGAAGCGGAGGGGTGCGATGAACGACGGCGGCAGCACGATCGCGCTTCCGTGGCTCGTCATACGGCAGGACGACAACGGCAATCGCTATCGCGTGGGAAGGTACGCGACCCGGGCCGAGGCGCAGAAGATCGCGGACAGCCTCGACCACCGCGGACACAAGCAGCTGTACTGGGTCGAGCGGATCGGGCAGAACGGCGACGCCTCCCGCAACTGACCCCTACCCGCTCCCGTAGGCTCCGGCCCATGACGGAACGGATCGTGGTGGTGGGAGCCGCCCTGCTCGACGGCGGCCGCCTGCTCGCCGCGCGCCGCAGCGCGCCCCCCGAACTGGCCGGACGCTGGGAGCTGCCCGGCGGCAAGGTCGAACCGGGCGAGACGCCCGACGCGGCCCTCGTGCGCGAGCTCCGCGAGGAACTCGGCGTCGAGGCCGAGGCCGTCGAGCGTGTACCGGGGGAGTGGCCCCTGAGGTCGCCGTACGTCCTGCACGTGTGGACCGCCCGCCTGCGCGCCGGCTCCGCCGCTCCGAGGCCCCTCCAGGACCACGACGAGCTGCGCTGGCTCACCCCCGCCGGGATCTGGGACGTGGACTGGCTGGACCAGGACGTGCCCGCGGTACGGGAGACGCTCACGCGCCTCGGTGCGGGCGCGGGCTGAGCTCCTGTACGCCGTTCGTCCCACAGTGCGCTCCGGTAAGCGGTACTGCGCCCCGGATATCGGGTATGGGCCCATTAACCCCACGAAACCGGACATGGCTGAACTCGCTGGCCTGGGAGTGATCGGCGTGATCGACACCGAAGGCGCCTACGCAGAGTGGACCTTCCCTGCGGATCCCGGCGCCGTACGTGCCGCCCGCGGGGTCGTCCGGGACCGGCTGCGCGGCTGGGGTCTCGACTGCGTCAGTGACATGGCAGCCCTGCTGGTCAGCGAACTGGTGACCAACTCCCTGCGCCACGCCACCGGCCCCATCGGCGTCCGCCTCGTCCGCCCCGCCCGGCTGCGCGGAGTGCTGGTGGTGGAGGTCTCCGACCCGCTGCCCGACCCGCCCCGCGAGCGCGTCGCCCGCCCCGAGGACGAGAGCGGCCGCGGCCTGCAACTGGTCGCGTCCTCCTCGCGCCGTTGGGGCACCCGCCCCGGCGACACCGGCAAGACCGTGTGGTTCGAGCTCGCGGTACCGGAGTGAGCCCACCCGGTTCACCCGATCGATTCGCGGCGTACGAGCCTTTGGAACGGGTTGTACGAGCCCCTGGAACGGGCTGTACGCGCCCCCGGAACGGGCTGTACGAGCGCCCTCTCCCGTCGAACGGCCGGTTCACGCCGGTGGCGATCGCCGGCGGGCGCGGTTCGACGGCGTGTTCCCTGGTTAGAAGACTGGAAGTGTTGTCACGGCACGGTCCGAAAAGTACCTGGACCGTGCTGTGATCGTGAACACCGTGTTGTGCGGCGCCGTAGTGCTGGATACTGCGGGCAGCCGCCCCCGGTGACCGGTGCCGGACGCGGTGAGCTGGAGGGGACGGTTCGCGTGAGCGAGATACCAGCGAAGGCCACGGAGTCGGAGGACCCGTCGGGCGGCGCGAGGGCGGATGCCGCGGGCACTGCTGCCCACGGCGAGGTGCCGTCCGGGGACCCCATGTGGCAGAGCAGCCCACCCGGCTCGATCTACGACTACATCCGGGTCGCGTCCTTCTCTATCGGTGCGGACGGGCTCGTGGACCAGTGGTCCATGCGCGCCGAGCAGATCTTCGGCATCCCCGCCGAGCGTGCCGTCGGTATGGATCCCATCGAGGCCTTCATCGACCCCGACCTGCGCGAGCGGGGTCAGCGCAAGATGGCCGAGATCCTCGACGGCCGGGAGTGGACCGGGGTGGTCCCCTTCCGGATGCCGGACATCGCGGCGGGCGAGCGGGGCGAGGGAGGGCTCGCCGAGGTCTACGTGATGCCGACGCGGACCCTGGAGGGCGACAAGGCGGCCGTCTGTATCGTCGTCGACGTCCGCACGCTCCGCAGCATCGAGACCGACCTCGCCGCCTCGCAGTCGATATTCGGCCAATCTCCGTTCGGCTTCCTGCTGATCGACCCCGACCTGCGGATCCGCCGCGCCAACCAGCGGTTCTCCTCCGTCTTCGGCGGCACCCCCGACGACCACCGCGGCAAGGGCGTGTACGACTATCTGCCCCGACCCGAGGCCGACCGGGTCAGCGCGACCCTGCGCCGCGTCCTGGAGACCGGCGACTCCGTCACGGACATGCACGTCACGGGCTTCGTACCGGGCTCCGACGAGCGCCGCCACTGGTCCAGCAACCTCTACCGCGTGCACAGCGGCAGCGGTCGTCCGATCGGCGTTGCCTGGCTCAGCACGGACATCACCGCTCGCCGTGCCGCCGCCCGCGAAGCCGCCGCCGCCCGGCGCAATCTCGCCCTTCTCAACGAGGCCGGGGCCCGCATAGGGAACTCCCTCGACCTGGAGACCACCGCCCGCGAACTCCTCGACGTCGTCGTGCCCGGCTTCTGCGACCTCGCCACCGTCGACCTCTACCAGGGCCTGCTGGCCGGCGACGAGACCCCGCCCGGCCTCGCCGACGGCAGCGCCGAGCTGCGCCGCGTCGCCTTCTCCAGCGCCGTCTCCGGCGCCCCCTTCACCGGCAACGGCACGACCGTCGCGGTCGGCGCGGTCCACCACTACCCCTTCAACTCCCCCTGCGCGGACGCCCTGCGTACCGCCCGCCCGCAGCACGTCCCGGGCGAGGAGGGCGGTCTGGTGCAGTCCACGCTGGCCGTTCCGATGGTCGCCCACGACACGGTCGTAGGACTGGCACAGTTCGCCCGTACGAAGGGCAGCGAGCCGTTCGGCGAGCGCGACCGGGAGCTGGCGGTGGAGTTGGCGGCACGTGCCGCCGTCTGCATCGACAACGCCCGCCTGTACCGGCGCGAGCACGAGCGGGCGCTGATACTGCAACGGTCCCTGCTCCCGCCCGGCGACCCGGTCGCCTCCGGCCTCGACATCGCCTGCCGCTACCTGCCGGGCAGTGCCTCCACCGGCCGCCCCAGCGAGGTCGGCGGGGACTGGTTCGACGTCATCGAACTGCCCGGCCACCGTACGGCGTTGGTGGTGGGCGACGTGATGGGCCGCGGCCTGCGCGCGGCGGTGGCGATGGGTGAACTCCGCACGGCCGTCCGTACCCTGGCCCTCCTCGACCTCGAACCCGCCGAGGTGCTCTCGGCGTTGGACGAGATCGCGCGCGGGCTCGGCACCCCCGGCGGCGTCCAGCAGGCCACCCGCGCCGCCCGCCGCCCCCGCGAGGCCGACCTGTCCGAGGTGTACCTCGCGACCTGCGTCTACGCCGTCTACGACTCTGTGACCCGTCGCTGCACCTTCGCCAACGCGGGCCATCTGCCCCCCGTCCTCGTCGAACCCGGCGAGGCCGCCCTGATGCTCGACGTGCCGCCCGGCCTGCCGCTCGGTGTCGGCGGGGAGCCGTTCGAGGAGGTGGAGGTCGAACTACCCGAAGGCGCCCTGTTGGCGCTCTACACGGATGGACTGGTCGAATCCCGCGACCACCCCCTCGACGAGGGCCTCCAGGCGTTCGTCGGAGCGCTGACGGACCCGACCCGGCCCCTCGAGGACGTCTGCGACCACGTCCTGCACACCCTCGACACCCACCACGGCGAGGACGACATCGCGCTGCTGATGGCCCGCGTCCAGGGCCTGCCCACTGACTCCGTCGGCGACTGGACGCTGCCGCGCGAGCCGCGCAGCGTCGGCCGCGCCCGCGAGTACGCCCGCGGCCAGCTGCTCGACTGGGACCTGGAGCCCCTGGTCGACACCACGGAACTCCTGGTCAGCGAGCTGGTCACCAACGCGCTGCGCTACGGCGAGGGCGAGATCAGACTCCGCCTCCTCCTCGACCGCACCCTGGTGTGCGAGGTCTGGGACTCCGGCCTGGTCCAGCCCCGGCGCCGCCGCGCCCGCGATACCGACGAGGGCGGCCGAGGCCTCCAGCTCGTCGGCCTCCTCTCCGCCGCGTGGGGTTCCCGCCGGACCCCCCGAGGGAAGACGGTGTGGTTCGAACTCCCGCTCCCGGACGGGGAGACGGGCCTCACGGATCCGGCGGAGGCGCTGCTGAGCCTGTTCTGAGGCGCGGGGCGGCCACCGGCTCCCGGCCTGCAGGTGCAGGTGCGGGGGCTGTGACAGCTTGCGGGGTGCGGCGCCGGGTGGGCTGCCGGCGCGGTGGGCCCCGCGGGGTCGGATGCCGAGGCTCAGGGCCCCGCTGTTCGGCGGTCGTGCGGGCGACGGCCCACTGCGGGTGGCGTCCGGCGAAGCATGTGGGGCGCACGGCCGTTCGGGGCGGCGTCGAGCGCATTCCGGCCGTCCCGTGGCCCAGGGGGTGGACCGTCGCTCGGCGGCTACGCGGTCGCAGGCCGCCCCCGGCGGGCCCGGGTACGGGGGCCGCCGAAACTCGGCGGTGTGCCGTCGTCCGGGGTGACGCCCAGCAGGACTCCGCCGAGGACCGCCCCGGCGAGGCCGCTCATGTGCGCGGTGGCTCCGTCGTAAGGGTTGCCGTGCGTCCGTACGTCCTGCTCGGCGAGGTGGCGGGCCTGCCCGGCCAGGTCGTCGCACGTCAGGAGGTCCTCCGCGGCCAGGCGCCGTTCTGCCGCCGCCAGCCGGGTGCGGGCCTCGGCGCCCACCGCGCCCCGGTGCGTCGCGACGAAGCCGCCCGCGCCGGCGGTGGCACCACGCGCGACGAGAGACGCGGCGGCCGAAAGCACCCCGCCCCGTCGCACCGCGCCGAGCGGGGCGGTCGCCCGCACCACCCGGCGCAGGAGTTCGAGCGGATCGTACGGCCGCGGTGAGGTCACTCCCTGGCGTACGGAGTCCAGTACGGCGTCCGCGTGTAGCAGCCGTGCCCGCAGCTCACCCACGGGCACGCCGAGCCCCGCCTCCGGCCCCGTCACCCGTACCCTCGCGATCTGCGCCTCCGCCCCCGTGAGCGCGGCCGGGAGCCACTCCGTGGCCGCCGTCAGATCGGTCGCGACGCGGTGCACCGCGTCGACGAACACCGCCGCCTGCGCCACCGCGCCCTCGGCGGCGCGCAGATGCAGGGCCGCCCCTTCGGGCTCGCCCCGGTCGGCGGCCTGGCGGGCCTGGTTGAGGCGGGTGGTGGCGAACACCAGCCGGTCCTTGGCCTGTTCGACGTAGCCCGTGACCCCGGCGGTCGCGCCGGGCCCGTACCGCAGACCCAGGCCGGCGAGCGTCGCCTCCGCCACCCCGGTACGGCCCGTCAGCTCCCGGAACCGCGCCTCCGCGACCTCCAGCGCCGCACCCGCCCCCTGCTCCAGGCCGCGCAGCCGGTCGAACGCGACCGCCTCCGCGTCCAGCCGCCGTCCCGCCTCCGCGCACCGCCCGGCGATCCCCGCGAGCGCGTGCCGACGGGCCTCCTCCTCCGCCGGTACGCCCTCGTCGTACCGCTGCCGCATCGCGAAGGCCGCGGCCAGTTCCGCCTCCGCCTCCCGTACCGCCCGCGCGTACGGCTCCGTCGGCTCCGTGCCGAACAAGGCGAGCGCGAAGGAGAGTTCCTCCCGGCTGGTGCGCACGCAGTCGTCCGCCTCGACCAGCGACGCCCGTGCCCGCCCGTCGAGTTCGGCGAGCGGCGATGGGGGTCCCCCCGCTCGAGCGAAACCGAGCTTGGGGGAGGGAGGTCCGGTGGGGGCCCCGCCGGGAGTCGTCCGGGTCCGGGCCCGCCGGGTGCGCCGTATGTACCCGTACCCCGCGGCCACGCCCGCCGCGCCCACTGCCGCGAGCGGCAGGACGAGATCGACGGCGGACGGCCCGCCCTCCTGAGTCCCGTCTTCCTGAGTCCCACCCCCCTGGGGCCCGTCCTCCCGCGTCGCGGCCGCGTTCGTGGAGGCCCCGGGGCCAGTGATCGCAACCGGAGCGTCGTTCCCCGTCGTCATCCCTGGCAACATCAGCCACACGAGCCCGATCACCGCGCCCAGCACGGCATGCGCCACCCGCACGGATATGTACGCGTTCGCACGCCGCGGCCGGCCCCGGAACAAGGATGACGTCACATTTCGGAGCGTATGGCGGTGAATGCGGGCACGCGAGCGGTGTGCGTCCGAGGCGGGGTGCGTGAGGCAGACCGAGGCATGAGGGGGACACGGGATGGAACACGTGGAGCACGCGGAGCCGGAGACCGAGGCGGAGGCGGGGGAAGCCGAACCGGTCGAGGCCGGCGCCGGCCGCAGCCGCAGCCGCCGCGTCCGCTGGGCGACACGCCTCGCCCTCGGGCTTGTCCTGGTCCTCCTCCTGCCCCTCCTCGCCGCGGAGATCGCCCTCCGCGTGAACTACACCGGCGACCCCGCCGACGGCACGTACACCCGCAACCGTGACGCGATCTGGCTCGGCCACGCCTGGGTCGACGGACGCAAGCGCGACGCCGACGTCACGGCCCTGGCCCGCCGCCTGGACGGCACCGGCATCCGCGACCTCTACGTCCACGCGGGCCCGCTGGAGCACGACGGCACGCTCCCCAAGTCGGCCTATTCCAGAGCGAGTTGGCTGATATCCGCCGTACACCGCGAGAGCCCCGGCATACGAGTGCAGGCCTGGCTGGGCGACAAGCTGGCCACGGAGGAGCCCGACGGAATGCACCTGGAGCGGGACGCCACCCGCGCCGCGATCGTCCGGTCGACCCGCGAGATCCTTGCCGCCGGCTTCGACGGCGTCCATTTCGACCTGGAGCCCCTGCACTCCGGCGACGGCCACTACCTCGACCTGCTCGACTCCCTGCACACGGTCACCGCCGCCGCCGGCGTACCCCTCTCCGTCGCCTCCCACCAGATCGACCCGCTCCCGGGGTTCCACTCTTTCTGGGGCACGGTCGCCGGGCACCCGAAGTGGTGGTCCCAGGAGTTCTTCGGACAGGTCGCACGCCGCGTCGACCAGATCGCCGTCATGTCGTACGACACCATGCAGCCGCTGCAGAGCACCTACGGCGGCTACGTCGCCCAGCAGACCTCCCTCGCCCTGGAGGTCACCCCGCCCACCACCGACCTGCTGATGGGCCTGCCGTTCTTCCATGAGGACCGCTTCGGCCACCGCGCCTCCGCCGAGACCGTCCCCGCCGCCGTCCGGGGCGTCCGCCTCGGCCTGTCCCGCACGGACGCGGACCGCGCCAACTTCGGCGTCGCCCTGTACGTGGACTTCGCGGCGACGGAGGATGACTGGTCGGCCTACCGGAAGGACTGGGTACACACCGAATGACCGGCACCCGCGCACTCCTGACCCGCTCCGACCTCACCTCCCTCGCCCGCGCCGCGCTCGGCCCGGACCGCGCCCTCACCGCCGTCACCCGCCTGCGTGGCGGCAGCAAGAAGGGCGTCTACCGGCTCACCTTCGATGTGGGAGAGTGAGCGCATGCACTGGGCGTTGGTGAGTCTGGCCGTGGGCTGCGTGACGATCTACGCGGTGATCGGCCTTGCGGGGATCGTCACGGGCTGGGTGCCGCCGTGGGGTCGCAGCAGGGTGCTGCGGCCGAGGCTGTGGGGGACGGGGGCGCTGCTGAGCGCCGCCGGCCTGAGCCTCTTCATGTTCCTGGGCCCGCTGGGCGACGCGCAGCCCCTGCACGTCTACCTCCCGCTCGCCGGGATGGGCGTGAACTTCGTGGGGCTCGCCCTTCAGATGCTCGCCCAGCGACCGGGCCGTGCGCTGCCCCCGCCTACGATGTCCGCCTCCTGATCTTCGACCCCAGCCACACCAGCGGGTCGTACTTGCGGTCAACTGCCCGTTCTTTCAAGGGAATCAGCGCGTTGTCCGTGATCTTGATGCCCTCGGGGCAGACCTCCGTGCAGCACTTGGTGATGTTGCAGTAGCCGAGGCCGTGCTCGTCCTGGGCCGACTTCTTGCGGTCCAGGCCGGTCTCCTGCGCCGCGTCCAGCGGGTGCATGTCCAGCTCCGCGACGCGCATCAGGAAGCGCGGGCCCGCGAACGCCGTCTTGTTCTCCTCGTGGTCGCGGACCACATGGCACGTGTCCTGGCACAGGAAGCACTCGATGCACTTGCGGAACTCCTGCGAGCGGTCCACATCCTCCTGCTGCATGCGGTACTCGCCGGGGCCGAGTCCGGCCGGCGGGACGAAGGCCGGGACCTCGCGCGCCTTGGTGTAGTTGAAGCCGACGTCCGTCACCAGATCCCGCACGACAGGGAAGGCCCGAAGTGGCGTGACGGTGATCGTCTCCTCCCTCGTGAACACCGACATCCGCGTCATGCACATCAGCCGGGGCCGCCCGTTGATCTCCGCCGAGCACGAACCGCACTTGCCCGCCTTGCAGTTCCAGCGGACCGCGAGATCGGGGGCCTGGGTGGCCTGGAGGCGGTGGATGATGTCCAGCACCACCTCACCGTCATTGACTTCGACCTTGAAGTCCTCCAGACCGCCGCCCTTCACATCGCCCCGCCACACCTTGAAGTGGGCCGTGTAGCCGCTCATTCGTACAGCTCCTCTTCGGCGAGGTACTTGACCAGCTCCTCCTTGTCGAAGAGGGCGAGCAGGTCGGCGCGGATGGGTTCGGTGGTCTCGCGGGTCAGGTCGATCTGTCCGCGGACCGGGTCGGTCGCCGCCAGTCCGCCCGTCGGGTCGGCGAGCCCGCACAGCAGGTTGATACGGCGCCACCTGCGGTCCATCGTCGGGTGGTCCTCGCGGGTGTGTCCGCCGCGCGACTCCGTGCGCTCCAGTGCGGCCCGCGCCACGCACTCGCTGACCAGCAGCATGTTCCGCAGGTCCAGCGCGAGGTGCCAGCCCGGGTTGAACTGGCGGTGGCCCTCGACTCCGGCTCGCCGGGCCCGCAGACGCAGGTCGGCCAGCTTCTCCAGGGCCTGTTCCATCTCGGCCTCGCGGCGGATGATGCCGACCAGGTCGTTCATGGTCTGCTGGAGTTCCTGGTGCAGGGTGTACGGGTTCTCCGGCGGATGTCCCTCCCGCTCGCCCGGCGCCGGCCCCTCCGCCGAGAACGGCCGCAGCGCCTCCGCCGCCGCCGTGTCGACCTGGACGTCGTCCACCGGCGGCCGTCCGTCGCCCAGCCCGGTCGCGTACTCCGCCGCGTGCCGCCCCGCCCGGCGCCCGAACACCAGCAGGTCGGACAGGGAGTTGCCGCCGAGCCGGTTGGAGCCGTGCATGCCGCCCGCGACCTCCCCGGCCGCGTACAGGCCCGGCACGCCGCGGGCGGCAGCCGTGTCGGAGTCGACCGCGATGCCGCCCATCACGTAGTGACAGGTGGGCCCGACCTCCATCGCCTCGGCCGTGATGTCGACGTCGGCCAGCTCCTTGAACTGGTGGTACATCGACGGCAGCCGGCGCCGGATCACCTCGGCGGGCATGCGCGTCGACACGTCGAGGAAGACCCCGCCGTGCGGAGAGCCGCGGCCCGCCTTCACCTCGGCGTTGATGGCGCGGGCGACCTCGTCACGGGGGAGCAGTTCGGGCGGGCGCCGGTTGTTGTCCGGGTCCTCGTACCAGCGGTCGCCCTCGTCCTCCGACTGCGCGTACTTCTCCTTGAAGACGTCGGGGATGTAGTCGAACATGAACCGTTTGCCCTCGGAGTTCCTGAGCACCCCGCCGTCGCCGCGCACCGACTCCGTGACGAGGATGCCCTTCACCGACGGCGGCCAGACCATGCCGGTCGGGTGGAACTGCACGAACTCCATGTTCAGCAGTGGCGCCCCGGCGAGCAGGGCGAGTGCGTGCCCGTCGCCCGTGTACTCCCACGAGTTCGACGTCACCTTGAAGGACTTGCCGATGCCGCCGGTCGCGATCACGACCGCGGGGGCCTGAAGGACGAAGAAACGGCCGGACTCGCGCTCGTAGGCGAACACCCCGCAGACCCGGCCCTCGGCGTCCTTCAGGACCCGGGTGACGGTGCACTCCTGGTAGACCTTGAGGCGGCTCTCGTAGTCGCCGGTCTCGCGGTGGTCCTCCTGCTGGAGGGCGACGATCTTCTGCTGGAGGGTCCGGATCAGCTCCAGGCCCGTACGGTCGCCGACGTGGGCGAGGCGCGGGTACTCGTGGCCGCCGAAGTTGCGCTGGGAGATCCGTCCGTCCTTCGTACGGTCGAACAGGGCGCCCCAGGTCTCCAGCTCCCACACCCGGTCCGGCGCCTCCTGCGCGTGCAGCTCGGCCATCCGCCACTGGTTGAGGAACTTGCCGCCGCGCATGGTGTCGCGGAAGTGGACCTGCCAGTTGTCGTGCTCGTTGACATTGGCCATCGCCGCGGCGATGCCGCCCTCGGCCATCACCGTGTGCGCCTTGCCGAACAGGGACTTGCAGATCACGGCCGTGCGGGCGCCTCGCTCACGTGCCTCGATCGCGGCGCGCAGGCCGGCCCCGCCGGCCCCGACCACGACGACGTCCCACTCCTGCCGGTCGACCACGGACATCAATAGGCCCCACTCGTTAGAAGAAGCGCGGATCGTCGAAGACACCGGACGCGACGAGGTACACGTAGAAGTCGGCGAGCGCCACGCTCACCAGCGACGCCCACGCCAGCAGCATGTGGCGGGCGTTCAGCTTCCCGACGAACTGCCACATCCGGTAGCGCACGGGATGTCGGGAGAAGTGTTTGAGCTTGCCGCCGACGATGTGCCGGCAGGAGTGGCAGGACAGCGTGTACGCCCAGATCAGCGCGATGTTGGCCAGGAAGACCAGGGTGCCGAGGCCCATGTGGCCCCAGTTGTAGTGCTCGTCGCGGAAGGACAGCACGGTGTCGTAGGTCAGGATCCCGGCGACGACGATCGCGGCGTAGAAGAAGTACCGGTGGATGTTCTGCAGGATCAGCGGGAAGCGGGTCTCGCCCGAGTACGTCTTGTGCGGCTCGGCCACCGCGCAGGCCGGCGGCGACGCCCAGAAGCCCCGGTAGTAGGCCTTGCGGTAGTAGTAGCAGGTCAGCCGGAAGCCGAGCGGGAAGATCAGGATGATGATCGCGGGGGAGATGGCCCACCAGCTGCCGAAGAGGTCGGCGTTGGGGCCCGCGCGCATGGTCCGGCAGTTCTGCGCCAGACAGGGCGAGTAGAACGGCGAGACGTACGGCGCCGCGTAGTAGTGCGCGTTCGCGAAGGCCCGCCATGTCGAGTACACGACGAAGGCGAGCAGACCGGCGGCGGTGGCGGCGGGCGCCAGCCACCACCGGTCGGTCCGCAGGTGTGGGGCGTCGATCGCGGCGCGCGTCGCGGACCGTACGCCGCCGCTGTTCGGATGAGGTTCCGTACCAGTGGCCAACTCAGGACTCCCGGTCGGGTTCAGGGGGCGTGCCGGTCGCGGACGCCGAGTCCCTCGTCGTCCGAGTCCGTCCACAGGGCGTTGTTGTAGGGGGTGTCGGAGATGGTGACGAGCTCGGGCTTGTGGGATGAGGGGCCGGCGATGGCCACCGCGCGCAGCAGCGCGACGCTCTCGCGCAGATGATCGGCGTCCGCGCGGACGCGGCGCATATCGAGCCCGCGGCTGCCTATCTGCTGCTCCAGGCGGCTCACCGACCGGGACAGGTCGTCGAGGCTGCGCTGTATCGCTGTCAGGTCATCGTGCACGGACATGACATGACCTCACTTCCACTGGCCGTGTGGCCTTGGGTGGCGACGTTCATGCGCCTGCGAGTGTTGCGCGTCACACCTGCCGGTGTGAAGGCATGTGCAGCGATTGGCGGATTGAATGCCTCCCGTGCACACCCGTGAGCGCTCCGTGTGCGCCGGGGTTCGTGCGTTGCGCCGCACGGGTGGGCTTCCGAGCCGCCGCCGCCGTGTCGCCCCGGGCTGCTGAACCCTTTCCTCTTCAGTGGGTCAGTAGATCTGATCAACTCCAAAATACCGCCAAATGTGAACAGACCACACCCGTGTCACCGGCGGGAGCGGCTCCCCGGAGGTACCCAGAGATGTCCTACGACGGCCTCGGACCGCGCGCGGTCATGCGCTCGGTCGCCTTCCTCACCGCGGGCGCGCTCGCGGTGCCCCTGCTCGCCGCGTGCAGCTCCGAGGACGAGGCGAGCAAGCCGCTGGCCGGTCAGGACATCGCGCCGGCCGCACGTTCCGTGGTCGCCGACGGCGGCACCCTGCACTGGGCCGTGGACGCCGTGCCGGAGACGCTCAACACCTTCCAGTCGGACGCCGACGCGACCACCACCCGCGTCGCGCAGGCCGTCCTGCCCTCGATGTTCCGGCTGGACGCGAACGGGCGCCCGCAGCGCAATCCCGACTTCCTGGAGTCCGCCAAGGTCGTCGACACCGAGCCCAGGCAGGTCGTGCTGTACCGGCTGAACCAGCAGGCCGTCTGGAGCGACGGCCGGGAGATCGGCGCCGCCGACTTCGCCGCCCAGTGGCGCGCCCTGTCCGGCAAGGACTCCGCGTACTGGACCGCCCGCAACGCCGGCTACGACCGCATCGAGAAGATCGAACGCGGCGACAACGACCTGGAGGTCCGGGTGACCTTCGCCCGGCCGTACGCCGACTGGCGGTCGCTGTTCTCGCCGCTGTACCCGAAGGACGTCATGGGCACCCCGGACGCCTTCAACGACGGGGCCCGGCGCAAGCTGACGGTCACCGCCGGGCCGTTCGCCGTCAAGACGGTCGACCGCAAGAACGCCCAGGTCACCCTCGCCCGTAATCCGCGCTGGTGGGGGCAGCCGGCCAAGCTGTCCGAGATCGTGCTGAACGCGGTGCCGCGCGAGAAGCGGGCCGCCGCCCTGGCCGCCGGCACGGTCGACCTGGCCGAGATCGACTCCACCGACGTGCGGACCATCGCGCTCGCCGCTCGGGCGAAGGGCGCCGGCGCGCCACTACAGGGCCCGGCCGGAGGCCGGACCGCCGCGAAGGCGCTGCGCTCCTGGGCCCTCGTGCACGGCTCCGACGAGGACGCCGCCGACGACGAGATCCACGCCCGCAAGAAGCTGACCACGGCGATCGCGAGGTGGGAGGCCCAGCAGGACGCCCTGCGCGGCTTCGAGGTCCGCAAGTCCCTGGAGCCGGCCTACACCCAGCTCGCCCTCAACGGCTCCGACGGTCCCCTCGCCGACGAGCGCGTCCGCCGTGCCGTCGCCCGCGCCCTCGACCGCAAGGAGCTCGCGAAGCTCGTCCTGAAGCCGCTGGGCCTGCCCGCCGTGCCCGTCGGCAGCCACCTCGCCCTCTCCGGGCAGGCGGCCTACGCCGACAACAGCGGCGCGCTCGGCGGCCAGGACACCGCGGAGGCGCAGGCGCTCCTCGCGTCCGCCGGCTGGGTGCCCGGCGGCCCGGTCAAGGAGCAGAAGAAGGCCGAGAAGGCGGCCGGGGCCGAGGGGGAGAAGGCCGACGACGAGTCCCCGGGCGGCGACGACGGCACATACGTCGTCGGCGAGGACAACGAGGACAACAAGGCGCACCGCGACGCCGACCGGGAGCAGAAGCGGGACCACCACAGGGAGCAGTACGAGAAGGGCGACGAGGGGCCCCGGCACCTCGCGCAGGACGGCAAGTACAACGACAAGCACCTGCCGCAGGGCGGTGCGCCCGGCGCGTACGCCCCCAAGGGAACCGCCGCTCCGGCGGGCGCCGCGGCCGCGTCGCTGGCCAAGGACGGCAAGCCGCTCACGCTCCGTTTCGTGCTCCCCTCCGGCGCCGGCTCCGCGTCCCTGCGGACCGTCGCCGACCGCGTCTCCCGCATGCTGGAGCGGGTCGGTATCCGCACGGAGGTCACCAAGGTCCCGGACGAGAGCTACTTCAAGGACTACATCGCCTCCGGCCAGTTCGACCTCGCCCTGTACTCCTGGCCCGCCACCGCCTTCCCCGCCACCGACGCCCGCCCCATCTACGCCAAGCCGGTCCCGGCCGCCGACGGCTCCCTGACCGTCGAGCAGAACTACACCCGGGTCGGCACCGACCAGGTGGACCAGCTCTTCGACCAGGCGATCGCGACGCTGGACGAGGACGAGGAGAACTCGCTGATCCGCAAGGCGGACTCCCGGATCTGGGCGGCGGCCGGATCGATCCCGCTGTACCAGCGCCCCCAGCTCACGGCGGCGCGGAAGAACGTCGTGAACGCGGGCGCCTTCGGCTTCCAGACCCCCGTCTACGAGGACATGGGCTTCCTGAAGAAGGGCGCGGCGGCCGGGCCGTCGGCCGGCCATTCCGCGAAGTAGAAATTCCATGTAGGAGATCCACTGCGCCCTCCCGGGGCCGGGAAAGCGGCTCTGAGCTGGGCGGATATGCCCTGGCGCGCCTCTGCCGCCGCAGCCCCGTACCATGGGGTGAGGCCGTGGCATGTCAAGCCCGGCAGGGCCCGCGTAACACAGACGTACGCGCAGGCCGTCCTCACCACTCCGGGAGTACGCCACACCATGGCCACGCGCCACGACATCCGCAACGTCGCCATCGTCGCCCACGTCGACCACGGCAAGACGACCCTCGTCGACGCCATGCTGAAGCAGGCCGGTGCCTTCGCGGCGCACGCCGCTGAGTCGCTCGACGACCGCATGATGGACTCGAACGACCTGGAGCGTGAGAAGGGCATCACGATCCTGGCCAAGAACACGGCCGTGAAGTACCACCCGAAGGATGGCGGCGAAGCCATCACGATCAACATCATCGACACCCCCGGCCACGCCGACTTCGGCGGCGAGGTCGAGCGTGGTCTGTCGATGGTGGACGCGGTGGTCCTGCTCGTCGACGCCTCCGAGGGCCCCCTGCCCCAGACCCGCTTCGTGCTGCGCAAGGCGCTCCAGGCCAAGCTGCCCGTCATCCTGTGCATCAACAAGACGGACCGCCCCGACTCGCGCATCGACGAGGTCGTCAACGAGGCCTACGACCTCTTCCTCGACCTCGACGCCGACGAGGACCAGATCGAGTTCCCCATCGTCTACGCCTGTGCGCGTGACGGTGTGGCCTCGCTGACCAAGCCGGTGGACGGCACCGTCCCGGCCGACAGCGACAGCCTGGAGCCGTTCTTCTCCACGATCCTCTCGCACGTCCCGGCTCCGGAGTACGACGAGGAGGCTCCGCTCCAGGCGCACGTCACCAACCTGGACGCCGACAACTTCCTCGGCCGTATCGCGCTGCTCCGCGTCGAGCAGGGCGAGCTGCGCAAGGGCCAGACCGTCACGTGGATCAAGCGTGACGGCACGATGTCCAACGTCCGCATCACCGAGCTGCTGATGACCGAGGCGCTCACCCGCAAGCCCGCCGAGAAGGCCGGCCCGGGTGACATCTGTGCCGTCGCCGGTATCCCGGACATCATGATCGGCGAGACCCTCGCCGACCCCGAGAACCCGATCCCGCTGCCGCTGATCACGGTCGACGAGCCCGCGATCTCGATGACCATCGGCACGAACACCTCGCCGCTGGTCGGCCGCGGCGGCACCGGCAAGGGCGCCGACGCGAAGGCGGCCGTCAAGGACCGCAAGGTGACCGCCCGCCAGGTCAAGGACCGTCTCGACCGCGAGCTGGTCGGTAACGTCTCCCTGCGGGTGCTCGACACCGAGCGCCCGGACGCGTGGGAGGTCCAGGGCCGTGGTGAGCTCGCGCTCGCCATCCTGGTCGAGCAGATGCGCCGTGAGGGCTTCGAGCTGACCATCGGCAAGCCGCAGGTCGTCACCAAGCAGGTCGACGGCAAGACCTACGAGCCCGTCGAGCGCATGACGATCGACGTGCCCGAGGAGCACATGGGCGCCGTCACGCAGCTCATGGGCGTCCGCAAGGGCCGGATGGACAACATGTCCAACCACGGCTCCGGCTGGGTCCGCATGGAGTTCGTGGTGCCGTCCCGTGGCCTGATCGGATTCCGGACGGAGTTCCTGACCGGCACCCGCGGCACGGGCATCGCCCACTCCATCCACGAGGGCCACGAGCCGTGGTTCGGCGTCCTGACGACCCGTAACAACGGCTCGCTCGTCGCCGACCGCTCCGGCGCTGTCACCGCGTTCGCGATGACGAACCTCCAGGAGCGCGGCGTGCTGTTCACCGACCCCGGCACCGAGGTGTACGAGGGCATGATCGTCGGCGAGAACTCGCGCTCCGACGACATGGACGTGAACATCACCAAGGAGAAGAAGCTCACGAACATGCGGTCGTCCTCGGCCGACTCGTTCGAGGCGATCGTCCCGCCGCGCAAGCTCTCCCTGGAGCAGTCCCTGGAGTTCTGCCGCGACGACGAGTGCGTCGAGGTGACCCCGGAGGCCGTCCGCATCCGTAAGGTGAACCTGGACGCCCGCGAGCGCGCCCGCGCCGCGAGCCGCGCCAAGCACGGCTGACCCGCCGCCCCTTTCGGGGCCGGCTTCGAGACCCGGCTCTCCGCCTCAGCGGAGAGTCGGGCTTTCGTCGTACCCGCACTACGCGAAGTGTGGCGGGATCCTTCGGGTCGCGTGAAGGGGCGGCGGACCCTGTGTTCGGATATCGGAGATCGGTCCTTCGCGTTTCGGACATGTAAACAAAATTAAGTTCACTTATGTCCGAAATGCCGTCCTGTCGTCTCACGTGTCAAGCGCGCACAGGTGTCAATCGTCGCAATTTTTGCTCAAAATATTGACGATAGGGAGATCCCTACGTCTTCCGCCCTTGACGCGCGTTGAACTCCTTGGCGAAAGTTCCACCAAACCACAGAACCTGCCGGTATCTGTGCTGCGCTCAATTCTCCAACCCCCCGGGGGGAAGAACACTCATGACCAGTCCAGCCAAGGCCGAGGGCTCCGGGCCGTCGATCGCCTTGGACCCCGAGCTCGAGTCGAAGCCCGAGCCTGTCAAGGGCGAGAAGAAGCTTGAGGGTCGTTCCCCCGGCCAGTTGATGTGGCAGCGCTTCAAGCGTGACCGTACCGGCGTCATCTGCGCGGGGGTAGTGATTTTCTACTTCGCCGTCGCTCTGTTGTCGCCGCTGCTCACCAAGCTGAGCGGGACCAATCCGTACACGCTGTACGGCCAGGACCCGACGTACGCGGACAAGCCCGTCCTGGACGAGTTCGGGCTTCCGCTGGGCTGGTTCGGCGGGCTCTCCGGGGAGCACTGGTTCGGTGTCGAGCCGCAGTACGGACGCGACGTGTTCGCCATGCTGGTGTACGGCATGCGGACCTCGCTGTTCATGGCTCTCGGTGTCACCGTCCTGCTGATGGTCACCGGCGTCATCATCGGCCTGATCGGCGGCTACTTCGGCGGCCGCACGGACTACTGGATCGGCCGGGTCACGGACTTCTTCCTGTCCTTCCCGCAGCAGCTGTTCTTCATCGCCTTCATGCCCGTGGTGACCGCGTTCTTCGTGGACCCGCGTGAGGAGACCCCCACTTACTTCCGCGCGCTGGCGATGCTGATCGTGCTGTGGCTGCTGGGCTGGATGGGCATGGCGCGCCTGGTGCGCTCGACCGTGCTGTCCCTGCGTGAGCGGGAGTTCGTCGAGGCCGCCAAGGTCTCCGGTGCCTCGCCCGGGCGGATCGTCCGCAAGGAGATCCTGCCGAACGTGGTGACGCCGATCCTGGTGCAGTTCACGTACCAGCTGCCCAGCACCATCCTCACCATCGCCTTCCTCTCGTTCGCGGGTGTCGGCTTCGTCGAGCCGACCCCTGACTGGGGACGACTGTTCGCCGCGGGCGCCGACTACGCCCAGCAGGACCCGGCGTTCATCTTCTTCCCGGGCATGGCGCTGGTGATCTTCGTCCTGGCCTTCAACCTCCTCGGAGACTCGGTCCGGGACGCCTTCGACCCCAAGTCCGGGCGGTAGATCGTCCATTGGTGGGGGGTGACTGCCGCCCCCGCGTCGGCCTACCAGCCGCGTCAGGCAGTACTCATGGATAACAACCGACAGGTAGGTGCATACGCCAACATGAAGTCGTTCACTTCACCCAGAGCGCGCGCTCTCGTGGTCGCCGTCGCGGCCGCTTCCCTCGCGCTCACCGGATGCTCGGAGAACAAGGGCACCAGTTCCGGAGCAGACTCCAAGAAGGACCAGAAGGAAGCGTCGACCCAGTCGAAGGCGGTCACCTACGCTGACGCGGCCGGCTCCACCGGCCCCGCCGCGGCGGTCGCCGGTGCCAAGAGCGGCGGCACCATCCAGGTCTACCAGGAGGCGGGCCTGTCCCACCTCGACCCGGGCCAGATCTACGTCTCCGACGCCGGCCAGGTCGCCAACCTGCTCTTCCGTCGTCTGACGCAGTTCAAGGAGGACGACAAGGGCAACGTCTCGGTCGTGGGCGACCTCGCCACCGACTCGGGCAAGTCCTCCGACGGCGGCAAGACCTGGACCTTCACGCTGAAGGACGGCATCAAGGACTCGAACGGCAGCGCGATCACGTCCGCCGACGTCCGCCACACCGTCGAGCGCCAGTTCGCGAAGTTCATCTTCGACGGCCCGCCCTACCTGCAGACCTGGCTCGCGGGCGACAAGTACGCCAGCGACTACCGCAAGCTGCTGCCGGGCGGCGGCTTCGACGGCAAGCACCTGCCGGCCTCCGTCCTGGACACCCCGGACGACAAGACCGTCATCTTCCACTTCGACACCGCTCGCCCGGACCTGCCGCAGACGCTGGCCATGGCCGGCTACGCCGTCGTCCCGGAGAAGACGGACACGAAGGAGAGCTACGACAAGGCTCCCGTCGCCACCGGTCCGTACAAGATCGCTTCGTACAAGGTCGGCAAGTCCCTGGTGCTCACCAAGAACACCAACTGGGACCCGAAGACCGACTCCGTGCGCAACCAGTACCCGGACGGCTTCAACTTCCAGTTCGGCATCACCGAGTCGACCCAGACCAAGCGTCTGATCGCCGACCAGGGTGACGACAAGAACGCCATCCAGCTCACCGGTGCCGTCGAGGCCACGCAGATCCAGGACGTCATCGGCAACGCCGCGGTCAACAAGCGCACGACCAAGGGCTACCAGCCCTACGTCATGCAGCTGTCCTTCAACCTGGACCGGGTGAAGGACAAGAAGGTCCGTGAGGCCATCACCTACGCCGTCAACTCCAAGTCCCTCATCGCCGGTGAGGGCGGCGCCTACGGCGGCGACGTGGCCCCGAACTACTTCGCCCCGACCCTGCCGGGCTACGAGGCGACGTACGACCCGTACGGCCGTCTGAAGACGCCGCAGGGCAACATCGCGAAGGCCAAGGAGATCCTCAAGGACGTCCCGGCCGCCGAGAAGAAGGTCGTCTTCGCCTACTCCAACAGCGAGGCCGGCCAGAAGCGCAAGGTCGCCATCGAGGACGCGCTGACCAAGGTCGGCTTCGACGTGGTCTCCAAGGAGGTCGACTCCGCGAGCTACTACGAGCAGATCGGCAAGATCAACAACCCGTACGACATCTACATCACCGGTTGGGGCCAGGACTGGCCGTCGGCCGGCACGGTGATCACGCCGGTCTATGACCCGAACCAGGTTGCCGACGGTTCGCCGAACTACTCGCACGTCAAGGACGCGAAGGTCAAGGAGCTCATCAAGACGGCCCTGACCCAGGAGCCGACCGAGGCTGCGAAGACCTGGAAGGAAGCGCAGCACTACCTGCTGGAGAACGTCCTTCCGGCGGCCCCGCTGTGGTACACCAAGCAGTTCCAGCTCTCCGGTTCCAACATCGGTGGTGCCCGCTACGGCTCGGTGTCCAGCCTCATCGACATCAACCGCCTGTTCCTGAAGTCGTAACTCTCTACGGCTGATCGCGGGGGCGCGCACCAGGCGGAGCGCGCCCCCGCACTTCCGCGAAACCTCCCACCGTCTCCGCAGAGAGCAGCCTTCCCGCCATGCTTCAGTTCATAATCCGGCGCACGGTCGGTGCCGTCGTCACCTTGTTCCTCCTCGGCGCCGCCACCTTCTTCCTGTTCGTCGCCGCGCCCTCCGACTACGCCTCCCTGGCCTGTGGCAAGGACTGCTCTCCTCAGAGACTGGAGGACATCCGCCAGGCGCTCGGTCTCAACCTGCCGCTGCACCAGCAGTTCTGGGACTTCATGTCCGGCATCGTGCTGGGCCGTGACTTCCCGACCGGGCACTGCAACGCCCCGTGCCTCGGGGTGTCGTTCTACTCGGGCGACCAGGTGTGGTCCACGATCCTGGACCGCTTCCCGACCACCCTGACCCTCACCGCCGGTGGCGCGGTCGTCTTCCTCGTCGTCGGTGTCGGCGCGGGCATGCTCGCCGCCTACAAGCGGGGCAAGCTGATCGACAAGGTCGCCACGGGCGCCTCGATGGTGCTCAGCTCGTTCCAGATCTACTTCCTCGGCCCGATCGTGCTGATCATCTTCGTCTACAGCACGGGCTGGATGGCCAACCCCGCGTACCACCCGATCACCCAGGACCCGGTCGCCTGGTTCACCGGCATGCTGTTGCCCACCGTCGTGATGGCCACCATCTTCACCGCGCAGTACACGCGTATGGCGCGTTCGTCGATGATCGAGCAGCTCGCCGAGGAGCACGTGCGTACCGCCCGGGCCAAGGGCATGTCCAGCAAGTACGTGTTCTTCCGTTACGCGTGGCGCGGCGCGATGATCCCGATCGTCACCGTGCTCGGCATCGACATCAGCAGCATGCTCGGCGGTGCCGTCGTGACCGAGCTGACCTTCTCCCTCCAGGGGATCGGCCGCCTCGCCGTGGACGGAGCGTCCCACAAGGACCTCCCGCTGACCATGGGCGTCATGCTGTTCGGTGCCTTGTTCATCCTGATCTTCAACATCCTCACCGACATCGCGTACGCCTACATCGACCCGCGCGTCCGGCTCTCCTAGGAAGAACGAACCACCGTGACCACACTGACCAAGACCGAGGACGCGCCGGCCCCGACCGGTCCGGAGAGCTTTCTCTCGGTGCGCGATCTGAGGGTGCAGTTCTCCACCGAGGACGGCATCGTCAAGGCGGTCGACGGCCTCTCCTTCGACGTCGAGCGCGGCAAGACCCTGGGCATCGTCGGCGAGTCCGGCTCCGGCAAGTCCGTCACCAACCTGACGATCCTGGGTCTGCACAACCCGCGGAACACCACGATCGAGGGCGAGATCGTCCTCGACGGCAAGGAACTCGTCACGGCCACGGAGAAGGAGCTGGAGCAGCTCCGCGGCAACAAGATGGCGATGATCTTCCAGGACCCGCTGACCGCGCTCTCGCCGTTCTACACGGTGGGCCGTCAGCTGTCCGAGCCGTTCATGAAGCACACCGGCGCCTCCAAGAAGGAGGCCAAGGACCGGGCGATCCAGATGCTGGAGAAGGTCGGCATCCCGCAGCCCAAGGTGCGTTTCGACGACTACCCGCACCAGTTCTCCGGCGGTATGCGCCAGCGCGCGATGATCGCCATGGCGCTGATGTGCGACCCCGACCTGCTGATCGCCGACGAGCCGACCACCGCACTGGACGTCACCGTGCAGGCCCAGATCCTGGACCTGCTCAAGGACCTCCAGCAGGAGTTCGGCTCCGCGATCGTCTTCATCACCCACGACCTCGGCGTCATCTCCAGCATGGCCGATGACCTGCTCGTGATGTACGCGGGCCGGGCCGTCGAGCGCGGCAGCGTGCGCGAGGTCATGCGGGAGCCGCGGCACCCCTACACCTGGGGCCTGCTCAGCTCCATGCCGCGGCTGGACAGTGACGTCAACGAGGCGCTCACGCCGATCCCCGGCTCGCCGCCCTCGCTGCTCAACCCGCCGTCGGGCTGCCCTTTCCACCCGCGGTGTGTCTTCCGCAGCGAGGTGCCGGGCACGCTGTGCACCGACTCCCGGCCGCCGCTGGGCGAGGGCCGCGCGTCCGCGTGCCACCTGACGGCCGAGCAGAAGCAGACCATCTTCATCGACAAGATCCAGCCCCGGCTGCGCTAGGGAGAACCGAGACATGAGCGACAACCTCACCCTCCCGACACAGCAGGGCCCAGCCGACGTCTCGTCCGCCGAGACGCTGCTCGAGGTCCAGGGCCTGACGAAGCACTTCCCGATCTACGGCGGCTTCCCGATCAAACGGAAAGTCGGCGCGGTGCAGGCCGTCGACGGTGTCGACCTGACGGTCGGCGTCGGCGAGAGCGTCGGCCTGGTCGGCGAGTCCGGCTGCGGCAAGTCGACCACGGGCCGGCTCATCACCCGCCTGCTGGAGCCGACCGCCGGCAAGATCACGTACGCCGGTCAGGAGATCACGCACGCCACGCGCCGTCAGCTGGCGCCGGTGCGGTCCGAGATCCAGATGATCTTCCAGGACCCGTACTCCTCGCTGAACCCGCGGCAGACCGTCGGCGCGATCATCAAGTCGCCGATGGAGGTCAACGGGATCGAGCCGGAGGGCGGCCGGGAGAAGAAGGTCCGCGAGCTCCTGGAGCTCGTCGGCCTCAACCCCGAGCACTACAACCGCTTCCCGCACGAGTTCTCCGGCGGTCAGCGCCAGCGCATCGGCGTGGCCCGCGCGCTGGCCCTGAACCCGAAGCTGATCGTGGCGGACGAGCCGGTCTCCGCGCTGGACGTGTCGATCCAGGCGCAGGTGGTGAACCTGCTCAAGAAGGTCCAGGAAGAGCTGGGTATCGCCTTCCTCTTCATCGCCCACGACCTCGCCGTCGTCCGGCACTTCTCGCAGCGTGTCGCGGTCATGTACCTCGGCAAGGTGGTCGAGGTCGGCGACCGGGACTCGATCTACAACCGCCCGCGTCACCCGTACACGCACGCTCTCCTCTCGGCGGTGCCGGAGGTCGAGATCGACGACGAGACGGAGTCCCGCGAGCGGATCCGCCTCTCCGGCGACGTCCCGTCCCCGATCCACCCGCCGTCCGGCTGCCGCTTCCGCACCCGCTGCTGGAAGGCGCAGGACAAGTGCGCCACGGAGGAGCCCCCGCTGGTCCAGATCTCCGGCAACCGCGGCGGCCATCTGACGGCCTGCCACTTCCCGGAGGACCCCACCACGGAGGCCCGCGACGAGGACGTCATCCTCGACCCGGCCCTGAAGGCGCTGGAGGAGTCCGCCGAGCAGGAGTGACTCCGCGGTACGCGTAGCCCGCCGACCGGGGCGGGGGTGAAGCCACCCCCGCCCCGGTCGCGTGCGTCCGGCCGGGTGTTGAGGAGCAATCCTCCCCCGAAACGGGTGAGTGCGTGTGCGTTATGCACCTTTTGAGGTGATATTGGCCGATAAAGGATCAGCGTCTTGGCGCTGGCGGCACAGCGCAGTCATGCGCGTTCCTGAGGAGGCACTCCATGCGCGGAGCCACGCACGCCACATGGGCCGTATGCGCGGCGGCGGCAGCGCTCGCGGCGACGGCCTGCGGAGGCGGGGCCGCCGGCGACTCCGGCACGGTGCTCAGTTCCTCCTGGGGAGACCCACAGAACCCACTGGAGCCGGCCAACACCAACGAGGTGCAGGGCGGCAAGGTCCTCGACATGATCTTCCGGGGTCTGAAGAAGTACAACTCGGAGACGGGCAAGGCCGAGGACATGCTCGCCGAGAAGATCGACACCTCGGACTCCCAGAACTTCACCATCACCATCAAGGACGGCTGGACGTTCAGCAACGGCGAACCCATCACGGCCCACTCCTTCGTGGACGCCTGGAATTATGGCGCCAGCCTGAAGAACAACCAGAAGAACGCGTACTTCTACGGCTACATCGACGGCTACGACAAGGTCCACCCGGCCGGCGGCAAACAGCGCGCCGACAAGCTCTCCGGTCTGAAGGTCGTCGACGACAAGACCTTCACCGTCAAGCTCCGCCAGAAGTTCTCGACCTTCCCCGACACCCTCGGCTACCCGGCCTACGCCCCGCTCCCGAAGACGTTCTTCAGCGACCACGCGGCCTGGATGAGCAAGCCCGTCGGCAACGGCCCGTACGCCATCCAGTCCTATACCAAGGGCTCCCAGATGGCCCTGACCAAGTGGGATGCGTACCCCGGTGACGACAAGGCCCAGAACGGCGGGGTCACCCTCAAGGTCTACACCGACAGCAACACCGCCTACACCGACCTGCTGGCCGGCAACCTCGACCTGGTCGACGACGTGCCCGCCGCCCAGCTCAAGAACGTCAAGAACGACCTCGGCGGCCGGTACATCAACACCCCGGCCGGCATCATCCAGACCCTCGCCTTCCCGTACTACGACAAGAACTGGGGCAAGGACGGCATGGAGAAGGTCCGTACGGGCCTGTCCATGGCGATCAACCGCGCCCAGATCACGGACACGATCTTCCACAAGACCCGCACCCCGGCCACCGACTGGACCTCACCCGTGCTCGGCGTGGAGGGCGGCTTCAAGGAAGGCCTGTGCGGGGGCGCCTGCGACTACAACCCCACCGAGGCCAAGAAGCTGGTCAAGGAGGGCGGCGGCCTCCCCGGCGGCCAGGTCAGGATCACGTACAACGCGGACACGGGCTCGCACCGGCAGTGGGTCGACGCCGTCTGCAACTCCATCAACAACGCCCTCGGCAACGACAAGGCCTGCGCCGGCAACCCGGTCGGCACCTTCGCCGACTTCCGCAACCAGATCACCGCCAAGAAGATGAGCGGCCCGTTCCGCGCCGGCTGGCAGATGGACTACCCGCTGATCCAGAACTTCCTCCAGCCGCTCTACTACACCAACGCCTCCTCCAACGACGGCAAGTGGTCCAACGCGCAGTTCGACAAGCTCGTCGACCAGGCCAACGCCGAGACCGACACCGCCAAGGCGGTGAGCACCTTCCAGGACGCCGAGAAGGTCGTCCGGGACAACATGGCCGCCATCCCGCTCTGGTACCAGAACGGCAGCGCCGGCTACTCCGACCGCCTGTCGAACGTCAAGCTCAACCCGTTCTCCGTCCCCGTCTACAACGAGATCAAGGTCGGCTGAGCCGCCATGGGACGCTACGTCGTCCGGCGCCTCCTCCAGATGATCCCGGTGTTCATCGGCGCCACCCTGCTGATCTTCCTGATGGTGAACGTGATGGGCGACCCCATCGCGGGCCTGTGCGGCGAGAGGCAGTGCGACCCCGCCACGGCCGCCCAGCTGAAGAAGGAGTTCGGCCTCGACAAGCCGGTCTGGCAGCAATACCTGACCTACATGGGGAACGTCTTCACCGGCGACTTCGGTACGGCGTTCAACGGCCAGCCGGTCACCGAGCTGATGTCGACCGCGTTCCCGGTCACCATCCGGCTGACCATCGTCGCGATCATCTTCGAGATCGTCGTCGGGATCACCCTGGGCGTCGTCACCGGCCTGCGCCGCGGCCGGCCCGTCGACACCGGGGTGCTTCTGCTCACCCTCGTCGTGATCTCCGTGCCCACCTTTGTCACCGGCCTGCTGCTCCAGCTGCTGCTCGGCGTCCAGTGGGGCTGGATCAAACCCTCCGTCTCCCCGGACGCCGGCTTCGGCGAGCTGATCGTCCCGGGCCTGGTGCTGGCCTCCGTGTCCCTGGCCTACGTCACCCGGCTGACCCGCACCTCCATCGCGGAGAACAAACGGTCCGACTACGTCCGTACGGCGATCGCCAAGGGCCTGCCCAGGCGCCGCGTCGTCACCCGGCACCTGCTGCGCAACTCCCTCATCCCCGTGGTCACCTTCATCGGCACCGACATCGGCGCCCTGATGGGCGGCGCGATCGTCACGGAGCGGATCTTCAACATCCACGGCGTCGGCTACCAGCTGTACCAGGGCATCCTCCGTCAGAACACCCAGACCGTCGTCGGCTTCGTGACCGTCCTCGTCCTCGTCTTCCTGGTCGCCAACCTGCTCGTCGACCTCCTGTACGCCGTACTCGACCCGAGGATCCGCTATGCCTGAGCAGTCGTACGAACCGGAGGGCGTGATCGCAGGCACCGGCATGGGGGGCGCGATGGACCTCGCCGCGAGCGAGGCCGCGACGTTGGAGCGGCATCCATCAGCCGCCTCCGGCGGACGGGCTCCGGGAGGCCCGGAAGGCACAGGCCCCGCCGGCAAACCCCGCTCCCTCTGGTCCGACGCCTGGCGCGACCTGCGCCGCAACCCCGTCTTCATCGTCTCCACGCTGGTCATCCTCTTCCTCGTCCTCATCTCCCTGTGGCCCTCGGCGATCGCCTCCGGCAGCCCCCTGAAATGCGACCTCGCCAAGGCCCAGGAGGGCTCCCAGCCCGGCGCCCCGTTCGGTTACGACGGCCAGGGCTGCAACGTCTACACGCGCACCGTCTACGGCGCCCGTACGTCCGTCACGGTCGGCGTCTGCGCCACGCTCGGGGTCGCGCTCCTCGGGAGCGTCCTGGGCGGCCTCGCGGGGTTCTTCGGCGGCATCTGGGACTCGGTCCTGTCCCGGATCACCGACGTCTTCTTCGCCATCCCGGTCGTCCTCGGCGGCCTGGTCCTGCTGTCCGTGGTCACCAGCAACACCGTCTGGCCGGTCATCGGCTTCATGGTGCTGCTCGGCTGGCCGCAGATCTCCCGCATCGCCCGCGGCTCCGTCATCACCGCCAAGCAGAACGACTACGTCCAGGCCGCCCGCGCCCTGGGCGCCTCCAACTCCCGGCTCCTGCTGCGGCACATCACGCCCAACGCGGTCGCACCGGTGATCGTCGTGGCGACCATCGCACTCGGCACCTACATCGCGCTGGAGGCGACCCTGTCGTACCTCGGCGTCGGCCTGAAGCCGCCCAGCGTGTCCTGGGGGATCGACATCTCCGCCGCCTCCCCTTTCATCCGCAACGCCCCGCACGCGCTGCTGTGGCCCTCCGGCGCACTGGCGCTCACCGTCCTGGCCTTCATCATGCTCGGCGACGCGGTGCGCGACGCCCTCGACCCGAAGCTGAGGTGACGGCGTCATGCTGCTCGAAGTGCGTGACCTGCACGTGGAGTTCCGGACCAGGGACGGGATCGCCAAGGCCGTCAACGGCGTCAGCTACGGCGTCGACGCGGGCGAGACCCTCGCCGTGCTCGGCGAGTCCGGCTCCGGGAAGTCGGTCACCGCCCAGGCGATCATGGGCATCCTCGACATGCCGCCCGGACGGATCACCGGCGGCGAGATCCTCTTCCAGGACAGGGACCTGCTGACGCTGAAGGAGGACGAGCGGCGCAAGGTCCGAGGCGCCGAGATGGCGATGATCTTCCAGGACGCGCTGTCCTCCCTGAACCCCGTGCTCTCCGTGGGCGACCAGCTCGGCGAGATGTTCGTCGTGCACCGCGGCATGTCGCGGAAGGACGCGCGGGCGAAGGCCGTCGAGCTGATGGACCGCGTCCGCATCCCGGCCGCCAGGGAACGGGTGCGGCAGTACCCCCACCAGTTCTCCGGCGGCATGCGCCAGCGCATCATGATCGCGATGGCGCTGGCCCTCGAACCGGCCCTCATCATCGCCGACGAGCCCACCACCGCCCTCGACGTCACCGTCCAGGCCCAGGTCATGGACCTGCTCGCCGAGTTGCAGCGCGAGTACAACATGGGGCTGATCCTGATCACCCACGACCTGGGCGTGGTCGCGGACGTCGCGGACCGGATCGCCGTCATGTACGCCGGCCGGATCGTGGAGCAGGCCCCGGTCCACGACATCTACAAGGCGCCCGCCCACCCCTACACCCGGGGCCTGCTGGACTCCATCCCCCGCCTGGACCAGAAGGGCCAGGAGCTCTACGCCATCAAGGGCCTCCCGCCCAACCTCATGAACATCCCGCCGGGCTGCGCCTTCAACCCCCGCTGCCCCATGGCCCAGGACGTGTGCCGGACCGACGTACCACCCCTGTACGAGGTCTCCGCCGACCGCGTGAGCGCCTGCCACTTCTGGCGGGAGTGCCTGCATGGCTGAGCCGATTCTGGAGGTCAGCGGGCTCGTCAAGCACTACCCGCTCACCCAGGGCATCCTGTTCAAGAAGCAGGTCGGTGCGGTGAAGGCCGTCGACGGCGTCGACTTCACCCTGGACCGCGGCGAGACCCTCGGTATCGTCGGCGAGTCCGGCTGCGGCAAGTCGACGGTCGCCAGGATGCTGGTCAACCTGGAGAAGCCGACGGCCGGCTCGATCAAGTACAAGGGCGAGGACATCACCCGGCTGTCCGGGAAGGCCCTGAAGGCCGTACGGCGCAACATCCAGATGGTCTTCCAGGACCCCTACACCTCCCTCAACCCCCGGATGACGGTGGGCGACATCATCGGGGAGCCGTACGAGATCCACCCGGAGGCAGCCCCGAAGGGCGAGAGGCGCAGGAAGGTCCAGGAACTGCTGGACGTGGTCGGCCTCAACCCCGAGTACATCAACCGCTACCCCCACCAGTTCTCCGGTGGCCAGCGCCAACGCATCGGCATCGCCCGCGGGTTGGCCCTGCGCCCCGAGGTGATCGTCGCCGACGAGCCGGTCTCCGCGCTGGACGTGTCGGTGCAGGCGCAGGTCATCAACCTGATGGAGAGGCTCCAGGACGAGTTCGAGCTCTCCTACCTCTTCATCGCGCACGACCTGTCGATCGTGCGGCACATCTCCGACCGGGTCGCGGTGATGTACCTGGGCCGGATCGTGGAGATCGGCAAGGACGCCGAGATCTACGACCATCCCACGCACCCCTACACCCAGGCCCTGCTCTCCGCGGTCCCGGTCCCCGACCCGGAGGCCCGGGACCACCGCGAGCGGATCATCCTGGCGGGCGACGTCCCGTCCCCGACGAACATCCCCTCCGGCTGCCGCTTCCGCACCCGCTGCTGGAAGGCCCAGGAACGGTGCACCCTGGAGGTGCCGGCCCTCGCGGTCCCGGCCGACTTCCGGCTCTCCGCCGGCCCGGCCGCGCACGACTCGGCCTGCCACTTCGCGGAGGAGAAGCAGGTCGTACCTCCCGAGGAGACACCGGACGATCACGCCGACGGGACGGCATAGCCATACAAAAGCTCATCAACCGCGTTAACACGCAGGCAACTTGGCCGACCCGGTTCCGATATACGGACGCGTCAATCTGAACAACGTACGGCCGTGCGGGTGCCGTAAACGGGCCGGGGCGCGCCATGTCGCCCCGGCCCGTTGCCCCTTTTTGCGCCTGAGCCGGCGCCGCTCTCGCGGACCTGGCTGGTGCTTCGTCGTGGTTCCTCAATCGATGGTTGCGGTGCTCTGTGGAGTGTTACCGCTCAGCCCAGCTTGAGGGCGCGCCGTAGAAAGTCCACCTGAAGCAGCAGCAGGTTCTCTGCGACCTGTTCCTGTGGGGTCATGTGGGTGACGCCGGACAGGGGCAGGACCTCGTGCGGGCGGCCGGCGGCCAGGAGGGCCGAGGACAGTCGCAGGGCGTGCGCGACCACCACGTTGTCGTCGGCCAGGCCGTGCACGATCATCAGCGGGCGGTGCGGCTCGGCGGCCGCGGACAGGCCCCCGTCCGTGACCAGGTTGCTCTTCGCGTACGAGTCGGGGTCCGCGTCCGGGGTGCCCAGGTAGCGCTCGGTGTAGTGGGTGTCGTAGAGGCGCCAGTCCGTGACCGGCGCGCCCGCGATGCCCGCGTGGAAGACGTCCGGTCGGCGCAGTACGGCCAGGGCCGCCAGGTAACCGCCGAACGACCAGCCGCGGATCGCCACCCGGGACAGGTCGAGCGGGTACGACTTCGCGAGGTCCTGGAGCGCCTCGACCTGGTCGTCCAGCGACACGGTGAAGTCCCCGTGAACCGCCTTCTCCCAGGCGGGGGAGCGGCCCGGCATGCCCCGCCCGTCGGCGACCACGACCGCGAACCCCTGGTCGGCGAACCACTGCGAGGTCAGGTGCGCGTTGTGCGCGGCGGCCACACGCTGGCCGTGCGGACCACCGTACGGGTCCATGAGGACCGGGAGGGGAGTGTCACCGGGGTAGTCCGAAGGCATAAGCACGGCGCACGGGATTCGCCGTGCGCCCCCCTCGATCAGCGTCACGCGCGGGGACATACCAGGATTTTCCGCATACGAAGGGACAGTCGCCGTCTGCTTCCCGCCACGCAGCACCTGTACCTGCGCCCCCGGCCGGTCCAGCGTGGCGGAGACCAGAACGGTCACGCCCCCGGCGCGCACCGCCGTGTGCACGCCGGGTACCTGCGACACGCGCTCCAGGCCGAGCTCGTTCACCCGGTAGACGTGCACCTCGCCGGTCTCCGGGGCCGCCGCGGCCTCGCCTGCCGACGCCGAGACGAGTACGTCCTCGTCGGCGACGTCGAGTACCGCGCGCAGGTGCAACTGCGGTCCCGTCAGCGGCCGTTCCCCGACCGCCAGCACCCGCGCGCCACCCTCGTCCGCGATCCGGACCAGTTGTCCGGACGGGCTCCAGCACGGCACCCCAGGGAAAAGTTCCAGCCATTTTGGATCTTCGTCCGCGTGCACCATCCGGGTCGCCCCGGAGTCCGGGTCCACCGCCAGGAACAGCTGGCTGCGCTGGTCCCGGGCCTGCACCAGAAGGAGCGGCGCACCCGCCTCTGACCAGTGCACTCGCGCCAGATACGGGTAGCGCGCCCGATCCCAGACAACCTCCGTGCGCGCCCCGTCCAGCCCGATCACGAACAGCCGCACCTCCGCGTTGGCCGTGCCGGCCGCCGGATACGGGACGTGTTGTGGATCACGTTCCGGGTGTGCGGGGTCCGAGATCCACCACCGCCGCACCGGCGTGTCGTCCACCCGCGCGACCAGCAGCCGGTCCGACTCCGGCGCCCACCAGAAGCCCCGTGAACGCCCCATCTCCTCGGCCGCGATGAACTCGGCCAATCCATAGGAAACCGGTGCCGACTCGGGTTCGGCGAGCGCGCGGTCACCCTCGCCCTCGGCGCCCACCACCCGCAGGGCGCCCTGGTGGACGTACGCGACGTGCCGCCCGTCGGGGGCGGGGCGGGGGTCGATCACCGGTCCGGGGACGGGCAGTTCACGTGCCGTGCCGGCCCGCAGTTCGGCCGTGAACAGGCGCCCGGACAAGGCGAAGGACGCCAGTTCCACGGCCGTGTCGGTGGCGTAGCCGACGATGCCCGCACCGCCCTCGCGGCTGCGTTCGCGGCGGGCCCGCTCCTCGGGCGAGAGGTCTTCCGAGGCTCCGCCCAGGAGGGCGCGCGGGTCGGCCGCCACCCGCTCCCCGCCGTCCGGAACATCAAGAACCCACAGGGAGTTGGCCCGGTCCGTGCCGGACCCGGAACGCAGGAACACGACACGGGAACCGTCGGGAGCCACGGTGAACGAACGCGGCGCGCCGAGCGTGAAGCGCTGGGTGCGGGCGTGCCGACGGGGGAAGGAGTCAGACTCGGTCGTCATGCCCTGACCATATTGGCCATGCGCCCCCTTGTGCGGCAGTGCGCCGACGCTTGCGCACGCACGGATAGTTATGATCGCTAGCGCTGTGTGGGTATGAACCTGCTGGCTGTTGTATGGATTTACAAATTGCTCTGCTCTGCCCCCCACATCCCCGGGTCCTTGGAGGTGAGCCGCCGTGGCACTCTCGATTTCGGCGGTGGTGCTGCTGGCGATCATCGTCTTCTTGCTGGTCAAGAAGTCAGGCCTGAAGGGCGGTCACGCGGTTGTCTGCATCCTGCTCGGGTTCTACCTCGCCTCCTCCACCGTCGCGCCCACGATCAGCGATCTGACGACGAGCGTCGCGAGCATGATCGGCAGCATCAAGTTCTGACGCCGGGGGTTGTGTCAGGGGCGGCGGCGAGCTCATCGGCGCCGTCACCGCTCGCTTCCCCGAGGGCGCGGACCGTATCGCCGCCGGACTGCGCGAGCTGGAGGCCCACGGCTACCTGCGCCGCACCCGCGAACGCGTCCCCGGCGGCCGCATCGTCACCCGCACGGTCTCCCGCAACCAGCCCGGACGTCGCCGTGAGGACGAGGGCGAGGGCGAGGGCGAGTGCTCCGCCCCGGCCCGACCGGCGGCGGCCCCGAAGAAGCGCGCACCCCGCAAGCCCCTCCCCGCCGTACCGCAGCCCGCCTGCCCGGCACCCGCCCTTCTCCAGGCGGCTACCGACCTCCTGGCGGACCACCGCCGCCGCGACCCCCGCCTGCTCCTCTCCGCGTGCGACACGACCCATCTCGCTCCCGGCGTCGCCGCCTGGCTGGAGCGCGAGGTCGGCGCATCTCCTGGACGAAGCCCGACGAGGAACCTTCCACGCTGCAAGGAGCGGAGCACCTCGTAGGGTGAACCCATGACGGAACCACCCGCCCGACGTCTGCTGCTGGTGCACGCGCACCCGGACGACGAGTCGATCAACAACGGCGCGACCATGGCCAGGTACGCGGCCGAAGGCGCGCGGGTGACCCTGGTCACCTGCACCCTCGGCGAGCTCGGCGAGGTCATCCCGCCCGAGCTCGCGCACCTGACCGGCGCCGCCCTGGGCGAGCACCGCCTGCGCGAGCTCACCGCCGCGATGCGCGAGCTCGGCGTCGAGGACTTCCGTCAGCTCGGCGGCCCCGGCCGCTACCGGGACTCCGGGATGATGGGCCTCCCCGACAACGACGACCCTGCCTCCTTCTGGCAGGCGGACGTCGACGAAGCCGCCGCACACCTCCTCGAAGTGATCCTCGAGGTACGCCCCCAGGTCCTCGTCACCTACGACGACAACGGCGGCTACGGCCACCCCGACCACATCCAGGCCCACCGCGTAGCCATGCGCGCCGCCGAACTCGCCGCCGACGCCGGCCGGCCGATCCCCAAGGTCTACTGGAACCGCGTGCCGCGCCCCGTCGCCGAGGAGGCCTTCGACCGGCTCCGCGCCGAGCTGCCCGGCCTGCCCTATGCCAAGGCCGCCGCCATCGACGACGTACCGGGCGTCGTGGCCGACGAGCGGATCACCACCGAGATCGACGGCACCGCCTACGCGGCCGCGAAGGCCGCCGCGATGAGCGCGCACGCCACGCAGATCGAGGTGGCCCCCGAAGGACCGTACTTCGCGCTCTCCAACGAGCTTGCGCAGCCGCTCTTCAGCACCGAGTACTACGAGTTGGTGCGCGGCGGGCGGGAGACGGCGGGGGAGCAGGCCCGGCAGACGGTCCGGGAGACGGATCTCTTCGCCGGGGCTGGGGAGGCGTCATGACGGAACACGGATCGATGCTCGCCCAGCCGCTGCGACCCCCCTCCGCCGGGCGGGCCCTCGCCTATCTGGGGCTCTTCCTGCTCGGCGTGCTGGTCGCCCTGGCCGGGGCGCTGGTGCAGGCCGGGTGGTTCCCGGGCGGACTCCTGCTCGCGCTCGCAGGCGCGGCCGGGCTCTTCCTCGGCGGAGCCCGCGCCACGGGCAGCCGGGGCGGGGCCGTCGCGCCCGCCGCGGGCTGGATGGTGACCGTCGTCTTCCTCACCGCAAGCCGGCCCGAAGGGGACTTCCTGTTCGGCGCGGGAGGCGGCTCCTATCTCTTCCTGCTCGGCGGCATGGCTCTGGCTGTGATCTGCGCCACCCTTGGCCGGGGGCGGCAACCGGACGGAGACCGCGTCCGACTTGGCAAGTGACGTACCACTTCGCCGTGCGGCGCGCGTGTACGTGCCGTGTGGGTTTCCCCGACGGTCGTGGGATACACGCCAGAAGTGGCCAGTATGGTGGTGCGCGCCGCCGAGCCGCCCGTGAGGTTGTGCGGGCGGCGGAGCCAACCGGGAGAACCTGCCTTGAGTCGTGAAACTGACACTCCGTCCTCCGGGCCCGACGGGCGCGGCGGAGCCGCATACCCCTCGGGCACGCCGCCGTACGGGACCCCCATGGTTTCCGACGGCGGTACGGACGCGGGCCGTTCGGCCGCCCAACCGGAGGAACGCAAGACCGAGACCACGCTGACGACCCGGATCCGGATCAACATCCCTGGGTCACGGCCGATTCCGCCGGTCGTCGTACGCACGCCCGTCGGGGACACCGAGGGCGGCGCGGGCGACGACACCGGCGCCGACGCGCAGCCGGCCGGCGCCGCCCCGTCCGCCGGGACCGTCGAACCGCCCGCCGAGCCCGCGGGCACGGCCGAGGAGAAGACGAGCGACTGGTTCGCCCCCCGCAGGGGTGGAACGAGCAAGGGCGGACAGGGCAGCGGCTCCACCAACGGCGCGGGCATGCCCGGCGGTTCGGCGGCGGGTGCCGGTGCCGGTGCCGGCGCTTCCGCGGGTGCGCGGCCGACCGGCGGCCGTCCCGGCGGGGTGGTCGGTTCCATGAGCGCCCCCGGCGGCTCCCGCCCCGGCGGTACGAACGGCGCCGGACTGCCGGGTGCCACCGGCGGCCCCGTCGCGCCCGGCCACGGCGGCGGCACCGGTTCCTTCGACGTGACCGAGGCGCTGGCGGCAGGTCCGCTGGGCAACGGCTCGCGCCCCGGCTCCGGCGAGCCCCGCCGCGACGACCTGCCGTACTTCGCGGAGAACGGCCAAGGTGGCCAGAACAGTCAGGGCGGCCACGGCAGCCAGGGCGGCTACGGCGGCCCGCCGATCGGCCCCGGCGGCCAGGGCGGCTCTCAGGGCCCCTCCGGCCCGACCGGCGGCCCGGTCACCGGCGACGGCCCGCTGGCACCTCCGATGGGCGGGAGGCCGGGTGGCCCGGGCGGTTCCGGGACTAACGGATTCGGCGTCCCTGGTAGTCCGAGTGGCCCTGGTGGCCCTGGTGGCCCTGGTGGCCCTGGTGGCTCCGGTGGTCTCGGTGTTCGTCGTGTTCCCGGCGCTTCCGGTGCTCCTGGCGGTCCTGGTGCTCCCGGTGCTCCTGGCACCCCAGAGGCATTCAGCGGCCCCGAGGCATTCGGTGTGCCCGGCGTGCCCGGCGGACCGCGTGGCCGCGGCCCTGGTGGCCCTGGCGGCCTCGGTGGCCCTGGCGGTCCCGGTGGCCCTGGCGGTCCCGGTGGACCTGGTGGTCCCGGTGGACCTGGCGGTCCCGGCGGTCCCGGCGGTCCCGGCACGGCCTCCGCTCATGGCCCCGTCGCCGCAGGCGGTGGTGGCGGTCTGAGTGACGACACCGCGATCCTCACCCCGCAGAAGCCGGCCCCCGAACCCGGCGCCGGCGGCTACGGCGGCCGCATGGACAACGTCTCCGGGCACACCGTCACCAGCGGCATCCCCGTCGTCCCCCCCGGCATCCAGGGCGCGCCGTTCGGATCGGGCTCACACCCCGACGGGCCGCTGCCGCACACGCCCCCGAAGCTGCCCGAGCCGGCCGCGCAGAACGTGCCAGCGGCCGCGCCCCGGAAGAAGAAGGGCCGCAGCAAGCTGGTCCTGCTCGGCAGCCTCGTAGTCGTCGTCGCGGCCGGCGCCTACGGTGCGGGTCTGCTGATGAACCACTCCGACGTGCCCCAGGGCACCACCGTGCTCGGCGTCGACATCGGCGGCGGTACGCGCGACGAGGCCGTCAAGAAGCTCGACGACGCCTTCGGCAAGCGTGTCGACCAGCAGCTGAAGCTGTCGGTCGACGGCGACACCGTCACGCTCAAGCCGGACCAGGCCGGGCTCCAGTTCGAAGAGCAGGCCACGGTCGCCGCGGCCGCGCAGAGCGACTACAACCCGGTCTCCGTGATCGGCTCGCTCTTCGGCCGGCAGCGCGTCATCGAGCCGGTGATACACGTCGACGAGGAGAAGTTCCAGGCCGCCCTGGAGAGCGCCGCGGGCAGCTCCGGCTCGGCGAGCGACGGCACGATCAAGTTCCAGTCCGGCAAGGCCGTCGCCGTGTACGGCAAGACGGGCAAGGGCATCGACGTGGCCCAGTCGAAGACCGCGGTCGAACAGGCCTTCCGCACCCAGGTGGAGACCGGGACGCCCACCACCGTGAAGGTCCCGACGGCCACCAAGCAGCCGACGGTCTCGAACGCCGAAGTCGACCGGATGATGAAGAAATTCGCCGAGCCGGCGATGTCCGGCAAGGTCACCGTCCAGACGGACGCCGCGCACTCGATCGCCTTCAGCCCGCAGAACTCCCTGTGGAAGTTCCTCGAAGTGAAGGCCGTCGACGGCAAGCTCGTCGAAAGCTACAACGAGGCCGCGCTCAAGGAGCTCTACGGCCACACCTTCGACGGCGTACTCATCACCCGCGGTACCGGCCAGAAGACCGCCGTCACGGTCCAGGACGTGATCAGCGCCCTGCGCCCGGCCCTGACCAGCACCACCAACCGTGTCGCCACCATCGACACGAACCCCAGCTAGGGCCGGACAGGTCCTGGACACCACGGCACACGAGGGGCACCCGGTCCGGTACGTCACCGCCGGGTGCCCCTGGCCGTATCCGGCCACGGGACGGCCTGCCCGTCACCGCGTACACATGACATCTGTCATCCGGCAGTCAGGACCGCCGACACTGCCGGGCACCGGAGCCCCACCGCCACGATGGTCTGCATGACGACGACAGTGACGGCCACCGCAACCGAGGTGGTCGGGTTCGATCAGGTGAGCAAGAGCTACGGAACCGTACGGGCGGTGGACGGCCTCACGCTCCGGCTGCACCCGGGGGAGACCGTGGCCCTGCTCGGGCCCAACGGGGCCGGCAAGTCCACCACCCTGGACCTGCTGCTCGGCCTCAAGCACGCCGACAGCGGCACGGTCCGTGTCTTCGGCACCAGCCCGCGCGAGGCCATCGTCGCCGGACACGTGGGCGCGATGCTGCAGAGCGGCGGGCTGATGGACGAGGTGACGGTCGGCGAACTGGTCAAGCTCGCCTGCGACCTGCACCCGAAGCCGTACCGGGCGAGCGACGTACTGGCCCGCGCGGGCATCTCGCAGATCGCCGACCGCAAGGTCGACAAGCTCTCCGGCGGACAGTCCCAGCGCGTCCGCTTCGCCCTCGCCACCGCCGGCGACAGCGACCTGATCGTCCTGGACGAGCCGACCACCGGCATGGACGTCTCCGCCCGCCAGGCCTTCTGGGCGACCATGCGCGAGCAGGCCGACCAGGGCCGTACGGTCCTGTTCGCCACGCACTACCTCGAAGAGGCCGACGCCATCGCCGACCGCGTCCTCGTCCTGCACCGGGGCCGGCTCCTCGCGGACGGCACCGCCGCCGAGATCAAGGCGAAGGCGGGAGCACGCAGGATCTCCTTCGACCTCCACGACAGCCCGATCGACGAAGCACCGCTGCGGGCGCTTCCCTTCCTCACCGCCATCGACATATCCGGCCAGACGATCCGCATCCAGTCCACCGACGCCGACGCGACCGTCCACGCTCTCTACGGTCTCGGCGTCTACCCCCGCAACCTCGAAGTCGCCGGGCTGGGGCTCGAGCAGGCCTTCGTCGCCATCACCGAGGCCGAGGAGGCCAAGCAGTCGTGCTGAATACATTTGCTTCGCGGGGCCTCATCAAGCTCGAACTCGCCCGCGCCCTGCGCAACCGCAAGTTCCTGTTCTTCTCGGTGATCTACCCGTCCGTCCTGTTCCTGCTCATCGCGGGCAAGGCCGACGCCACCACTCAGGTCGACGGCACGGGCCTGACCATCCCGACCTACATGATGGTCTCGATGGCCTCCTTCGGCGCCCTGACCGCCGTCCTGATGGGCAACAGCGAGCGCATCGCGAAGGAGCGCGAGAGCGGCTGGGTACGGCAGCTGCGGCTGACCACCCTGCCGGGCCGCGGCTACGTCCTCGCCAAGACAGCGAGCGCCGCCGTGGTGAGCCTGCCGTCCATCGTCATCGTCTTCGTCGTCGCCGCGGCCGTGAAGGACGTACGCCTGGACGCCTGGCAGTGGCTCGCCCTGACCGGCGCGATCTGGGCCGGCAGCCTCGTCTTCGCCGCGCTCGGCGTCGCCATCGGCTACCTCGCCAGCGGGGACGCGGTCCGCCCCATCACGATGATCACCTACTTCGGTCTGTCGATGCTCGGCGGCCTGTGGATGCCGTCGACGACCTTCCCGCAGTGGTTGCAGGACATCGCCAGGTGGCTGCCCACGCACGCGTACGCTGCCCTGGGACAGGCGATCGAACAGAGCCAGGCCCCGCACGCCCAGGACCTCGCCATCCTCGTCGTCTTCTTCGTCCTGTTCGCGGGCGGCGCGGCCTGGCTGTACCGGAAGGACACGCTGAAGGCGTGAGCAGCGTCGGCATCGGGCAACGCCCGCAGAACCGCAGGCAGAAGGTCATCAAGACGCTGTGGTCGGGCATCTGGCTCGCCTATCTGAGCGCGCCCGTCAACGACCTGCTGCACGGTGGGCACAGCGCGGGCGTCCGTGTCCTCGGCGCGCTGGGTCTGGTGGCCTTCGTGGCCTGGTACTTCGTCCTGCTCTTCCGCACCGGACGCGGCGAGAGCAACGGCGTGGTGCTCGGCTCCCTGGCGGTCCTCGCCACCCAGTCGACCGTCCTGGCCCTGGCCCTGGGCCGGGAGTGGCTCGTGCTGTTCGTCTACGTGGCGATCGCTTCCGGCGCGGCGCTTCCGTTGCGGCTCGCCCGCTGGTGCATCCCGGCCGTGTCCGCGCTGCTGACCGCGGTCGCCCTGGTCGTGCCCGACGGGAAGGAGTTCCTGGCCGGACTGCTTCTCCCGGCGCTCCTCGGCGGGTTCTCCATGACCGGCGTACGCGAACTGATCCGCACGACCATCGCGTTGCGCGAAGCCCGCGCCACGGTCGCCCAACTCGCCGCCAACGAGGAGCGCCTGCGCCTCGCCCGCGACCTGCACGACCTGCTCGGCCACTCGCTCTCCCTGATCACGCTGAAGAGCGAACTGGCCGGCCGTATGCTCCCCGACCACCCCGACAAGGCGGCCCAGCAGGTCGCCGACATCGAACAGGTCAGCCGCCAGGCCCTGGTCGACGTACGCGAGGCCGTCACCGGCTACCGGCGCCCCCGCCTCGCCGACGAACTCGCCGGCACCCAGGTCGCCTTGACGGCCGCCGGCGTCACCGCCGGAGTGCCCGTCGCCCCCGACCTCACCGGCATCCCCGAGGAGAGCGAGTCCGCCCTCGCCTGGGCGCTGCGCGAGGCGGTCACCAACGTCGTACGGCACAGCGGCGCCCGGCGCTGCACGGTGGAGCTGCTCCGCCGCCAGACCCTCGACGGCCTGGTCCTCGAACTCTCCGTCGAGGACGACGGCTCGGGCGGCTCGGGCGACGGCCCCGGCAACGGTCTGACGGGCCTGACCGAGCGCCTGGAGAAGGCGGGCGGCACCCTGGAGGCGGGCAGCCTCAAGCACGGGTTCCGACTGGTCGCCCGCGTCCCGGCCGGCTCGTCGGCGGACATAGGATCCGGGGCATGAGCCACACGATCAAGGTCCTCCTGGCCGAGGACCAGTCGATGGTCCGCGAGGCACTGGCCGCACTGCTCGGCCTCGAGGACGACATCGAGGTCGTCGCCCAGGTGGCGCGCGGGGACGAGGTCCTGGCGGCAGCCCGCGAACACGACGTGGACGTGGCCCTCCTCGACATCGAGATGCCGGGCGCGACGGGCATCGAGGCGGCGGCCCTCCTGCACCGGGAACTGCCGGGGGTGAAGCTGGTCGTTCTCACCACCTTCGGCCGCCCCGGCTACCTCCGCAGCGCCATGGAGTCCGGCGCCGACGCCTTCCTGGTCAAGGACGCCCCGGCTGCCCAACTCGCCGAAGCGGTGCGCAAGGTGCTGGCCGGCGAACGGGTCATCGACCCCACCCTCGCGGCCGCCGCCCTGGCCGAGGGCGCCAACCCCCTCACCGACCGCGAACGCGAGGTCCTGCGCGCCGCGGCCGACGGTTCCACCAACGCGGAACTGGCGAAAACCCTGCACCTGTCCCAGGGCACGGTCCGCAACTACCTCTCGACGGCGATCCAGAAACTGGCGGTACGGAACAGGGCGGAGGCGGTGCGGATCGCCAGAGAGAAAGGCTGGCTGTAACCGGCCTCAGTTCAGCCTGGCCCGAGCTGCCAACGCCTGCCCCCGCACCCTCTGCGCCGCAGCCGAATCCACCGCGTCCACCAGTTCCGCATACGTCTCCAACTCCGTGGCCCCACCCACGAAGTCCCCCCGCTGCACAAGGATCTGCGCCCGCTCATACCGCAACCGAGCCGGATGCGAAGGCAACAGCAGCGACAACTCCACCGCCCACAAGGCCACATCCGATCGCTCGGGCCGAGCCGCGGCCCACGCCCGGACGTTGTTCAGAATCCGCAGCACCACCTCCAGCGGATCCGCGGGAACCAGCATCGACGGATGCAGCGCCGCCCCCGTCGCCCCGGCCACCAGCAACTCCGCGTCGGACCCGCTGAGCACCCGCCCCCCGTCGAACGGATCGGCCAGCACCTGCTCCTCCGCCGGCCCGAACCCGACGACGAAATGCCCTGGCAGCGCGACCCCGTACACCGGCGCCCCCGCCCGCCTCGCGACCTCCATCCACACCACCGACAGCAGGATCGGCAGCCCGCGCCGCCGTCGCAGCACCTGGTGCAGCAACGACGACTCCAGCCACTGGAAGTCGGCCGGGGACCCGTGGAACCCACAGCGCTCCCCGAGCACCGAACGCAGCGCCCCCGCCCAGGCCGCCGGACCGCCCGGCCGGAAGGGCAGCTGCCCCGCCAGCCGGTCCAGCTCCATCTGCGCGGCGTCCATGCCCGCCTCGTCCAGCCCCCCGTCGGCCGCCGCCCCCACCAGCAGGCACAGCTCGGACAGATCGGGCCGCTCGCAGCGCACCTCCTCGGCGAACCGCAGCCGCAGTTCGGCGGAGCGCTCGGGCGGTGGGGGGAAGCAGGAACGCATGGCAGGCTCGTGCCCCCTCACGGCGATCCGTACCGGCCGCTGCCGGGCTCGGCCGGTTCCCGGTAGTGGTGGTACGCGTGATGCGCGGCGAAGCCCAGCCGGGCGTACAGCGCACGCGCTCCCGCGTTGTCCGCCTCGACCTGGAGCCAGGCGGCCGAGGCGCCCTCCTCGAGGGCTTGCCGGGCCAGCGCGGCCATGACGGCGCTGGCCAGCCCGCGCCGCCGCTGCGCCGGATCCACCTCGACCGCGGCGAACCCGGCCCACCGCCCGTCGACGACACACCGCCCGATCGCCGCCGGCGGCTCCCCCTCGCGCTCACCGGGCACGGTCGCGAACCACACCGAGGGCCCGCTGCCCAGTACCTTCAGGGCCACGTCGCTCACTCCCTTGCGCTGATAGCGCGCCAGCCACGCCTCACCGGCCTCCCGGGACAGCACGACCCCGGACGGCTCACCCAGGTCGGCGACCGGCGCGAGCGCCCCGATCCACAGCTCGGCGGTCACCTCGCGCACCCACCCGCGCCGCTCCAGCTCCGCGCAGAGCAGCTCCTGGGTGCCCTCGGCGCCGGTCGCGGTCTGGACGTACGCGGGCAGGCCGCGCTCTCCGTACCAGCGTCGTACCTCGGTGAGCGCCTCGTCGAGCGGGAGGCCCGGGTCGCCGAGCGGCAGCACCGAGTTCGCCCGCCGGGTGAACCCGGAGGCGGCCCGCAGCTCCCACTCGCCCAGACGCGCGCTCTCCACCGGCCGCCAGGCTCGTGCGGCGACGTGGACGAGCTCCTCGTAGGACGCGGCCGGCCCCCGCCGCCGGGCCGGCGCGGCGGGCACCACCTTCCCCGCGACCAGCGAGGATTCCGCGATCCGGACGCTCTCGCCGTCCTTCTGTGTGATCACGAGCACAGCGTTGTCCCATGATGTGAGAACACCCACCGTGTCGGTGAATTTCCCTTCGGTGTCTCCGGGGTCGCTCAATCGCCGCACAGAGACGCGTTTGCCCACGTCAGCGGCGGTGATACGGACCTCGAGACGTCCAGCGGCCGATATTTCCACAGGTCGGTCCACCCCTCCTGTTCGGATCATGCCCAAGAACGGAGATACTAGAGGCGGGCATCGATTACGCCGCGCTCCCGCGCGCCAGGCGGCGGAGCCTGTGGGAGGCCCGCCAGCGCCCGTATCGAGGAGGAACGACAGCGTGACCTACGTCATCGCGCAGCCTTGTGTCGACGTCAAGGACAAGGCGTGCATCGAGGAGTGCCCGGTCGACTGCATCTACGAGGGCCAGCGGTCCTTGTACATCCACCCGGACGAATGCGTCGACTGTGGTGCCTGTGAGCCGGTCTGCCCGGTCGAGGCGATCTTCTACGAGGACGACACTCCGGAGGAGTGGAAGGACTACTACAAGGCGAACGTCGAGTTCTTCGACGAGCTCGGCTCTCCCGGTGGTGCCAGCAAGCTGGGGCTGATCGAGCGCGATCACCCCTTCATCGCCGCGCTGCCGCCGCAGGCCGGGTAACCCCGCACCAGCGGCCCGCAAGCCGTGCCGCCTCGGTCCCGTACGGCCTGATCGCCGCAGATCGCGCCGCATGGGACCGGGGCGTTTGCCGTTCAAGAAAGTGAGCCAGATTCCCGTGTCCGCAGTCTCCGACCGTCTGCCCACCTTCCCCTGGGACAAGCTGGAGCCGTACAAGAAAACGGCCGCCGCGCACCCGGACGGCATCGTCGACCTGTCCGTCGGTACCCCCGTCGACCCGGTCCCCGAGCTGATCCAGAAGGCCCTGATCGCCGCGGCGGACTCCCCGGGCTATCCGACGGTCTGGGGCACCCCCGAGCTGCGCGACGCGATCACGGGCTGGCTGGAGCGCCGCCTGGGCGCCCGCGAGGTCACCCACCGGCACGTCCTGCCGATCGTCGGCTCCAAGGAACTGGTCGCCTGGCTCCCCACCCAGCTGGGCCTCGGCCCCGGCGACCGGGTCGCCTACCCGCGTCTGGCCTACCCGACGTATGAGGTCGGCGCCCGCCTCGCCCGCGCGGAGTACGAGGTCTACGACGACCCCACGGACCTGGACCCGACCGGCCTGAAGCTCCTCTGGCTCAACTCGCCCTCCAACCCGACGGGCAAGGTGCTGAGCAAGGCGGAACTGACGCGGATCGTCGCCTGGGCCCGCGAGCACGGCGTCCTGCTCTTCTCCGACGAGTGCTATCTCGAGCTGGGCTGGGAGGCCGACCCGGTCTCGGTCCTGCACCCGGACGTGAACGACGGCTCTTACGAGGGCATCGTCTCGGTCCACTCCCTCTCCAAGCGCTCCAACCTCGCGGGCTACCGCGCGGCCTTCCTGGCGGGCGACCCGGCGGTCCTCGGCCCGCTCCTGGAGATCCGCAAGCACGGCGGCATGATGACCTCGGCCCCGACACAGGCGGCGGTGGTGGCGGCCCTCGGCGACGACACCCACGTCCGCGAGCAGCGCGAACGGTACGCGTCCCGGCGCACGCTCCTGCGTGAGGCGCTCCTGAACCACGGCTTCCGCATCGAACACAGCGAGGCCAGCCTCTACCTGTGGGCGACGCGGGACGAGTCCTGCTGGGCCACGGTGTCCCACCTGGCCGACCGCGGCATCCTGGTCGCCCCGGGTGACTTCTACGGCACGGCGGGCGAGAACTTCGTACGCGTGGCCCTGACGGCGACGGACGAGCGGGTGCGGGCAGCGGTGCAGAGGCTGGCGGTGTAGCCGTCGTGCACAAAGCGACGGGGTCCAGGTGGAAACCTGGACCCCGTCGCTTTGGAACCTCGCTGTGGAACCCGAGACTCAGCCGCCCAGCGGCAGCCCCTTCACCGGCGCGGACTGCGTCGGGAGCCCGCCCTTCGTGAGGGAGTCCGTCGGCAGCCCGCCCTTCGTGGCGGTCGACGCGGTGTCCCCGAGGAGAGCCCCCGCGGACCCCGCCGCCTGACCGGCGGTCTTCTGCGCCACCGGCGCAGCCTTCTTCACGGCCTTGCCACCGGTCTTGCCCGCGGCCGGCACCGCCGTCTTGACGGCCTGGCCGCCGGCGTCACCCGCGAGCCCGGTGGCCTGCTGCGCCGCGCCGTCGACGGTGTTGCCGACGGTCGCGCCGTCCAGGGCGGTCACTCCGCCGAGGTTCGGGGTGGCCGGCAGTTCGGCGGCCGCACTCGCGGAGCCGGCCGCACCGACCCCGGCAGCCGCTCCCGCTGCGACGAGCAGCGCGGCACGGGCGATGCGGCGGGTCAGAGGGAGGGACATGATGCTCCTTTGAGGGAGAGACGATGGAAGTGTCCGCCCGTCCCGGCACTCGACCGCAGTTGATGGTCCGGGCTCGGACGCAGTGACTACCGCTTGAAGCCCGGGAAGGTTGCGGCGAGCCAACGTAAAGAGTTGGTAATGCGTCGCATTATCGGTTACGGATAAAATCGGGCAAAGGGCGCCCGCTCCGAGAGTCCGCCGAATCCTTACGGCTCTTTGTTTGCAAGGGCTGGGCGGATGCGAGGGTGACGGCGCGAAAACCTGCGCGCCCCCTGTTCACGGCCACCGTACGTAACCCGTGCGGGTGAAGTCCCGTACTACTGAGCGGTGACGATCCGGACCGAGTCGGCGGCCGCCCGCTCCGCTCCGCCGTCGCTCCTCGCCCCGGTCGTACGCCACTGACTGTCGGTGCTCCCGGCGGTCCACTCCCGTCCGGCGTAGGCGACGCGTGCGATGTGCAGGGCGGAGGAGTTGGCCACTGCCCAGTGCGCAAGCTGCCAGCCGCGCTCCTCGCTGCTGCGCCCCGCGGAGTCGCCCGTAGCGCTCGGCACGGGCACCGTCACGGTCCGCCCGCTGGACTCGGCGGTCACGCCGGGCGCGGGCGTCGACGCGGCCTTGGTGCCGCTGCCACCACCGCTCCCGCTCACCTCCGCACCGGCCTCCTGCAACGCGTCACGCCCGAAGTCCCGTACGAGAGCGGTGCGCACCGCGTCCGGCCCCGCGGTCGCGGCGGCCGCGGGACGGCCCTCGCAGGTCAGCGTGGCCGCCGCCCGCCCGGTGAGGGCCGCGGCGAGCAGCGTGGCATCCGGCTCGTGCTTGGCGTACGCCTCCGGGTAGCCGCTGCGCTGCACGCGCTGCGCGGCCACGGTGAGCGGGAGCTTCGTGTAGCCGGACACCTTGACCAGGTGCTCGTAGAAGATGCCCGCCGCGTACGTCGGGTCCATGATCTGCTTCTCGGTACCCCAGCCCTGCGACGGCCGCTGCTGGAACAGGCCCAGCGAATCGCGGTCGCCGTGCTCGATGTTGCGCAGCCCCGACTCCTGGAGCGCGGTCGCGAGCGCGATGGTCACGGCCCGCTCGGGCAGACCGCGGTCGGTGCCGACCGCCGAGATCGTCGCCGCGTTGACCGCCTGCTCCGGCGTGAACTCGTAGACCGCCCCATCGTCGTCGCCCGAGACGACTCTGCACCCCGGACCGGCGGTGCCGCCGGTCACGTACTGCACCACGAGATAACCGGCGACCGCGGACAGGACCACGAAGGCCGCTCCGAAACGGAAGAGGCGACCACGACGCTTGGAGGAGGTGGGTGACGGCTCTGGCACCCGTACAAGGTACTGGAGGCTCCTGAGGCCGCCGCGCCGGGTGGGGGCCGCCGGCACACGCGGGTGGACGGCCCGGCGCGCTAGGGTCGACGACATGGCCGACACCCCCCTTGACCTCACGCTGGACGCCGCCGAGCTCACCGCGCGGCTGGTCGACTTCCCGTCCGAGAGCGGCACCGAGAAGCCCCTCGCGGACGCCATCGAGACCGCGCTGCGCGCCCTGCCGCACCTGACGGTGGAGCGCTACGGCAACAACGTGATCGCCCGTACGAACCTGGGTCGTTCGGAACGGGTCATCCTGGCCGGCCACATCGACACCGTGCCCATCGCCGGGAACGTCCCCTCCCGCCTCGACGAGGACGGCGTGCTGTGGGGCTGCGGCACCTGCGACATGAAGTCGGGCGTCGCGGTCCAGCTCCGCATCGCCGCCACGGTCCCGGCCCCGAACCGCGACCTGACCTTCGTCTTCTACGACAACGAAGAGGTCGCCGCCGACCTCAACGGACTGAAGCACGTCGCCGAGGCGCACCCAAAGTGGCTGGAGGGCGACTTCGCGGTGCTGCTGGAGCCGTCCGACGGCCAGGTGGAGGGCGGCTGCCAGGGCACCCTGCGCGTGCTGCTCAAGACGACGGGCGAACGCGCCCACTCGGCACGCGGCTGGATGGGCTCCAACGCGATCCACGCGGCCGCCCCGATCCTGGCCCGCCTCGCCTCCTACGAGCCGCGCTACCCGGTGATCGACGGCCTGGAGTACCGGGAGGGCCTGAACGCGGTGGGCATCTCGGGCGGAGTGGCCGGCAACGTCATCCCCGACGAGTGCGTCGTGACGGTCAACTTCCGCTACGCGCCCGACCGCACCGAGGAGGAGGCCATCGCCCACGTCCGCGAGGTCTTCGCGGACTGCGGGGTCGCGGAGTTCGTGATCGACGACCACAGCGGCGCCGCCCTGCCCGGCCTGTCCCACCCGGCCGCGGCGGCCTTCATCGAGGCGGTGGGCGGCACCCCGCAGCCCAAGTACGGCTGGACGGACGTCTCCCGCTTCTCGGCACTGGGCATCCCGGCGGTCAACTACGGCCCGGGAAACCCGCACTTGGCACACAAGCGGGACGAACGGGTCGAAACCAGGAAGATCCTGGCGGGCGAGGAGCGCCTGCGTGCCTGGCTGACGACCGACTGACGGCCGGCCGGCGGGCTGACCGCTTCACGGAGGACATGCGGACGTCTTCACGGAGGACATGGTGACGTCCCCCGTCCGTAACCCGCGTAGATCTACGCTGAGGTGGAAAGCCCGCAAGTGGAGGGAGCGCACATGCCTACTGGCAACCCCGAGGGCAAGAAGGTGCCGCCGGACGAGCAGCGCCTGGGGCCCGTCCTCCGTAGGCGCAGTCAGGTCCAGGCAAGCACGACGGATCAGCGGCTGCTGGACGAGCGCGCCCCCAGCGACTGGGTCCACACCGACCCCTGGCGGGTCCTGCGCATCCAGTCGGAATTCATCGAGGGCTTCGGCACACTCGCCGAACTCCCGCCCGCGATCAGCGTGTTCGGCTCGGCCCGCACTCCGAGGGACACCCCGGAGTACGACGCGGGCGTCCGGCTGGGCCGAGGCCTGGTGGAAGCCGGCTTCGCCGTCATCACCGGCGGTGGCCCCGGCGCCATGGAGGCGGCGAACAAGGGCGCGTGCGAGGCGGGCGGCATCTCGGTCGGCCTCGGCATCGAGCTCCCCTTCGAAGAGGGACTCAACCCGTACGTCGACATCGGCCTGAACTTCCGCTACTTCTTCGTCCGCAAGATGATGTTCGTGAAGTACGCGCAGGGCTTCGTCGTCCTCCCCGGCGGCCTCGGCACCCTGGACGAACTCTTCGAGGCCCTGACCCTCGTCCAGACCCAGAAGGTCACCCGCTTCCCCATCGTCCTCTTCGGCAGCGCGTACTGGGGCGGCCTGGTGGACTGGCTCAGGCACACCCTGATCGCCCAGGGCAAGGCATCGGAGAAGGACCTCACCCTGTTCCACGTCACGGACGACGTGGACGAGGCGGTGGCGTTGGTGTCGAAGGAGGCGGGCCGCTAGAACGGGCTGGTCCATGCCGTACCAGGGGGCTCCGCTCCCGGGTACGGCATGGAAAGTTACGCCAGCCCTCGTCGGGCCACCGCGGGCGGGCGGTGACCCGCGATCGACGCCACCATGTCCAGCACCTGCCGTGTCTCCGCCACCTCATGCACCCGGTACACCTGCGCCCCCAGCCACGCCGACACCGCCGTGGTCGCCAACGTGCCGAGCACCCGTTCCTTCACGGGCTTGTCCAGCGTCTCCCCGACGAAGTCCTTGTTGGACAGGGACACCAGCACCGGCCACCCCGTCCGGACCATCTCCCCGAGCCGTCGCGTCGCCTCGAGACTGTGCCGCGTGTTCTTCCCGAAGTCGTGCCCGGGATCGATCAGCACGGACTCCCTCGGTACCCCCAGCGCCACCGCCCGCTCGGCCAACCCCACCGTCACCCGCAGAATGTCGGCCATGACGTCGTCGTACGTCACCCGGTGCGGCCGGGTCCGCGGCTCCGAACCCCCCGCATGTGTACACACCAGCCCCACCCCGTACCGCGCGGCGACCTCCGCCAGCCCGGGGTCCACCCCACCCCACGCGTCGTTCAGCAGATCGGCACCGGCCTCGCAGACCGCCTCGCCGACCTCGGCCCGCCAGGTGTCCACGCTGATGACGACATCCGGGAAGCGTCGCCGTACCTCCGCGACGAAGCCGACGGTCCGCCGCGCCTCCTCCTCGGCCGTCACCTCTTCCCCCGGCCCGGCCTTCACCCCGCCGATGTCGATGATCGCGGCGCCCTCCGCCACCGCCTGCTCCACGCGCGCGAGGGCGGGCTCGTCCCGGAAGGTCGCCCCCCGGTCGTAGAAGGAGTCCGGGGTCCGGTTCACGATCGCCATGATCACCGGCTCGTGCGCGTCGAATTCACGCCTGCCCAGCCTGAGCATCCCCTGTGACCTCTCGTAGTACGACCTGGGTATGACCGGTTCCTCGGCCGCCTGCGACCCTAACTGTCGGACTCGCATGGCACGATCGGACCCTGACACTTTCAGCATCGAGCACACCGAGCGTGGGGACCCAGCGATGGTTATGTTCTTGTTCCTGGTCGTCGCGCTCGCCGTGGTGGTCGCCGCGGTGACACTCGCCGTGGTGGGCGGCGGCGAGGGCACCGGTCCACTCCCGGAGGCGGCACCCGAGCGACTGCACGACCCGCTGCCCCCGGAGCGCCCGGTCAGCCGCGCGGACATCGACAGCCTGCGCTTCCCGCTCGCCCCCCGCGGCTACCGCATGGCGGACGTGGACGACGCGCTGAACCGCCTCGGTGCCGAGCTCGCCGAGCGGGACGCCCGTATCACCGACCTGGAGTCCGCGCTGGCGGGCGCCCAGGCCGCGTCCCGCGTCTCGATGGACAAGCCCGACGAGGAGGACCACCGGTGAGCGACGGAGCGGCCGTGGCCGGCCCGGACGGCGCCCTGCGCTGCCCCTGGGCCCTGTCCACGCCGGACTACGTGACGTACCACGACGAGGAGTGGGGCCGCCCGGTCCACGGCGACGACGCGCTGTTCGAACGGCTCAGCCTGGAGGCCTTCCAGTCCGGCCTGTCCTGGATCACGATCCTGCGCCGCCGGTCGGGCTTCCGTACCGCCTTCGACGGCTTCGTGATCGCCAAGGTCGCCGCCTTCACCGACGTCGACCGGGAGCGCCTCCTGGCCGACGCCGGCATCATCCGCAACCGCGCCAAGATCGACGCCACGCTCGCCAACGCGCGCGTGCTGGCCGAGTGGGCCCCGGGCGAGCTGGACGAGCTGATCTGGTCCCACGCCCCCGACCCGGCCGGCCGCCCCGTCCCGAAGACCGTCGGTGACGTCCCGCCGGTCACGCCCGAGTCGACGGCCCTGTCGAAGGCCCTGAAGAAGCGGGGCCTGCGCTTCGTCGGGCCGACGACGGCGTACGCGCTGATGCAGGCGTGCGGTCTGGTCGACGACCACTTGGCGGACTGCACCGCACGCCGCCCCTGAGCCGGGACGGGTCCGTCGGGCCCATGTGGGCCCGTCCGGGCTCAGCGGCCCAGGTACTTCGGCTTCTCCTTGTTGACGAACGCCTGGACCGCGATCGCGTGGTCCTCCGAGGCCCCGGCCCGCGCCTGGAGCTCGTCCTCCTTCTCCAGGGTCTCGGCGAGGGAGTGGGACAGCCCGTACGCGACGGCCTCCTTGAGCGCCGCGTACGCCACCGTCGGCCCCGCGGCCAGTGCCCGCGCCACCTTTTCGGCCTCGCCGCGCAGCTCGTCCGCCGGTACGACCCGGTTGGCGATTCCCAGCTCGTACGCCTCCTGCGCCTTGATGCTGCGCGGGAAGAGCAGCAGGTCTGCGGCGCGACCGGGGCCGACGACCCGCGGCAGGGTCCAGGAGATGCCCGAGTCCGCCGTCAGGGCGACGCCCGCGAAGGAGGTGTTGAAGGCGGCCGTGTCCGCCACGATCCGGTAGTCAGCGGCCAGCGCGAACCCGAAGCCGGCTCCGGCCGCGACCCCGTTCACCGCGGCGACCACCGGCTTCGGCGCACCGGCCAGCGCCCGCACGATCGGGTTGTAGTGCTCCTTGACCGTGGTCATGGTCTGCCCGGACCCGGTCTCCCGGTCGGCGGCCAGCAGCCCGATGTGCTCCTTGAGGTCCTGCCCCACGCAGAACGCCCGGTCACCGGCCGCGGTCAGCAGCACGGCCCGTACGGCGCCGTCGGCGGCCGCCGCCTCGACCGCGTCGCGGAGGGCGACCTTGGCCGAGATGTTCAGCGCGTTCATCGCCTCGGGGCGGTTAAGGGTGATCATCGCGAGTCCGTCGCTCACCTCGTAGAGCACGGTGTCGGCCATGGCGGAACGCCTCCGGTGTCGCAGTGAGGACGTACCGGTCGGTACGTCCGGTGTCCGAAGGACAGCATGGCGGAGATCACCGTCCATGGACCTGAGCCTACGTGTGACCTGCGTCAAAGAATTCCGGTGGGTTTCCGGTCCATGGGAGTCCGTGCGGCGGCGCAGTATCGCAGTCACATCGCCGAATTGAGTGGTTTTGCTCGCGCGCGTTGCCCAAGCGATGCCGACTGATGTTGGTCATCGGGTCCTGAGATGCGGGATAATGGCCTGGAAGCAATGTGTTCGATGCCGGTGTCGCGCGTCTCACGCTAGGGATCGCGCGTGCCCTCCCAGGGGCCGTCGGCTTTGACGATGAGCTGGTTTCAGGAAGGGGAACGAGCATGGCGGCCATGAAGCCGCGAACGGGTGATGGCCCGCTCGAGGTGACCAAGGAGGGGCGGGGCATCGTCATGCGCGTTCCGCTCGAAGGCGGCGGTCGACTCGTCGTCGAACTGACCCCTGACGAGGCCGACGCACTGGGCGACGCCCTCAAGAAGGTCGTCGGCTGAGCGCGCAAGCGACCATACCCTTTTCAGCCGCCCTGGCATCCTACGTGGTGCCGGGGCAGCTGTTTTGTGGGGGGTACGGCGCTTTCGTGCCGCCTGCTGGAGGCCGTGCGTCAGCGCTTGACCGCGCACAGCAGGCCATCGCCCACGGGGAGCAGCGACGGCACCAGCTCCTGGCTCTCGCGCACCCCGCGCAACAGCTCCCGGATCCGTATGACCTCCGTCGGCTGCGGGCCGGAGTCGACCGTGCGGCCGTTGGCGAAGACGCCCTCGAAGACCACCAGGCCCCCGGGGCGTAGCAGGCGCAACGATTCGGCGAGGTAGTCGAGGAATTCCAGCCGGTCGCCGTCGCAGAAGACGAGGTCGTAGCCGGCGTCCGCCAGCCGGGGCAGGACGTCCAGCGCGCGGCCAGGGATGAAACGGGCCCGGTTGCTGGCGAAGCCCGAGGCGCGGAAGGCCTGCCGGGCGAACTGCTGGTGCTCCGGCTCGGGGTCGACGGTGGTCAGGACGCCGTCCGGGCGCATGCCGTGCAGCAGGTGGATGCCCGACACGCCGGTCCCCGTACCGATCTCCGCGACCGCCTTCGCGTCCACCGAGGCCGCCAGCAACCGCAGCGCGGCGCCCGTGCCGGGCGACACCGAGCGCAGCCCTGCGTCGCGGGCACGGTCGCGGGCCCAGCGCAGCGCTTCGTCTTCGGCGACATAGGCGTCGGCGAACGCCCAGCTCGTCTGCCGGTTGCCGGTAATGGCCCTCTCCTGTCCCATGGTTGCCTGGGCGTGACTGTATCCGTTGCCGCCGGGAACCCGCAGATGGGACCAGGCGTTTATAGGGGTGGCAGAGACAGCGGGGGGACACAGTTGGATCACGACGACGGACGAGACGACGAGCAACTGCTGACGCAGCCGTATGAGCCGTATCAGCACAGATCAAATTCTCGTAAAACCGCTTATCCGGAGCTAACGGGCGAGGTGGCTATGGTAGGGGCTCCACTGGACACCACCAGAGCCGATAGGGGAGGTGCGGCTGCGCCTGTGGATCGGGGCGGAGTGCTGAAGCGCTTCCTCGGATCGGCGGGCAGGCCGAAATCCGTGAACGACACCGCTGCTGACCACAGCCACGCCGCTGACCAGGCCCAGACCGCGACTTTCTCCACCGACGCGGACGGGCAGGCGTGGACTCCGCCCACGTGGGAGGAGATCGTCAGCATGCACAGCGGCCGGGTGTACCGGCTGGCCTATCGCCTCACCGGCAACCAGCACGACGCGGAGGACCTCACCCAGGAGGTCTTCGTCCGCGTCTTCCGCTCTCTGTCGACGTACTCGCCGGGCACGTTCGAGGGCTGGCTGCACCGCATCACCACGAACCTCTTCCTGGACATGGTCCGCCGCAAGCAGCGCATCCGTTTCGACGCCCTCGGTGACGACGCGGCGGAGCGGCTGCCCAGCCGCGAGCCCTCCCCGCAGCAGGTCTTCAACGACGCGCACTTCGACGCGGACGTCCAGCAGGCCCTCGACACCCTCGCGCCCGAGTTCCGCGCCGCGGTCGTCCTGTGCGACATCGAAGGACTGTCGTACGAGGAGATCGCCGCGACCCTGGGCGTCAAGCTCGGCACGGTCCGCTCCCGGATCCACCGGGGCCGCTCCCAGCTGCGCAAGGCCCTCGCGCACCGCTCGCCGGAGGCGCGCGCCGAGCGCCGCTCCTTCGTGGCCCGTGTGCCCGCTCTGGGGGGAGGGGGCGCGACCGCGTGAGTGGATCACGACCCGACCCGGCCGAACGGCTCCTGGCCGAGCAGCATCTGGGAGACCGTCTCTCCGCCCTGGTGGACGGAGAGCTCGGTCATGACGCGCGCGAGCGCGTGCTGGCGCACGTGGCGACCTGCCCGAGGTGCAAAACGGAGGTCGACGCCCAGCGCCGGCTGAAGAACGTCTTCGCGGAAGTGGCCCCTCCACCCCCCTCCGAGAGTTTCCTGGCCCGACTCCAGGGGCTTCCCGGGGGAGGTGACCCGGACGGCGGTGGCTCGCCGTTCGGCGGGGGTGGATTCGGGGGATTCTCCGGACGCGCCTCCGGGGGCTTCGGCGGGAGACCGGGGGTCTTCGGCGTGAAGCGGGACGACCCTTTCGACTTCGACTACGTCCCCTCCGGCGAGCACGGTTCCATGTTGCCGCCCGCTTCCCCGGACCGGGGCTTCCGCATCCATCCGGTCGGCCGGAGCGACGCCGAGCGGTCCGCCTCGCGCGGGCTGCGGTTCGCGTTCGTCGCCGCTGGGGCGGTGTCGCTGGCCGCGGTCGCGCTCGGCGGGGTGACCACCGGCACGCCGGGCGCCACGGCCGCCGATGCCCGCGGTGGCTCCGGCAGCGGCAGCAATGTGACGCCGGCGCGTACGCCGGGCACGGGAGCCGCGGCCACATCCGAGAGCCAGCGTCGCCGCGGGCTCGGTCCGCTCATCGCGCAGGGTGGGCAGGGATCGCTCGGCGAGAGCCTGGTCGCCCCGACCGAGGCGAGCGCGCCGCTGCTGCCCGGGGTGCCGTCGCCCGGGACGGCCCAGGACATCGTGCACACGCTCACCACACCGGTGATGGCCGGTGCCGCAGCCATGTCTCCCTTGGTGCGTCCGCTCACCGCCGTCTCACCGATCGCTCTGACCGCATGGTCCTCGGCCCCGGAGGTCACCGCCCCCGGCCTGCTCGCCGCACCCGTCCCCGACACGACCTCGGCCCCTTCCTCCTCACCGTCGTCCCGCTGACCAGCCGTCCCGCCGACCAGCGGTCCCGCCGAACCGGCCTCTGCGCGGCGACCCGCGAACCTGGTTGAATCCAGGGTGGGCCGCGCCCACGGCACGCAGCCGGGCGCGCGGTGAGGGATTCGACGTGCCGCGGCCGCCGAAGTGCCGTGCCGCGGCGGCTGTGGGGAGAGCATGAACGAGGGGAAGCCCACGAAGGCGAAGTGGTGGAGCCGGCCTCGACCGCAGGACGGCTCGGCGGAGCGGGCGGCCGCGCCGGAAACCGACGAAGGCGATTTCGAGCTGGAACGGCCCGCCGTGGTCGCGGACGGTGACACGCACGAGGGGGACTTCGTGCTGGAACAGCCGGCCACGGCCAGGGCAACGGTGAGGGAACCGATCCCGGCAGCGATCCCGGCACCGGTCGCGGAGGACCTCGGACAGTCGGTGGCTGCCGTCCCGGAGGGCGGTCCGACCGCTGCCGATACGGATGAGCCGGATGAGGCAGATGGGCGGGGCGGGCGGGACGAGCCGGTGGTGATCGTTTCCGCCCCCGCCGCCCCCTCCGCCGAGCGCCCACCCCTGCACGACCCCGACCCCTACAGCACCCCGCCGTACGGCGAACCGGGCCCCTGGGCGCCCGCCCCGCCGGTCCAGCACCCCGCGGCGACGCCCACGCACGGCACGACGGTCCCGGCGCCCGCGCAGGCCGCGAGCGCTCAGGGGGTGTCCGCCCCGCACGCTCCGGCCGCCCAGGGAGCCCCTGTTCCGCCCGGCCCGCCTGCCCAGCGCGCCCAGCCCGTCCCGTTCGCGCCCCATGGCCCGTACGCCGCACAGGGGTCGCACCCGCACGGCGCCCCCGTCGCACCCGCTGCTCTCGCCCACCCTCCTGTCGCCCCCCAAGCCGCCCCCACCCTCCCCCAGGCCCCGTTCCCCGACACCCCATCCCCCACCGACCCCTGGCAGCGCTACGACCCCTGGGCCCCCGCCCCGCTCGCCACCTCCGCCCCTCTCCAGCTGAACGGGGCCGCTGTGCCCAGCGAGCGGCAGCGCCGCAGCCGGGTGAGGCGGGCGCTCGTCGGCGGTGCGGTGCTGCTCGCTCTCGTGGCCGGGGGCGTCGGTGGCGTCGTAGGGGCGTATCTGGAGCGCGACGGCGGGCTGGGGACCGTAGAGCTGCCGCAGGCCGGTGAGGAGGACACCGGGCGGGCTCCGGACAGTGTGGCGGGCATCGCCGCGCGGGCCCTGCCCGGCGTCGTCACCCTGCACGTCACCGGCAGCGAGGAGCAGGGCACCGGAACCGGCTTCGTGCTCGACACGCGTGGCCACATCCTCACCAACAACCACGTCGTGGAGCCCGCCGGCGCGGACGGCGACATAACCGTGGTCTTCAACGGCGGCGAGACCGCCAAGGCCGAGGTCGTCGGACACGACAGCGGCTACGACCTCGCCGTCGTGAAGGTGACGGGCGTGAGCGGGCTCAAGCCCATCCCGCTCGGCAACTCCGACAACGTGCAGGTCGGCGACCCCGTCGTCGCCATCGGTGCCCCCTTCGACCTGGAGGGCACGGTCACCTCCGGCATCATCAGCGCCAAGGAGCGGCCCATCACGGCGGGCGGCGAGACGGACGGCAGCGACGTCTCGTACGTGGACGCCCTGCAGACCGACGCGCCTATCAACCCCGGCAACTCCGGCGGCCCCCTCCTCGACTCCCAGGCCCGGGTCATCGGCATCAACTCCGCCATCCGCTCCGCCGACAGCGGCTCGGACTCCGAGACCGGCCAGGCCGGTTCCATCGGCCTGGGCTTCGCCATCCCCGTCAACCAGGGCAAGCGCGTCGCCGAGGAGCTGATCAACACCGGCAAGGCGACCCACCCGGTCATCGGCGTCACACTCGACATGGACTACACGGGCGACGGCGCCCGCGTCGGCACCAAGAGCGGTGACGGCGGCTCCCCGGTCACCGCCGGCGGCCCCGGCGACCGGGCCGGCCTCAAGGCGGGCGACGTCATCACCGAGGTCGACGGGCGGCCCGTCCACTCCGGCGAGGAACTCATCGTCAAGACCCGCGCCCACCGCCCCGGCGACAGCCTGGAGCTGACCGTCGAACACGACGGCCAGGAGCGGAAGGTCACGCTCGTGCTCGGATCCGCGGACGGCGAGTGACAGCGAGGACCGGAGGATCGGCCATGGCATCGCCCGGGGACCGGCTTCGGCCGCGATTGACAGAATCCTCACAGGTCAGGGCGCGATTCCGGGCCTGACAAGGCAAACAGCGCGAAAAACCGGTCGCCTACATGCACTCGGACGCCTCAGGACGGTACCGGTCGGACAGGTGGGCCGGGTACCGTGGACCCGGCCCGGACCACGGAAGACCGCACAGACCACCGAGGGCCGAGGGCCGAGGACATCGCAAGGAGCTTCAGGTGTTCAATGACATAGGACCGCTCGAGCTGATCACGCTCGTTGTCCTCGCCGTGCTCGTCTTCGGTCCGGACAAGCTCCCGAAGGTCATCCAGGACGTGATGCGCACGGTCCGGAAGATCCGTGAGTTCTCGGAGAGCGCCAAGCAGGACATCCGCCAGGAACTGGGCCCCGAGTTCAAGGACTTCGAGTTCGAGGACCTCAACCCCAAGACGTTCATCCGCAAGCAGCTGGACAACGACGAGCTGGGGCTCAAGGAGATCCGCAACGGCTTCGACCTGAAGAAGGAGATGGCCGAGGTCACGGACGCGGTGCACAGTCGCGACACCGAGTCGTCGTCCCCCTCCACCTCTTCGGGCGGCCGCATCGACATGACGAAGAAGCCCGACGGCTCCGACGGCCGCGACGAGCGCCCGCCGTTCGATGCGGACGCCACCTGAGCGCCCGTACCCGCGCTGTCGAGCCCACGACGCGTCACGCACGCCCTGGCGTACGTGACGCGTTTCACATTCCGCCGCCGCCCGGTAGGGCCTGAACCGGGCGCCGGAGCGACCCACGCGCCGGGCGGTTTCCCGGCTGCCCGGAGCGGGGTGGCTATGCTGCCGAGTTGTTGCGCGGACCGGACGAGTACGCCCGAAGGGGGGCGGGCTGCCCGGATCCGACGAGAGCGAGGAGGCGTCCGGCACATGGAGACGACAAGTGGGGCAGTCGCGCAGGCGCCGGCCGCGGAGGGCGGACAGCAGCTCCCCTCGGACCGGCGCACGGTCGACGGCTACCTGCTGGCGCCCTTCCCTTGGTACGGCCTCGACGAGGCCTTCACGGGGCCGCGTTGGCTGATGCAGGTCGGTACGGCGGCCGACGGCGCCGTCGAACACGGGTCGATCGGGCACGGTGAGGAGCCCTCCATCCGCAACGAGGCGACCGAGGACAAGGAGCGCTTCGCGGTCGTGGTCACCGTCGCCGCCAACCCGGTGCGGCGCAGCGCGGACGGCACCGGCCTGCTGGAGGCCACCTCGGTGTCCTCGGCGGCCTGGCTCGCCGGAGTGGGGCTGCTGTCCTTCACCTGGCCCGGCCACATGGACCACAGCCTGCGCGACTCCTGGCTGGAGCAGCAGACGGAAACGGCGTGGGTGCTGGCCGACGACCTCGGCGGTCCCGACTGGTCCACGCTCTCCCTGCCCGTGGACGGCGCGCCCACGCCCTTCCACTACCGGGAGTCCGAGTACGGCTGGGTGCTCGCGGGTTCCACGCAGGAAGGGGTGCACGTGGGGGCGTATGGGAGGGGCATGAGTGCGTATGGTCTTGGCTTCGCCATGATCAAGGACATTTCTGCCTACGCCTAGGCACGGCATCAAGGGGGACCGTCGCGGCAATGCGGCGGTCCGGTCCCACTAGCTTTTGACCAATGTGCGCCAAATTCCTACGGCAGCCACGACCTGGGCGAGAAGCCAGGTGACCTGTCCGGAGAAGCCGCCCAGTTGGTAGATCGACTGCAGCAAAGCGAAACGGGTGGGCCAGTACTGCCGCTCCTGCCTGAACGTCGCCGTATCCATCCAGATACTGGTGAGCGTCAGGATGGTGAGCATGAGCACCGAATACAGGAGCAGCAGGCCGAAGTCCGCATCAATGACCTGGATGATCAAAGCAGTCAGACAGGCCGGCACGGCGTAGGCGAAGGTCAGGCTCCACGCGCGAACAGGGCCGCGGCGGCCGGGCAGCAGACGCCACAGCGCGCCCAGGACGAATCCCGCACCGGCCCACGCCACCTGATAGGCAATGAAACTCGTGACGACACTCGGAATCCGAGTGGGCTCATGGGAAAACTGCATCAAACCCCAGTCGCTCGCCATGTCCACATACATGAGGGCGCCGCTGGCGGGAATTCCGAAGCAGAATGCCAGACGTGCGGCATGCAGGGCATTGGACCACCAATGGTCTTCCGGTCCCCAAGCCAGGGCGGTGTCCAGTACGGAAAGCTGCGCGGGTGGATTTTCCCTGTCGCATCCGGCGGCCAGCCACTGGCGTTGCTGACGCAGTTGATCCTCCAACTGCTCGCGTGTCGTGTCACCGGCGCGCCCTTGCTCCAACAAGCGTAGTCGGTGGTTCAGATTGCGGTACTCATGGGCTTTTTCCATCAGTTCGCGTCGGCGCTTACTGGTACCCAGTCTCTGCAAGTAAAAGCAAAGCCCCATCTGGCTCAGCACCGACCATCGCCGCCCCGCGGCAAGAACCATGAACAGTGAGCCGATGTTCAGCCAGAGCCAGATACTGTACTGCGCGTTGGTGCCTGTGATCGTGGCGCCCCTCAGTCCCACGGTGAAGGCAAATACGACGACGACCAGCAGAAGGTCGGGCCTTTCCGGTCCCAAGGAGAATACCTCCTTAGGGCCGCCCTGAACCCGCTGCGGCTTGGTGCGAAAGTTCAGCAGGGCGAAGAGTGCGATACCCGTCAAAACCCAGCTGTAGGAGAAAATCCAGGTGAGGATGGTGTACGAGAAATTCGCCAGATAATCGCTGACGTATACCCCGTGTGCAGCGGGACCTTTTTGGTCGGTGAGCCAGGTGACCCGTTCCCATTGGTTTTCGTTTGCCCACCAGAGACACGCGAGCAGGCCCCCGGCGATCACCCCCAGCAGGACTGAGGCGGCTACGGCGCAGCGAACCGGCGCATGGTCCCACCTGGCGGTCCAGCGAGTGCGGACCAGTCCTCCTTCGCATGCGAAGCGCCATGCCCATGCGGTCATCGCGGCCAGCCACAACCACACCGTCGTCAGGCCCATGAGCGCATACCCGACCTTGCCGAAGGCGGTCGGCGGGCCAACCGAATCCAGGGTCGGAGACAGGCCGAAGAGTTCAGGGGCCAGCACCACCAGCAGGCCGGCCGCCGCCACCGTCGAGGCGCATCCGATGACGGCATGAGTCTGCCGTCGTCGGCGGCCGCCCGGAACGTCGGACTCGTCGGTCCAGGCGTTCGGGACCGCGGGTGACGGGCTGTGGCCCCAAGGGCGGGCGGCGAGGATCAGGGCCAGGCCGGCGGCAATACAGATGAGCGTGCGCCATCGGGGTGTGACGGGCTGCTGCGAGATGATCAGAATCAGTACCAGGGCGACTGCTCCGCTGAGCAGGGCCCAGTGCAGAACTGACTGCGCGGGGCTTTCGCCGCGCCTGCCGACGATGTTGCCGACCCGCCACCTGGGTGCCGACGTCCCGAACGCGGGCGATGCGTACGAACGTTGGGTACGGAACGCGGCCAGTGCGATCACGATCGAGCCGCACACCCACCACGCGGCAACGCCTACCGAACTCCAGAACGACTGATCGTAGGTCAGGGTCCAGGACCGTTGCCACGGTAGCTCGACTTCGATCATGATGCGCTCGGGAAGCTGGTTGTTCCATTCCAGCCCGTTCCCGTCGGAAGAGGATGCCTTCCCATAGCGATCATTGAAATTGAGGCCGCCCAGCTTGGCCTCGACATGCCGCCAGGGAATTGTTTGCAGCGTCGGTGGCCGGAGGGAAACGTTCCATTTCTGTCCCTCGATCCTGGCGATCCTCCAAGGGCCGAGCTGAAAGGTGTTGTAACCCTTGATCCAGGCGAAGGAGTCGTACCGAACTGTAACCGTGCCATTTTCGGAGGTTACCGCCGGGTCGTGGGTGCGCCATTCGTTGAGGCGACGGGAATTGTCCTGTCCTCGCAGCAGGCAGCGCATCGCCGTCCGATATTCCGTGGATTCCTCACTGAATGTCAGATGCCTTGCCAGCCGCCATTCGTTCACGGGTACCGTGACAGTCATACCCGAATAGACCTTGACGTAATTTTTGCCGTGCGGATCGAACCGGATCGTGGCGTCAACATCGCTGGCTTTGAGTTGATCCGTCAGGCAGATGTCATGATTATCCTGCCGCGCCTCCGCAGGGGAGCATCCCCACCACATCACCGCGATGACCACCAGCGACAGAAGTTGCCACCACCGCATCTTCGTCATAGCCCCCGACACCTCCTGCCCGGAGAATTTAGACGTGCGTTCTATGGGTCACACCAAGACACACGGCAGGAGGTCAGGCAGCCCACTCCTTCGGCCGTGGGCTGCGGAATTGCAGGAAATCGGTCAGTGGCTGATGATGGAATCAGATGATCGCCGACTATTTGACGGAGGGGTCATGACCGAAACAAGTGTGTCCGCTGCGAGGAATCGGCTTCCCCGCTTCGAGGAAGCCGAAGGTCTGGGCCCCCAGGACGCGGCGTTCGTCCGGGATCTGGTGGCGGTGCTGGCCAAGCACGGCAACCTGAACCGTTTCGGCCTGTGCCTTCTGCACGATCACTTCCCACTCGCCGCGGACGAGGTGCTGGTGGAGACGAACGACTCCAGAGCGCGCACGCTCCACGCCCACGTGGAGAAGGTGGACAGCACACGGCACATCAAGGCGTCACAGTGGCGGTTCGTGCCGCATGCCGACCGCGAGCAGGGAGCGGGTTCCGAGGGGGGCTCCTACCAGGAGATCCTGCTGTGCAGCTCGCTCGACCTGTGCCCGGGGCGCGAGCACTGACGGCGATCACAAGAAGGGCATACGACGAAGGGCACCGTCCGTGAAAGACGGCGCCCCTTCTTCGTGGAAGCCCTGGCTAGAAGCCCTGGCTGGAACTCCTCGCAGAACTCCTAGAACTCCTAGAACTCCTAGAACTTGTTCTTCGGGGTGATCCCCAGCGACAGGCCCGAAAGACCCCGCTGCCGCCCCCCGAGCTTTCCGGCGATCGACCGCAGCGCGGAACCCGCCGGGGAGTCCGGGTCGGTGAGGACCACCGGCTTGCCCTCGTCGCCGCCCTCGCGCAGGCGTACGTCGATGGGGATGCTGCCGAGGACCGGGACGGTCGCGCCGGTCGTGCGGGTGAGGCCGTCGGCTACCGCCTGGCCGCCGCCCGTGCCGAACACGTCGACCATCTCGCCGCAGTGCGGGCAGGGCAGGCCGGACATGTTCTCGACCACGCCGACGATCTTCTGGTGGGTCTGGACGGCGATGGAGCCGGCACGCTCGGCCACCTCGGCCGCCGCCTGCTGCGGGGTGGTGACGACGAGGATCTCCGCGTTCGGGACCAGCTGCGCCACCGAGATGGCGATGTCGCCCGTGCCCGGGGGCAGGTCGAGCAGGAGCACGTCCAGGTCACCCCAGTACACGTCCGCCAGGAACTGCTGGAGGGCGCGGTGGAGCATCGGGCCGCGCCAGACGACCGGGGCGTTGCCCGGGGTGAACATGCCGATGGAGATGACCTTCACGCCGTTCGCCGACGGCGGCATGATCATGTTCTCGACCTGGGTGGGGCGGCCGTCGGCGCCCAGCATCCGCGGCACGGAGTGGCCGTAGATGTCGGCGTCGACCACGCCCACCTTGAGACCGTCGGCCGCCATCGCCGCCGCCAGGTTCACCGTCACCGACGACTTGCCGACGCCGCCCTTGCCGGAGGCGACCGCGTACACACGGGTCAGCGAGCCCGGCTTGGCGAAGGGGACCTCGCGCTCGGTCTGGCCGCCGCGCAGCGCGGTCGCCAGCTCCTTGCGCTGCTCGTCGCTCATCACGTCGAGGGTGACGTCGACGCGGGTGACGCCCTCGACCCGGGAGACCGCCTCCGTCACGCGCTGGGTGATCGTGTCGCGCATCGGGCAGCCGGAGACCGTCAGGTACACGGTGACCGCGACCGCTCCGTCCGCGCCGATCTCCACCGACTTGACCATCCCCAGTTCGGTGATCGGTCGGTTGATCTCGGGGTCGTTCACCGTCGCCAGTGCTTCGCGCACCGCGTCTTCCGTAGCCATAAGGACGATGGTACGGCGCCGGGCGGGGGCCGCGGGAAGCCCGTCAGCGGTCGTCTACGTCACGTGCGGACGACCGTTCCGACCGTTCCGACCGTTCTGCCGGGAATACGACATGTCCGTTCGGGTGCTGCTCCTCCAACTCCTTCACCACGTCCTGCAACTCGGAGCGGATCCAGTCGCGGGTGGCCACCTCGCCCAGGCCCAGGCGCAGTGCGGCGATCTCGCGGGTGAGGTACTCGGTGTCGGCGATCGACCGCTCGTTCGACTTGCGGTCCTGCTCCAGGTTGACCCGGTCGCGGTCGGCCTGCCGGTTCTGCGCGAGCAGGATCAGCGGGGCCGCGTAGGAGGCCTGGAGGGACAGCATCAGGGTCAGGAAGATGAACGGGTAGTTGTCGAAGCGCAGGCGCTCCGGCGCGGAGACGTTCCACACCACCCACAGGATGATGACGACCGTCATCCAGACGATGAACCGGCCCGTGCCCAGGAAGCGCGCGATCCGCTCCGACAGCCGCCCGAAGGCCTCCGGGTCCCATTCGGGCAGGATCCGGCGCCGGGGCGGCCGCGGCTGGTCCAGCCGGGCGCGCGGCCGGGTGGTGGCGGTGGCGCCCGCGGGCGTCCGCTCGCGGGTGGTCTCGCGCTCAGGAGCCATGACCGGTTGCTTCCTCGTCGAGGTCGAACTCCGTCTCCCGCCAGTCCTCCGGCAGCATGTGGTCCAGTACGTCGTCCACGGTCACCGCGCCCAGCAGCGAGCCCGCCTCGTCGACGACGGGCGCCGCGACCATGTCGTACGTCGCGAAGAACCCGGCGACGAGCGGCAGCGCGTCGTCCGGGTCGAGGGGTTGCAGGTCGTCGTCGATGATCGCGCTGACCAGGGTGTACGGCGGGTCGCGCAGCAGCCGCTGGAAGTGGACCGTGCCGAGGTACTTGCCGGTCGGCGTCTCGTCGGGCGGGCGGCAGACGTAGATCTGGGCGGCGAGGGCGGGGGAGAGGTCGGGGTTGCGGACCCGCGCGAGGGCGTCGGCGACGGTGGCGTCCGGCCGCAGCACGATCGGCTCGGTCGTCATCAGACCGCCCGCGGTGTGCTCCTCGTACGACATCAGGCGCCGCATGTCGGCCGCGTCGGCGGGCTCCATCAGGCTCAGCAGCCGCTCCTTGTCCTCCTCGGGGAGCTCGGAGAGCAGGTCTGCCGCGTCGTCCGGGTCCATCGCCTCCAGGACGTCGGCGGCACGCTCCTCCTTCAGCTTGCCGAGGATCTCGATCTGGTCGTCCTCCGGCAGCTCCTCCAGGACATCCGCGAGACGGTCGTCGTCGAGGGCGGCGGCGACCTCCGCGCGCCGTTTCGCGGAGAGGTGGTGCAGGACGTTGGCGAGGTCGGCGGGGCGCAGCTGCTCGAAGGTGGCGAGCAGGTTCTCGGCGCCCTGCCCGTGCTCCTCCAGGGAGAAACCGGTGACGGCGGACCACTCGACGGTCAGCGTCTCGCCCTTGTCGCGCCGGAAGGCGCTGCTCTTCCTGCCCTTCCGCATGAAGACGCGGTCGACCTCCCAGTCGCGGCGGGCGGGCAGTTGCCGCACCGACAGGTCGAGCACGGTGACCTGCTCGCCGGTTTCCACCAGCGTGACGCGCCGGTCGAGGAGTTCGCCGAAGACGAGGCGTTCGGTGGGCCGCTGCTCGAAGCGGCGCACATTGACCACGCCGGTGGTGATGACCTGGCCGGACTCGACGCCGGTCACCCGGGTCATGGGCAGGAAGATACGGCGGCGGGTGGACAGTTCCACCACCAGCCCGAGCAGGCGCGGGGGCCGTCGGCCGACGCGCAGCATGACCACCAGATCGCGGACGCGCCCCACCTGGTCGCCGTTCGGGTCGAAGACCGGGACACCGGCGAGGTGCGAGACGAAGATCCGGGGGGCGCCGGCTGCCATGGCTGCGCTTCCTTTTCCTACGGGGCGTATCGCCCTGTGCTGCTTTCCGATGCTTTCTGCTGCTTTCCCCTTCTTCTTCGGATTGCCCGCTCGGGTGGGGTTCAGGCTAGCCCGTCCCGATCGGTAACGCCCTGGTGAGCGGTCCGGACGGACTGACTCCGCTCGTCGTCCGGGACCCCGGTACGCTGCCGTACTGCGTTGAGGACCCGCGAGAAAGGCAGCCCCATCTGTGACTGCGATTCCCCAGGGCCGTGGCCGCCGGGCCGTGTTGGTGAGCGCGCTGTGCGCCCTGGTCGTGACCGGAACGGGACTGACGGGGTGCAGCTCGGACCCGGACTCGGGCACGAACGGGGTGGGCAAGCTGCCCGCCGAGCAGATCCAGACCAGAACCAGAACGGCGGCCTCGTCCGTGGACGCGGTGCGGCTGTCGGGCACCGTGGTCGCCAGCGGGAGCACCTACAAGCTCGACATGCGCCTGAAGTCCGACGGCGGGACCGGGTCGGTCACCTCGGAAGGGGTGACCTTTCAGCTGCTGCGGATCGATGACCAGCTGTTTCTCAAGGCCGGCGCGGGGTTCTGGAGCCACGAGGACGGCAAGGCCGACGACGGCGGGACGGACACGGCGGCCGCCGACAAGCTCGACGGCAAGTACGTGAAGGTGCCGCAGGACGACCCCGCGTACAAGAAGTTCAGCGGCTTCACGGACAAGGACGTCCTCCTCGACGGTCTGCTGACCCTGCACGGCACGCTCGGGACGGACGGCCACCACGAGCAGTCGGGTGTCCGCACGATCCGCATCACCGGCGACGACGGTTCCGGCGGCACGCTGGACGTCTCCCTGGAGGGCAAGCCGTATCCGCTGCGCCTGGTGCGGGCGGGCGGCGCGGGGACGCTCGCCTTCTCCGACTGGGGCAAGGACTTCACCGTCAAGGAACCGGCGAAGGACGACACCGTGGATTACGGGAAGCAGCTGCCGACGTCGTAGCGGCTGAGCGCTCCGTTGAAAAGCGCGGTGACGAACCCGCGGGCCGGTGGGGGGCTGGTCGCGCCCGCGCGGCGGAGCCGCATGTCGACACGGCCCCGCGCCCCTTGCGGGGCGCGATACCGCACCGGACTTCGTCAAGGCTGCTCAGCGGCGCTTGCGCTTCTTCAGCAGGAGCCGGTGAAGTCCCGCGGGGATCGGCTGTCGGGTCGTGGCCGGCGTCGGCACCGGCGCCTCGGCCAGGGAGCCGTCGGGAAGCGGCGCGATCGCCCCCGTCGGCTCCAGACGCAGCACCCGGCACTCACGGGACCAGCGGTCCGTCATCGCCTCGCCGTCGGGCGCGTTGAGGCGCTTGCCCTTGAGCTCGGCGACCGCCGCCGCCCATTCCTCGGACCCCGGCGCGAGCTCGACGACCTTCGCCGTCCAGGTGACCAGCCGGCCCCCCTTGTCCTTGCTGCGGACGGTGACCTCGGCCTCGGTCCCGTCGGCCAGCCCCGGCAGCGGCTGCTCCCCGGGCCCGTCGCCGATCAGGCACGCCGCGCCCTCGTGCCACACGTGCCACAGCGCACGCGCGGCCGGGACACCGGCGCCCCTGACCCAGATGAGGCCGGACTTCTTCGTGGCCTCCTCGACGAGGGCCTGGTCGAGCAGCTCGCTTGTCATGGGCCCAGCCTAACCAGGCGCTGTCAGAGCCAGCCGTTGCGCTTCAGCGTGCGGTGGATGCCCAGGCAGATGGCCACCATCGCCGACATGACGACGGGGTAGCCGTACTTCGAGTGCAGTTCCGGCATGTAGTCGAAGTTCATGCCGTACACCCCGCACACCATCGTCGGTACGGCGATGATCGCGGCCCAGGACGTGATCTTCCGCATGTCCTCGTTCTGGGCGACCGACGCCTGCGCGAGGTTGGCCTGGAGGATCGAGTTGAGCAGCTCGTCGAAGCCGATGACCTGCTCCTGGACGCGGGCGAGGTGGTCGGCGACGTCCCGGAAGTACTTCTGGATGTCCGGGTCGACCAGCCGCATCGGCCGCTCGCTGAGCAGCTGCATGGGGCGCACGAGCGGCGACACCGCGCGCTTGAACTCCAGCACCTCGCGCTTGAGTTGGTAGATCCGGCCGGCGTCCGTGCCGCGCGGGCTGCCCTTGCGCCCCGGCGAGAACACCTCCGTCTCCACCTCGTCGATGTCGTCCTGTACGGCGTCGGCGACCGCGATGTAGCCGTCGACGACGTGGTCGGCGATGGCGTGCAGCACGGCCGACGGGCCCTTCGCGAGCAGCTCGGGGTCGTCCTGGAGGCGGTGGCGCAGCGCGCGCAGCGAACCCTGGCCGCCGTGCCGGACGGTGATGAAGAAGTCCCTGCCGGTGAAGCACATGACCTCGCCGGTCTCGACGACCTCGCTGTTGGCGGTGAGCCGGTCGTGCTCGACGTAGTGGATGGTCTTGAACACCGTGAACAGGGAGTCGTCGTAGCGCTCCAGCTTCGGCCGCTGGTGCGCCTGCACGGCGTCCTCCACGGCCAGCGGGTGCAGCCCGAACTCACCGGCGATACCGGCGAATTCGGCCTCGGTCGGCTCATGCAGGCCGATCCACACGAAGCCACCGTCGCGGCGCACCTGGCGCATCGCCTCGTGCGGGGTCAGCGGCTTCGCGGTGGCGACACGGGCGCCGTCGCGGTAGACGGCGCAGTCCACGACGGCGGACGGCGTCGAGGGGTCGCGGGTGGTGTCGTACACGCCGCTGTCCATGCGCAGGCCGTCCTTGCGCGGCGAGACGCGGGACGGACGGACCACGGCACGCAGGTCGCGGATCATCGACATGGGCAGGCTCCTTCGCAACGAGCAACGAAAGGCCGCCGGTGAACGGGTGGAACTACCCGGAATGGGGACGTCCTGACTGCGGATGTTTGGCACGTCCACAAAGCGGGGAGCACCGCACCGTTGCGGTGGCGAGCTTCGCTACTGATACAGGTACTGATTCAGGTCATACGGATCAGACAGATCAGGCAAAACGAAGTGCTCTTCCGTAGTGATACGGGCGCGAGAGGTGGCAGCCAGCCAGAGCCAGAGCAGCTACATCAGCGGCCGGAAGAGCGGGTGGTACTGCCAGGTCGACTTCGGTCCATTGCAGCCCCACCTCCTCCGGCCGGTCCCTCGTAAGGGAGTCCCATCGGCGTCGGGGCTTGATCGCGACGCTTCTGCGTGCTGCCCCGAACCACCGGGCAAGAGTATCAGCCGACTGAAGTGTCAAGGTGCTGCTTTGCCCGGTGCTGACGAGTTCTATGCTCGCCGCATGGTTGATGTTCTTCCTCTGGTCGAGGCCCGGTTGCGCACCGCGCTGGGCGAGCCGGACGCGCGCGCCGCGGTCACCTTCCTCGGTACGGACCGCATCGAGGTGCTGCGATTCCTGGACGACTCCAGGGAAGGCGCCGTCGTCCGCTACGCCACGCTCGGCATGTCCGCGCAGCCCATGGCGGACCCCACCGCGGTGCTCGCCGACCCGGTCAAGGGCCCCCGCGCCGAGCTGGTCCTCTCCGTCCGCGCGGGCATCGCCGACACCGACAAGGTGCTCCGTCCGCTCGCCGTGCTCGCCGCGTCCCCGCAGGTCGAGGGCCTGATCGTGGCCCCCGGCGCCTCCCTCGACGTGGGCGGGCCGCTGTGGCCCGGCGCCCCCTTCACCTCGGTCCTGGTCGCCGAGCCGGGCGGTCTGGTCGAGGACCTGGAACTGGACGAGCCGCTCGACCCCGTACGGTTCCTGCCCCTGCTCCCCATGACGCCGAACGAGGCCGCCTGGAAGCGTGTGCACGGCGCGCAGGCCCTCCAGGAGCGCTGGCTGACGAACGGGACGGACCTGCGGGATCCGTCCCGCAAGTCCGTCCCGCTGGAGTGAGTACAAGGTGAGCAAGCTCACCAACCCCTGGCCGGAAACAGTCAGTTGGTGAAGACAGTGACGCCGTCCTCTGTCGCGTGCCGCGTCTGAAGCTCCTCTGCCTCGTGGGTGAGGGCGTTCCGTCGTACGAAGACCACCACCGCGCCGATGACGGCCGTGATCGCCGCGACCACGAACGGGATGTGGATGTTGCTCCACTCTTCGATCTTCGGCGCGAAGTAGGGCGCCGCGGCGGCCGCGAACCACCGTACGAAGTTGTAGCCCGCGCTCGCCACCGGGCGTGGTGCGTCCGAGACGCCGAGCGCCAGCTCGGTGTAGACGGTGTTGTTCACGCCGATGAAGGCACCGGACAGGATCGTGCAGACGACGGCCGTGGTGTGGTCGCCGTAGCCGAGGACGAGTACGTCGGCGGCGAGCAGCACGAGCGAGCCGCCGAGCACCTTCACCGAGCCGAACCGCTCCTGCACCCGCGGGGCCACGAACACCGAGAACACGGCGAGCAGAACACCCCAGGCGAAGAAGACCGCGCCCGACTTGTACGGCGTCATGTTCAGCACGAACGGCGTGAAGGCCAGCACGGTGAAGAACGTGTAGTTGTAGAAGAAGGACGAGGTCGCCGCCGAGGCCAGTCCGCCGTGGCCGAGCGCCTTGATCGGGTCGAGCAGGGACGTCTTCCGCGCGGGCTTCGGCTGCTCCTTCAGGAACAGCGTGATGCACAGGAAGCCGACCGCCATCAGGAACGCGGTGCCGAAGAACGGGTAGCGCCAGCTGGCGTTGCCGAGCAGCGCGCCCAGCAGCGGGCCGCACGCCATGCCGAGGCCGAGGGCGGACTCGTACAGCAGGATTGCGGCTGCGCTTCCTCCCGCGGCCGCGCCGACGATGACCGCGAGGGCCGTCGAGACGAAGAGCGCGTTGCCGAGACCCCAGCCGGCCCGGAAGCCGACGAGTTGGCCGACCGAGTTCGACGTGCCCGCGAGGCCCGCGAAGACGACGACGAAGGCGAGGCCGAGCAGCAGGGTCTTGCGGCCGCCGATGCGGCTGGAGACGAAGCCCGTCACCAGCATCGCGACGGCGGTGATCAGGAAGTACGAGGTGAAGAGCAGGGAGACCTGGCTTGCTGTGGCGTTCAGGCCCTGGGCGATGGACGGCAGGATCGGGTCGACGAGGCCGATGCCCATGAACGCGACGACCGATGCGCCGGCCGTCGCCCAGACCGCCATGGGCTGTCGCAGGAGGCCGCCGGATCCGGCGTCGAGGGGGTCCATTGGGTTCTCCAATCCGAAGAGGAGATAGTTGGTATATACACACAGTAAGTTAGGTCGGCTAATTAATGCAAGGTACATGTAGTTTTTTCGAGTGGAGACGGATCGGCGTCGGGGTGGCGACCGGTCGGCGGCGGGTTCCGTCCGGACGGGTGATCGTCCTTGACGTGGGCGTGCCGGGGTAGGACCGTGGGGCCCTATGAGGGGCGAACCCAGTTGCCCGAAGTGTGGTGGCCGGGTCAGGGCTCCCGGACTCTTCGCCGATTCCTGGCAGTGTGATGTGCACGGCACCGTGTATCCGCTGCAGCCCGTGATCCCGCCCAGCGTCGAGGCGCTCAGTGTCGTGGTGCACCGCACCCAGGTGCCGGTGTGGATGCCGTGGCCGCTGCCGGTCGGCTGGCTGTTCACGGGTGTGACCTACGCGGGCGACGAGCGCAGTGGCGGCCGCGCCACCGTCGTGGCCTGCTCCGGGCCCGGCCCGCTCGGCGGTATGGGTGAACTGATCCTGGTCGCCGAGGAGCTCGGCGTCGGCCTCGGCGCGCGGTACGCCGGCATCGACGGCCCGGACCCGGGGCCGTACATGAACGTCGAGAAGCCGCCCCAGGCCAAGGTCCTGGCCGCCGGCCGCCCGACCCCGCTCTGGCATGTCTCCGGCGCCCCCGACGACCGCGCCGTCTTCGCGGGCGAGGCGCTCGGGCTGTGGCTGTGGGCGGTGGTGTGGCCCGAGCAGTCGGGGCTGCTGATGTACGACGAGCTGGTGCTGACCGATCTGCGGGACGCCGGGGCCGAGCTGGAGCTGGTGCCGTGCGGGGCGCTGTCACCGCGGTTGCTGGAACCTTAGGGGCTGGCCGCGCGGCTGGAGGATGGCTGTAGGGGGCGTACCAGGGTTGAGGGTGTGACAGGGGTGCTCCGGTTTCCGGCTATGCTGGAGCGTCCCCTTCCGCCCCGTCACCGCCTGGAGTTCGCGTCGTGCGCATCGATCTGCACTGCCACTCCACGGCTTCCGACGGTACGGACACCCCGGCCGAGCTGGTGCGTAACGCCGCCGCGGCCGGACTGGACGTCGTCGCACTGACCGACCACGACACCACTCGTGGGTACGCCGAGGCGACCGCCGCGCTGCCGGAGGGGCTCACGCTGGTCACCGGCGCCGAGCTGTCCTGTCGTATCGACGGCGTCAGCATGCACATGCTGGCCTACCTCTTCGACCCCGAGGAGCCCGCCCTGCTCGCCGAGCGCGAGCTGGTACGCGACGACCGGGTGCCGCGCGCCAGGGGCATGATCGCCAAGCTGAACGAGCTGGGCGTGCCCGTCACCTGGGAGCAGGTCGCGCGGATCGCCGGCGAAGGCTCGGTCGGGCGGCCGCATGTCGCCTCCGCGCTCGTCGAGCTCGGCGTCGTGCCGACCGTGGGCGACGCGTTCACCCAGGACTGGCTGGCCGACGGCGGCCGGGCCTTCGTGGAGAAGCACGAGACCGACCCGTTCGAGGCGATCCGGCTGGTCAAGGGCGCCGGGGGAGTCGCGGTGTTCGCGCACCCGGCCGCCGCCAAGCGGGGCCGTACGGTGCCGGAGTCGGCGATCGCCGAGATGGCCGCCGCAGGACTGGACGGCATCGAGGTCGACCACATGGACCACGACCCGGACGCACGGGTGCGGCTGCGCGCCCTGGCCGCCGACCTGGGGCTGCTGGTCACGGGATCCTCGGACTACCACGGCAGCCGGAAGACGGTCTCGCTCGGCGAGTACACGACGGACCCCGAGGTGTACGGGGAGATCACCCGGCGGGCGACCGGAGCGTTCCCGGTCCCGGGGACCGGCGGAGTCTGAGACTCACCTCCGCGCGCCCCCGTTCACTCATCTCTCCCGCAAGGCCTGCTCACCCGTGTTCGATGTCGCCGTCTTCGGCTCCCTCTTTCTGACCCTTTTTGTCATCATGGATCCCCCTGGGGTCACCCCGATCTTCCTCGCGCTGACCGCCGGACGCCCCGCCAAGGTGCAGAAGCGCATGGCCTTCCAGGCCGTGTGCGTGGCCGGAGGTGTGATCGCTGTCTTCGGGCTGCTCGGGCACCAGATCCTGAACTACCTGCACGTGTCCGTGCCGGCGCTGATGATCGCGGGCGGCCTGTTGCTCCTGCTCATCGCGCTCGACCTGCTCACCGGCAAGACCGACGAGCCGAAGCAGACCAAGGACGTCAACGTGGCGCTCGTACCGCTGGGCATGCCGCTGCTGGCGGGCCCGGGTGCGATCGTGTCCGTCATCCTGGCCGTGCAGAAGGCCGACAACGTGGCCTCACAGGTGTCGGTGTGGTCGGCGATCCTCGCGATCCATGTCGTGCTGTGGCTGGTCATGCGGTACTCGCTGCTGATCATCCGCGTCATCAAGGACGGCGGCGTGGTCCTGGTGACCCGGCTCGCGGGCATGATGCTCTCCGCGATCGCCGTGCAGCAGATCATCAACGGGGTCACTCAGGTGATCCGGGCCGGCTGAGCCCGAACCGCTGCCCGCGTGCGGGCCCCGGAACGCACAGAGCCCCGTGGGGCGCCGGTCGTACCGGCTGCCTCACGGGGCTCTGAAGTCTGTGGATGGTGATCCGAGTGTTATGAGGCCGAGGTGTCGGCCGGACGGATCCACAGCCGCTGCCCGATGGCGGCGGCCTGCTGAACGATCCGGTTGACGGAGGCGGCGTCTACGACGGTGGTGTCCACGGGCGTGCCGTCGATGTCGTCGAGTCGCAGGATTTCGAAGCGCATTGGCTTCCCCCTTCGTCTGGTCATCCTCCTGAGGAGAACTACTTGGCGTAAGGCCCATGGGGCGGCAGTGCCCCTTGTTCCATACCTAGCTAACGCGCTGCGTGTTACAGACATTCCCTACGCTAAATAAATTTTTCGAACGTCTAACTACCGACCGGTAGATGGGTTTGTGGAGACTGAACGGGACCAGTTGTGTTCGCAGCGTGACCGCCGGGACAATGGACGCGATGAACGACGACCTCGAGGCCCTGGCGGCCCGCATCGACCGCACCAACGAACTGCTCCAGCGCATGCTTGCCGAGGTGGCGAAGACGCCCTCGACCCATGCGATCTTCGTCGACGCGGGGTACCTGTACGCGGCCGCCGGCCGGCTGGTGGCCGGGACCGAGGACCGCCGCGCCTTCGACCTCGACGCCGAGGGACTGATCGAGGCGCTCATCGACCGTGCCCGCACGATCTTCGCGGACAGCAGGCTGCTGCGGGTCTACTGGTACGACGGCGCCCGGCGCCGCATCCACACCGCCGAGCAGCAGTCCATCGCGGAACTGCCGGACGTGAAGGTGCGCCTGGGCAACCTCAATGCCAACAACCAGCAGAAGGGCGTCGACTCCCTGATCCGGTCGGACCTGGAGTCACTGGCCCGGCACCGATCCATCAGCGACGCCGCGCTCCTCGGCGGCGACGAGGACCTGGTGTCGGCCGTCGAGGCGGCGCAGGGATACGGCGCCCGGGTCCACCTGTGGGGCATCGAGTCCCCCGAAGGCCGCAACCAGGCCGAACCCCTCCTCTGGGAGGTCGACAGTCAGCGCACCCTCGACCTCGACTTCTTCAAGCCGTACGTGTTCCGGCGCACCGCTCCGGCATACGAGTCGTCGGCGGGGGCCGCCCGGCCCACGCGCGAGGACGTCCGTTTCGTGGGCGCCCAGGTCGCCGCGAAGTGGCTTGCGGCGCGTGGCCGCGACACACTGGTGGAACTCCTGCCCGGCCATCCGTATCTGCCCGGGTCGGTCGACCAGGACCTGCTGGTGGAGGCCGAGGGGCTCCTCTCGTACTCACTCCGCGGCCAGGCGGACCTGCGGCGCGCGCTGCGGGACGGCTTCTGGGAGCACTTGCGGACGCAGTACTAGGGCTTTTCCGGGGGCCGGCTCTCTCGGCCGGCTCTCTTCGGGGGCCAGATCTCTCCGGGGGCCGGCTTTCCGGTGTCTGCCGGCGACGAATGGGACTACCGAGTGTGTTTGTCCCAGAAGTCGGCGAGGGCGCGGGCGGTGGGGAGGGGCTGGTCCAGGTTCGGTGAGTGCTCGGCGCCCGGTACGACCGTCCGGTGCGCGCCCAGTCGTACCGCCATCTCGTCCAGGACGGTCACCGGCCAGGTGTCGTCGCGGGCGCCCGACAGGACGTGGAACGGCAGCGGGAGGGCTGCGAGTTCGTCGACTCGGTCCGGCTCGCTGCACAACTGTCCTCCCGTGGCGCGGAGTTGGGCCGGCTTGGTGCCCAGCCAGCGGCGGCGCAGTTGCTCCTGGGTGCCGAGACCGCGGGCCGGGCCGCCGACCTCCTCGGGCGGCCCCATGGCCCGGATCGCCTCCCACATCTCGGCCATCGTCATCACGGCGAGCGCGTCCCGCAGCAGCTTCACGCGCTGCTCCTGGGAGACGGAGATCTGGGCGGGACCCGAGGCGACGAGGGTCAGCGAGACGAAGGGGGAGTGGTCCAGGAGGGCGGCGGAGCGGGCGATCTGGCCACCGAGGGAGTGCCCGACGAGATGCACGGGAGCGCCGAGCGCCTCGGCCTGCGCGAGCACGTCACGCGCCAACTCGGCCCGCGTGTACGCCGATTCGTCCTCGGTCGGCCCGTCGGACTCGTACTGCCCCCGCCCGTCCACGGCGACGCTGCGGTACCCGCGCACCGCGAGCGACTCGTGCACCAGGTTGAAGTCCTCCTTGCTCCCCGTGAACCCGGGCAGCATCAACGCCACGCCCTTCACCTCGGTGTCGGCGACCGCGGGCATGTCGACGACGGCGAACTCACCGCGCGCGGTGCGCAGGGGGTAGGCGCGAGCGCCGGGGGGTGTGTCGAAGGCGGTGGGGTTGGTCACGGGGGGAGGTTATCGGGAACGGCGGAACGGCGCGGTGGGCGCCGAAACGCCGAGGGCCCGGCCCACGTATGTGGACCGGGCCCTCGGACCTGTGCTCAGCTCTCCGCTCAGCTCTCCGCGGTCTCGGCCGCGGCTGCGACCTTGCGGGTGCGGCGTGCCTTGGGCTTCGCCTCGGCGGCTTCTGCCTCCGGTGCGGGTGCTGTTGCCGCGGTCTTGCGGGTGCGGCGGGGCTTGGGCTCCGGTTCCTGCGCGGTCTGGGCCGGGATGTCGGCGGTGGCCGTCGTCTCCGGCTCGGTGACCTTGCGGGCGCGGGTGCGGCGGGGCTTTGCCTCAATGGCTTCGGCGGTGTCGACGGCCGTCTCGGCTGCTGTTGCCGCGGTCTTGCGGGTGCGGCGCGGCTTGGCCTCGGTGGCTTCGGCCGTGTCGACCGCCGCCTCAGCGGCAACCGTCGCCTTGCGCGTACGCCGGGGCTTGGCTTCCGCCGTCTCCGTCACCTCGGTCGTCTCCGGGGCGGCTGCCGCGGTCTTGCGGGTGCGGCGCGGCTTGGCCTCGGTGCCTTCGGCGGTCTCGACGGCCGTCTCGGCCGCGGCTGCGACCTTGCGGGTGCGGCGTGCCTTGGGCTTCGCCTCGGCGGCTTCTGCCTCCGGTGCGGGTGCTGCTGCCGCGGTCTTGCGGGTGCGGCGGGGCTTGGGCTCCGGTTCCTGCGCGGTCTGGGCCGGGATGTCGGCGGTGGCCGTCGTCTCCGGCTCGGTGACCTTGCGGGTGCGGGTACGGCGGGGCTTGGCCTCGGTGGCTTCGGCGGTGTCGACCGCCGCCTCAGCGGCAACCGTCGCCTTGCGCGTACGGCGGGGCTTGGCTTCCGCCGTCTCCGCCACCTCGGTCGTCTCCGGGGCGGCTACCGCGGTCTTGCGGGTGCGGCGGGGCTTTGCCTCGGTGGCTTCGGCGGTGTCGACCGCCGCCTCAGCGGCAACCGTCGCCTTGCGCGTACGGCGGCGCGGCGTGGTGGCCGCGGCCTCGGCGGGCTCCGTCAGTGCCTGCTCCGGGACCTGCGTGGTCTCGGCCGGGGCCACCGGCGTCTCCGTCGCCACCGCGGACCTGCGGGTACGGCGGCGGCGCGGCTGCTCCGGGGCCTCCGGGGCGTCGAGGACGGTGCCCTCCGCCGTTGCCACGGCGGTCTCCGCTACCGGGGACTCGGTGGTCGTCGCCGTGGCCGGCGTCGACTCCAGGCCCGAGCTGCCGCGGGTACGGCGACGGCGGCGCGGGGTACGGGACGCGGTGCCGTCCTCCGCCGCGGGCGTCTGCTCGGGTGCGGTGGTCGCCTCGGACGCGATCGGCTGCGTCGCGTCCAGCGCTGTACCACCGCGCGTACGACGGCGGCGACGCGGCGTACGGGCCGGGCGCTCGCGGTCGGCGGACCGGGACTCGCCCCGGTCGCCCCGGTCGCCCCGGTCGGGACGGTCACCGCGGCCACCGCGACCGCGTGCCCCGCGGCCGCCCGGCTCGCCCAGGTCCTCCAGCTCCTCCGCCTCGAGGCCGGCGCGCGTGCGCTCCGCGCGCGGCAGGACACCCTTCGTGCCCGCGGGGATGTTCAGTTCGTCGAAGAGGTGCGGGGACGTGGAGTACGTCTCCGGCGGGTCGTTGAAGTCCAGCTCCAGCGCCTTGTTGATCAGCTGCCAGCGCGGGATGTCGTCCCAGTCGACGAGGGTGATCGCGATGCCCTTGGCGCCCGCGCGGCCGGTCCGGCCGATGCGGTGCAGGTAGGTCTTCTCTTCCTCGGGGGACTGGTAGTTGATGACGTGGGTGACGCCCTCGACGTCGATGCCGCGCGCGGCGACGTCGGTGCAGACGAGGACGTCCACCTTGCCGTTACGGAAGGCGCGCAGCGCCTGCTCACGGGCGCCCTGGCCGAGGTCGCCGTGGACCGCGCCGGAGGCGAAGCCGCGGCGCTGGAGCTGCTCGGCGATGTCGGCGGCCGTGCGCTTGGTACGGCAGAAGATCATCGCCAGACCGCGGCCCTCGGCCTGCAGGATGCGAGCGACCAACTCCGGCTTGTCCATGGAGTGCGCGCGGTAGACGTGCTGCGCGATGTTCGCGACGGTCGCGCCCTGGTCGTCCGGCGCGGTGGCGCGGATGTGCGTGGGCTGTGACATGTAACGGCGGGCCAGGCCGATGACCGCGCCCGGCATGGTCGCCGAGAACAGCATGGTCTGGCGCTTCGGCGGAAGCATGTTGATGATCTTCTCGACGTCGGGCAGGAAGCCCAGGTCGAGCATCTCGTCGGCCTCGTCGAGGACGAGCGACTTGATGTGCTTGAGGTCGAGCTTCTTCTGCCCCGCGAGGTCCAGCAGTCGGCCCGGGGTGCCGACGACGACGTCGACGCCCTTCTTGAGGGCCTCGACCTGGGGCTCGTACGCCCGGCCGCCGTAGATGGCGAGGACGCGCACATTGCGCACCTTGCCCGCGGTCAGCAGGTCGTTGGTGACCTGCGTGCACAGCTCGCGAGTGGGGACGACGACGAGCGCCTGCGGAGCGTCGGTGAGGTCCTCGGGCTTGGCACGCCCGGCCTCGACGTCGGCGGGGACGGTCACGCGCTCGAGGAGCGGGAGGCCGAAGCCCAGCGTCTTGCCGGTGCCGGTCTTGGCCTGGCCGATGACGTCGGTGCCGGTCAGGGCAACGGGGAGCGTCATCTCCTGGATGGGGAAGGGATTGATGATGCCGACGGCCTCAAGGGCCTCGGCGGTCTCGGGAAGGATCCCGAGCTCTCGGAACGTCGTAGTCAGGGTGCTGCCTCTTCTGTGTGGGCGGTGCGAGGCGAGCGCGGGGGTCGTGTCGGGACCGTGCCGGGGGGACGTCGGCTGCCTTACGGATAGGCCGTAGGGCACGGGACCACTGCCGACGCTCTAGCGCTCGAACCGCTGAGGGTTCCCTCCGATCGTCGTACGCACAGTGCCGTACGGTCAGGGAGGGCTGTCGGGTCGGAGCCGATCGGGCCACCGACCGGGCATCCTCATACGTGCGGCCTGTCGAGGTACGAGTCAGTACCAGCAGGCGCATTACCACCATACCCTGGAATCGCGCACACGTGATGGCCGATTCGGTCACGTAGTCGTCGTCACACCGATTCACGTAGTCGTGGTCACACTGATTGACCAGGGACTTCCGTCGCGCGGCGGGCGAGCTATTGTGCGCTTCATGACGAGCTCTGACAAGCCCGAGAACGCCTCCGAAACCGCCGCCGCACCCGCCGCACCCGCCAAGGCCGCCGAGTCCACCGGATCCGTCGAGCACACCGGAGTCGCCGCCCAGGACTGGGCGCAGGCCTCCACCGAGCCGCAGTACCGGGCAGCGGTCGTGGACCTGCTCGGCGCGCTGGCGTACGGCGAGCTGGCGGCGTTCGAGCGGCTCGCGGAGGACGCCAAGCTGGCGCCGACGCTGGCGGACAAGGCCGAGCTGGCGAAGATGGCGTCGGCCGAGTTCCACCACTTCGAGCGGCTGCGCGACCGGCTCACGGAGATCGGCGAGGAGCCGACCCACGCGATGGAGCCCTTCGTTGCCGCGCTCGACGGATTCCACAAGCAGACGGCACCCTCGGACTGGCTGGAGGGGCTGGTCAAGGCGTACGTCGGCGACTCGATCGCCAGCGACTTCTACCGTGAGGTCGCGGCCCGCCTCGACTCGGACACACGCGAGCTCGTCCTGGCGGTCCTCGACGACACCGGGCACGCCGGCTTCGCCGTGGAGAAGGTGCGCGCGGCCATCGACGCGGACCCGCGCGTGGGCGGACGGCTCGCGCTGTGGGCGCGGCGGCTGATGGGCGAGGCCCTGTCGCAGTCCCAGCGGGTGGTCGCCGACCGGGACGCGCTGTCGACGATGCTCGTCGGCGGTGTCGCGGACGGCTTCGACCTCGCCGAGGTCGGCAGGATGTTCTCCCGGATCACCGAGGCGCACACCAAGCGGATGGCGGCGCTGGGGCTGGCCGCCTAAGCGCTCCGCCGGAAGTGCGGTGACGAACCCGCGGGCCGGCGGGGGCTGTGGCGGTGCTCTTGATGGCGACGAGAGTCTTCGGCGGTTACGCCGGTGCCGATCGTCGCCGGAGTCTTCCCGCGGGGCGGAGCAGCAGCGAGAGCGAGGCGGTGGAGATGACCGCCGCGCCGAGGAGGCTCGGCAGGACGCTGCCGGGGCCCAGCGCGCTGTGGGTGACGAAGTCACCGAAGAGAGCTCCGGCGACGCCTGTCGCGAACACCAGGGCGCGGTTCGGCAGGCGGTGGGAGAAGCGGTGGTTCGCCGCCCATGCCAGCAGGACACCGAGCACAGCCGAACCGAGCGCTTCCAAGATCATGTCGGGTCCCTCCCAGGCGGCCGGACTGTGCACCAAGGTCGTAGCCCGTCATACCCGTGACCTGCGGAATGCAATCCTCCCCTGTGGGTGAGTTGTGCTCCGTTTGTGGAGAAAACGATCAGAGGGGCCCGGCGACGGGGCCCCGATCGGCATGTTCGGCATGACGGTCAACGTCACCGCCAACACCAGCGT